>NZ_ML133646.1:0-574992 GCF_003985135.1 Rhizobium fabae
TCGGTCTGACGGTTGATTACCAGATCGTCGACAACTTCTACGCCAAGGCTTCGGTTCAGTACCTCGATCCGGATGATGGCGACGACTCCACGACGGGCTACTTCCGTCTGCAGCGTTCGTTCTAATCCACGTAATGATGCTCCCGGTTTTCGGACCGGGAGCACTCAATCAGTTTCTGATCTGAGTGACCTCCGATCAGCTACGGGGACGTGTCCGGTCTTCCCTGCCGGACCGTCCTTGCGGCGTTTTTAGGTGTGTCGTCTTCAGAGTAACTTTCTGAATACCCTTTTCCACGTGAGCCCAACCGGCACGTTGCGTGTTGCACGCCGGTATCGTGTGTGTGTCTCTCTCCAGCGACATGGCGCTTTCTATTTTCAAGCGAACTGGTTCGACCGGCGGGTTTTGCGGCAACACGTCGTGAAAAGAAAATGCAATGCCGACAATGTGATCACAGCTTTTTTGGAGATGGCGATACAACCCTTGAAGGGGTTGGCATTCATTTCTGCTCTCGGATAGCTTGTTTTTCATGGATGATCTCAACGACTACATTATTTCGCCGCTGTCGTTTCCAGCGGCGGTTTTGCTTCCGCGAGTCGCGATCTCAAGATACCGCGTTCCAAACTGAGCAGGCGGGTCAGCCGGCTCGAGGAAGGGCTTGGCGCAAGGCTCATCGAACGCTCGACGCGTCACTTCCGGGTGACTGAAATAGGCCAGGCTTTCTACGAGAGATGCCAGACCATCCTTCAAGAGGCCGATCGCGCCAAGTCGATCGTCACCGAGGCTCAATCCGACCCGCAGGGTGTGGTGCGGATGGGTTGCCCGCTCGGCCTGGTCGATATCTCCGTCGGAGGCATCTTGCCCGAATTCCTGGAGCGCTATCCGAAGATCAAGCTGCAGATCATCGGCTCCGACCGGCGAGCCGACCTCATCAATGAACGCATCGATCTCGAGGTGAGGGCGACCAATGAGCCGGAGACGCAAACCAGCCTGACGATGCGCAAGCTCGACCGTGCGCGGCGCGTCCTTGTCGCCAGCCCGTCTCTCGTCGAGCGTGTCGGGGGCGTGAGCTGTGCGGATGATCTTGCCGATCTGCCGACATTGGCGATGACATCATGGGTGTCGTTTCATACTTGGGAATTGATCGGTCCGAACGGCGCCAAACAGGTGATTCGGCATCAGCCGCGCCTCACCTGCCGCAGCATGACCGCCATCCTCGATGCGGCTCGGGCCGGGCTCGGTTTCGGACTTCTGCTCGAAAGCGCCTGTGAGGCCGATCTTCAGGCCGGTAAGCTGGTGAGGGTGCTGCCGGAGTGGCAGTCGGAGGAAAGCCAATTCTATATCGTCTTCACGACGGCCAAGGGCATGCCGCCGGCCGTGCGGGTTCTCATCGATTTCCTGGTCGAAAAATCCAGGCATCATTGACGACAGAGCATGATGCCGAAAAGTGTAAGCGGTTTTCGGGCGACATCATGCTCTAACTCCTTAATTTAGAACGGGATTCAGATTTTAGGCCGACTCGGCCTAAAATCATTCGTTCTAGGGCGGGGAGCCTCGCCCTTCGTGCCTGACAGAGCGGTTTCCCGCGGGACGGCGTATCGGGAATGCGGCAATCCGGGGAGATTGCTTTCTCTATTTCAGCCGCTCCAGAAGTTTTTCACTGGCGAGTTCCCTGACGGCATCCTTGCCGATCCATCGGGCGGTTTTATCGTGGCTTTCCCCCAAACTCTTTGCGAGTGCCAGCGCCGGCGCATGGCAGGCGCGGTTGCGTTTGCCAATGTTGCGCAGCGCCCAGTTGACCGCCTTGCGCACGAAATTGCGGGGATCGCAGGAATGAGCTTCGATCAGCGGCAGCCAGGCTAGGTTGGCAGCGTCCGGGTCATTTTTCCGATGGAAAGCGGCGCCTGCTATCATGGCGAAGGCGGTGCGGCGGACGAATTCGCGCTCGTCGGCTGCGAATTCCCGGATGAGCTCGTCCAGCCCTGCCTCGACGAAGAGATCGGCAGCGCAATCGACGACCTCCCAGGAGTTGAAGTCATTGGCCCAATGGCGGGCTTCTTCCATCGTCAGCCGCTTCGGCTCTGTTGTAAAGAGGGCGAGCAGGCGGGCTTCGCGGATGTCGCTTTGCCAGAGTTCTCTAGCCCTGAGCTGATCTTTCTTCGCCCTCCTGGCCACCGCCTTGACATCGGGATTGGAGATGCCAAGAGCGCCTGAAGTGACGATACCGAAACGCGCCATGGCAGCGACGTTCTCCTCCGAGCGCAGCGTTTGCAGATGCGCGATCAATTCGGCTGCGCTGGAGGAGGGGCCGATCATCTTTCGAGGCGCGCGAGCAGCGAGGACGTGTCCCAGCGATTGCCGCCCATCGCCTGGACGTCGCCGTAGAACTGGTCGACAAGTGCGGTGACCGGCAGCTTGGCGCCGTTGCGGCGGGCTTCGGTGAGCACGATGCCGAGATCCTTGCGCATCCAGTCGACCGCGAAGCCGAAATCATATTTTCCGGCATTCATGGTCTTGTGGCGGTTTTCCATCTGCCAGGAGCCGGCAGCACCCTTGGAGATCACCTCGACGACCCTCTCGATGTCGAGGCCAGCGCTTTTGCCGAAATGCAGGGCCTCGGCAAGTCCCTGGACGAGGCCGGCGATGCAGATCTGGTTGACCATCTTGGTGAGTTGGCCGGAGCCGACCGGCCCCATCAGGCCGACCATGCGGGCATAGGCCTCGATTACGGGCCGGGCGCGTTCGAAAACGGCCTCGTCGCCGCCGCACATGACGGTCAAGATGCCGTTTTCGGCGCCGGCCTGTCCGCCGGAGACGGGAGCGTCGATGAAATCGACGCCTCTTTCCTTTGCTGCCGCATAAAGCTCGCGGGCGACCTCGGCGCTAGCAGTGGTGTTGTCGATCAGGACCGAACCCGGCTTCATGCCGTGCAGGGCGCCATTCTCACCCGATGTCACCGATCGGAGATCTTCGTCATTGCCGACGCAGACGAAGACGAAATCGGCCCCGGTGGCGGCCTCGGCCGGGGTAGTGGCCGATTTGCCCGAAAATTTCTCGGCCCAGGCGGCGGCCTTGTCGGCCGTGCGGTTGTAGACGGTAACATCGTGGCCGCCCTGAGTCTTCAGATGGCCCGCCATGGGAAAGCCCATGACGCCGAGACCGATGAACGCGACTTTTGCCATATGTCTATCCTTTTCCTCAAATGCAGTCCGAGGATTAACCGAAACGGTGGGAGCAGAAAAGCCCGGGAAGGCGGACTTCCTTTCGATTGCAGCATATGAGGTTTGCCGCTGCTGGCCGAGCCCCAGGCGTGTCGCGACCCTTCAGATTCGCCTGCCACGCTTTAGATCCCCGGTTTGAGCATGTCATGATCGCAAAACCGCTGCACATTTTTGCAAGACATGCTTTAGATTGCAAGAAGCCACAATGTTTCCGGGAGGTGACATGAGTGAGATTCCGACGATCAAGCCGCGGCGCAAAGGCCGCAGCGGCATGCAGGCAATGCTCATTCCATCGCAGAACATGGTCTCAGAGCAGATCCGATCGGCGCCGGAGGGCGTCTTCACCGACGCCGGCGTTCTTCGCCGTAGTCTCGCTGCCCAATATGGCGCGGATGCCTGTTGCCCCGTGACCGTACAGCGGCATTTGCGTGCGATCGCCGAACTGTCTTTCGGTGCGCTGGAGAAAGGGGAGCCGGTTTCGACCGTCACGCCCTATTGGCGCATGGTTGATCCTTCGAGCCTGTTTGCAAAACGTCTTGCAGGCGGTCCCGCCTTCATTCGCGAACGGCTGGCCGCCGAACGCCAGGAGGGATAGAGGGCCGATTGCGCGAGGCGGCATAGGGAGGGCCCTCGCAGCGCCGAACGGGGTAAATTATTCCTCGAAGCAGCTCATAATCGCAAATCGATATTATCGATATAATCGGTAGTCTATGTCAGTATTCCTGTGATCGAACCGGCTTCGGAGGGCGTTCGCCAACCGCCATCGATCGACAGGATATTTCAGATGCTGACGCCCAGACAGAGCCCCGGCTTTTCCACCGCCGCCACCGCGATCCTCCCAAGCATGCGGGCGGCGGCGGTGCACGGGCGGACGTTCTGTGTCAGCCGCGCGAGCTGATAATCGAATTTCGCAGCAAAGGACTGTTTTCCATGACCGCAACATCCGAAACCATCAATTTCCTCTGGTTCATCCCGACATCGGGCGACGGCACCTATCTCGGGTCCTCCGAACTCAACCGCGCGCCCGAGATCGGCTATCTCACGCAGATCGCCCAGGCCGTTGACCGGCTCGGCTATTCCGGCGTGCTGCTGCCGACGGGGGTTGCCTGCGAGGAATCCTTCGTGACAGCCGCCGCGCTCGCGGCCAAGACCGAGAAGCTGCAGTTTCTGGTGGCGATCCGCCCTGGCACGGCATCGCCTGCCTATTATGCGCGTCTCGCGACGACGCTCGATCGGATTTCCAACGGCCGCCTCTTGCTCAACATCGTCGTCGGCGGCAGCCCGGCGGAGCTTGCTGGCGACGGCATCCATCTCGAGCACGACGAGCGTTATGCCCATGCCGAAGAGTTCTTCACCGTCTTCGAGGAGTTGCTGGATAAGGGTACGGCGAGTTTCGACGGCAAATATATCAAGGCGACCAATGCGCGCCTCGGCTTTCCCTCGGTGCAGAACCCGCGCCCGCCGCTCTATTTCGGCGGTTCCTCGGATGCCGGCATCGATTTCTCGGTCGGCCGCGTCGACAAATACCTGACCTGGGGCGAACCGCCGGCGCAGGTGGCGGAGAAGATCACCAAGGTGCGCAAGGCCGCAGCCGAGCGCGGTCGCGAAGTGACCTTCGGCATCCGCCTGCACTTCATCGTGCGTGAGACCGACGAGGAGGCATGGGACGCGGCCGAGCGGCTCATTCGTCACCTCGACGACGAAACGATCCGCGAGGCGCAGGAGCGCTTCGTTCACGAATCCGACTCGGTCGGTCAGAAGCGCATGGCTGCCCTTCACGGCGGCCGCCGCGACAAGCTCGAGGTCTCGCCGAACCTCTGGGCCGGCGTCGGACTGGTGCGCGCCGGCGCAGGCACGGCGCTTGTGGGTTCACCAAAGACGGTGGCCGCGCGTCTGCGCGAATATCAGGAGATCGGCATCGACACCGTGATCGGCTCCGGCTATCCGCATCTCGAAGAGGCCTATCGCGTTGCCGAGCTGCTCTTCCCCGAGCTCGGCATCACCCGCGAACAGCAGCGCCTGGCCTTCAACAACGAGTTTGGCAGCAAACCGGTCTTCGCAGGCGGCAGCCATGGCGGCAATCTAAAAGTCGTCTCCGGCTCCTGAGTTCAAGCAAAGGCGCAGAGCAGCCGGAAGCCGCTTACGGCTTCCGGTGTTGTGGTGTTGCATGAGTAGATGGTGAGGCATCTTGCTGAGAATGTTCCCGGGTAGGGAGATAACTTCCCCATTCCCCAATATTCGATTTTAGATTCCCTGAAGATGAGCCGGCTATCTTTATGTGTTGAGAGGCCGTGAGCCTACGGAGGCGGGAGCGCATCGATGCATAGCCGAGGAGCTATACTCAATCCTAAGATGGTGTCTCGCAATCAGCGCATATTTCCTGTTCGGCAATGCTCCGACGACAGTCAGAACGTATTCTCGGCTTGACTTATCCATAGCTCGATGGCTATAGATTAACCCATAGTTGGATGGCTATGGATTTCGATGTCGAACGCTCAAGATATGCTCTTCAGAACGCTTGCCGATCCCACGCGGCGAGCCCTTTTCGAGCGGCTGTGCCGGGAAGGGGAGAAGACGGTCGGGGCGCTGACGGAGCGAGCCGGGGTTTCGCAGCCTGTTGTCTCGAAGCATCTCGGGATCCTGAAGCGGGCCGGGTTGGTGCGTGACCGACATGAAGGACGCCAGACGCATTATAGCGCGCAGCTCGGTGCGCTTGCGCCGCTCGTCGACTGGACAAGCGAGATGGCGAGCTTTTGGCAAAGCCGTTTCGACGCTCTCGAAGATTTGCTGAAGAGGATGGATCAATGAGCGATATCTCGACCGAAACACGTTCCGTCGTCATCGAACGGGAGATGCCTTTTCCCGCCGAGAAGATCTGGCGGGCGCTTACCCAGCCGCACCTGATCCAGGAGTGGCTGATGAAGAGCGACTTCAAACCGGCTGTCGACCACCGCTTCCATTTTAACGCCGATTGGGGCTCGGTCGACTGCCGCGTTCTGGAGGTCGAGCCGAACAAGACCCTTGCCTACAGCTGGGGTGCCTATGGTCTCGAAACCGTCGTCACCTGGACGCTCACTCCGACGGGCACGGGAACGCATCTGCGCATGGAGCAGGCGGGCTTCCGGGCGGATCAGCGGCAGGCTTATGGCGGCGCAAGGACCGGTTGGCCGCAATTCTTCGACAAGCTGGAACAGGTGCTGGCGCGGACAGAGTGAGAGTGCTCCGCGCACTCAGCCCGTCGTCGGGGCTCATTTTGAGGAGGAGGTCGCATTGAACTGGAACAACTGGTTTCGGCAGGTCCACCGTTGGCTGTCCATTGCCTTTACCGTGGCCGTTATAGTCAATATCATCGCCATGGTGCAGGAGAAATCGGCCGTCTGGGTAGGGCTCTTGGCGCTGCTGCCGCTCGGCCTGCTTCTCGTTACCGGTCTCTATATGTTCGTGCTGCCCTATGTAACGAAGCGGCGCGATGCGGGACGCACCGGCGGATAGGAGGAAACGCTATGGCGGGCGGAACGTCGACGACGGCGGGGAAGGTTACAAAGAAGACTGCCGCCAAACCGACCGCTGCGGAGCCAACCCTTCTTTCGGGAGGCAACCCTCAGATAGCCAAGGGTTACGGCGACGCTCCCGTGCAGGCCTATATCTCCGCCATGCCGGGCTGGAAAAGCGATATCGGACGCCGACTGGATGCGCTGATTACCCACGCCGTGCCCGGCGTCTCCAAGGCGGTCAAATGGAACTCGCCCTTCTATGGCATGGAAGGGCAGGGCTGGTTCCTCGGCATCCATTGCTTCACGAACTACGTCAAAGTGGCTTTCTTCAAGGGATCAGCACTCAATCCTCTGCCGCCGGGTGCGTCCAAACAGAAGGAAGTGCGCTATCTCGATATCCGCGAGGACGACCCGTTCGACGAGGCGCAGATAGCCTCCTGGGTGGAGCAGGCGAGCCAGTTTGCGAACGGATGTGAGAGAGTCGAGGCCGAGTGATGGGAGAGATAATGATGAAGAAGGCGACGGCAACCATGAAGAAGAACGATACTGGGGAAGAAAACGAGGAGGCCTCACCTTCTCGGTTGATCGATGCGAGGATCGAAGAACTCAGCGATTGGCGCGGCGAAATGCTCGCGCGTGTCCGAGCGCTCATCAAGCAGGCCGAACCTGATGTCGTCGAGGAATGGAAGTGGCGAGGGGTTCCGGTGTGGGAGCGCGGCGGCATCATTTGTACCGGCGAAACCTATAAGAGTGCGGTAAAGCTGACCTTCGCCAAGGGAGCATCGCTGGAGGATCCCGCAGGCCTTTTCAACGCCAGCCTCGAAGGCAACACCCGGCGTGCCATTGACTTCCATGAGGGTGATAAAATCGACGAAGAGGCGCTGAAAGTACTTGTTCGCGCCGCCGTTGCGCTGAACATGTCTGTGCGGAGCGCCGGCTCTCGGAAGAAATCAGGCGGTACTTGAGGCGATCCAGATCGCCTAGTGAATCGGGCTCGTCTCGCGCTCAAGAAAAAGTTCGAGATTGTTCAGGCCGATCTCGGTGCCTTGAAGGCGGGCGCCGTTGTCGGCGTAGCCGTCGAGGAAAACCACCTGCTCGGTGAAGACCATCCTGGTGCCGCCGCCGGGTTGGGCTTTGAAGGCGACGGTGGCGAGCGAGGCGGATATGCGGGTTTCGCCGAGCTTCATCTCATAGGCATAGATGATGCGGGAATCGGGCACGATATCGATGTAATGCGCGTCATAGGCATGCAGCAGTCCATCGGTATCGGCGACATAGTTCTTCTCCGCGCCGCCGGGACGAAAATCGAGCGCATATTCCAGCGACGCCCAGTCGCCGTGGCAGGCGAACCATTGGCGCTTGGATTCGGGGCTCGACCATGCGCGGAAAACGCGGGCGACCGGCGCCTTCAAGCGGCGCTCGATGACGAAGGTCGTATGTTCGGCGGATCGTATCGTCATTCGGGAAGGGCCTCCGTTTCATCGGCGAGAAGTTGGTCCATTCTGTCGAAGGCGGCGGTCCAGCGGGTCTTTCGCTGCTCCACCCAGCGTTCGACGGCGGCAAGCGCGTCCTGCTGCAGGCGGTAGGTTCGCACCCGCCCGGATTTTTCCGACAGCACGAGGCCGCTCTCCTCCAGTACCTGCAGATGTTTCATCACCGTCGGCAGGGCAACGGCGAGGGGCGCGGCAAGCTCGGTGACGGAGGCCGGGCCGCGGCCGAGCCGATCGATCATGCCGCGGCGGCTACGATCGGAAAGCGCGTGGAACATACGGTCGAGATGCACCTGGCTTTCGATCATTCCGCTGCATCCCGGAAGCGGGCAGGGAGCTTTTCATGGTAGGGATAGGACTTGAAATAGGGGCGGGCCTCATCCAGCACCCTTGCAAAGGATGGACGCGCTAGCAGCCTGTTGTAATAGGCGCGAAGCTTCGGCTGATCTGGAGAAAACGGAACAAGCGTCTCGGCATAGAAGAGGGCGGGAGCCGCGGCGCAATCAGCCATGGTGAAGTCCTCGCCCGTTATGTAAGGGCTTTCGCCCAGCTGCTTTTCGATCATCGCATAGGCGGTGGCGAGCGTCGTTCTGGAGGCCGTTATTTCGATCTCGTCCGCGGTGCCGTCAGGGCGTCGACGATTGCTGACGAGCGCCTGCATCGGCACCTGGACATAATGGTCGAAGAAGCGGTCCCAGAGGCGAACCTGGAGGGCCCGGTCGATTTCCAGCGGCAGCAGACGCACCGGTCCGGGATAATAGTGATCGAGATATTCGATGATGATCGACGTCTCGGGAATGGTTCTGTCGCGCGCCTCGTCCCTGAGCAGCGGCATCTTGCCGACCGGCCAGAAGCGGAAAAGATCGGCGCGCGACGTCTCATCTGAAAGATCGACGATGCGGTTTTCGAAAGGGGTCACGTTTTCATAAAGCGCGATCAGCACCTTGTGGCAGAAGGAGGCAAGCGGATGCCCATAGAACACGAGCGACATCAGGCGACCTTTCTATTGTTGCGAAAAACTTTACCGATCAACTAAGTATCAGGTCAGCCGATATTGCGCAACAAATACTTCGCCGAATGCGCAAGTATCGCCGTCAGCCGATGTGCCGGGCGAACACCAGATGGCCGGGCGTCGGCTGGCCGTCTTCCATGCGCACGTTGATATCCGATATCTCCAAGAGTTCGAAACCTGTGGCCGCCAGGCGCTCCCTCACATAAGCGTCGGCATGGGCGAAACGCTGGTGCGGACCGACCATGTAGGCGCGGCCGGCGAAACTTTCCTCAGGCAGGGTTTCGGAGGAGAAGATGAAGAGGCCGCCCGGCATCAGATTCTCGGCGGCGCCGAAGAACAGCGGTTCGAGCGCGCCGAGATAGGGCAGCACGTCGGTGGCGGTGATGATGTCGAAGGCTTCCTCGTCGTTGTCCTCAAGGAAGTCCTCGACTTCGGCGACGAAGAGCGTCTCGTAGAGGTCCTTTTCATGAGCGATCTCGACCATCTTCTCTGAAATATCGATGCCGGTCATATCAGCACAGAGATCGCGCAGTGCGCCACCGGTGAGGCCCGTGCCGCAGCCGAGATCGAGTAGGCGCTTGAACGGCCCGAGTTTCAACGCCTGCAGGCGCTGACGCACCAGCATCGGCACGTGATAGCCGAGCTGCTCGACGAGCACATCCTCGAAGACCTCGGCATGCTGGTCGAACAGGGTTTCGACATAAGCGTCGGGCGCCTTGACCGGGGTTTCGCCGCGGCCCATCGCGGCGATGCGCACGGCGGCACCGCCGTGATCGTCGGGATCGATTGCCAGGACTTCCTCATAGGCTGCCACCGCCGCGTCGACATCGCCGGCCTTTTCCAGCGCCAGCGCCCGGTTATAGGCTTCGCCAAGGGCTTCTTCGTCGATCTTCTTTGCCATCGCCGTCCATTGTCCTTCTGTTTCAGGGCATGGCTCTAAGGCGGCTTTCGATGTTTTGCAATGGCGTGGCGACAGGCGCAGAATGGCTGAAAAGAAGACGAAGGGAGGAAAAGCCATGAAAATGGAACAAGATGGAATGCTATCGGCAAGGGAAAGCGAGGGCGCGCGAACCTCGCTGCTACCCGGTACGCCGAGCGAGGTCACCAATACGCTCATTCATTATTACCGCGGCGAACTCGGACGGATGACGAGCTGGCGCGACCGCATCGACCGGACGTCCAACTGGGCAATTACCGTGGTGGCGGCGTTGCTTTCGGTATCGTTGTCGACGCCGAGCTCGCATCACGGCGTGCTCTTGTTCGGGATGATGCTGGTGACGCTGCTTCTGATGATCGAGGCACGGCGCTACCGCTTCTTCGATATCTATCGCGCCCGCATCCGGCAGATAGAGCGCTGCTATTTCGCACAGATCCTGGCGCCCGATGCCGCCGCCGGCAACGAATGGGCCGGGGTGATCGCCAACAGTCTGCGTCATCCGCGTTTTCTGCTCAGCTATTCCGAAGCGATGCACCGGCGCCTCAAACGGAATTACGGCTGGATGTATTTCATCCTGTTTCTCGCCTGGTGCCTGAAGATCTCGACGCCGAAACTGCAGACGGAGGGTGTGCTGGCGCTGCAGGCGCACTCATGGAGCTATGTCATCGACAATGCGGTACTCGGGCCGCTTCCCGGCCTTGCGGTCATTGCAATCGTCGTCGTCTTCTACCTCGGCATGCTCGGTTTCGCCCTGCGTCCGGATCGCGACGAAGGCGAATTCGGCCACGGCGAGGCGCATGTCTGATCAGAGCATGATGCCGGAAAGTGTGAGCGGCTTTCGGACGACATCTCCAGCGCTTTCTAGTGCAAGATGAATTCGCCCTTCAGCGCCCGCCACTCGCTTGCCGAGATCAGCTTGCGGTGGACGTAGCGCACCGAATGCAGCGGCCCGTCGAGCTTTTCCTGCCAGAACTTCAGGAAGCCGCGCATCTCGGGAAAGTCCGGGGCGAGGTCGTAATCCTGCCAGACGTAGGTCTGCAGAATCGCCGGGTGGTCCGGCAGGTGGTAGAGGATCTGGGCCGTCGTCAGACCATAGCCCTGCAATTGCTTTTCCATGTCCTTGTGCATCGTATTCAGCTTCTTCTCGTTCCCACTCGCGCTTTTATTAGCGCTACATGAAATGAAACCATGCGAGTGGTTAACGGAAGCTTAACAGATAGGTTGCAAAGGATATATTCTTTTTGTTTTCAATGGCTTGGCAGCATCGCTTGGCGAGTGCTGCCAGCCGGCTTTTGTCTAATAATGCGCGCCGTTATCCCGAACCGCGACACGCTTTTGGGCGTCATGCATCAGCGCTTCAGATGCCGGGTCAGGCGGCGCTCGATCCAGGCCCAGAGATGGCGCAGCGCCTCGACGATCGAGAGGTAGAAGATCGCCGCCCAGAGATAGGTCTGGTAGTCGAAGGTGCGGGAGAAGGCGTAGCGCGTCTCGCCCATCAGGTCGAGCACGGTGATGATGGCGACGACCGCCGAGCCCTTGATGAGCAGGATGATCTCGTTGCCGTACGGCCGCAACGCCACGATGAAGGCCTGCGGCAGGATGATCTTGCGGAAAGCGATGATCCTGTGGATGCCGAGTGAATCGGCCGCCTCGCGCTGGCCATACGGCACGCTTTCGATGGCGCCGCGCAGGATTTCCGCCTGATAGGCCGCGGTGTTGATGGTCATCGCGAAGACGCCGCAAAACCAGGCATCGCGGAAGAACCACCAGACACCGACCGATTCCAGCTGCGGCCGGAACGCACCGAGGCCGTAATAGACCAGGAAGAGCTGGGCCAGCAGCGGCGTGCCGCGGAAGAAATAGATGTAGCCGTAGGCGAGCCAGTTCAGCAGGCGATTTTTCGACATGCGCGCCATGGCGAGCGGCAGAGACAGCACGGCGCCGCAGACGACCGAAATGCCCACAATGCTGAGCGTCATCCACAGGCCATGCAGATAACGCGGCCCGTAGCGGGTGAATTTCTCCGGATCCCAGCCATTGATGACGGTGTAGATCAGGAGTGCGGCAAGCAGCGCCCAGAAGGCCACGAATATATAGCCGGCGAGGCGTGAGGCCGTCATCGGCTTTGCCACCGCACGGGGTGCCGGCTGCGGGGGGATCAATGTTTCAGCATAGCTCATCGACGGACCTCCGAGCGCTTGGCCCAGCGGTCGACATAGACGAGCAGGAAAGAGGAAAGGATGGCCAGCGCCAGGTAGAGACAGCAGGCGATACCGTAGAAGAAGAAGGGTTCCTTGGTCACGCGCACGGCGACACTGGTCTGGCGCAGGATATCGGCAAGGCTGATGATCGACACATAGGACGTATCCTTCAGCAGCACCATCCAGAGATTCGTCAGACCGGGCAGGGCAATTCGCACGAGCTGGGGCAGAACGATGAGGCGCAGCGTGCGGCCGCGATGCAGGCCAAGCGCGTCTCCCGCTTCATATTGTCCCTTGGGAATGGCGCGGAAGGCCGAGAGCAGCACTTCCGAGCAATAGGCGGAAAAGACGACCGACAGCGCGATGACACCGGCGAGGAAGGCGTTGATTTCGACCGGCGGACCGCTATAGCCGGCGAAATCCAGCAGATTCTGGATGAGGATCTGCATGCCGTAATAGATGATGAAGAGCGTCAGAAGCTCCGGCAGCCCGCGAAAGATCGTGGTGTAGACGCCGGCCGCCAGGCGCAACGACTTTTCTTCCGATTGCTGGCCGAGCGCCACCAGAAATCCGATGACGAGGCCGATCGGCAGGGTGACGATCGCAACCGATACGGTGATCTGAAGGCCGACCGCGATCTCATCGCCCCAGCCGGTGTCGCCACAGGCAAGAATCGTCGACTGACCTAACCAGGTGAAGATGCCGACGGGCCCGCATAGCGGATCGAATATGTGCACAAGTGAGCTCCAGAAGGAGCCAAGCGCGGAAAATAATCCGCCCATGCGAGAATTCCCCTCACGGCTTTTGCCGTTTTGATCTTGCCACCTTTGTCAGACAAAAATGGCGGAAGAGCAAGCCTCCCGCCATTACGTTCATCGGCCAGACACCGAATTTCTTATTCGCCGTAAACGTCGAAGTCGAAGTACTTGTCCTGGATCTTCTTGTACTCGCCGCTGGCGCGGATCGCGGCGATCGCCGTGTTGAGCTTTTCCTTCAGCGGGTCACCCTTGCGGATGGCGATGCCTGCGCCGTTGCCGTTGATTTCCTTGTCGACCGGCAGGGTCGTCAGGATCTTGCAGCAGGCGCCGGCATCGGACTTGACCCATTCGGAGAGAACGACGACGTCGTCGATGACGGCGTCGACACGGCCGCTGGAAACGTCGAGCTTGTATTCGTCAGCCGTGGGATAGAGCTTCAGTTCGGTGTCGGCGAGGTGCTTTTCGGCGTAGTTGGCATGCGTCGTGGAGGTCTGCGCGCCGATCACCTTGCCCTTGAGGCCGGCAACGTCAGTGATCTTGGAGTCCTTCGGCACGGCGATGGCCGGCGGGGTATTGTAGTACTTGTTGGAGAAGTCGACGAGCTTGAGACGCTCAGGCGTGATCGACATGGACGAGACGATCATGTCGAATTTCTTGGCGTTGAGCGCCGGGATGATGCCGTCCCAGTCGGTGCTGACGAAAGTGCATTCGGCCTTCATTTCGGCACAGAGCGCCTTGGTGATATCGATGTCGAAGCCCTGGATCGTGCCGCTCGCGTCGACGAATTCGAAGGGCGGATAGGTCGAATCGGTGCCGATCACATATTTTTCGCCGTCGGCCATGGCCGATCCGGCAAAGAGAGACATCGCTGCGAGCGAGGCTGCCGCGAAGATACGGGTGGAGATGTGCATGAGGATCCTCTCTGTTGGTAGCCGTCGCGCTTTTTTCTCTTGGGCTGACGGCTGCTGTTCAACGGTGACGAACACCGCCTTGCCTTGATAATCAAACTTTTTTTGGTGGAATTGCAACAGAAATTCCCGCGCAATTTGCGGTGCAAACAGCGGGCGAGATGAACGCCGGCAGACTGCAACATTCACGCGAGGTTAATCCCCGAATTCCTAGAACGGGAACAAATCGGCGGTTTGGCGATTGCCATTTCGCCGTTTCGCCTCAATGCAAAGCTAGGGGCGAAACCGGGGCCTGTTGGCCTTCAGGAAGCTCAAACAGGATCGAGGATACCCGATGGGCATGAAATCAAGATTGTTCGCAAGCGCGGCTTTTCCGCTGCTTTCCCTCTCGCTGGCTTTGCAGCCGGCAGCGGCGATGGCCGCCGTGCGCGGCGTTGAGACGCAGGCTGCGGCCGTGCGGCAAGTCGAACAGGGAAGCTTCGAGGTGGCGCAAGATGCGCCAGCCGAAGTGGCGCAGGATGCGCCTTCCGATGAAGAGCTGCTGAAGAAGAAAAAGCACAAGGAGCAGGAGGAAGCCCCGGCCGAAAAGGCGCCTGCCGCCGAACAGCCGGCGCAGAAGGAAGCGCCCGCGGAAAAGCCCAAGGCCGAGCGGAAGGAGCCCGCTGCGCCTGAGCCGAAGGCGGAGCCGGAAGCGCCGAAGGCCGAGGCACCCAAGGCTGAGGCACCCAAGGTCGAGGCGCCTAAGGCTGAGGCACCCAAGGCGGCGCCCGTGGAGCAGCCTGAAAGCAAGCCCGAGCGGAAGGTCAAACAGGAGGCCCAGCCCGAGGTAAAGCCTGAGGCCGCCCCGCAGCAGGAAGAGCAGCCGGTAACGCAGGAAAAGCCGAAGAAGCACAAGAAGCCTGAGGCCCAGCAGGCCGAACCGGAGGCGCAGCCGCAGCCCGAGCAGCAGCCTGCCGCGAAGGAGGCCCAGCCGCAGCCCGAACAGCAGCCCGCCGCGAAAGAGGTCCAGCCGCAGGTCGAGCAGGCTAAACCTGAAGCCAAGCCGGAAGGCGGCAAGCAGCGCCCGCGCGACAAAGGCAAGGGCAAGGCCGAGACTGCTGCTCCCGAGGCGGTGACGCCGACCGAGGAGCAAGCCAAGCCCGAAGCCAAGCCGGAGGCAAAACCTGCCGCCGAAGCGCCGGCCGAGAAAAAGCCGGCTGCTGGCGAGGCCGTGGCGCCTGCAGACAAGGTGACCCAAGACAAGGCGACCCAGGACAAGGCTGCTACCCCGGAAGCCGCACCCGTAGAGAAACCCAAGGAAGGCACGGCGGCAAAACCTGCCGGCGAACAGCCCGCCGGCACACAGCCCGCCGGTGTGCAGCCGGCTGCGCCGGCCACTGACACTGCCCAGCCGCTGCCGAATGCCAGCGGCGGCCAGCAGGTGGAGCAGGCTATTCCTGCGCCCGAGAAGGTTTCGCCTGAAGAACTTCAGCGCCGTAAGCAGATCGCGGCAGATCCGGCCAAGAGCAGCGAGACCGTCGTGCTGCCGGTCCAGAATGGCGCCGCCGTGCTCGACAGCGACAAGGATGCCGATCGCAGCAAGGGCCGCGAAGGCCGCCGCGACCGCGACAAACAGCGTGCCGACAGCAAGGACTTCAAGGTGCCGACCTCCGATGCCGAGGCGCAGGCCGTCACCGGTGGCGTAGCGGCGCCCGCAGTCAAGATCGAGGCGGTGACCAGCGAGAAGGGCACGAGGCTCGACGAGCGACCGCAATTTACCCGTCCGAACGAGGTGCGCATCGACAACCACACCGAAGACAACCGCGTGATCATCCAGTACAACAATCAGGTGATCGTGCGCGGCGACGACGATAGGCGGTTCCTGCGCGATGGCGAACGGCCGACCTATGAAGAGCTTTCTGGCGACCGTTATCGCGAGACGATCATGCGGCCGGAAGGCTATCGCATCGTCACGATCCGCAACCGTTACGGCGACATCATCCAGCGGTCGCGCGTCGATGCCCGCGGACGCGAGGACGTGCTCTATTATTCGCCGGAACTCTACAACGATCCGGACCGCGACTATTTCGAGGATCCGGGCGCCGACCTGCCGCCGATGCGCCTGCGCGTACCGCTCGATGACTATATCATCGACACTCGCAGTGACCCGAACCGGGACTATTATGAGTTCCTGAGCGAGCCGCCCGTCGAGCCGGTGGAGCGCGTCTATTCGCTTGACGAGGTGAAGTATTCGGCCCGTATCCGCGACAAGGTGCGCCGTATCGACCTCGACACGATCACCTTTGCCACTGGCAGCGCCGACATCCCGATGACCCAGGCGCGTACGCTGCGCAAGGTCGCCGACGCGATCAGCCAGGTGCTGAAGAAGGATCCGAGCGAGACCTTCCTGATCGAGGGTCATACGGATGCCGTCGGCTCCGAACAGAGCAATCTGGTTCTCTCCGACCAGCGCGCGGAATCGGTCGCCAATGTGCTCACAGACGTCTACGGCATCCCGCCGGAGAACCTGGCGACGCAGGGCTACGGCGAGCGCTATCTGAAGGTCAACACGGCAGGTCCCGAACAGGAAAACCGCCGCGTCACCATCCGCCGCGTCACTGCGCTTGTCCGGCCGGTGGCTTCGAACCGCTAATGATACGGCGCCCCTCTATTGTTGGGGGCGCCGTTTGCTTTTATTGGGTGGTCTGAAAGGAGCGTAGCTCCGTCTTGCGGTTCTACTCGCCGGCTTTTTGGGCAGCCTTTTCGATGATGTCGGCGACCTTTTCCGGTTGAGAGGCGAAGACGGCGTGGCTGGCCTTGATTTCGGTCACCTGGCTGCCAGCGCGTTTTGCCATGTCGCGCTCCAGGTCGGGGTTTATGGCGCGGTCTTGGGTGGCGACGATCGACCAGCTAGGCTTGGTCCGCCATGCCGGTTCCGTGATCTTGGCGGAGAAGGCCTCCTTGGAAGCAAAGACCTGCGACCTTGCCAGGAAATCTGCTTCGGCTTTCGGAAGGTCGGCTGCGAAATCGGCCGGAAAGGCGCCGGGATCGAGATAGAGGTACTTGCCGTCCTTCGTTTCCTTTATGTCCATGCTGCCGGCGGGCTTCGTGCTCGCGAGGCTCAGCAGGCTTTCGCCCTTGTCGGGCTGGAAGGCCGCGACATAGACGAGGCCCGCGACGGCGGGATCGTTACCCGCCTGCGTGATCACCATGCCGCCATAGCTATGCCCGACGAGCAAGCTCGGTCCTTCCTGGAGGTCGAGAACGCGCTTTGTCGCGGCGACATCATCGTCGAGCGACGTGATGGGCTCTTGGACGATCGTGACCTGGAAACCGCGCTTCTGAAGGATCTCCGTCACCCCACGCCATCCGGAGCCGTCGGCGAGTGCGCCATGGACGATCACGATGTTCTTGACCGGGGCAGCCTCGGCGGCAAATGCGACGGCACTGGCGGCAAGGGAAAGGGCTGCGATGAGAATGGGACGTCTGTTCATGGTATCACTCCTTTGGTTGGGATTGGTATTGATGCGTTTCGGGTTCAGCCGAACGTGAAGGCGTAGGCCTGGACGCCGGGATCGAGGAAGCGGATTTCGAAGTTGCGGGCCGCGACAGTGCCGGACTGGCGCACCAGCTGGTAAAGTCTTGTCGCGGTCACCGTGCCGTTGCCGTCGGCATCGATGTCTGAGCCGTGGTCCGCGCCTGGAGCCTTGCCGTCGATCTTCACCTGGAAGCGGACCGGTTTGCCGTCGTCGCCAGGTCCCAGAACGAGATGCAGGTCGCGGGCGCTGAAGCGATAGGTGATGCCGCCGCCCGGCTGGTCAAGTGTCGCCTGGTCCCGGCCGACAGTCCAGCTTCCCGACAGGCCCCATCCGTTGAGACCCGGTTCGCCGATCGAATAGTTCTGGGGCGTATCGGCCTGCAGCCGTTCGGGAGAGGCGAAATTCGCGGCCTGTTCGTAGCCGAGATAGGTCTCGCCCGACCGGATATTGCTGAGATCAGGACCGGCTTCTACGCCCTTGGCGTCGGGGGCAACCGTCGCGCTAGCCGACATTTCACTGCCGGCCTCGCGCAACAGATCCTGGATGGCCTTCTCGGTGTTGCTATAGTTGCCTTCGCCGAAATGTTGGTAGCGGATCTGGCCCTTGGCATCGACCAGGTAGGCGGCAGGCCAGTAGCTGTTCTCGAAGGCGCGCCAGATTTTGTAGTCATTGTCGATCGCGACGGGATAGCCGATCTTGAAATCGCCGACCGCCTTCTTGACGTTGTCGATCTTCTTTTCGAAGGCAAATTCCGGGGCGTGCACGCCGATGACGACAAGGCCCTGATCGGCATATTTCTCCGCCCAGGCCCTGACATAGGGAATGGTGCGAATGCAGTTGATGCAGGAATAGGTCCAGAAATCGACGAGCACGACCTTGCCGCGCAACTGCTCCGTGGTCAGCGGCTTCGAGTTCAACCACTCGACCGCGCCGTCGAGCGAAGGCGCATAGCCTTCGACCGGCAGATCGCTGCGGAACGGCCTCTTCGCATCTGCTGCGGCGATCACGGCATCGTTGCTCGCCACTTCCGACGAGACGCCGCCGAGGGGCTTTGCATGCAGCCGGTCGAGCACGGCCTGTTCCAGGGACGCGGTGCTGGCATAGGAGAGGCGGGCCAGCAGGCTGGTGTCGAGGCCGAGTGCGATGACGGCGACGCCTGCCAGCACGGCCGCGCCGAGCACCTGGCGGATCCGGTCGCCGAGGCCGAGAGAACGCTTCATGGCGGCGAAAATCTTTCCGCCGACAAGCAGGGCGGCGGCAAGAGAGGTTGCGGCACCTGCGGCATAGGCGATCAATAGGAAGGTTGTTTGCAGGTTGGCGCCCTGCAAAGCGGCGCCCGTCAAAACGAGGCCGAGGATCGGTCCGGCGCAGGGCGCCCAGAGTAGCCCGGTGGCGACGCCGAGGATGAGCGCGCTTCTGACAGTCGGCGCGGTGCGTCCGCCGCCGCTGGCGTTCACCAGATTGTTTCCGAGATCGACGATCGGGCGGGCAAGCGTGCTTGCGAAGCGCGACGACAGCAGGCTTGCGCCGAAGAGCGCAAGCAGGACGATCGCGGCAAGGCGGCCATATTCATTGGCGCGGATCGCCCAACTGCCGCCCACCGCGGCAAGCGTGGCGACGAGCGCGAAGGTAGCGGCCATGCCCGCCAGCATCGGCAGCGTGCTCTTGAGGAAGGGCTGTCCGGCGCGGGCGAAGACGAAGGGGAGGATGGGGAGGATGCAGGGGCTGAGGATGGTCAGCGCGCCTCCGAGATAAGCAATGATCAGAAGTGTCATCATCGTTTCCTTTGAAACCGATTGATCGGGCTCCGGACGGCGATGGGCCTGAACCAGGAACGATGCCGATGTAGTCCAGTGGACGTATCCGCGGTGTGTCCGGTTTTGCGGGAAAATGTATCGAACTATTGCGGCCGGAGGCGGCCGATACAAAGCGATACAAACTGCGGCTCTGGCAGCCGGCAATGACGAAAACGGTTGCAGCCGACACGATGCTTTGCCGGGGCAGGGCGATTGTATCAGAATGTATCCCGGCCGCCGAAAGCTACATCCGCATTCAAAAACCGGCCGCGTGCGACATACGGGTGATACAAGCGGAACGTCTTTTAAGCAGCGTAATTCATTCGACAGGAGAGACCGATGTCAGAGCAAATCAACCTTCCTCGCCGCCGCTTCTTCGGCATGACGGCAATCGCGCTTGCGGCCGTCGAATTCGGCGTTGCCGGCACGGCCGCCGCGCAGTCGGCGCCTGCCGCATCGCTGCCTGATGTGAAAGCCGGAACCAACACGTCGTTCGAAGCGCTGAAGCAGATCAAAACCGACGTGCTCGATATCGGTTATGCGGAAGCGGGGAAGGCGGACGGCCCGGTCGTGTTACTGCTCCACGGCTGGCCCTATGACATCTACAGCTTCGTCGACGTCGCACCTTTGCTTGCTTCGGCCGGCTACAGGGTAATCGTGCCTTATCTGCGCGGCTACGGCACGACGCGGTTTCTCGATGACAACACGCCCCGCAATGGCCAGCCGTCAGCGCTTGCCGCCGATATGATCGCCCTGCTCGACGCGCTCGACATCGAGAAGGCCGTGATTGCCGGCTACGACTGGGGCGGACGGACGGCCAATATCATGGCCGCCCTCTGGCCGGAGCGCTGCAAGGCGATGGTGTCGGTGAGCGGCTACCTGATCGGCAGCCAGGAGGCCAACAAGAAGCCGCTTCCGCCGAAGGTCGAACTCGCCTGGTGGTACCAGTTCTATTTCGCCACGGAGCGCGGACGCCTCGGCTACGAGGCCAACCGGCATGATTTCGCAAAGCTCATCTGGCAGACGGCTTCTCCGAAGTGGAACTTCGACGATGCGACCTTCGACAGATCCGCCGCCGCCTTCGAAAATCCCGATCACGTGGAGATCGTCATCCATAATTACCGCTGGCGTCTGGGGCTCGTCGAGGGCGAGGCCAAATACGATGCCTATGAGAAGACGCTCGCCGCACTGCCGATGATCTCTGTGCCGACCATCACGATGGAAGGCGATGCAAACGGTGCGCCGCATCCCGAGCCCTCCGCCTATGCCGGAAAGTTCTCCGGCAAGTACGAGCACCGCACCATCGGCGGCGGCATCGGCCACAATCTTCCGCAGGAGGCGCCGCAGGCATTTGCGCAGGCGGTCATCGACGTCGATCGCTTCTGATCAGGGTACAGGCTGTCGAGCCTCGTTGCCCGGGCCGACAGAATATGCGTAGGTCGCGTCTGACGTCTCGACATTATGAACGAGGCGATGGGCGCGGCCATATCGTTGAGGAATAAGCAAATATGGATCATGTCGATCACGTCCTGATCGTCGACGACGATCGCGAAATCCGCGAATTGGTCTCGGGCTATCTGCAGAAGAACGGCCTGAGAACCAGCGTTGCCGCGGACGGGCGCCAGATGCGCAGTTTTCTGGATGCCAATGCCGTCGACCTGATCGTGCTCGACGTGATGATGCCCGGCGACGACGGGCTGGTGCTGTGCCGCGAATTGCGCTCCGGTCGGCACAAGGCGATCCCGATCCTGATGCTGACGGCCCGCACCGACGAGATGGACCGGATCCTCGGGCTGGAGATGGGCGCCGACGACTATCTGGCCAAGCCCTTTGCCGCACGCGAGCTTCTCGCCCGGATCAAGGCGGTGCTGCGGCGCACGCGCATGCTGCCTCCAAACTTGCAGATCAGCGAGGCGGGGCAATTGCTGACCTTCGGCGACTGGCGTCTCGATACGGTCGCCCGTCACCTTCTCGACAAGGAAGGGACAGCGATTGCGCTGAGCGGCGCCGAATACCGCCTGCTTCGCGTCTTCATCGACCACCCGCAGCGGGTGCTCAATCGCGACCAGCTTCTGAGTCTGACACAGGGCCGCGACGCCGAACTCTTCGATCGCTCGATCGATCTCCTGGTCAGCCGACTGCGGCAACGGCTGGGGGATGATGCGCGCGAACCGATCTATATCAAGACGGTGCGCAGCGAAGGTTATGTGTTTTCGGTTCCGGTCGAAATCTCGGAGCCGCGGCAATGAGGGCGGCGACTTCCATCTTGTCCGGCCTGATGTGGCCGAGCACGCTGCGATCGCGGATCTTTCTCATCCTCTTGATCGGCTTGGCCTTTGCCTACGGGCTCTCCTTCAGCGTGCTCTACATGGAGCGCTATATGTCGGCCAAGGCTGTGATGCTCGGCACGCTGGAGCATGATGTCGCAACGTCGATCGCCGTTCTCGATCGGCTGGCGCCAGACCAACGCGTCGATCTGGTGGATCGGCTGGGCCGGGGCAATTACAGCTTCGTGCTCGGGCCTGGCCTTCCCGGCGTGCCCGACACGTCGAGCAAGGGGGTGGAGATCCTGGGAAAGATAGAGGAGGCGGTCGGGCACCGCTTTCCGATCCGCATCGAACGGATCCCGGGCGAGGTGAGCCGGTTGCAAGCGCATCTGACGCTGAGCGATGGAAGCCCGCTGACGATCGACGTCACGCCGAAAGGCGTCATGCCGATTGCCGCTTGGCTGCCCTACGTCTTCGCCGTGCAGATGGCGCTCCTCGTCCTCTGCGCCTGGTTTGCGGTTCGCCAGGCGATCCGGCCGCTCGGCGAGCTGGCCGCCGCCGCCGATGCGCTCGATCCCAACAACAAGGACGGTCCCGCCTTGAGCGAGACTGGGCCGAGCGAGGTCGCGCATGCCGCAAGGGCGTTCAACGCCATGCGGGGAAGGATCGCGCACTATCTCGAAGAGCGCGTTCAGATCCTTGCAGCCATTTCGCATGACCTGCAGACGCCCATCACCCGCATGCGGCTGCGCGCCGACATGGCCGAGGATTCGCCGGAGAAGGACAAGCTGGTGCACGACCTCGGCGAGATCCAGCGCCTCGTCCAGGACGGCATAGCCTATGCGCGCAGCGCTCACGGCAGCGGCGAAAAGAACGCCCGCATCGATCTCGCCTCATTCATCGACAGCATATCCTACGACTACCAGGATATCGGGAAGGCGGTCACAGTCGTCGGGCTTGTGCAAGGCGCTGTTATCACCAAGCCGCATGCCCTTCGCCGCATCCTGTCGAACTTCATCGACAATGCGTTGAAATTTGCCGGCGCCGCCGAAATCAGCGTCGGGCGCGGCGCGGCAGACGATATCGTCATCACCGTCATGGATCGCGGGCCGGGAATCCCGGACGACATGCTCGAAGCCGCCATGCAGCCTTTCTTCCGGCTCGAGCAATCCCGCAACCGGGAGACAGGCGGGACCGGCCTCGGTCTGGCGATCGCCCAGCAACTGACGGCCAAGATCGGGGGATCGCTCCGGCTCTACAATCGCACCGGCGGCGGGCTGGCGGCTGAGGTCACCATCCGGTGATGGCTGGAGCCACCGGAAAATTTCGCGATGTTTTGTATGGGAAAATGTCTGGGATACCGGATGCTACGTTTTGTGACATTTCGGCCGAATCCGGAAACATGCCTGAAATATCAGCGGGTCAAACCACACTCCGTCAACCCGGCCGCGGACCGCGGCCAGTCGCTGATAGCGACGCAAATAAGGAGTGTTCCATGACCAAGATCGACAAGGTTCTCTATACCGGCAAGACCCGCACCACCGGCGGACGCGACGGCGCTTCGCAGAGCGACGACGGCCAGCTCGATATCAAGCTCTCGCCTCCCGGCAGCACCCGGCCGGGCACCAACCCGGAACAGCTTTTCGCAGCCGGCTGGTCGGCCTGCTTCATCGGCGCGATCGGCATTGCCGCGGGCAAGCTGAAGATCAGGCTTTCGGCGGAAACTGCTGTGAATGCCGAAGTCGATCTCGGGACCACCGACGGCGACTATTTCCTGCAGGCCCGGCTCAAGGTTAGCCTGCCCGGTATCGAAGGGGATGTTGCAAAGGCGCTGGTAGATGAGGCGCACCGGACCTGCCCCTATTCGAAGGCGACGCGCGGCAATATCCAGGTCGAATTGACTGTTGTCTGATGGATGGCGAGGCTGGTCTGGCCTCGCAATGGAGGATTTGATGAGATTGATGATCATCTGCATTCTTGGAGCGGCGGTTTTCGCCGCCCCCTGCATCTACGACATAAGCTCGCTAGAGCCTTCGCCGCTTACGGGCCTCGTGACGGCGGCCTCGGCAACGTCTTCCCCGGACGGGCAGCCGCTCCTTCGGGACTATCTGGGAGAAAGACTGTGAAACTCTATCAGAACGAAATTTCCTCGGCGACATCGAGAGTCCGGATCGCGCTTGCGCTGAAGGGACTGACGGCGGAAGTGCTGCCGGTCACCATTCTCGGCGAAGAGGCCGAGAGCCGGCAGGCCGGATATCGCAGCGTCAACCCGCAGGGGCTAGTGCCGGCCTTGCTGACGGATGGCGGCGTGCTCATCACCCAGTCGCTGGCGATCGTCGAATATCTCGATGAGGTTCAGCCTGAGCCGCCGCTGCTGCCCGATACGGCTGAAGACAGGGCGCATGCCCGCTCCATCGCGCTGGCAATCGCCGCCGAGATCCACGCGCTGCTGCCGCCGCGGATCGGCCTGCATCTGCGCGCCGCCTTCCAGGCCGATGCCGATGCCATTGCCGCCTGGAGCCGTCACTGGGTCGGCGAGGGCATGGCCGCGGTCGAGACGATGATCGCCGGCCGCAGGCAAGGGGCTTATGCCGTCGGCGACCGGCCCGGCATTGCCGACATCTTCCTCTTCCCGCAGGCGATCAGCGCCCGGCGGCTGGGCTTCGATCTCGCAAGGTGGCCTCATATCGCGGAGATCGTCGCGAAGCTCGAGACGATACCGGCTTTTCAGGAGAACGCGCCGGCCCCCAGGAAATAATGCGACCGGTGAAGAAGCGGCCGCAAATGACGGCGGCCGCTTCCTTTATCAACGATTGACCCTTGCCTGCAAATGCGCGGGATAACGATCGCCTTCCACCTTGATCGTGGCGAGCGCGCTTTCGATGCTGGCGAGGTCATTGGCCGTCAGTTCGACTTCGGCGGCACGAATGTTCTCCTCCAGGCGATGCAGTTTGGTGGTGCCGGGGATCGGCACGATCCAGGGCTTCTGCGCCAGCAGCCATGCCAGCGCGATCTGGGCGGAGGTGGCCCGCTTGCGCGTGGCGATTTCCGCCAGGAGATCGACGAGGGCTTGGTTGGCCTTTCGCGCTTCTTGCGAAAAGCGCGGCACGATGTTGCGGAAATCCTTGCTGTCGAAGGTGGTCGTCTCGTTGATCGCTCCGGTGAGGAAGCCCTTGCCGAGCGGGCTGAAGGGAACGAAACCGATGCCGAGTTCTTCGAGTACCGGCAGGATTTCCTGTTCCGGTTCGCGCCACCACAGCGAATATTCGCTCTGCAGCGCCGTCACCGGCTGAACGGCATGGGCGCGGCGGATCGTCTGCACGCCTGCTTCCGAGAGACCGAAATGCCGGACCTTGCCTTCTGTGATCAGCGCCTTAACCGTGCCCGCGACGTCCTCGATCGGAACATCCGGATCGACACGGTGCTGATAGAACAGATCGATGACATCGGTCTTCAAGCGCTTCAGCGCCTGATCGGCAACCGCGCGGATCTGTTCCGGCCGGCTATTCATGCCGCTCTGGCCGCCATTGGCATCGAAGTTGAAGCCGAATTTCGTGGCGACCACTACCTCATCACGGAAGGGGGCAAGTGCCTCTCCCAGAAGCTCTTCGTTCTTGTAGGGGCCATAGGCCTCGGCCGTGTCGAAGAAAGTGACGCCGCGTTCGAAGGCCTGGCGGATCAGCGCAATGGCTTCCTGAACACCGGTCGCCGGCCCGTAACCGTAACTCAGCCCCATGCAGCCGAGGCCGATGGCCGAGACTTGAAGTCCGCTCCTTCCGAGTTCACGCTTCTGCATTGCCGCTTCCTTTTCTAACCTTGGTATTGAGTGTCGGTGACATGTTCCATCCAGGTGACGACCTTGCCGTCGAGCTGTTCCTGGATGGCGATATGGGTCATCGCCGTCGTCGGCGCTGCGCCGTGCCAATGGCGTTCGCCCGGTTCAAACCGGATGACGTCTCCGGCGCGGATCTCCTCGACGGGGCCGCCTTCGCGCTGGACGCGGCCGCAACCCGATGTGACGATCAGCGTCTGGCCAAGGGGATGGGTGTGCCAGGCGGTGCGGGCGCCGGGCTCGAAGGTGACGCTGGCACCGGCCGCGCGGGCCGGACCGGTCACCTGAAACAGCGGGTCGACACGCACGCTGCCGGTGAACCAGTCTGCCGATCCCTTGGCCGAAGGCTGCGAGCCGCTTCGCTTGATGTCCATGTGTCGTCCTTTCAAATGTCGCGCGGCGCGGACGCGTCCGATTGGGCGGGCATGTCCGCCCGGGCAGGACACGTCCGCCCGTCATGACAGCGTATTTAGCGCGTGGGCTCGATTTCGATTAGATGGTATAAACGGCAAGAACCTATGAGAGGGATTCATGAATGCCGCGTTCGTCCGTCAACGACCTCATTGCCTTCCTTGCCGTTGCGCGCGAGCAGAGTTTCACCAAGGCGGCAGCAAAGCTCGGTGTTTCCCAATCGGCGCTCAGCCACACAATTCGGGGGCTTGAAGAGCGGCTTGGACTGCGCCTCTTGACACGCACGACGCGCAGTGTCTCGCCGACGGAGGCCGGCGAACGCCTGCTCGTCTCGATCGGCCCACGCTTCGACGAGATCGAGAGCGAGCTGGCCGCCTTGAGCGCCTTCCGGGAGAAGCCGGCCGGCACCATCCGCATCAATGCCGGCGAGCATGCGGCCAATTCCGTTCTGTGGCCCGCCCTGGAAAAGCTCCTGCCTGAATATCCCGATGTCAAGGTCGAGATCGTCGTTGACTACGGTCTGACCGATATCGTCGCGGAGCGCTACGACGCCGGTGTAAGGCTGGGCGAACAGGTGGCGAAGGATATGATCGCGGTGCGTATCGGCCCCGATATGCGCATGGCTGTGGTCGGCGCTCCCGCCTATTTCGACGGAAGGCCGAAGCCTCTGACACCCCAGGACCTCACGGATCACAATTGCATCAATCTGCGTCTGCCGACTTATGGCGGCGTCTACGTCTGGGAGTTCGAGAAGGATGGGCGCGAGCTGAATGTTCGCGTCGAAGGACAGTTGGTGTTTAACAATATAGCGCTGCGGCTGAACGCGGTGCTGGCCGGGATGGGGATTGCCTACCTGCGGAGGATCTTGTCGAGGCGCATCTTGCCGATGGGCGGCTGGTGCGCGTTCTCGAGGACTGGTGTCCGCCATTTTCAGGTTACCATCTCTACTATCCAAGCCGCCGGCATGCCTCACCGGCCTTCGCCCTCATCGTCAACGCGCTTCGCTATCGGGGATAGCGGCTCGCTGTTTTGGGGCGGCTCGTGATAAGCCGCATGCTCAGCAGGCTTCCGATGCCGGAAAGGGCGATGACCCATGCCATCGGCCAGGGTGTACCGTCGGCGAAGGTGCTTGATACGGCCGAGCCGATGATCCCGCTGCCATACTGGATGGCGCCGAGCAATGCCGATACGGCGCCGGCGCGCTTGGGGAAATCCACAAGCGCGCCGGAGATGGCGTTGGCGGCGATGAAACCGTTCATGGCGACGTAAAGGCAGAGCGCCGCAGCAAGGCCGAAGAGACCGGCAAAGTCCGTTGCGCCCACCAGCGCCACGATCACGCCGGCGAGTGCCGCTCCGATCGTTCCGATGAGCAGCAGCCGGTCGCTGCCGAAGCGCGTCACCAGCCGTGCATTGACCGTGTTCGAGACCATCAGCCCGATGATGCCGACCGCAAACAGCACGCCGTAAAGCTGCGGCGAGAGGCGATGATAGTCGATATAGGCGAAGGGCGAGCCGGCGATATAGGCAAAGACGCCGCTGTAGAAGAAGCCGACCGCGCCTGCATAGCCAAGAAGCCGGCGATTTCCAAGCAGCGAGGTATAACCCAGGAATGCACGACTGAGCGGCTCGGTGTTGCGCCTTTCCGGCGGCAGCGTTTCCTGGAGCGTGGAGAGAGCGGCAAGCGTCGCCAGGCCGATCAGCACCAGCGTCCAGAATATGGCCTGCCATGATGCGACTTTCAGGATCAGCGCGCCGACGCTCGGCCCGAGCAGCGGCGCAATCGCCATGATCGTCATCAGTGTCGAAAGCAGCCTGGCGGCGCGATCGCGCTCGAAAAGGTCCCGCACAATCGCCCGAGCGAGCACGACACTGGCGCAGGCGCCGAGCGCCTGGACGACCCGCCAGCCGATCAATTGCCACGCATCCGTCGACAGGGCGCAGCCGGCCGAGCCGATCACGAAGACGATCAAGCCGAGCGCGACCGGTCCGCGACGGCCATAGCGATCGCCGACCGGTCCCCAGAACAACTGGCCGAGGGTGAAGCCGATAAGATATCCGGTGATGGTGAGTTCGAGCGTGCCCTGGCTTGCGCCAAGCGCGGCACTCATCCGTGGCAGCGCCGGCAGATAGAGGTCGGTAGAGATCGCCGCGAAGGCCATCAGCGTGCTGAGAACGACCAGAAGCCGAAGATCGGTTTTCATGACTTCCTGGCGCGGCTGGGAAATGCTGTCGATATTCTGGTCCACGGGTGCTCCGATTGTGATGGGAGTGAGCAGTCGCGCGCAGCCAAAACGCTCGGTTTTTTAGACGAAGGCGATCGCTGTTTCCAAGGCGTCGCTTTTGCATTCCCGGCCGGGTGCGAGAGCGGCGGAGAGTAGGTTCGTTACTGTTCTTTGAATAGCGGGTGGAAACGGCATGCACTTATGAGCGGAGCTCACGAATGCTTCTGGAACGTTCGTTACCCCCGGCCGGCGCTCAGTCTCTCATCCGCCTACCGGCAAAGCCGGGAGGGGACATAGGCGGGAACATTTGCTCCCTGTCATACCAGTGGAGGGTTCGTTCGGGACTGCCTATCCCGTCACATCAAGCCCGACGATATCAGCGATGAAATCGGCGATGGCTTTGGTGTCATCAAGGTCGAAGACCGGCAGGGTGGTGTCCGTAACGGGATGATCGGCGGCGATGGCGGCGATGTGGGGATCGCTTGGTGCCAGCGGTTCGCGGTTTGCGGCCTCGAGGCGACGTGCCTCGATCTTGGGGATCGGCTCACGCTTGTAACCTTCGATCAACACGAGATCGCAGGGGGCGAGGCGGGCGAGGATTTCCTCGAATTCGGGTTCGGGGGCGCCGCGGAGTTCGTGCATGATGGCGTAGCGGGTGCCGGAGACGATGGTGACTTCATGGGCGCCGGCCTGGCGATGGCGGTAGCTGTCGGCCCCGACCTTGTCGATGTCGAAATCATGATGGGCATGCTTGATCGTCGAGATCCTGTAGCCGCGGCTGGTGAACTCGGTCACCAGTCGGACGGCGAGCCCGGTCTTGCCTGAATTTTTCCAGCCGGCGATGCCGAAGACTTTCGGTGCGGTCATGCGCGTAGGGCCTCCAGCCAGCGTTCCGCCACGACGAGATCATCAGGCGTGTTGATGTTGAAGAAAGGGTCGAGCAGACTGGCGCGGGTCGGATGCAGCGGAAACGACACTTCCGTTACGTCATGTCGTAACAGGAAGTCGCGCACGCGGCGCTTTTCATCGGTGGCGATCCAGGCTTCGAGATCGGCGGCGAGCGTCACCGGCCAGAGACCGAAGACGGGATGGCTGCGGCCCTCGGAGGCCGCAATGGCGATCTGCGACGGGCGCTCGACGGCCGCCGCCAGCCGGGCGACGAGATCGGCCGGGAAGAACGGGCAATCGACCGAGACGGTGACGACATGGCTGACCTTGGGAAGGCCGGCGGCATAGGTCATGGCCGCATGGATGCCGGCCATCGGCCCGGCCTTGCCGGGAATACGGTCTGGAATGGCGGGCACGTTTTCGGCTGTGGCATCGGCATTGACGGCAACGGAAAAAACCTGCGGCGAGAGCCGGTCGAGCACATGGTGGAGCAGGCTTTCGGCCCCGAGCATCACGCCGGCCTTGTCGCGGCCCATGCGCTGCGAACGGCCGCCGGCGAGCACCACGCCTGCTATATCGGACCTGTCGAGCGAGAATTCAGCCATCGTCCTGCCTCGGAACCTTCGTCAGACCGGCGCGCGGGGTGCCGATTCCTGCGCAATCGGCGACACGCGGCGCTTGGCCTCACGATAGAACGTATAGAGGCCGGAGGCGATGACGATTGCGGCGCCGACGAGCGTCCAGCCGTCGGGAACCTCGGCGAAGAAGAAAAAGCCGAGCAGCGAGGAGAAGATCAGGCTGGTATAGCGGAAGGGCGCGACGAAGGAGATTTCGCCGGTTCGCATGGCGAGGATGACCGACTGATAGCCGACGAGCACCAGCACCGAGGCGAGCAGGAGATGCCCGAGCGAGGTGGCGCTGACCGGCTGCCAGCCGCCGAGCACGGGGATGAGCAAGGCGCCGAAGAAGGAGATGGAGGTCGCGGTGATGACGGTGATCATCAGCGAGGGAATCTCCGGGTCGATCGATCGGGTGGCGAGGTCGCGGCCGGCCGTCGTCAGCACCGCGGCAACGCAGAGGAGGGCGGCGGCGGTGAAGCCTTCCGGGCCGGGGCGGATGATGATCATCACGCCGACGAGGCCGACGAGAATCGCCGACCAGCGCCGCCAGCCCACGGGCTCGCTGAAGAACAGCGCGGCGCCGAAGGTGACGACCAGCGGCAGCGACTGCAGGATTGCCGAGGCATTGGCGATCGGCATCATGCCGAGGGCGGTAATGTAAGTGACGGCCGACAGCATCTCGCAGATGATCCTGAGGAGGATGATCGGCTTCAGCACGGTGCGCCAGGAGCGCAACGCGCCCATCTGCCGGGCGATCAGATAGACGAGCAAGCTGGTGAAGAGGCCGCGCAGGAACATGATCTCGCCGGCGTTCATATGGGCAACCACCGATTTGGAGAGAGCGTCGCTCGCGGAAAAGCCGGCCATCGCCATGCTCATATAGATGGCGCCCTCAGTATTGCGTGACCGCGGCATGAAGAGATTCCCGTTACCTGTGCGCCCCTTCTTAGTCGGGAAGATACATGAAGGGAATCGAATGAATGTCACACCCGGGATAAATCGATGATGCAACGCACAATGGCGCTGACGTTACGGCAGGCGTGCCGGCTGGGATTGCGGCAAGTCACCGTTTTACAAAGAGAATTCGATATTTCCCGACGTGGCGATGGAGGCTTTCGACCTCTGTCGGCCGCGGGCGGATCGCCGGCGGAAATCATCGTCTACAGGTGGATTTTCTGTTGCCGCGCGGGAAACGGGTGGCTGCATCATGGCTTGTCTGAGATCTGAGATGCCTCGACAACAGAGGAGAAACGGACATGACACTTCTGAACGACAAGATCGCAATCGTCACCGGCGCAAGTTCCGGCATCGGCCGCGCGGCGGCGAAGGTTTTTGCACGGCAAGGTGCAAAGCTCGTGATTAATGGCCGGCGACAGCACGCGCTCGACGCCGTCGTCGCCGAAATCGAGGCGGACGGCGGACGGGCCATCGCCATATCAGGCGACATTACGGACGAGTCGCTGCAGGAACGGCTGGTCGAGACGGCGGTCTCGCGCTTCGGCAGGCTCGACATCGCCTTCAACAATGCCGGCGTCCTCGGTGAGATGGGCCCGGTCGCCGGCTTGTCGCTCGAGGGCTGGCGCGAGACGATCGAGATCAATCTGACCGCCGCCTTCCTCGGGGCCAAGCACCAGTCGGCGGCGATGGGAGAGGGCGGCGGGTCGCTGATCTTCACCTCCACCTTCGTCGGCTACACCGCCGGCATGCCCGGCATGGGCGCCTATGCGGCCAGCAAGGCGGGGTTGATCGGTCTCGTGCAGGTGCTCGCCGTCGAACTCGCTTCCAGGAACATCCGCGTCAACGCCCTGCTCCCCGGCGGCACCGACACGCCCGCCAGTATCACCAACGCGCCTGATGCCACGCCGGAGCTGCTTGCCTTCGTGAACGGTCTGCATGCGCTGAAACGCATGGCGCAACCGGAAGAGATCGCCAATGCGGCGTTGTTCCTGGCATCCGACCTGTCGAGTTTCGTGACGGGGACGGCGATGCTGGCGGATGGCGGGGTGTCGATCAGCCGAACATAGGCGGGTGATGGGCTGTGTGCCTGTGACGTGATCAGGCCCAACCTCAATGCGCCGTCCCATCCACAATTACATGGTTGTGGTCCAGCGAGCATTTCTCCACCCGGGCCTCGACCCTGTAGATCTCCCGCAGCATCTCGGCGGTGACGACATCCCCCGGGGCGCCGCAGGCGCGCATGCGGCCGTTGGCGATGACGAGGACTTTGTCGGCGAAGCGCAGGGCCTGGTTGAGGTCGTGGATGGCGATCAGGACGAGCATGCCTTTGGCGCGGGCCTGGCGGCGCATGAAATCGAGGACTTCGACCTGGCGGTGGAGGTCGAGCGCGCTGGTTGGTTCGTCCATCAGCATGATTTCGGGCTCGCGGACGAGCGCCTGGGCGATCGAGACGAGTTGGCGCTGGCCGCCGGACAGCGCGCCGAGATCGCGGAAGGCGATGGCGGTGATATCAAGCGCCCTCATGATCTCGTCGATGAAGTGCAGGTCGCTGTCGCCGACCGCCCAGGACTGACCCTGCTTGCGGGCGAGCAGGATGGATTCGTAGACGGTCAGCACCGCATTCGCCGACGTATCCTGCGGCATGTAGCTGATGGCATTCTTCGCCTTCGAGCCTTCGACGACGACATGGCCCGGACCCTTCAGCAGGCCGGTGATGCGCTTGAAGAGCGTCGACTTGCCGGCGGCGTTCGGGCCGATCACCGCGACGACCTCGCCTGATGTCATCACCGGCGTTGTCACGTTCTCGACGAAGAGCTTGCGGCCGTGATAGGCGCCGACCGACTGCAATTGAAGCGCTACCACGATCGGCTCCTGTTCGAGAGGATGAGCGAGAAGAAGAAGGGCACGCCGACGAGCGCCGTGATGATGCCGATCGGGAAGACGACGCCTGGGATGATCGACTTCGAGACGATCGAGGTCAGCGAAAGCAGCAGGGCGCCTGAGAGGATCGAACCCGGCAGGAAGAAGCGCTGGTCCTCGCCGAGGATCATGCGCGCGATATGCGGCCCGACGAGGCCGACGAAACCGATCGTGCCAACGAAGCTCACGGGGACCGCGGCAAGCAGCGAGATGACGAGCATGGTTTCCAGCCGGATGCGGCGGACATTGACGCCGAAGCTTGCGGCCTTGTCCTCGCCGAGGCGGATGGCTGTCAGCGCCCAGGCATTGCGGGCAAAGAGCGGAAGTGCGGCGAGCAGAACGGCGAGCGTCACCCAGATCTTCGGCCAGGTGGCCTTGGTGAGGCTGCCCATCGTCCAGAAGACCACCGCCGACAGCGCCTGTTCGGAGGCGAGATATTGCAGGAATGCGAGAGCTGCATTGAAGGTGAAAACAAGCGCGATGCCGAGTAGCACCACCGTCTGCACCGAGGCGCCGCGGGCCTGCGAGATGAAATGAATGAAGAGGGTGGCGATCAGCGCCATGACGAAGGCATTGACCGGCACGAGCAGGCCAGCGGCCACAGGCAGAAGCGGAACGCTGGTGACGATTGCAAGGGCGGCGCCGAAGCTTGCTGCCGCCGAGATGCCGAGCGTGAAGGGGCTGGCGAGCGGATTGGCGAGGATCGTCTGCATCTGCGCGCCGGCGACGGAGAGCGCCGCACCGACCACGATCGCCATCACGGCAACCGGCATGCGGATGTTCCAGACGACGGCCCGCACCTGATCCGAGACGGAAGACGGATCGAAGAGAGCGGCGACGACCTCACTGAGGCTGTAGCGAGCCGGCCCCCAGGCGAGATCGACGGCAAAAGACAAGCAGAGTGCTGCCGTCATGACGGCAAGGATCAGCAGCTTGCGCCGGGCAAGAGCGCGGTAGCGCTCCCTCCCGGCTTCCACTTCGATCGATAGTGCGGCGATCTCGGCCATCGCTGAATTACTCACCCGCCTTGGCGTCGACCCAGTAGCCCGGCTGATAGGCGACCGGCAGGAATTTTTCGTGGAATTCCTTGAAGGTGGCATCCGGATCGAGATCGGCAAAGAGGTTCGGGTGGAACCATTTGGCCAGTTGCTGGACGGCGACGAACTGGTAGGGGCTGGTGTAGAACTGGTGCCAGATCGCATGGACATTGCCGCCGGCGACGGCCCGGGAGCCGGTGAAGGCAGGGTTTTCCATCAGCGCAATCAGGGCCTTGCGGCTGTCGCCGAAGGTCGCGGCGGCATTCGGGCCGACAGTCACGAAGTCCTTGGCATCCTTGGTCTGGCTCCAGTTGGAGCCGGTGACGACGATGACGTCGGGATTAGAGGCGACGACCTGCTCGGCATTGATCGAGCCGGTATAACCGGGGAGGAAATCAGAGCCGAGATTGTGGCCACCGGCCCAATCGACCATCAGGCCGAAATTGTCGGGGCCGAATGTGCCGCAGCATTCCACCAGACCGGCGGCGCGGTACATGAAGACATTGGGCTTTGGCGGATTGGCGGCTTTCAGTCTGTTGGTCACCCGCGCCATCTGCTCTTTCCAGAAGGCGGCGACCGCTTCGGCGCGGTCCTCGTGGCCGAAGATCTTGCCGAGGATTTTCAGGCTCGGTTCGGTGTTGGTGAGAATGTGCTCGCGGAAATCGATATAGACGATCTTCGCGCCGATGCCGGCAAGCATCTCTTCGAGCTTCACCTCGTCGGCTGCCGTCTTGTTGCCGATCGGCAGCAGCAGCACGTCGGGATGAAGCTTGACGACCGTCTCGGTCTGCAGCGTGCCGTCTGTGAGGTTGCCGAGGAAGGGCAGGTCCTTGCCCTTCGGAAACTTCTCGACATAGGCGTTGAAGCCGTCCTTGTCGGTGGTCCAGAGATCGTTGCGCCAGCCGACGATCTTGGCGAAGGGATCTTCCTTCTCGATGGGAGCGACGGCGTAGAGCATGCGGCCTTCCCCAAGGATCACGCGCTCCACCGGCTTGTCGAAGGTCACTTCGCGGCCGGCCACGTCCTTGATTGTGAAGGATTGGGCAAGCGCCGAAAGCGGCATCAGGCTCGCAACCGCAGCAGCGGAGACTGCGAGCATTTTCATGAAATTCATCTGGAAATTCCCCCGAGGTCTGAATAATTTCCGCAGGCATAAGAAATATGACTTTATGAATCAAGTTATATGTTTTAGAGCATTTCCAAACTGATGCCAGGCCGGGATGCCCATGATGAATTCCATGAACACGAACTACTCCATCCGCGACGAAATCCGCGACTTCTGGTCGGAAAGGGCCGCGACCTTCGACCAGAGTGTCGGCCATGAAATTTTTTCGGAGGCGGAGCGAAAGGGCTGGCGGCGACTGATCCGAAAGCATCTCGGCGAGGGGCAGGGGCGCGCTGCCCTGGATCTCGCCTGCGGCACCGCCGTCATCTCGCATCTGATGAACGATGCCGGCTTCAAGGTCACCGGCCTTGACTGGTCCGATGCGATGTTGGCGCAGGCGCGCGCCAAGGCGAAGAAGCGCGGCACCGATATCCGCTTCGTGTCCGGCGATGCCGAAAACACGATGGAGCCGAGGGACAGCTACGACGCCATCACCAACCGGCATCTCGTCTGGACGCTGGTCGACCCGGCTTCCGCCTTCAAGGAATGGTTCGCGGTGCTGAAGCCGGGCGGCAAGGTGCTGATCCTCGACGGCAATATGGGCAAGGAGACCTGGGTCAAGGGGCTGCAGAAGCTCTGGACTGAGGTGACCGGCAAGCCGACGGCGAGCCACATGTCGCCTGAGATGATGGCGCGGCACCAGAAGATCCGCTCGCGCGTGCATTTCTCGAAGCAAATGCCGGCGGAAGCGGTGGTCGATCTTCTGCGCGAGGCCGGCTTTACCGATATTGTGGTCGATCGCAAGCTCGGCGACATCCATTGGGCGCAAGCGCGCAAGATGCCGTTTTTGCGGGGGCTGGAGCGGATGGTGCAGGATCGGTTTGCGATTTGTGCGCGTAAGCCTGGGTGATGGGTTGGCGTCGCTGTGTCGATGCTGGGAGCGATCGGTCCTACGGCAGGCGAGGTTCACCCCATTCTACGACAGAAAATCTGGCGACGGTATCGACCCACCCACCCTCATTCCTGTGCTCGTCACAGGAATCCAGCCACGGCGTGTCCGCGCCGTGAATGACTTCCGTACTGGCAAGGGCGTTTTCCGCGCCCAAGGACTTGGGCGCACTGGATTCCTGTGACGAGCACAGGAATGAGAGGGGGTGGGTGGGGCAGGCGTACCGCCCTATTTTTCACCCACCGGTGACACTCATATGGCGCGCCACCGCCGGGCGGTTATGCGTGCGGTCGATGATGAAATCGTGGCCTTTGGGTTTGCGGGTGATGGCTTCGTCGATCGCGGCGTGGAGGAGGGCATCGTCTACGGTGGCGCGCAGGGCCGCGCGCAGGTCGGCGGCGTCGTTCTGGCCGAGGCACATATAGAGTGTGCCGGTGCAGGTGAGGCGCACGCGATTGCAGCTTTCGCAGAAATTATGGGTCATCGGCGTGATGAAGCCGAGGCGGCCGCCGGTTTCTTCGACCTTGACGTAACGCGCCGGGCCGCCTGTGTGGTAGTCGATCTCGGTCAGTGTGAACTGACGTTCGAGATCGGCGCGCAGCTGGGACAGCGGCAGGTACTGGTCGGTGCGGTCCTCGTCGATCTCGCCCATCGGCATGGTTTCGATAACGGTGAGATCCATGCCGCGGCCATGGGCGAAGCGCAGGATCTCAGGCATCTCGACGTCGTTGAAATCCCTTAGCGCCACGGCATTGAGCTTGATCTTAATGCCGGCCTTCTGGGCGGCATCAATGCCTTCCATGACCTTGTCGAAATCGCCCCAGCGGGTGATCTTGCGGAATTTGTCGGGATCGAGCGTATCGAGCGAGACGTTGATGCGGCGCACGCCGCAATCATAAAGCTCCTCGGCATGGCGGGAAAGCTGCGAGCCGTTGGTCGTCAGGGTTAGCTCGTCGAGGCCGGAACCGATCTTTTCGCCGAGACGGCGCACGAGATACATGATGTTCTTGCGCACCAGAGGCTCACCACCGGTCAGCCTGATCTTGCCGACACCCTTGGCGATGAAGGCGGAACAGAGCCGCTCGAGCTCCTCGAGCGTCAACAGATCCTTCTTCGGCAGGAAGGTCATGTTTTCCGCCATGCAATAGGTGCAGCGGAAATCGCAGCGGTCGGTGACGGAGACGCGGAGATAGGTGACGGCCCGGCCGAAAGGGTCGACCATCGGATGCGCACCTGCCACCAGCGGCGATGCATTGCCTATCGTTCCAACTCTGCTGTTCACCTGTATCTCCGTACTCCAGTGAATGTGGGCATATGCTATTGTCACGTCAAGGGAAACAGCCTGCTTGCATGCCGATTTCAGCTTGCGCTGAAAAAGATCAGCGCCTACTCCTCGCAATAGAAGAGGACAAAATGATGAGCGATATCTGGCCGAGCGAACTCCGCGTTTCGAAAGACCGGCAGCGGCTGGTGGTGACCTTCAACGATGGCCAGAGCTTCGAGCTTTCGGCCGAACTCTTGCGCGTGCTTTCCCCCTCGGCCGAGGTGCAGGGCCACGGGCCGGGGCAGAAGGTAACGGTGCCGGGCAAGCGCAACGTCGCGATCATCTCGATGATACCGACCGGCAATTATGCGGTCCGGATCGGCTTCGACGACATGCACGATACCGGCATCTATACCTGGATCTATCTGCGCGAACTCGGCGAACGCGGCGTTGAGCTATTTTCGGCCTATGAGGACGAGCTGCGCGAAAAGGGCATGAACCGCGACACCGCGGAAAAGCCGCGCTGAATTTCCAAGTCACAGCCATCGGGGGACATATGGCGAAAGCGAATAACAAGAACTGGCTGCGCGGCAAGGGCAGCGCCGCCGGCAGCAAGGTGACCTTCCTCGAGCTGTTCTTCGACCTGGTCTTCGTCTTTTCGATCTCGCAGCTTTCGCATGCGCTCGCCGCCCATTACACGCCGCTGGGTGCGGCCGAAGCGGGCCTGATGACCTTCGCCGTCTGGTGGGTGTGGATCTTTACCGCCTGGGTGACGAACTGGCTCGACCCCGACAAGATGCCGGTGCGCGGCATGCTGGTGGTGCTGATGATGCTCGGGCTGGTGCTGTCTGCTTCCATCCCCGAGGCCTTCGGCGACAAGGGATTGCTCTTTGCCGGCGCCTATGTGGCGATGCAGGTCGGGCGCTCGCTATTTACGACCTATGCGATGACGCGGGTCGACCGGGCCAACACGCTGAATTTTATCCGCATCACGACCTGGCTTGTTGTCGCGGCCATCTTCTGGATCGCCGGCGGGCTGCTTGAACACGAAGCCCGGCTGATCGCCTGGGTGATTGCGCTGGCGATCGAGTATGTAGGACCGGCCGCTGGCTTTGCCGTGCCGGGACTCGGCCGTTCCACTCCGAGCGACTGGGACGTGTCGGGCGCTCATATGGCCGAGCGCTGCGCGCTCTTCGTCATCATCTGCCTTGGCGAAGCGATCCTCGTTTCCGGCCGCACCTTTTCCGAGTTGCCGATCTCGGGTCTGACCAGCCTTATCTTCGTGACCGCCTTCATCGGCAGGGTCGCCATGTGGTGGCTCTATTTCCGCTTCGGTCACGGGCGTGCCGCTCACCGAATAGAGCATGAGGAGACGCCGGGAGCTTTGGCGCGGCAGGCCTTCACCTATGGGCATATTCCGATCCTGGCCGGCATCATCGTGCATGCGGTGGCGGTGGAATTCATGTTCTCACATCCGCATGAGACGGGCGACGTCGGCATTGCTGCGGCGGTGCTCGGCGGTTCCGGTCTGTTCCTGATCGGCAATCTCTGGTTCAAGGGTGCGACCAGCGGGCAGCTGCCGCTGTCGCACCTCGCCGGCCTCGTGCTTTTGATCCTGCTCGCCTTTGCCGCGCCCTTCATCGAAATCTATCTGATGGGCATTCTCGCGACGCTGGTGCTGATCATCGTCGCCGCCTGGGAATATCGCTCTCTGACCGGCACATCGGCGGCGCCGACGCTGCATTGATCATCAGTCGTCGTCGCGCAGATCCTTGAGTAGCATGGTGATGATCCGCTCCATCGAGGAGGCGGTCGCCATGCATTGCTCGATCGGCTCGTCGGAGAGTGTGCGTTCGATGAGATCGGTCTGGATCGTCATCGCAGATTCGGTCAGCCTGCGGCCTTCTCCGGTGAGGTAGAGGCGCAACACACGCTTGTCGCGCTCGTCGCCGCGCCGCTCGATCAGCCCGCGTTTTTCCATCTGCGGCAAGAGCATGCTCATGTTGGAGCGGCCGACCAGCAGCTTGCGCGCCAGCTCCTGCTGCGAGATGCCTTCGAAGCGGTAAAGGTTGACCAGAATATCGAGATGCGGGGGTTTGATGTCGAGATCGGCAAGCGAGCGGGCCAAGGATTGCTGCATGAGCTGGCAGGCGCGCGCCACTGCGATCCAGCTGCGGAAACGCGGATGATCCCAGGGAAGGGATTGATTTTTGTTCATCGTTGTACTTTATTGTTCAGTGTTGAACAGATTTTGGATTCCCACTATGGCAAATTTCGCGCTCAAGGTCATCCGCCTGGGGTTCTCGGCTCTGCAGGCGGTTTCGCCGCGGCTGGCGGGCCGGGCGGCATTCCTGATGTTCTGCCGCACTCCATCGCCGCGGCCGAAAGGCACGAGAGCGAAGGCGGCGCATGCAGCGGGTGCTGCGCGGCTTGCCGGCGCCGAGCCCTTCGTCCTCAGGCTTGCGGGCGGGGCCAAGGCGCATGCCTACCGGCTGAACGGTGGGGCGATCGGCCCGCGGAAGCGCTATCTCGTCACTCATGGCTGGGGTTCCAGCACCGAATATATGGCCGATCTCGTTTCGATGCTTTCGGCAACGGGCGCGGAGGTCATTGCGCTCGATTTTCCAGGACATGGCCGCGCGGGCGGCCGCTTCCTGCATATGGGACTTGCGGTCGAGACGATCGCGGCCGCAGGGGAGCGGTTCGGCGCGTTCGATGCGGCGATCGGCCATTCTTTCGGCGGCGCGGCGCTCATGGTCTCGATGGCAGGCCTGCTGCCCGGCGTTGCGCCTGCCACCGGCGAGCGATTGGTGCTGATCGGTGCGCCGAGCGAGATGGGCTGGCTCTTTACCGATTTCGGCCGGATGGTCGGCCTTCGCCCCGCTGCGCAAGCCGCACTTGAGAATGAGGTTCACCGAGTCACCGGGCGGAGACTCGAGGATTTCGACGCCGGCGACGCGGCGAGCGGCATCGGAAGGCCGGTGCTCGTCATCCATGCCGAGGACGACAAGGAAGTGTCTCCAGCCCATGCCAGGCGTTACGGCGCAGCGGGCAAGCGCGTCCGGCTGTTCTGGGCTAACGGCTTCGGGCACCGGCGCATCGTCGGTGCCGCGCCGGTGCTTGCCGCGATCGCGGCATTTCTCGAAGGCGACCGCAGTGAAGAAGACGTCCCCGCAGAAAGCATCAAAAAAGATGCGGAGATCATTCCATTTTTTGAACTTCCGGCAAGGCGCGCGGCATTGTAGCGTCCGTGGCGAAGATCAAGCCGCGGCGGGACGCCTCATGAAAATCATCAGCAGTATCGAAGAGCTCAATAGGATCTATAGCGCCGGGCTGTCGCAGGCTTCGGTCGACAAGGTGACCAAGCGCTTGACGCCGCTCTATCGTGAGATGATTGAGATTTCGCCTTTCGCGGCGCTTGCGACCGTCGGGCCGGAGGGGCTCGACTGTTCCCCGCGCGGCGATCTCGGCGGCGTGGTGCGCGTCGTCGACGACGAAACACTGCACCTGCCGGACTGGCGCGGCAACAATCGCGTCGATTCGCTCTCCAACATCGTGCGCGATCCGAGGCTTGCCCTGATGTTCCTGATCCCGGGCTCGAATACGACGATGCGCATCAATGGCCGTGGCGTTGTCTCCGACGACGAGGCGTTGCTTTCAAGCTTCGAAATGGATGGTAAGCACCCCCGCACCGTCATCGTCATCTCGATCGACGAGGTCTATTTCCAGTGCGCCCGCGCCGTGATGCGGGCCGAGCTCTGGAATGCCGAGCATTTCGCCGATCCGGCAGGCCTGCCGACGCCTGGGCAGCTGTTGAAGGCGGCCGTTGGCGATTTCGACCAGGAAACCTACGATCGGGAATGGCCTGGACGCGCGGCGAAGACGATGTGGTAAGCCGCCGTCACCTTGGTGACAGCGGTGGAGACGTGACAGGGCGGGCAGCCGTCAAGCCTTGTAGATCAGCCAGCTCTTGGTGAAATCCTTCTGCATGCCGTCCTCATAGAGGATGGTGCAGTTGCGCCCGGCGTTCTTGGCGCCGTAGAGCGCGATGTCGGTCTTGCTGTAGAGTTCGCCGGCATCCTCGGCGCTGGAGGCCATGCAGACGCCGATCGAGACGGTGACCGGGCCGTAGTTCACCCGCGTGCGGGAATTCTTGAAGGGCGTTGTCTCAAGCGTGCGGCGGATACGCTCGGCGATCGCCATCACTTCCTCAGGCGTATTGCCCTCGATGATGAGCGCGAATTCCTCGCCACCGGCGCGGGCGACGAAGACGTCGCGCCGGACGTTGCTGCGGATGACGGAGGCGACGGTGGCAAGGATCTTGTCGCCGACCGGATGGCCGTAGGTGTCGTTGATCTTCTTGAAATTGTCGATGTCGGCGAGCAGCAGCGCCGTCACCGGCCGCATGCCGGGACTGTTGAAGACGGCGGCGAGGCGATCGTCGAAGGCGCGGCGGTTGGAAAGACGCGTCAGCGAGTCCGTATTGGCGATGCGCTTGTATTCGTCGAGTTCCTTGCGGACCTGATCCATCTCCTGCGAACGCTGGACGACGTCTTCGACGGTGCGCTCGCCGTGCGCCATGGTGTCGCCTGTCGCCTTGCTCAGGAGTTCGATGGCGTTTTCGATCAGTTCGACGCTGGCATTGCTTTTGGAGGTGATGCGCTTGTGGGTTTCGCCGAGCAGCCTAGTATAGCTTTCGAGCGAGTTCTGCTCCTGTCTCAGGATCCGCAGCAGTCCGTCGAGTTCGCCTGATATGCGCGAATGGGCATCGTCAAAGACGCGGGCAGGGCTATTGGTGAAATATTGCGAGCCGAGGGCGTCGAGTTCGGCCTGGGTCGCCTGGCTGCCGAGGGCCGCAAGCTCACGGGTCAGTGCCGGATTGGAGCCGATATAGGCTTCATAGAAGAGTTCGTAGTTGCGGGGTATCGGCGCAACGCCCATCGAGCGCATGGCATAGGTGATCTGGCCCGCTACGTCGGGAACCTGCACCTTAGGCGCGACAGCCGTATTCATCCGGCGAACTCCTCATATATTCGAAGGCAATAATTTATCTGTTAGCTTAAATTTCTTGGGAAAAGATTAAAGCGACATATACCAAAGATTACATACGACAACTTCCTATCCGAGCAATACTTCGATCAGGCCTATGATTCTGCATCAAAAAACGTATCTTTACCAGGACAGTGCATACCCGTTGAACGGGAATGGCGTCAGAAAAACTTACAGTTCTTTTCGTGATTTCATGCAAACATCTCGTCATATTTCTTTCGCTATCCTCGCCGTCACCCTGATCGCAGGCAGCACCATACTGTCGCAGCACGCTGGTCTCTTCGCCGGAGCTTTCCGCACGGAGATCCTTGCGAGGGTGGATAACGGGGATGTGGTGAGTGCTGCGGACATTGCGGCCGTGGCGCATGATGCCGGCCCGTTGGACAGGGCGTCGGCGCGGTAGGCAGTTTGCCTACTTCGTTTCGAATGCCTGAAAGAGTTCCGCTGGGGAGAAGAGGGAGCAAGCGGCCGGCTCGCCCACTCCCTCGGACCTGTATCGGCGCGGCCCCGCCTTAATCATCCCAAATTCAATTCCTGGAAGAAATCATTGCCCTTGTCGTCGATGACGATGAAGGCCGGGAAGTCTTCGACTTCGATCTTCCAGACCGCTTCCATGCCGAGTTCGGGATATTCGAAGACCTCGACCTTGCGGATGCAGTCCTGCGCGAGGCGGGCGGCGGGGCCGCCGATCGAGCCGAGATAAAAGCCGCCATGCTTCTTGCAGGCCTCGCGCACGGCGCGTGAGCGGTTGCCCTTGGCAAGCATCACCATCGAGCCGCCGAAGGACTGGAACTGGTCGACGTAACTATCCATGCGGCCGGCCGTCGTCGGGCCGAAGGAGCCGGAGGCGTAACCGACAGGCGTCTTGGCGGGGCCGGCATAATAGACCGGGTGGTTCTTCAGGTAGTCGGGCATGCCTTCGCCCTTTTCCAGCCGTTCGCGGATCTTGGCATGGGCGAGGTCGCGGGCGACGATGATCGTGCCGGTCAAGGACAGCCGCGTCTTGACGGGATGCCTGGAAAGCTCGGCAAGCACCTCGGCCATCGGCCGGTTGAGGTCGATATGAACCGTCGATTCCGACAGTTTCGCCTCGTCGATCTCGGGCATGTACTTGGACGGGTCGGTTTCGAGCTGCTCGATGAAGATGCCGTCGCGGGTGATCTTGCCCTTGGCCTGGCGGTCGGCGGAACAGGAGACGCCGAGGCCGATCGGCAGTGAGGCACCGTGACGGGGCAGGCGGATGACGCGGACGTCATGACAGAAATACTTGCCGCCGAACTGGGCGCCGACGCCCATCTGTTGCGTCAGCTTGTGGATTTCCTTCTCCATTTCGACGTCGCGGAAGGCGTGGCCGCTCTCGGAGCCCTCGGTCGGCAGTTCGTCGAGATAGCGGGTCGAGGCGAGCTTGACCGTTTTCAGGTTCATCTCGGCAGAGGTACCGCCGATGACGATCGCCAGATGGTAGGGGGGACAGGCTGCCGTCCCTAACGTCAGGATCTTCTCCTTGAGGAAGTCGATCATCCGATCGTGCGTCAAAAGCGAGGGCGTGCCCTGGTAGAGGAAGGTCTTGTTGGCCGAGCCGCCGCCCTTGGCGACGAAGAGGAATTCATAGGCGTCGGTGCCTTCCTCATAGATATCGATCTGGGCCGGCAGGTTGTTCTTGGTGTTCTTCTCCTCGAACATCTTGACCGGCGCGAGCTGCGAATAACGCAGGTTCTTCTTCTCATAGGCGTCCATGACGCCGCGGGCGAGCGCTGCCGTATCCCCGCCCTCGGTCCAGACCCTGCGGCCCTTTTTGCCCATGATGATCGCCGTGCCCGTGTCCTGGCACATGGGCAGCACGCCGCCGGCAGCGATATTGGCGTTCTTCAACAGGTCGTAGGCGACGAAGCGGTCGTTGTCGGTCGCCTCCGGATCGTCGAGGATCGAGGCGAGCTGCTTCAGATGGCCGGGGCGCAGCAGATGGTTGATGTCGGCAAAGGCGGTTTCGGCAAGCAGGCGGATGCCTTCCGGCTCGACGGTCAGGATTTCCTGGCCCTTGAACGTGTCAACCGAGACATGGTCGCCACTGATCTTGCGATAAGGGGTGGCATCCTTGCCGAGGGGGAAGAGATCGTCAGCCATCGAAGTGACCTTTCTGCTGGGCGTGCGTCGCTAGATTGGAACCGGTCTAAATCCGCCGTGGGGCAAATGCAATCGGGATGCGGCCGGAGTTTGGCCGGTTGAGACCATGGTCGCATGTGCTTTCGCAGCCGGTGCGGATGAGGCGAAGTAGTGAAATCGGCGTGAGCCGCGATAAAGGACGACTCAAAGTTGCCTTCGGTTCGCTGCCAGTCCATATTTCCGGCCGCGTTAACTTGCTGGAGCTTCCGATGACGAATGCAAAGCCAACTGCTAACGACGACCTCCGCATTTTCTTCGAGCATGACTGGATCAGGGGCGATTTGCTGTCCAACGACAGCGATCCCGAGGGATCGGCCCTTTATCTCCGTTCTTTCGACGGTGTCCGGGTCGATGCGAAACACGGTCTGACGCAGGAAACGATCATAAGAGGGGACTACGGGACCTTCACCGTGCGGCCCGACGGTCATTTCGAATATGAGCTAGATTACACGCTTGACGTGGTGAAGAACCTGCGGGCGCACGAACAGCTGATCGAAGAGATCCGCTATAAGATCTCCGATGGCGCAGGCGGGACGGATGTAGGGGTTCTTACGCTGGCGATCGACGGCGTCAATGAAGAGGACAAGTACCACGAAGTTCTGGATTTCGACGATATGGGTGTCACATCGAGGGCGGACAATTTCTCTCTGCCCAATTACCGGGGCTTTGCGCTCCGTGAACGGCAGCCACGAAGTGACGCTTCTGAACGGTTTCGTCTATGACACCATCCCGGGCGTTAATGCCATCACCGAGGACGGTTTCAGCGATACCGTTCTATCGCCGGGTTCGGCGCCCGTGACCTTGAAAATGGTCGATGGCGGGGATTTCACCTTTCAGGGCGTTTCAATCGCCGAATTGTCGGCATCGTCATTTCACCTGACGCTTACCGCGCTGAACGACGGGCAGATCGTCTATCAGCAGGAGCTTGAGGTCACTGGTCCCAATCTCGAGGTTGATATCGAAGACATCGATGAGATTCGTTTTGATTTCATGGGCAATTCTGTCGCGATGGACAATTTTTCGTTGTTGGTTTGAGGCTTGCCGGGTGTGTGATGGGTTGCCCCGGCCGGTGCCGGCAGGCGGGTGGCTTTATTCGTGTCGGTTGGAAGTTTCGCGAGACGGCTACCGCAATCTCCCTCATTCCTGTGCTCGTCACAGGAATCCAGTGCGCCCAAGTCCTTGGGCGCAAAAGACTCTTTTCTTGAGGTATTGATTCATTCACGGCGCGGACGCGCCGTGGCTGGATTCCTGTGACAGGCACAGGAATGAGGGAGCAAGTGGCCAGCTCGTCCGTTCCCTCTTGCTCCGAACGTGGAGAAGAGGGAACAAGTGGAGAAGCGGGGCAGCGCGCCCACGACCGTCCTACTTCGGCCCGATCATCGTCTCAGGCCGCACGATCTCGTCATACTCCTCCGACGTCACCAGGCCGCTGGCGAGCGCCTCTTCCTTCAGCGTCGTGCCGTTCTTGTGCGCTGTCTTGGCGATCTTGGCCGCGGCGTCGTAGCCGATCTTGGGGGCGAGTGCTGTCACTAGCATCAGCGAGCGTTCGAGGCCGGCCTTGATGTTGTCCTCGCGCGCCTCGATGCCGACGACGCAATTGTCGGTGAAGGAGATGGCGGCGTCGGCAAGCAGTTGCACCGACTGCAGGAAATTATAGGCCATCATCGGATTGTAGACGTTGAGTTCGAAATGGCCTTGGCTGTCGGCGAAGGTGAGAGCCGCGTGGTTGCCGAAGATGTGGATGCAGACCTGTGTGAGGGCTTCGCACTGGGTGGGGTTCACCTTGCCGGGCATGATCGAGGAGCCGGGCTCGTTTTCCGGCAGCGCTAGCTCGCCGAGGCCAGAGCGCGGGCCGGAGCCGAGCAGGCGGATGTCGTTGGCGATCTTGAAGAGGGCGGCGGCAGCGGCATTGATGGCGCCGTGGCTGAACACCATGCTGTCATGCGAGGCGAGCGCCTCGAACTTGTTCGGCGCGGTGACGAAGGGCATGCCGGTGATGTTGGCGATCTCCTGGGCGACCTTTTCGGCAAAACCAACAGGCGCATTGAGGCCGGTGCCGACGGCGGTGCCGCCCTGGGCGAGTTCGCAGAGGCCGGGCAGGGTCATCTCGATGCGCTTGATGGCGGAGCCGACCTGGGCGGCATAACCGGAGAATTCCTGGCCGAGCGTCAGCGGCGTCGCATCCTGGGTGTGGGTGCGGCCGATCTTGATGATGTGGCTGAACTCGGTGACCTTCATGTCGAGGGCGGCATGCAGGTGTTTCAGCGACGGCAGCAGGTGATGGGCGATCCGTTCGGCGCATGCGATGTGCATGGCCGTCGGATAGGTGTCGTTCGACGACTGACTCATATTTACATGATCGTTCGGATGCACCGGCTTCTTGGAACCCATGACGCCGCCGAGCATTTCTATTGCACGATTGGAGATCACTTCATTGGCGTTCATGTTCGACTGCGTACCCGAACCGGTCTGCCAGACCACCAGCGGAAAATGGTCGTCGAGCTTGCCGTCGATCACTTCCCGGGCGGCGTCGACGATGGCTTTGCCGAGGGCCGGATCGAGCTGGCCGAGAGACATGTTGGCGCGGGCGGCGGCCTGCTTGACGATGCCGAGCGCACGCACGATCGACAGCGGCTGCTTTTCCCAACCAATCTTGAAATTGCCGAGCGAACGCTCGGCCTGGGCGCCCCAATATCGGTCGGCGGCAACGTCGATGGGGCCAAAAGTGTCTGTTTCGGTGCGGGTTGCGGTCATGAGCTTTGCCTTCCCTTTACATGCTGTTTTCTGGCATCTTCCAAAGATGGGGTTTTATAGGTCGGAAACCCCGACAAGAAAACCGTATGCCACGTTAAATATTGAGAGATTATGTCATGTTTTTACCGGCCCGGCGGCGTGCTTTTTCGGCCACTTTCGAAATTTTATGTGCCGGGAGGTTTTTGCCGCACTGGTCCGCCGGCGAAAATTCGGTAAAAAATTAACTAATAATTTCATAATTTTGTGTGAACTGCTGCGCGGCGCCGTGCAGGCTTTCCCTCACATAAAAATGAGTCCGCCGGCGCTGGCGGCGAAGGCCGGTTTCTGATGAATGAGCCGGACGCTCTTGAGCTTCGCGGATTTGAGTTTGAGCCTTGCGCTCGTGACAAACACAGCATGACACCGGGACTGGAAGATATATGACGTTCGTTTTGAAAAGCGCGGTATCCGCAATGGCACTCTCCTGCGGCTTGGCAGTGATGAGTGCCGCGCCCGCGCATGCCTATACGCTGATGGATATGCTGCGCGGCGACAGGCAGCGGACCCAGAGCACCATCTTCATGGATCAGGCGCCCGGCCGGCCGGTGCCGCGCGGCCCTGGCGGGTCGCTCGGCGGGCTGGACCCGGAGGCGCCGCTGCCGAAGGTGAGCGGTCCGCGTTATTACACCTACAAGACCGAGACGCTGCAGTTCGTCGACACCAGTAAATTCGCCGACCCCGTTGTCACCGGCGCGGTCGCCGATGTTTCGTCGAGCGGCGATGCCGGCGCCGAACCTGCGGTGCAGCGCCGCTTCCTGGCGCAGGCCAAGGTTCGCGCCAATGCCGATGTTGCCAAGGCGCTCGAGGCTTATTACGGCGATAGCCGCAATCCGCTTGTCTGGATCGACGGCAGCCAGATCAACGAGCGCGCCAAATCGGCACTGGCCGCACTTGCTGATGCGGCCTCAGTCGGCCTCGATCCGGCCGACTACGCCCTGCAGGCGCCCAATATCGATCCGGCCAATCCCGATCCCGCCGTCCGCGACCGGGCGTTGACCCAGTTCGAGCTCGATCTTTCGGCCAAGGTGCTTGCCTTCGTGCAGGACACGGTGCGCGGCCGCATCGATCCGAACAAGATTTCGGGCTATCACGACTTCCAGCGCAAGGCGGTCAATCTGGCGCCGGTGCTGAAGCTTGCTCGAATGAGCCCTGACGTCGGGGCCTACCTTGCCAACCGCTCGCCCGACAGCCCGCAGTTCCTGGCGTTGAAGGCCGAGCTTGCCAAGCTTCGCGCCGCCGACGGCGGCAGCGACGAGCGAATCGTCATTTCGCTCGACCGGTCGCTGAAGCCCGGCGACAGCTCGCCGGAGGTCGCCAATATCGTGAAGGCGCTCCAGAAGCATGGTTCCGAGACGCTGCGGACCGATCATGCGGCGACGCTTTCCGCCTATGCCGGCAGCAGCGACTATTCGCCCGACATCGTCTCGCTGGTCGAGGATTTCCAGAAGGAGCGCGGCCTGAAGTCCGACGGTGTCATCGGCCAGGCGACGGTGCGCGCCATGATCGGTGGCGATACCAACGCCTCGAAGATCGACAAGCTCGTCGTCGCCATGGAGCAGGCGCGCTGGCTGCCGGAAGATCTGGGCTCCCGTTACGTGATGATCAACCAGCCGGCCTTCATGGCCTACTACCACAATGACGGCAAGGAACAGCTGTCGATGCGCGTGGTGGTCGGCGGCAAGAACAACCAGACCTTCTTCTTCGACGACGAGATCGAGACCGTGGAATTCAACCCGTTCTGGGGTGTGCCGCAGTCGATCATCATCAACGAGATGCTGCCGAAGCTGCGCTCGGACCCGAACTATCTCGATCAGCTCGGCTACGAGGTCGAAGTCAACGGCCATGCCGTCGCCTCATCCAGCGTCGACTGGTACGGCTCGACCGATAACGTCTCGGTGCGCCAGCCGCCGAGCAGCGACAATGCACTCGGCGAACTGAAGATCCTGTTCCCGAACAGCCACGCGATCTACATGCACGACACGCCGTCGAAGAGCTTCTTCAAGCGTGACATGCGTGCGCTCAGCCACGGCTGCGTGCGCCTTTCCGAGCCGCGCGCCATGGCGGCGGCCGTGCTCGGCACGACCGTCGACGAGGTTGCCAAGCAGATCGCCACCGGCCAGAACCATGCCATAAAGGTGCCGCAGAAGATCCCGGTCTACGTCTCCTATTTCACCGCCTGGCCGAACAAGGACGGCGTGGTGGAATATTTCGACGACGTCTATGGCCGCGACGCCTACGTCGACAAGGCTTTCGACGCGACGACCAAGGCGCGTGGGGCGCAGATCTGATTTAGGTTTTTATGATTGTGCGGGGCGGGCGGTCTTCGGGCCGCCCGTTTTGTTTTTGGGGTGGCGAGCACGGAAAAAAGTGGAGAGAGGGTGTGACCTTCCGGCCCATCTTCCGGAAGCCGGTGCGCTATTTCGGGCCACTGGCAGAAAGTCTGGCTGAGGCGCTAACCCCACATTCCGTCATCCTCGGCCTTGACCCGAGAATCCATGCCACGACAACTTGTGAGTGCCGTGTGGATGCTCGGGTCAAGCCCGAGCATGACGGAGGGCGGGGCGGGCGAAGGAGCCATTCACGGCGTAGAAACCAGACAATGCCGACCCCGGACTGAACTGACTTGGTGAGGGCAGAGAAGTCGAGCAGACAGCCTCAGACCGCAACCTTAGCCGCATAATCGCGCATCAGCGTCTCCACCAGCTCCGGCGTCAGCTCATCGAAATGCGTGATGATATGGTCCGGAGCGAGCGTGCTCACCGGCACATCCGAATAACCGAAGGGCACGGCAATCGATGGCACGGCAGCGTTTCCCGCCACGGCGATGTCGTTGACGCTGTCGCCGATCATCACGGTGTGAGAAATATCGCCGCCGGCGCGGGTGATCGTGCCGGTGAGGTGGCGGGCGTCGGGCTTGCGGTATTCGAAGGTATCGCCGCCGGTGACAGCGTCGAAATAGCCGGTGAGATCAAGTTTTTCGAGGAGGCCGAGCGCCAGCTTCTCCATCTTGTTGGTGCAGACGGCAAGCCGGTAGCCCGCTGATTTCAGCCGGTCCATCGCGGCGACCAGGCCGGGATAGGGCTGGGTGTGGCCGGGCATGCCGGCAGCATAATGGGCGACGAAGCGCTCGACCAGCGCCGGCATGGCCTCGCTTTCGAGCGGATGGCCGCGCAGCCGGCAGGCGCGCTCGATCATCACGCGTGCGCCCTGGCCAACGAGATGGGTCAAGTCGTCATAGCTGACCGGTTCGAGGCCGAGTATCGCGATCGTATGGTTCAGGCTTTCGACCAGGTCGGCATGCGTATCAAGAAGGGTGCCGTCGAGATCGAAGACGACGAGCGGAGCGGGGGCAGGGATCAAGGGCTTGCCTCTTTGAGCGATGGGTCCTCTTGGCGGGCGACGTCCAGGAGAACGACTGCGTCGTCCCGGGAGCGGCTGCGTCGTTCCTGAGGTAGGCGATCGCGTTGCGGAAAGCAACGCCCCGCGATGGCAGGGGAGGCCGCAGGCATTTGTTTCGGCTTTTCATTTTGCGTGATGATTTTGACTTTCGTTTGCCAGGCGAGCCGTGTAAACAGCACATCCAACGCAATATCAGGAGCTGGCGGCGCATGGATGCCCGCGAAATGAAGATCAAGGCCGCCGAGGCTGCACTCGCCCATGTCGAAAGCGGCATGCGTCTTGGGATCGGTACCGGAAGCACGGCGGAAGAATTCGTCCGGCTGCTGGCGGAGAAGGTGGCCGGCGGCTTGAAGGTCGAGGGTGTTCCGACGTCCGAAAGGACGGCGCGGCTCTGCGTCGAACTCGGCGTGCCGTTGAAATCGCTCGACGAACTGCCGGCGCTCGATCTGACGATCGACGGCGCCGACGAGGTCGATGCGGCTCTCCGGCTCATCAAGGGCGGCGGCGGCGCGCTGTTGCGCGAAAAGATCGTCGCTGCCGCCTCCGAGCGGATGATCGTCATCGCCGACGAGAGCAAGCTGGTCGATACGCTCGGCGCCTTTGCGCTGCCGATCGAGGTCAATCCGTTCGGTCTCGTCTCGACGCGGATCGCGATCGAAAAGGTTGCGGGCCGGCTCGGCCTTTCAGGCGAACTTCGTCTGCGCCAGTCCGGTGACGGAGACTTTACCACGGATGGCGGCCATCACATCATCGATGCATCTTTTGGCCGCATTCCTGATGCAGAGGCGCTTTCGAGCGAGCTGAATTCCATACCCGGCGTCGTCGAACACGGGCTCTTTATCAATATGGCGGCACTTGCGATCATTGCCGGTCCTGCGGGTGCGCGCACGCTGCAGGCAAACAGATAACAGGAGCATACACTCATGATGAACATTGCAGGTCTTGGCCGTTTCGCCGCTGCGACCATCGTCCTTTCCGGGCTTGCCTTCGGCTCCGCCGTCAAGGCGCAGGAAGTTTCTGAGGAGCAGCTGAAGGCTTCTCGCGCGGCGATCGACGCCATCGGCGCTACGGCCCAGTTCGACAACATCCTGCCCGGCCTGGCCGAGCGCCTGAAGGCCGGCCTGATCCAGGATTCGCCGAACTACCAGGACATTATCTCCTCGACGGTCGACTCGCAGGCGCTGGCGCTGGCGCCGCGCCGCGGCGATCTGGAGAAGGAAGCAGCACTCACCTATGCCAAGACCTTCACGGTCGACGAACTGAAGGCGATCGCTGCCTTCTACAGCTCCGACATCGGCAAGAAGCTGCTGCGCGACGGCCCGGTTGCCTCACGCGAGACGGCGAAGGCTGCCGACATCTGGGCGCAGGGCATCTCCCGCGATCTGGAAAAGCAGAGCAACGCCATCCTTTCCAAGGTCATCAAGGCGCCGCCGGCTGCACCCGAGACCCCCGCTGCTCCGGCTCCGGCCCCGACCGCCCAGCAGTAAGGCCTGCCCGTCAAATTTCGCGAAAGCCCGGCATTGTCCGGGCTTTTTTGCTATGATGCAGCAAAAGCCGGCGACGAGATTTTGGATGAGGCATACATGTCTGATCGTTACGAGGCTGTGCAAGTCCTGATATCAGGCAGGGTCCAGGGCGTCGGTTTTCGCGTCTGGACGCGCAATGAGGCGATGCGGCTCGGGTTAACGGGCTGGGTTCGCAACCAGGACGACGGGTCTGTCGCCGCTTTGATCGCCGGGTCCGATAACGCGATCTCGACGATGGTCGAGCGTTTGAAACGCGGGCCTGCGGGTGCCTCGGTTTCACGCGTCGCGACGGAAACGACCCTGCTTGAGAAGGTGCCCACGGATTTTCGTATCACCGGCTGATGGCCGCGCCGATGCGCCGGATGCTCAGCCCCAGTCTTTCGAGCTTTTTGCCAGCTGCCACACGCCCGTCTCATCGGGCTCCACGCGCTTGTTGCCGCGGTAGAAGATCGGCAGTCCTGTTTTCTTGTCCATCGCAAAGCGGCTCGGCGTGAATTTCTCGTCCTCATGGCCCTGGATGGCGAGATTGAGCGCTTCCTTGAACTTGCCGGCCTTGCACAGGTTGGCGAAGAGAGTGTGATCCATCTTTTGCTCCGGCATCTTTTATCCCGCGGATTGCCTGCCAGTCTCAGTCGGCCAGGTCAACCGTCAATGAAGATTCGGCAAAAGAGAACGGCATGATGCGGGAGCGGGCTTTTGTTTTCATGACGATCGCTCCTATATCAGGAGCGTCCTTCCTGCGATTCCCTTCCGGAGCTCATGATGTCTTCCTATGATTACGACCTCTTCGTCATTGGCGGCGGTTCCGGGGGGGTGCGCGGCGCGCGCGTCGCTGCCTCGCTCGGCAAGAAGGTGGCGATCGCCGAGGAATATCGCTATGGCGGAACATGCGTCATCCGCGGCTGCGTGCCGAAGAAGCTCTTCGTCTACGCCTCGCAGTTCCATGAGCATTTCGAGGATGCCGCGGGCTTCGGCTGGACGGTCGGCGAAAGCAGCTTCGACTGGAAAAAGCTGGTGGCGGCTAAGGATATCGAGATTGCCCGGCTGGAAGGCCTCTACAAGAAGGGGCTCGCCGGCGCCAATGCCGAAATCCTGGAAACGCGCGCCGAGCTCGTCGATGCCCATACGGTGCGCTTGGTGAAAACAGGACAGACGGTGACGGCAAAGACGATCGTGATCGCTACCGGCGGACGGCCGAACCCGCATGCCGCACTTCGCGGTCACGAGCTTTGCATCTCCTCCAACGAAGCCTTTCATCTCGAAGAACTGCCAAAATCGATCGTGATTGCGGGCGGCGGCTATATCGCCGTCGAATTCGCCAACATCTTCCACGGCCTCGGCGTCGAGACGACGCTGATCTATCGCGGCGCCGAAATCCTGTCGCGCTTCGACGAGGACCTCCGGCGCGGGCTGCATGAGGCGATGGTCGCCAAGGGCATCCGCATTCTCTGCCACGACACGCTCCAGAAGGTCTCGAAGGGCGAAGACGGGCTTGTCGTGGAGACGCTGAAGAGCGGAGCGCTCCATGCCGGCGTCGTGATGCTGGCGCTCGGGCGCGATCCGAACACCGAGGGCCTCGGCCTCGAGACGGCGGGCGTCGCCGTCGACGAGCGTGGCGCGATCATCGTCGACGATTATTCCCGCACCAATGTGGAAAATATCTACGCGCTCGGCGATGTCACCAACCGGGTACAGCTGACGCCGGTGGCGATCCACGAGGCGATGTGCTTCATCGAGACCGAGTATAAGAACAACCCAACCCGGCCGGATTACGAGCTGATCCCGACCGCCGTCTTCTCGCAGCCGGAGATCGGCACCGTCGGTCTCTCGGAAGAAGAGGCGGGCAGGCGCTACGGTGAGCTCGAAGTCTACCGTGCTCAGTTCCGGCCGCTGAAAGCGACCCTTTCGGGCCGGTCCGAACGGATGATCATGAAGCTGATCGTCGATGCTGCTAGCCGCAAGGTGGTCGGCGCCCATATCCTCGGCCATGATGCCGGCGAGATGGCGCAGCTGCTCGGCATCACGCTGAAGGCCGGCTGCACCAAGGACGATTTCGACCGGACGATGGCGTTGCACCCGACAGCAGCCGAAGAGCTCGTCACCATGTATGCGCCGAGCTATCGCATCCGCGACGGCAAGCGTATCTGAGTGATATTCTTCAGCTGGTGATGCGCGGCGAGCGGATGACCTTGAGGAAAAGCGCCTTCATCGCCTCGGCAATGCCGTCGGTCGGCGTCACCTCGAAGTAGAGGCCGGGCGAGGCGCATGCCTGCATCTTCGTCGGGATCTCGCTCTGGAAGGGTTTGATCCAGGTATTGTACCAGCTGTTCTTCGGCAGCGGCAGATAGGTGGTGTAGAGCACTGCGACCCTGATGCCCTTGTCCTTCAGCGGCTGGCAGAAAGAGGTATCGATCGGCTCCTGGCAGCGGTTGCCGGTGAGTTTCTTGGTGCAGCCCTTCGGCTTCTCGCTATCGCCGACGCCGTCCGAAACGAAAAACAGGATCTTCTGCGGAGTCGCGGACGTGCTGCCGTCGCCGGGGGTGGTGATGATGGTTTTCATCTGCGTCAGCGCGCTGTCGAAACTCGTCTGCTGATCGTTATTGTAGCCCTGATACGGAATGGTCATCAGATCGACGGCATCGGTATAGCTGCGCACCTTGTCGAGGTCGGTGGTCGGGTCGGAGATGGTGGTCAGCTTGGCATCCTCGGCCTTGGTGCCGAAGGTATAGACGCCCATGCGAAATTGGTTGTCGGAGGCGCGTGTTGTCTTGGCTGTCTGCGTCAGTTCCTTAGTCGCCTGGCGCACGACGTCGATGCGCATACTGACGCCGAGTTTCTTGGCAAGATTGTAATAATTGTTGTTGTTCTGGGTTTCATGGCAGGCAAATGCACAGCTGTCGCTGGTGTTTTTTTCCATCGTCGAGACGTCTGTCGCGGTGGCGCCGACGCCCATGGAGGGTGTGTTGTCGAGCAGGATGTAGAAATCCATGAAGGAGGCGGTCTGGTATTCGGCCGTCGCCGTGCCGGAGATGGAGATCGAATCCCGGCCGAGAACGCGCATGAAGGTGGTCGGCACGGTCGCGGTGAAGGAAACCTGCGAATTCAGCTTGTTGGCGGCCTTGGTGACGTCGATGCCGAGATCGACCGGAACATCGGACAGCTCTCCCGAGATCTGGGACATGAAGATGCTGCGGGCATCGGCCTTGCCGAGCGAGATCGTGCCATCGCCAGTCATGCTCATCGCGGCAGCGACCGCGCCGGATTTTTCGGAGATCGAACCGACGGCGGCAGCGTCAGCGGCGGCGTAGAGCTGCGTCCTCAGGCTCAGCGCATGGGCGAAATCCACCGCCATGCCCGCCGCGCCAACAAGCGGCACCAGCAGCAGCGCCGTCATGATGCCGAAATTGCCCGAGCGGTCCGATATAAAGCCGGGCGGAAGGATCGCCATTGCATGTCCCCGATGTTGAAACTCCTTCCGCTTCTAACTTCAAAGTATAAAATATGGGGAAATCGAAATGGTATATGCCGGTTTAACGACAAGACGGCGGGCACCGGCGCCGGGGCGGAAGCTTCGGGCGATTGGCCTTTGCAAGCTTGATCTAAAAGTCTATAAGCCGCCGGATATCGAGATAGGGCATCCTGGTGAACGGATGTGAGAACAGGTGAGTGAGATGGCAGAGAATTGGACCCCGAGCAGCTGGCGGCAGAAACCGATCCTGCAGGTTCCCGAATATCCGGACGCAGCCGCTTTGGCGGCAACGGAAGCCACGCTTGCCAGCTATCCGCCGCTAGTCTTTGCGGGCGAGGCGCGCCGCCTGAAGAAGCATCTCGCCAATGTCGCCGAAGGCAACGGCTTCCTGTTGCAGGGCGGCGATTGCGCCGAGAGCTTCGCCGAACACGGCGCCGACAATATCCGCGACTTCTTCCGCGCCTTCCTCCAGATGGCCGTGGTGCTGACTTTTGGTGCGCAGCTGCCGGTCGTCAAGGTTGGCCGCATCGCCGGCCAGTTCGCCAAGCCGCGTTCGTCGAATGTCGAGAAGCAGGGCGACGTAACGCTGCCGGCCTATCGCGGCGACATCATCAACGGCATCGAGTTCACCGAGGAGTCGCGCATTCCGAACCCGGAACGCCAGGCCATGGCCTACCGCCAGTCGGCCGCGACGCTGAACCTTCTGCGCGCCTTCGCGATGGGCGGTTACGCCAACCTCGAAAACGTGCATCAGTGGATGCTCGGCTTCGTCAAGGACAGCCCGCAGGGCGAGCGCTACCGCAAGCTCGCGGACCGTATCAGCGAAACCATGGATTTCATGAAGGCGATTGGGATCACTTCGGAAAACCATCCGAGCCTGCGCGAGACCGATTTCTTCACCAGCCACGAGGCACTGCTGCTCGGCTACGAGGAGGCGCTGACCCGCGTCGATTCCACCTCAGGCGACTGGTATGCCACGTCAGGCCACATGATCTGGATCGGCGACCGCACGCGCCAGGCCGACCATGCGCATGTCGAATATTGCCGCGGCATCAAGAACCCGATCGGCCTGAAATGCGGCCCGTCGCTGCAGGCTGACGATCTGCTTCAACTGATCGATATCTTGAACCCGGCCAACGAAGCCGGGCGCCTGACGCTGATCTGCCGCTTCGGTCATGAGAAGGTTGCCGAAAACCTGCCGCGCCTCATCCGCGCCGTCGAGCGCGAAGGTCGCAAGGTCGTCTGGTCCTGCGACCCGATGCACGGCAACACGATCACACTCAACAACTACAAGACCCGCCCCTTCGAGCGGATCCTGTCGGAAGTCGAAAGCTTCTTCCAGATCCATCGCGCCGAAGGCACACATCCCGGCGGCATCCATGTCGAAATGACCGGCAAGGACGTGACCGAGTGCACCGGCGGCGCCCGCGCCGTCACCGCCGAAGACCTGCAGGACCGCTACCACACCCATTGCGATCCGCGTCTCAACTCGGACCAGGCGCTCGAGCTCGCCTTCCTGCTTGCCGAGCGCATGAAGGGCGGCCGCGACGAAAAGCGTATGGTCGCCAACGGCTGAGACTGAGCCCAAACAGATGATGAAAAGCCCGGTTCGCCCGGGCTTTTTGTTTATGGGCCTTACGTCATTAGCAGCTTCGGCATCCAACCCCTCATATACTCGCCTGAACGCTGTGCAGGTTGGCGTAGACGCCGCCTTGCGCCATCAGGTCGTCATGCGTGCCCTGTTCGACGATGCCGTCGCCCGTCAGGACCAGGATGCGGTCGGCATGGCGGACGGTCGACAGACGGTGGGCGATGACCAGGGTGGTTCGACCGGTCGCCAGGGTCAGCAGCGCCTGCTGTACGGCCCGTTCGCTCTCGTTGTCGAGCGCACTCGTCGCCTCGTCGAAGATCAGGATCTCCGGATCTTTCAGGAAGGCGCGGGCGATGGTGATGCGCTGGCGTTGGCCGCCCGAGAGCTTGACGCCGCGCTGGCCGATATCGGTGTCATAGCCATTGGGAAGAGCCATGATGAAGTCATGCGCATTGGCGGCGCGGGCGGCCGATTCCAACTCGGCATCGGTGGCGTCCGGTCTGCCATAGCGCAGGTTTTGCGCCACGGTGCCGGCAAAGAGATAGACATCCTGCTGGACCACGCCGACGTGGCGCCGGAGCGAGGCAAGCGTGACATCGCGGATATCGGCGCCGTCGATGTGGATCGAGCCGGCGTCGATATCGTAGAAGCGCGGGATGAGCGCGCAGAGCGTGCTCTTGCCGACCCCGGACGGCCCGACCAGGGCGACGAACTCTCCGGGAGCAATGGTGAGGGAAAGCCGCTGCAGCACCCGCGGACCATCGGCCTCATAAGCGAAGGCGACGTCGGAAAAACGGATCTCGCCCCTTGGCGCCGGCATCGGACGGGCGGCCGGCCGGTCGGTAATATCGGGCGCGATCTCCAGGATTTCCATGGCCCTAACGAAGCCGGTATAGCCCTCCTGCCAGAGCCGCACGAAATTGGCGAGCCTCTGCACCGGATCGATCAGCACGCCGACGCAGAGCAGGAAGGTCAGCATGTCGGGAACGGTCAGCTCCGCCGCCAGGATGCGCAAGGCCCCGACGATGATCACCAATATGGTGACGAGTTGGGCGAAGGTTTCGGTGCCGACCGAAAACCAGGCCTCGCTACGGTAGCCTTCGGCGCGGCTTTGCAGGAAGCGATGGTTCTGCTCGGCGAAACACTCCGTTTCCAGCGCCTCGTTGGCGAAGGACTGGACGACGCGGATGCCCGCAAGGGCATCCTCGACGCGCTCGTTGACGGCGGCGATCTGGCGTTTGCTGGCTTCGAGTGCGCGGTTCATGCGCCGGTTGAAATAAAGGGCATAGGCCACGGCCACGGGGGTGAGCAGCAGAATGAGGCCGGCAAGCGGCGGATCGATTGAGAATAGCACCAGCATGGCGCCGCCAAATTTCAGCACCGCGATCGAAAGATCCTCAGGGCCATGGTGAAAGAGTTCACCCAGCCAAAGGGAGTCATTGGTGATGCGGCTCATCAGCTGCCCGGTACGCTGCCGGTCGTAGAAGCTGAAGGACAGCTTCTGGCAATGCTCGAACAGTTCCTGCCGTACCGTCGCCTCGATGCGGGCGCCCATGACATGGCCGCGATAGTCGACGAAGAAGATCGCGCCGATCTGGATCGCCAGGACGGCCAGCATGACGCCGCCCATCGCCAGGATCTGTGCGAAGGCCTGCGGCGCATCAGATAGCGCCAGAAGCCGGCTCGTGACGATATTGGCGCAGAGCGGCAGGGCGACCGCCGTGCCGGCGACGAGGATCGCACAAAGCAGGTCGGCCAGCAGCAAAGGCAGATGCGGGCGGTAGTAGGAGAGGAATTTTCGTATACGCAATCTGCGCCGCTCATGGTCGGCGGCATTCGACTGGTCGCGGAAAAAGTTCAGGAAAGGCTTATGGCGTCGCGAGCTTTTCCTCGCGCGGGAGAACGGAATGTTCATGAACCTGAATGTCCTTGTGGGGGATGTTTCCTTTCTGTTTGGACAGGGTCGCTCTCATGTCAGTCTCCCGAGGATCGGATGGATTTGAGCCGTCAGTATCGCCGAGAACCGCGTTTAATTCAACGCGGTAATGGGACGAGGTCGGCAGGTGTTGTCGTCAGGCAACAGACTGTGGTTGCAATCGCGGGGCGTTACACCGGCGATGGCAGGCCTATTGCACCAGCACCGATTGCTGGCAGCGCACATCGGTGACGCGCACGTCAGCTTCGCCGATCTGATGCCGAGCAGTGTCAGCAGGTTGAAGAGCAGCTCGTGGAGCGGCTTGGTCAACCCTGAGTGTATCGGCGACGGCGCCGAGCAGCGTTACAACTATTGGTAACTATCGATGCCGGTAGGCGAGGTACACGTAAAGGGAAAGGATGGTTCCCATTTCGACCGGGGCGACAGGCGTCAGGCCTGTTCTCTTCAAGATCCCTGATGGTTTCGTTGAGGGAAATGGATTTGACCACGGCGACGATCGGCGGCAACGTTCTGCCTGAACGAGGAGAGTATGGTCATGACAGAACGACATACAGGCGGCTGCCTTTGCGGCGCCTTGCGATTTTCAATTTCGGCAAAGCTCGGACCTGTCGTCGGCTGCCACTGCTCGCAATGCCGTCGGCAGACGGGGTTCTATTACGCCGCGGTCAACGTGCCGCGCGCGGCGCTTTCGATCGAGGGCGATGGGGCCATCCGCTGGTATCGGTCGAGCGAAGAGGCGCAACGCGGCTTCTGCTCCAATTGCGGCTCGGCGTTGTTCTGGCAGGGCGACCAATCGGCGGAGATTTCTGTCATGGCGGGAACCTTCGACGAACCGAGCGGCCTGGCGTTCAGCCATCACATCTACTGCGCCGACAAGGGGGATTTCTACGAGATATCAGATGGCCTGCCGCAATATGACAGGAATCCCCCGTGATTGACAAAGGTTGATCGCCGAGGCTAGGTTTGTCGTGCTGCGTAGGGCGCTTCGCCGAATGTCGAAAGGGCAATGCCCGCCTACACTGTATCAACAGTTGCGCCCATGCCGAATCTCGAAAACCTCAAAAAGCAGGCCAAGCAGTATTTGCGATGGCACCGCGAAGGATACTATCCCGTTGCAGCCGAGATTAGAGCTGCGTTGCCGCGCTTCCGTCATCTCGATGACAGGCAGGTGCTGGAGGCGCGCTTCAAGCTCAGCGACGCGCAGGACCTGATCGCACGTCAAATGGGTTTCGAGGGATGGCAGGCGCTCAAGACAGGAGCCGCAGCCATGACAGATCCGAAAAACAAGCCCGCACCACAGGCCATCCTGAGTTCGATATCCGCGCAGTTGTTCGTCACCGATATCAAGGCGTCGTGCGAATTCTTCACCGGCAAGCTCGGCTTCAGGGTCGATTTCGTCTATGGCGACCCGCCGTTTTACGGGCAGGTCATCCGCGACAATGCTCAGCTCGCTCTGAGGCTGGTATGCGAGCCCGTGTTCGTGGGCGATATCAGGCAACGGGAACACCTGCTTTCAGCCTCGATCACCGTCGATACATCAGCCGAGATCAAGCGCCTCTTCCTGGATTTCCAGGCCGCAGGGGTGTCCTTCCATCAGACCCTCAGGAAGGAGCCGTGGGGCGCCAGAAACTTCATCGTGATGGATCCGGACGGAAATCTCATCCTGTTTGCCGGCCCAGGGGGCTGATCGTCGCGCAATAAGCGCTGCCTCAGCTTCTGGCGGAAAGTTCGGCGGTGAGACGGGCGACGTCCTCGCGCAGCCCCGTCAGTTCGGTCAGTACGTGCATGTCGATCTTCTGGTGCAGGGAGAGCACTTCGAGCTCGGCCTTGAGATTGACCTCGTAATCCTTGGCGGCTTCGAAGCGGTCGCGCTCGGCCTGGCGGTTCTGCGACATCATGATGATCGGCGCCTGGATGGCGGCGAGCATCGACAGGATCAGGTTCAGGAAGACGAAGGGATAGGGGTCGAAGGCGCCGCTCACCAGAATGATGGTGTTGATGACAGTCCAGGCGACCAGGAAGACGAAGAAGGCGATGATGAAAGACCAGGAGCCGCCGATGCGGGCGATGCTGTCAGCGATGCGCTCGCCGAAGGAGGCATCGGCTGAGAAGGCGGCGTTGACGTCGGTCGAGATGACCTTGCGCGCGTGCGCTTTCGCCAGCACGCGCTTTTCGATGTCGCCGAGTTCATCGGCCGGCTTGTCGAAATGATGGTGCATGAAATTCGAAAGATTAGACATGGCCTGTTTCCGATATCCGTTATCGATGCGGTCGCTTTCGGCGCCAGTATTCCGCTCCGGAGGTAAATTGCAATGCGTATCGGCGCCGCGGGGGCTATCGGCGATTCGTTCATAAAAATTTCGTCACTGCCGGACGCCGCATTCGGCGCGAACGTGTTGCGGTCGCGGAAGGTGCAGGCTAAATAAATGACATGACACAGGAAAACGCCCTTTCTGATATCTTCCGCATCGCGGTCGGCCAGCTTAACCCAACGGTCGGCGATGTTGCCGGCAATCTTGCCAAGGCGCGCGAGGCGCGCGCTGATGCTGCCCGGGAGGGCGCGCATCTGCTTGTCCTGACCGAGCTTTTCATCTCCGGTTACCCGCCTGAAGATCTGGTGCTGAAGCCCGCCTTCATCCGCTCCTGCTGGAAGGCGGTCGAGAGCCTGGCCGCCGACACCGCCGATGGCGGGCCGGGTGTCATCATCGGCTTTCCCCGGCAGGACGAGACCGGGCGCTACAATTCCGTCGCCGTGCTCGACGGCGGCAAGGTGATCGCGGTGCGCGACAAGATCGACCTGCCGAACTACGGCGAGTTCGACGAGAAGCGCGTCTTCGACCAGGGTGCCATGCCGGGGCCGGTGAATTTCCGCGGCGTGCGCATCGGTATTCCGATCTGCGAGGATATCTGGGGCGATCTCGGCGTCTGCGAGACGCTTGCTGAAAGCGGGGCCGAAATCCTGCTCTCGCCGAACGGTTCGCCCTATTATCGCGGCAAGGTCGATATCCGGCATCAGGTGGTGCTGAAGCAGGTGATCGAAACAGGCCTGCCGCTGATCTATGCCGCCCAGCTCGGCGGCCAGGACGAACTGGTCTTCGACGGCGCGAGCTTCGCCTTCAATGCCGACAAGACGCTCGCGTTCCAGATGAGCCAGTTCGAAACCGCGCTTGCGGTGACGACGTGGAAGCGCGGTGAAAACGGCTGGCACTGCGCCGAAGGGCCGATGGCGCATATTCCCGAGCGCGAGGAGGCTGACTACCGCGCCTGCCTGCTCGGCTTCCGCGATTACGTCAACAAGAACGGCTTCAAGACCGTTGTGCTCGGCCTTTCCGGCGGCATCGACTCGGCGATCTGCGCGGCGATCGCTGTCGATGCGCTCGGCGAGGAGCGGGTGCGCACCGTCATGCTGCCCTACCGCTACACCTCGGAGGATTCGCTGAAGGATGCCGCCGATTGCGCGAGAGCGCTCGGCTGCCGCTACGACATCGTGCCGATCGAGCAGCCGGTGACGGGCTTCAGCAATGCGCTCTCCAGCCTTTTCGAGGACACGGACAGCGGCATCACCGAGGAGAACCTGCAGAGCCGGGCGCGCGGCGTCATCCTTATGGCGATCTCCAACAAGTTCGGCTCGATGGTGGTGACGACGGGCAACAAGTCGGAAATGTCGGTCGGTTACGCGACGCTCTACGGCGACATGAACGGCGGCTTCAATCCGATCAAGGACCTCTACAAGATGCAGGTCTATGCGCTTTCGCGCTGGCGCAACGAAAACGTGCCGCCGGATGCGCTCGGACCATCAGGCGAGGTGATCCCGCAGAATATCATCGACAAGGCGCCGTCCGCCGAGCTTCGTCCCGACCAGAAGGACCAGGATTCGCTGCCGCCCTATCCCGTTCTCGACGATATCCTCGAATGCCTTGTCGAAAAGGAGATGGCGGTCGAGGAGATCGTGGCGCGCGGCCATGATGTCGCGACCGTCCACCGGGTCGAGCACCTGCTCTATCTTGCCGAATACAAGCGCCGGCAATCGGCGCCGGGTGTGAAGATCACCAAGAAGAATTTCGGCCGCGACCGGCGCTACCCCATCACCAACCGGTTCCGGGATCGCTAAGGTCATCAGTTCAAAGTGCTACAGCGTCCTTTACGTGTCTGAAAGGACGCGCGGCGCTCTAGGATTTTCGGGAGGAAACATGCGCAGCTCGGTTGAGATCTACAATGTCAGGACGGGCAGGGCTCGCGAAGTCTGGCAGACGGACAGTCTGGTTGAGGCGCCGAACTTCTCGCCCGATGGTTCCTACCTCTTGTTGAACGGAGACGGGCTGCTTTACCGTCTACCGCTTAATGGCGGAGAGGTGGTCAAGGTCGATACCGGCTTTGCCGTCAACTGCAATAACGACCACGGCATTTCGCCTGACGGCACCAGGATCGTCATCTCCGACAAGACCGAATTCGGCAAGTCGGCGATCTACACCCTGCCGATCGAAGGCGGCACGCCGAGGCTCATCACTCAAAACCTGCCGTCCTACTGGCATGGCTGGTCGCCGGACGGACTCCAGCTTGCCTATTGCGGCATTCGCGACGACCTCTTCGACATCTACACCATCTCCGTCGACGGCGGCGTCGAGACGCGGCTGACGCATGGCGAAGGCCGCAATGACGGCCCGGACTACTCCGCCGATGGGCAATGGATCTATTTCAATTCCAGCCGCACCGGTTTGATGCAGGTCTGGCGCGTCCATCCCGATGGCACGGGTCTCCAGCAGGTGACTTCGGACAATCACGGCAACTGGTTCGCCCATCCGTCGCCGAATAACGACAAAGTGCTGATCCTGTCCTACGACCCATCGGTTTTCGACCATCCGCGCGACCTCGATGTGCGGCTGCGGCTGATGGACATGGACGGCGGCAATCTGAAAACAGTGTTCGAGCTTTTCGGCGGGCAGGGCACGATCAACGTGCCCTGCTGGTCACCAGATGGTGATGAGTTTGCCTATATCAGGTATTTTCCCGCGGCTTAGCGCGTCCGCCGCCGCTCGCGAGCGGATTTCGCCAAGTCTTCCAGCACAGCAACCGACATGTCCCAGTCGATGCAGCCGTCGGTGATGGACTGGCCGTAGACGAGCGGCTTGCCGGGAACGAGATCCTGGCGGCCGGCGACGAGGTTGCTTTCGATCATCATGCCCTTGATGTCGCTGTTTCCGGCGGCGATCTGTGCGGCGACTGACTTGACGACGATCGGTTGGTTCATCGGGTCCTTGCCGCTGTTGGCATGGCTGGCATCGATGAGGATGCGTGGGGCCACAGCGAGCTTGACGGCGTCGCTCGTGACCGCCTCGACGTCGGCTGCCTCATAGTTCGGCCGCTTGCCGCCGCGCAGGATGATGTGGCAGTCCTCATTGCCCGTCGTCGAGGCGATGGCCGCCTGTCCGTCCTTCGTCACCGCCGGGAAGTGGTGCGGCTGCGAGGCGGCAAGGATCGCGTCCAGCGCCACGCGCACGCCGCCATCGGTGCCGTTCTTGAAGCCGATCGGGCAGGAGAGGCCGGAGGCGAGTTGCCGGTGGATCTGGCTCTCGGTTGTGCGCGCGCCGATCGCGCCCCAGCTGACGAGGTCGGCGATGTATTGCGGCGTGATCGTGTCGAGGAATTCGACGCCGGCGGGAAGGCCCATCGCATTGATGTCGAGCAGCAGGCGCCGGGCGATGCGCAAGCCTTCCTCGATGCGGTAGCTGCCGTCGAGATGTGGATCGTTCATCAGGCCCTTCCAGCCGACGGTGGTGCGGGGCTTTTCGAAATAGACGCGCATGACGATCTCGAGATCGCCGGCGAAACGCTGCCGCTGCTCCGCGAGCCGTGCGGCATAGTCCCTGGCCGCGACAGGATCGTGGATGGAGCAGGGGCCGATGACGACGATCAGGCGATCGTCTTCGCCCCGGAGAATTTGATGGATCGCATCGCGGTTGCTGGTCACGGTCTTGCTGACATCGGCATTGCGGGGAATTTCCGCGATGATATCGGCAGGCTTGGTCAGCGGGGTGATCTCGAGGATACGCAGATCATCAATGGTATCGGACACGGGTATGCTCCTGTTTGGTCATACCGTGCGGAAAAAAAAGCCGCCAGGTAGACTAGCGGCTGTTCGGGTTGTCGTCGCGTCGAATTCAGTTACGCATGGACCCGCGTCCGCTGTGAGGAGCGGTACCAATAAAATCGCGAGGCGTAGATAGAAGTGATCGACATGGTGCGTATGTAGTGTCACTGCCACGCGTTGTCACGCAGAATTTTCTGTCTGAAAAATACCGCCCGAAACCACGTATGCATCCGGGCGATATTTGTACTGCTTCAATGAGCTAACGCAATTCTGTGATCAAAGGGCGTCGACGTTCACGCCGATGGTGATGGCGCCGATCGGGGTTCCCTTATCGTCTGATATCGTGACGCTTGCCTGCGACTGCAGCGTCTGGGTGGATTCGTCCTTTTCGATCTCGTCGACGAAGACGGCGTCCTTGCCGGCGCCGAAGGACTTCTGGAACTTGGCTTCGTCGCCCTGCCAGTAGTCTGACGTAACGTCGCTCTGGCCGACATTCAGGCCCTTTGCATCCATGACGAAGATCTCGGTGATCTTGCCGCCGGAAGCAGTTTTCTTTTCCTGAAGGAATTTAGACAGCGCATTGCCGAGCACACCGTCGATCATCGAGTGGTCGGAACCATCGACTTCTGCGCGCCATTTCTTGTCGAGCGCGTCGATATCACCAGCGCTCAGGTTGGCGTTGGTGGCGTCCTGCGCCTTGAGGGCATCGATGATGGCAGGGTCGTTCAGCCAGGGTTCGACGTCGCTCTTCACGTAGTCGGCGATCGGGGCAAGCTGGGCAGCATCCTGCGCCATGGAAACGCCCATGGGGAGAGCTGAAGCGGCGCAGGTCAAAAGCAATGCGGTCATAATTTTCTTCATAGCAGTTCCCTTCTGATGATCAGTTGTTGAGGAATGAGGCTTGAACGAGGATGACGTCAGAATTCTTCCCAGGCGCCGGGAGAAGCAGCAACGGCGGCACTTGTGGCATGCCGCTGCGCAACGACTCTCTGCTCCTGGCGAGGCTGACGAACGGGTTGAGCGGGTTGCGGCTGGCTGGCGGCAGAGGCGCCGACAGTGAACCCAGCCGCCGAATTCTGCAGCAGGCGCCCCTGCGTCAGCAGTTCCTGGCAGGCCGCGTTTGTTTCCTCGACCATGGCCGCGTTCTGCTGTGTGGCCTGATCCATCTGGTTGATCGCGCCGTTGATTTCCTGCAGGCCCGTCGCCTGTTCGCGATAGGACTGAACGATGGAGGCGATGCTGTCGCTGATGCGGTTGACCTGCTCCTCGATCTTCAGCAGGGCGTCGCCGGTTTGATTGACCAGCCCGACGCCGGCGGCAACCTCTTGTCCTGACACGTTGATCAGGTTCTTGATTTCCTTCGCCGCGGTTGCGGAGCGCTGGGCAAGTTCACGCACTTCCTGCGCAACGACCGCGAAACCCTTGCCGGCGTCGCCGGCACGCGCGGCCTCGACGCCGGCATTGAGCGCCAGCAGGTTGGTCTGGAAGGCGATTTCGTCGATCACGCCGATGATGCGGCCGATCTGGCTGGACGAAGTCTGAATCCGATCCATCGCGCCGATCGCATCGCGCACCACCGTTGCAGACACATGGGCGCTGCGCTTGGTTTCCTCAACCAGTTGCCCGGCATTCTCGGCCCGCTGCGACGATGTTCTGACTGTTGTCGTCACCTCGTCGAGAGCCGCGGCAGTCTGCTCCAATGCGGCTGCCTGCTGTTCGGTCCGCCTGGCGAGCTGATCGGCGGAGGAGGCAAGCTCGCTCGACCCGCTTTCGACCGCGACCGAGGCGGTCTTGATCTCCGTCAGCGCGGCGGCGACCGCTTCGACCATGCAGTTGAAATCCTGCCGCAGCTTGTCGAATTCGGGGCCGAGATCGGCGAGACTTATCGAGAAATCGCCTGCCGCAAGCCGTTCCAATGCATTTGCGAGCGTGTTCATGACCAGCCGTTGCGTGTTGCTGGCCTCTTCCGTCAGCGATGCGTTGCGCGCCCGTTCGGCGTCGAGTGAGGCGCTCTGTTCGGCTGCAGCCTGTTCCCTTTCGATCTTCGCAATCGCCTCTTCGCGGAAAACTTCCAAGGCCCGCGCCAGGAAGCCGATTTCATCGCCGTTTTCGCGGTAGGTGACGGGAGAGGCGAGATCGCCTTTCTGCAAAGCGCTGATCCTGCCGCTGAGGATCCTGAGGGGGCGGCCAACGAGGCTGCGCATGGCGAGAAGAAATGCGACGACGGCCAAGGCTGTTATCGCCGATTGTGTGAGCAGCGAAATGACGACCTTCTGACGAACTTCGGAAGCGATCTTTTCGATAGACCAATTCGTGAGGACGTAACCGGTGGCCTTGCCCAACTTATCCAGCGGAAGCGGCGCGATGATCGTGACCACGCCTGCCGCCACGCCGTCGTCGATCGTCGTTTTTTCCGGCTTGGCACCGAGGCGCTTCTTCAAATCGTCGGCAGAAGGCAAACCGCCGATGCCGTCGCGCGTCCACGTATCGACGGCTGCGAGGTCCGCATTGAATGCGGCAAACTGGACAAGGTCGAGCGAGGGATCATCCCGGTAGAGCGAATAAGCCTCGCGAACGGCATTCGCCTTGCCCCATTTGACGCCGCCGGCGGCCACGGATGCAAACTGTTCGGCATCCTTGGCCCAGTTCGCCTTGGCGCCATCGACCAAGGCCCGGGTTTCGTACATCCAGCTATAGGCCGCGAAGGCGGAGATGCCGCAGAGATTGACGGTGACGATGATCGCTGCCAGCTTTGCCGTCAGGGGCATCGTTTTGAGAAATTGGAACATGCCGTGGGGCCTCGAATGCAAACGCGGTCGGCTAGTCCCCGACCGGCATATCAATACGGGCATCCACGCCGGCGATCGCAGCGCGAGCACTCATGCCCACGTCCTCCTTGCGACCCAAAACGCGCAATCTTAGTCTGTATTTTTTGTGTGAAGAAATGATAAATTGAAATGGACATCGGCGCGTCCGGCTGCTGTTTCCGGATTGCCGGGCCTCGATCGCCGCGGCGCTCCCCATCGCAACCGCCTTCCAGGAATAAAAGACTAAGAGCCGCGTTCCGCCATCGCCTCTTCGGGCTCGGCCTGGCGGTGCCTGCGGCGGCGTGTCGTCAGTTCCGCGCCGGTATCGCGAGGCAGGCGCAGGAAGGTGATGCAGGCAAGTGCCGAAATCGATGTCGCAGGCAGCTTGCCGCTGCGCCGGTTTCCTGAAATAGATGCATCGTCAGGTGCCCGCCGTCGCGGCGGGAGAATCGGGAATCCGGTGCAAGACCGGAACGTGCCCAACGCTGTAAGGCCGACGCCTGCCGCTCATCATGCCACTGGCTTTTTGCCGGGAAGGCTTGCGGCAGGGGGATGACGCCAAGTCAGAAGACCGGCCTGGCAAGATAGACCCAACCCGCGCGGACGGCGGGCGGTTGCGTTGTTTGGGATTTGACGATGCGACCCTTTGATGAGGATGCCCTTTCGGCGGCATCCGGCTTTTCCTTGGCCGAACGCGAGGCCGTTTATCACGCGATCATGACGCGGCGTGACGTTCGCAGCCAATTTCGGCCCGATCCCTTGCCCGACGACGTCGTGGAGCGGCTGCTGACCGCCGCTCATCACGCACCATCCGTCGGCTTCATGCAGCCCTGGAATTTCATCCTGGTGAAAAGTGCGGAGGTGAGGACGCGGGTGCGGGATGCCTTTGCCAGGGCCAACGAGGAGGCGGCGCTGATGTTCGAAGGCGAACGGCGGCAGGCTTACCGTTCGCTCAAGCTTGAAGGCATCGTCGAGGCGCCGCTCGGCATCTGCGTGACCTGCGATCCGACACGCAGCGGCAGCGTGGTGCTGGGGCGCACGCACAATCCCAGGATGGACGCTTATTCCACCGTCTGCGCCATCCAGAATCTCTGGCTTGCTGCACGGGCGGAGGGTGTCGGAATTGGCTGGGTCAGCATCTTTCGCGAAGGCGACCTGAAGACCATTCTCGGCATACCCCACCATGTCGAGGTGGTCGCCTGGCTCTGCGCCGGCTTTGTCGACCGGCTCTATGACGAACCGGAACTCTCCGTCAAAGGCTGGCGGCAACGGCTGCCGCTCGAAGAACTCGTCTTCCACGACGGCTGGGGACGGAGCGAGCGCTGAACCGGATTCAGACGATCACTGCTGCTGCTGCGGCTGCGGGCCGGGCGTTGCCGGATTGGCAAGATCGATCGAGCCCTGGTCGCCGGCGAGGAATTGCGGGCCCACCTGGCGGACCTTGTTCTGCGTCGGATCGTAGGGACGCTCCGGGACAGATGGCTGCGGCACGGTGGCTGCCGCGGCATCTTTCGCCGGCGGATTGGTGTGGAGGGTGGTGATCGAGCCCTGTTGCGGCGGTTGGCTCAGGGCCTGCTTGCCGCGCATCTCATTGTAGTAGGCGGTGAGATTGCAGGCGCAGGCGTTCTTTTCGCCGGGCGCGCGGCTCTTGTAGGCGAAGGCGTTCTTCATCGCGCTGTAGGGCGTGCCCGTCGCGACGGAGATCATGTTCGAGGCTTCGGTGCTCGTCACGTCGCGATAGAAGAGCTGGGTCTCGATGCCGGGGCACATCTTGGCGCAGGTCTGGGCATCACGGCCGAAATCCACCGAGGTGGCATTCGAGCTGATCGGAAAGAAGCCGCCGTCGCAGCTGCGCACGCAGATGGTGCTGACGGGCGAGAGCATATCGGCTCGCGGCAGGCCGTAACGCGGGTCAACCTGTTCATCGCCGCCGAGCGGAATGAAGGTATCGGTGCGCATCGCCTGTTCCTCGATGCTCGGGGCGGGATCGTTGGCGCTGCGCTCGGACGGCGCATAGAAATTGTCGCTGTTGCAGCCGTTGCCCTCGAGGGCGGTGGTCAGCTCGCGGCGTGCGTCGTCATTGCCATCGGTCTGGTTGCGCAGCTCGTCACGGCGATCCTGAAGATAGCGGATATTGTCGATCATCCGGGCTTCGGCCTGCGAGAGTTCGGCGCAATAATCGGCATTCTCTCCGCCGATCACGACCATGCTGCCCGAGGTGCAGTCGAAACTGCGCAGATCGTTGCGAACCTTGCGCAGTTCGAGGTTCTGCTCGGCCATGGCGTTGGCATATTGGCGCGCTTCCGGCCCGTTGTTGTTGCCGATCGATCGTGGCAGATCGGCCAGACGGCCGCGCAGGTCGTTGCAGATAGCGCTGGTCTGCGCGGCGGCTGGTGCTGCCAGTGCAAGAAGGAGCGCGAGAGACAGGTTTCGGCGTTTCACGGCGTCGTCCCGGAATGAGAAATATTCAATCGGTCAAAGGCGACGTCCATCCGCCGCGCGTTTTCTCTTAGCGTGTTTCTCTTAAGAAGCTGGGATATATTCCTAGCGCATTTTCGCAATTTTATCCAGCAGATGCGGCAATCTTCCTTTGGGGAAGGTCTGGGGTAGCTTTGCGCTGGAAGCGGACACCGCAACCGTCAATGGCAGTTCCCTTCTTCATCCGAATTGTTATTCTCACCGCTCGCTCCTGCGGGAAATTGGCTTTCACTGGGGATAGAACACAATGCGCTATATGCTCATGCTGCATGCCGACGAAGCTGCCGGGAAGGCCATAGCACCTGAAGACATGGCACGCTTCCTCGGCCAGATGTATGCCTATCAACAGGCGCTGGAGAAAGCGGCGGCGTTCGTCTCCAGCAACGCGCTCGTCAGTTCCTCCGAGGCGAGTATCGTTCGCGTTCAGGGAAATGAGGTCAGTGTTCTGGACGGCCCTTATGCCGATGTTCGCGAACAGTTCGGCGGTTACTTTATCATTGACGTCGCCGATATTGATGAAGCCAACAAATGGGCGGCACGCTGTCCTGCCGCGACCTGGGGCACGGTCGAGGTTCGTCGTATCAGGGATGCCTCGGAATATGCAGGATGACGGATTCGGGTTCCATCCTTGCCCGATCCGTTGCAGAGCGGGTGGCGCGCGAGAGCTATGGCCGCCTCGTCGCTTATCTTGGCGGGCGCTTGGGTGACCTCGCGTCTGCCGAGGATGCGCTCGCGGCGGCTTTCCTCGCGGCTCTCGAGAAATGGCCTGTCGATGGCGTGCCTGACAACCCCGATGCCTGGTTGCTGACCATCGCCCGCAGGCGCAGGTTCGACGATTGGCGCAAGGACAAAGTCAAGGCGAGGAGTGCCGATCATCTCGCGCTCATCACCGAGGAACTCTCGGCCGCGGCGGAACGGGATGAAGAAATCGCGGACAGGCGACTGGCGCTCATGTTTGCCAGCGCACATCCCGACATCGATGTCTCGGTGCGAACGCCGCTGATCCTTCAGACCGTGCTGGGCCTGACCGCGGCAGATATCGCCGCGCGGTTTCTCGTCTCTCCGAAGGCCATGGGGCAGAGGCTGGTGAGGGCCAAGGCGAGGATCAAGGACGAGAAAATTCCGTTCGTCGTGCCGGAAAAAGAGGAATTGTCGAACCGCTTGCCGCCGGTACTTGCTGCCATCTACGCCGCCTATACGAATGGGTGGTTGGACATTGACGGGGCGGAAACGCTTGGACAAGAGGCAATCTGGCTTGCACGTGTGGTCGTATCCCTGCTTCCGCAAGAGCCGGAGCCGAAAGGTCTTCTCGCACTGATGCTTTATGCGGAGGCGCGGCGATCATCCCGCAGGGGGCCTGATGGTGCATTCGTGCCGCTGGACAGCCAGGATGTCGGACTTTGGGATCATGAGCAATTGCGCATCGCAGAAGGTCTCTTGCGAGAGGCAAACGCAAAGGGGCCAACAGGCCGCTACCAGATCGAGGCGGCCATTCAATCTGCCCATGTCGCGCGCCGTTTGAGCGGCATCTCAAACTGGCAAGCTGTGGTTTCCCTCTATGATGTGCTGGGCAGGATTGCTCCGTCGCCCGTCGTGACACTCAATCGGTCCGTGGCGCTCATGCGGATAGGGCAAGCAGATGCGGCTCTCGGCGACATATATACGCTTGCCGTCGATCCGAGGATGGCCGACTACCTGCCCTATTGGACGGCCCGCGCGCGGATTTGCGCCGATCTAGATAGGCATGTCGAGGCGGCGGAAGCTTTCACGGTCGCCATCGGATTGTGTTGGTCGGAGGTAGAACGACGCCACCTCGAAGAACAGCGCTCAAAAGTTTTATGTTGACCACGAAGTTTTCTCACGGCGCCTGTCGAAATCGAGAACTCCTGCACGACATCCGTCTGTCCAACCAAGGAGTACGACATGACCAACACTTCAATAACCGTACAGAGCATCTTCGCTTCCGCCACCGTTTCCAACTTTGACGAAGCCCTCGTCTGGTATGAAAAGCTCATGGGGCGTCCCGCAGATGACAAGCCGATACCGGGCATGGCTCAGTGGCGCAAAATGGGCGGGGCCGGCCTGCAGGTCTGGAAGGATGACAAACGCGCAGGCAACGGGATGATAACGATCGTCGTCCCCGAGCTCGAGGCCGAGCGCGAAAGGCTTTCGCGCCAGGGCTTGCAACTCGTCAACAAAGTGGAAGGCGACTTTGGGGTCGTGGCTCAGATATTTGATGCGGAGGGCAACCGGATCAACCTGGCCGAGCCTCCCAAGGGATCTGTGAAGAACTGACTTCGCAGTCGCCGCTTCCAGACAATTAAGTCTTCGGCCCAGAGCAATGGCTGCTTTGGGCCGAAAGCAAAGGCTGGAGATGATTGAATAGCAAGAAGTGGCTGGCGCGGATCGCCCTGGCCGGCGCGGCGGCGAGCGAAGGCGAAAAGGGCGGAGAATGACAAGCATTTCCAACGAGCTTCACCCTGCGACGACATTCGGCATACCGGCAGCCCAACACGGTCTCCATATCTTCGTGGACGGTTGTTATGATCCCGGTTCCGGGCACGGGGGCTGGGCTTTTGTTGCTTATCGCGATGTCGTGGAAATCGCCTCCGGCTTCGGTGGCGTCGGAGACTCCGCCAATAATTCGATGGAGTTGACCGCCGTCCTCAAGGCAGCAATATGGATCAACGGCGAGGCGACGGGCGAAGCCGCGACCATCTGGTCGGATTCCATCTACGCCGTCACAGGCTGCAACATCAGGCGACATATCTGGAAGAACAATGGCTGGAAGAAAAGCAATCCGAACGGGAATGCTCGAAGCCGAATGATCGCCAATGCTGAACTCTGGAAAGCGGTCGATCTTCAGCTATCCCAGAATCCGTTGGTCACTATTGCCTGGTGCAAGGGCCATTCCTGCGTATCAGGCAACGAACGCGCGGATGAGCTTGCGGATAGAGGACGTCTGTCGTTAGGGCGCGGATGACTTGGCGTATCCTCGACCTTTGTCGAGGATCTGCTGCCGCTAACGCCGATGCTCGGGACAAGCCCGAGCATCGCGAACGAGATTGGCAGCCTGAGCCGCCTTACGCCGGCTGCGATGCCTCGACGACTGCCAATGCCGCCATGTTGACGACGCCGCGGGAGGTGACCGAGGGGGCGAGGATGTGGGCGGGCATAGCCGCACCGAGCAGGATCGGCCCGACATGCAGGCCGTCGGTCATCGACTTGACCACGCCGAGCGTGATGTTGGCGGCGTCGAGGTTCGGGAACACCAGCAGGTTGGCTTCGTCGTGCAGCGTCGTGTGCGGCATGACGCGCTTGCGCAGGGCTTCGGTGATGGCGCTCTCGCCATGCATTTCACCATCCACCTCAAGATCGGGGGCTGCGTCGCGCACGAGCTGCAGGGCGTTGCGCATCTTCGTCGCGCTCTCGGATTCGCGCGAGCCGAAATTGGAATGCGAGACGAGGGCGGCGCGCGGCGTGATCCCGAAACGGCGGATCTCCTCGGCCGCCAGCACCGTTGCCTCGGCGATTTCTTCGGCGCTCGGATTGAAGGTGACATAGGTGTCAGTGAAGAAGGTGGCGCCGCGCTGCGAGATCATCAGGCTGAGTGCGGAGAAATCGCGGACATTCTTGCGCTTGCCGATGATCTGGCGGACGTCCCGCAGGTGCTTCTCGTAGCGGCCTTCGAGGCCGCAGATCAGCGCATCGGCTTCGCCGCGCCTCAGCGCCAAAGCGCCGATGACTGTGGTGTTGGTGCGCACGATGGTGCGGGCGGCTTCCGGAATGACGCCGCGCCGGCCGACGAGCGAGAAATAGAGATCGACATATTCGCGGAAGCGCGGATCGTCTTCCGGATTGATGACCTCGAAATCCTGCAGCGGACGGATGCGCAGGCCATAGCGCTTCAGGCGCGTTTCGATGACCTGGGGACGGCCAATGATGATCGGTTCGGCGATGCCTTCCTCGATGAGAACCTGGGCGGCGCGCAGCACGCGCTCGTCTTCGCCTTCCGAGAAGATGACGCGCTTGCGCTCTGCTGTCTTTGCCGCCGTGAAGATCGGCTTCATGATGAAGCCGGAGCGGAAGACAAAGCGGTTCAGCTGGTCGAGATAGGCGTCGAAGTCCTGGATCGGACGGCGCGCCACGCCGCTCCGTTCAGCCGCTTTCGCGACCGCCGGCGCGATGCGCAGGATGAGGCGGGGGTCGAAGGGCGAGGGGATCAGGTAATCGGGGCCGAAGACCGGGGTCTCGCCGGAATAGGCGCGGGCGGCGACATCGGACGGTTCTTCGCGGGCAAGGGCGGCGATGGCGCGCACCGCCGCCATCTTCATTTCCTCGTTGATCGTCTCGGCGCCGCAATCGAGCGCGCCGCGGAAGATATAGGGGAAGCAGAGGACGTTGTTGACCTGGTTGGCGAAATCGGAGCGGCCGGTGCAGATCATCGCGTCGGGACGAGCGGCGCGGGCGAGATCCGGCATGATCTCCGGCGTCGGATTGGCAAGCGCCATGATCAGCGGCTTGTCGGCCATCTGCGCCAAAAGTTCGGGCTTCAGCACACCGGCGGCGGACAGGCCGAGGAAGACATCGGCGCCGCCGATATTTTCGGCGAGCGTGCGTGTATCGCTCTTCTGGGCATAGACGGACTTCCACTCGTCCATCAGCTCGGTGCGGCCTTCATAGACGAGGCCTTCGAGATCGTGGACCCAGATGTTTTCCCGCTTCGCCCCGAGGGTAACAAGCAGGTTGAGGCAGGCAAGGGCGGCGGCACCGGCGCCGGAGGCGACGATCTTGACGTTCTCGATCTTCTTCCCAGCGAGTTCCAGCCCGTTCAGGATCGCGGCGGCGACGATGATCGCGGTGCCGTGCTGGTCGTCGTGGAAGACCGGGATCTTCATCTTTTCGCGCAGGCGCCGCTCGACCTCGAAACATTCCGGCGCCTTGATGTCTTCCAGGTTGATGCCGCCGAAGGTCGGCTCCAGTGAGGAGACGGTGGAGACCATCTGGTCGACGCTGGCCGCATCAATCTCAATGTCGAAGACGTCGATGCCGGCGAACTTCTTGAAGAGTACGGCCTTGCCCTCCATAACCGGCTTAGAGGCGAGCGGGCCGATGTTGCCGAGGCCGAGGACGGCGGTGCCGTTGGAGATGACGGCGACGAGATTGGCACGCGAGGTATATTCGGCCGCCATCTCCGGATTGTCGCGGATGGCAAGGCAGGGGGCGGCAACGCCCGGCGAATAGGCGAGCGCCAGGTCGCGCTGATTGCCGAGCGGCTTGGTCGCCTGGATCTCCAGCTTGCCGGGGCGGGGATAGCGGTGGAAGAAGAGCGCCTGCTCGTCGAGATCGCCGCTTGGCAGGTTCTTGTCCGTCTTGGATTTATCCTGGTGATCCATTGCCGCCTCCGTGCACGTCTTTTTGGGAGTTCCCTCCATACATCAATCGGATACGGGCGACAGTATGGAAATGGGGGGAAGGAAGAAGTTTTCGATCGAACGGCAAAAACATCCCGGCCTCACGGACGGGATGTTCATCTTGGTTATAGGCGGTAAGCTCTCAGGCGGCGATGTTGACCCAGGCAGGCGCGATGGCGGTTCCCCGGCCGAGGCCGTAGCCGAGGCGGATGTTGAGCATGCCGAGCGGTTCCAGAAGTGTCGCAGCGTCAAGGCCGCCGGACTTTTCGACGGCAAATCCAGAGTCGACGACCAGACGGGAAACCTTTTCCACGGCGTCCTCATCATTTCGGGCGACGAATACCGGCACTTTCGCCGTGGCGTCGCGGGGCGCGTTGAAGAGTTCGGCGAAGATGGTGTTGAAGGCCTTGACGACCTTGGCGCCGGCGGCTGCCTTCTGGATCTTCTCGGCGGCGGAAGTCTCGTGGCCGAAGAGCAGGCCGGAGAAATCTGGTTTCAACGGATTGCTGATATCGACGACGATCTTACCTGCGAGGGACGGCAAAGCGGCAATTTCAAGCGCGCTCGCATAGGGAACGGCAAGGACCACGATTCCGGCGGCGGCGATCGCTTCCGTGATGGGGGCGCTCTCGACGCCGAGGCTTTCGGCAAGGCTGCGTGCAGCCGTATCATTGCGGCCGGCGATAACGAGATCAGTCTTGCCGGCGAGACGCGCGGCCAAGCCCTTGCCCATGTTTCCAATGCCGATAATTGCTGTTTTCATTGTGCTTTCTCCTGTGATCCGATGGGATAACAAAGAGATACATCCAAGCAATCCATTCGTTAATTGCATTGATTGCGATAACAGACCTGCATAAAAGTATCGAATGCCCGATCTTTTGAACCTGCAGACCCTCATTGCCGCCGCGACATCGGGAAGTTTTGCCGGAGCGGCGAAGCGGCTTGGCATTTCGCCGGCGATGGTTGGCCGACGCATCCAGGCGCTGGAGCAGGAATACGGGGTCAAGCTGATCGAACGCACCACGCGCACACAGCGGCTGACCGAGATCGGGTCTCGTTTCCTCGTCAAGGCAAGCAGGATCATCGACGAGCTGGAGGAGCTCAACGACATCTCCCGCCCTGATGCCGAGGCCCTGTCTGGACGCCTGCGTGTAAGCGCTCCGACGACGCTGGGGATCAAGCGGCTCGCGCCTGCCATGGCCGAGCTCGCGGAGCGGCATCCGGCGCTTTCCGTCGAGCTCAATCTCAGCGACCGCAATGTCGACCTCGTGGCCGAGGGTTACGATCTGGCAATCAGGATCGGCGAATTGAAGCCATCTTCCCTGATTGCGCGGCGGGTCGGCAGCTATCATTTCGTCTGCTGCGCCTCTCCGGCCTATTTTGAACGATTTGCTGCGCCGGAGCGGCCTGAGGATCTTCGCCTCGGCCGCTGCATCCTCAATCTCAATCTCGTTCCGCGCGACGAATGGCCGTTCGAGACGGAGGACGGAGAGAGTTTCACGGTCGCGGTGCGCGGCAACATAGAGATCGACAACGGTGAGGCACTCAGGACGGCAGCGCTCGCCGGCGCAGGCATCATCTACATCCCCGTCGATCTCGTTGCGGAAGACATAGCCGATGGAAGGCTTGTCGAGGTTCTCTCCGGCTGGCGAAAACTGGTGCTGCCGATCCACGCCGTCCATCCATCGCGTCGGTTCGTGCCGGGGCGGATCGGCGCGGTGATCGATGCCATCGCGCGCGGGCTGCGGGGTTAGATATCTGTCGGCTCGCGGCAGGGATTGCCGTCCGCGAACACCAATTTCCGAGTGAAGTCAATGGAATGCCACTTCTGCGGTTGCAGCCGCAGGGAGCTAATCCTTTTCGGAACTTGTTTGGCGGCCCCAGCAAGCGCAAAATGCCGCCGCGACGGGGCGGGGCGCCGGTTGCAAGGAGGAAATCATGGACAATTTGAACCTGACGACCCTGCAAAAGGGACAGACGATGGTCAATGACATGGCCATGGATGCGTTTGCTGCTGGTTTTCGCGGCAGTCTCCTGACCAGTCAAGACGCCGATTACAACGAGGCGCGGGCGATCTGGAATGCGATGATCGATCGCCGGCCCGGCCTTATCGCGCGTTGCTCAGGTGCGGCCGATGTCATGCGCGCGGTGCGTTTTGCGCGCGACAACAATCTGCTCGTTTCGGTGCGCGGCGGCGGCCACGGCATTGCCGGCAATGCGGTCTGCGAGGGCGGCGTCGTCATCGATCTGTCGCCGATGAAATCGGTGCGGGTGGATCCTCAGACGCGCCGCGCCCGGATCGAACCTGGCGCCACACTCGGCGACGTCGACAAGGAAACGATGGCCTTCGGGCTGGCGCTGCCGACCGGCATCAATTCCACGACCGGCATTGCCGGACTGACGCTCGGAGGTGGTTTCGGCTGGCTCACCCGCAAATTCGGGCTGACGCTCGACAATCTGCTTTCTGTTGATGTGGTGACGGCCGATGGCGAGCTGGTCAAGGCGAGCGAGACCGAAAAGCCGGATCTCTTCTGGGCGCTACGCGGCGGCGGCGGCAATTTCGGTGTCGTGACCTCCTTCGAGTTCAAGCTCAACCCTCTCAACACCGAGGTTCTGGCAGGACTGGTCGTGCATCCCTTCGCTGACGCGGAAAAGGTGCTCAGGGAATACCGGCAGGCATTGGAAGCAGCACCTGACGAACTGACCTGCTGGGTGGTGATGCGCCAGGCGCCGCCGCTGCCGTTCCTTCCGGCCGAATGGCACGGCAAGGAAATCGTCGTGCTCGCCATGTGCTATTGCGGGGATATCGCGGCGGGAGAGAAGGCTGCGGCCAGATTGCGCGGGATCGGAACGCCGATCGCCGATGTCGTCGGCCCGGTGCCGTTCACCGGTTGGCAGCAGGCATTCGACCCGCTTCTGACGCCGGGGGCGCGCAATTACTGGAAGAGCCAGGATTTCGCCTCCCTTTCCGATGCGGCGATCGAGGTTCTTCTCAACGCCGTGCGCAAACTGCCCGGACCGGAATGCGAGATCTTCATCGGCCATGTCGGCGGCGCCGCCGGCCGCGTTCCCACCGAGGCCACCGCATTTCCGCAGCGCAGCTCGCATTTCGTCATGAACGTGCATGCGCGCTGGCGGGAAGCCGGAATGGACGCAAGCTGCATCGGCTGGGCGCGCGAACTTTTCGAGGCAACCAAGCCGCATGCCGTGGGAACCGCCTATATCAACTTCATGCCTGAGGACGAGACCGATCGTGTCGAAATGGCATACGGCGCCAATTACCATCACCTTGCCGAAGTCAAGCTGCGCTACGATCCGAACAATCTGTTCCGCATGAACCAGAACGTGAAGCCGATGGCGGCCGTGCGGGCTGCGTGAGAGGATTGAGCGAAGTCAACAAGGTGAAATTTCCGCCGCGCATGTTGATGCGCGGCGTTCCATGATGGGCGTTCGAAAGGTGCGATGCCATCGGTCCATGATGAGCCGGCTACTTATCGCCTTCCACTGAGTTGACCAACAGATGTTGGATTAGCGATTGCTCTCGTTATCCGCCGGTCTTCGGCGTGATCGTCACGTCGGCGCCATAGGCATTGCGCAACTGGCCTTCCTGTCCCGGCTGCCGGTCGGCGGCCTGATGCAGCAGGATCGTCTCGTATCCTTGTGAACGGGTGCCTTCGATCAGCGTGATATCGGCATTTCCGGGATTGTCGGAGCGCTCGAACCACTCGACAGGGCGGTGCAGGAAGTTCATTTCCACCGCCCGGTTGGTGACGCCATGGCCGACGATTGCGACATTATGGTCGCTACTTTCGGCATCGCGCATGACGGTCTGCAGGAACAGGCGCACCCGCTGCGCCACATCCGCCCGGCTTTCGCCATCCGGCGGCCGGGCGTAGAATTTGCCGCTGTTGCTGCGCAGCCGCGCCCATTTTTCGAATTCCTCGGGGAATTTCTGTTTCTGCTCGGCATGGTCGTAGATTTCAGTGAAGAGACCGAAATCCTGCTCGCGCAGAAGATAATCCTCCCTGACATCGCCAACGAAGTTTTCGGGCAGGGCTTCGAGCAGCGCATCCTTGCTCTGGCGCGTGCGCAGAAACGGCGAGTACCAGATGTGCAGCTTCTGGAAGCCCGAGCTCGGCAATGCCTTCAGATAGGAGGCGATCACGCCGCCGGCCTCGGCCGCCTGGCGATAGCCCCACTGCGTCAGCGGCACGTTGTGATCGCCGAATTGGCGATAGGCCCGTTCGTTGATGTTGCCGAGGGATTCGCCGTGGCGAACGAGGAAGAGACGCATCAGCCGTCCCGCTTTGTCGGATATGGAATCGCTGTCATCATGAACGCGCTTGACCCACAGGGCAACATTGCCGGCAGGATGGAAAGGGTCGAAGCGCTTGGTCTCCGCTCGCCCGACCGTCCTGATGGTCTTTTGCGTCGAGTGAGAGCGAGACGTTCCGGGTTCTCGCTCTCCTTTGCGTGACCTTCCTAGATATCAGCGGCCTTGAAAGATCTTGATGAGCTTTGGTGTGAACCGGTGCGCCTTGATATCGAGGAAATCTTGATAGTTGGCGCGACCGGAGGTTATGGCCGCCAGATACCGCTGACAGGCAACCCTCGGAGCGTCCTTGTCGGAGACGTTCGTCACAATTCCGGCGACACGACGCTCATTCGCATCGAAACCCTTTGAGCAGTCCTTAATGACTTCATTTCTCGCTCTCGCGCTGCCCTGCAGCAGCGTGACGGTCGCATCGTAGTCCTGCTGCGTCGGTACGCAGCCTGCAAGCAGTGCAATAGACATCAGTATCGTCGCGGTGCGGGCGCGCATCATCAATTCCCCCGGTTAAGCCTCAATCGGCACTTGCTGTTAATTTGATTCTCGCTATGCGGGAAAGATCCTGAGCCTGTCAACATGATCGGATCGTTGGTCGTTGATGTTGCGAGCTTCACGGCCGACCGGGTCCGGCCGGGATTATCTCTGCGGAATGGACAGGTTTGCAGGGCTTTTCCCCAGCTTGTCATCTTCCTGAAACACGAGTCTGGTTTTGGAAGGCTAGATGAAAGATGGGACATGAGCCGTAGCTCGTGACAGACATGATGGAACCCAGACATTTCCGCACGCTCTTCATTTCCGATGTCCATCTCGGCTCGAAGGCCGCGAAGGCAGACTTCCTGCTGGACTTCCTGCGCTACCACGAAGCCGATACGATCGTGCTCGTCGGCGACATCATCGACGGCTGGCGCCTGAAGCGCAGCTGGTACTGGCCGCAGGTTTGCAACGACGTCGTCCAGAAGCTGTTGCGCAAGGCGCGCAAGGGCACACGCGTCGTCTATATCCCCGGCAATCATGACGAATTCCTGCGCGATTTTCCGGGCATGCATTTCGGCGGTATCGAAGTCGTCGAGCGCATGATGCATGACGGCGCCGACGGCAAGAAATACCTGATCTTGCACGGCGACGAATTCGACGTCGTCGTCCGCAACGCCCGCCTGCTCGCCTATCTCGGCGACTGGGCCTACGATACGGCGATCCGCATCAACATTCTGCTGGCGGCCGTGCGCCGCCGTCTCGGCATGCCCTACTGGTCGTTCTCGGCCTGGGCCAAGCTGCAGGTCAAGCATGCCGTCAACTTCATCGGCGAGTTCGAGCGCGTCGTGACTGAAGAGGCCCGCAAGAGCGGCGCCGACGGTGTGATTTGCGGCCATATCCACCATGCCGTCATCCAGGATATGGACGGCATTCGCTACATCAACACTGGCGACTGGGTGGAAAGCTGCACTGCGGTGGCCGAACATGAGGACGGCACGTTCGAACTGATCACCTGGCGCGCGCTCGCCAGTGCGGTGCCGGCGCTTGCCGCCATCGAGATGCATGACGAGGGCGAACTGGCTCCGCAGGCCGCTTGATTTTGGCGCCGGCGCGTTCGCGGCGGCACTCCAGCAATTTAGCCGTTACCGTCAGGTGACAGGCCCTATTTATTTTCTAAAACGTTTCAGGACGGCTATATCTCGCAATAGTCGCCCTCGGGGTGGTGTGTTAGGACAGCGGCCAGTTTCCTTCAGGTCCAGCCATGATTCCCGCTCAACATTCCCCGGGTGAGGGAGCGCCGCCGCGCTTCCGGTTGCTTAGCGCGCTTTCCTATTGCGCGCCGCTGCTCGTCAACGGCATCGTCCTGCCGTTCTTCCCCGTCTGGCTCGCTACCCACAGCTTCAGCGATCATGAGATCGGCATCATCCTTGCCATACCGATGGTGGTGCGCGTGTTGGTGGCGCCTGTCGTCGCCATGATCGCCGACCGCCTGAAGGAGCGCGCCGACGTGCTGCTCTGGTCGGGCGGACTGTCGCTGCTGACAGCGATCGCGCTCTACTGGACGACGAGTTTCTGGCCGGTGGCGATCGTCTTCGCGCTTCAGGGCGCCACCTTCGCGCCCTACCTGCCCGTCGTCGAATCGATCGTCATTTCGGGTGTGCGCCGCTGGGGGCTCGATTACGGCTCGATGCGCGTCTGGGGCTCGATCGCCTTCATCGTCTCGACCCTCGTCGGCGGCCAGCTGATCAGCCGATGGGGCGGCAGCATGGTGCTTGCCGTCATGGTGTTCGGCTTTAGCATGACCGTCGTCATGGCGATCTTCTGTCCACGCATCGGGCCGACGCGGCGGCACGGCCAGCCGATCGATCTTCCCGCTGCCACCGGCAGCGGTTTGCGCGAGCCGCATTTGCTGCTGCTCCTGATCGGTGTCGCGATCCAGCAGTCGAGCCATGCCGTGCTCAACGCTTTTTCCTCGATCTATTGGCATCAGCTCGGCTTTTCCGGCACTGAGGTCGGCCTGCTGTGGAGCGCCGGCGTCGCGTCGGAGGTGACGGTGTTCTTCCTGTCGAAGCGGCTCAACCGGCGCTTCGACGCCTGGACGCTGATTCGCTTCGGCTGCGCCGTCAGCGTCTGCCGCTGGATCCTGTTTCCCATGAATACGGGCTTTGCCGGGTTCTTCCTGCTGCAATGCTTCCACGGCTTCACCTATGCCTTCGTGCATACGGGCGTGCAGCGGCGGATCGTGGCGACGGTGCAGGAGACGAAGGAATCCTCGGCGCAGGGCGCCTATTTCTTCTATGTCGGCATGGCGATGGGGCTGATGACCATCGCGTCGGGTTATCTCTACGCCTGGCTCGGCGTCGTCAGCTATTATGTCATGGCGCTGATTGCGCTTTCCGGCCTCGGCCTCGTCATCTCAGCTTACTATCTTCAGCCCCAGAGGCTGCTTTCAGGCGGAAAAACCAGGGAAGCGGCGTAGCGCAGACCGGGCTCGCGGTCGCGGGCCAGCAGCAGAGGACCGTCGAGATCGACGAAATCGGCACTCTGGGCGAGCAGCACGGCCGGCGCCATGGCGAGCGAGGTGCCGACCATGCAGCCGATCATGATGCCGAAGCCGAGCCGCTCGGCTTCGGCTTTCATCGCCAATGCCTCCGTCAACCCGCCCGTCTTGTCGAGCTTGATATTGATCGCGTCGTAGCGGTCGGCAAGGCTTGCGAGATCGCCGGTGTGGTGGACGCTCTCGTCGGCGCAGACGAGGAGCGGGCGGCGGATTTCGGCAAGCAGGGCATCGCGGCCGGCCGGCAGCGGCTGCTCGACAAGGGCGACGCCCGCTTGCGCCGCGATATTCAGGTGGCGTTCCAGCACCGCCTCCGGCCAACCCTCATTGGCGTCGAGGATGATTGCGGCATCGGGCGCGGCGGCGCGGACGGCGCGGATGCGGCTTTCATCGTCACCGGTTCCAACCTTGACCTTGAGGAGCGCACGGCCTGCATGTTCGCGCGCCTGCGCGGCCATCACCTCCGGCTCGCCGAGCGAGATGGTGTAGGCTGTCGTGAGCGGCTTCGGAGCATCGAGGCCGAGGCGGGTGGCGACAGTTTGGCCCGTCTGTTTGGCTTCGAGATCCCAGAGCGCGCAATCGACGGCGTTGCGGGCCGCACCCGGCGGCATCGCCGACAGGAGATCGCGGCGCGAGATGTCGGCCTCTATTAGCGGGCGCGCCGCCTCGATCTGGGCGAAAACGCTCTCCATGGTCTCGCCGTAGCGGCGGTAGGGCACGCATTCGCCAAGCCCCTGTGCCCCGTTTTCGGCGAGCATGCAGGTGATGACCTCAGCTTCGGTCTTTGCCCCGCGCGAGATGGTGAAGGTCCCGGCAATCGGAAAGGAATTCATCTGGATATCGAGGGTGCGCGGCATTATTGCTATCCTGCGAGCATGGAAATTGGACGTTGCTTCTGTATATTGACGCGCCGGACGAACGATCGTTTTCGCGATTCGGCAATGTCACCGTAAGCCTTGAGAGACACAAGTATCTTGAACGCCGAGAATCGCAACGCCGCCTCGCTTGACGTGGACGACCATGCCGATGGTTCGGGGCAGCATGTGCGTCTTCGCGGCAACTGGCGTAGCGCCTACGTGCATTTCGTGCTGCGCGATTTGGAAAAGCTGCTGCACCAGAAGGCCGGCGACCTGACGGTCGACCTCTCCGATATATCAGATATCGACACCGCCGGCATCTGGCTCCTGTGCCGGTTGAAAAAGGAAGAGGAGGCGGCCGGGCGCACGGTTCGTTTCGTCGGCACCAATCCGCATATCGACGAAATGCTGGTGATGTTTTCCGAGGAACCTGCCAAAGCCGAGCCGGAGCAGAAGGAAAAGGTCTCGCTTGTCGCGCGCATTTTCGCGCCTGTGGGCAAGATGACCTACGACGTCTGGGATAATTTCGCCGCCGCCATGTATATCCTGGGTTCGGCGGTGCGCGGCGCGCAGATGAAGTTTGGCCGCGGCAGCGGTGTTTCGCCGGCTTCGATCGTCAACCAGATCGACCGCATGGGCGTTCGCGCCGTTCCGATCATCCTGCTGATGTCGTTTCTGATCGGGGCGATCATCGCCCAGCAGGGCGCCTTCCAGCTACGGTATTTCGGCGCTGAGGTTTTCGTCGTCGATCTCGTCGGCATCCTGCAATTGCGCGAAATCGGTGTGCTTCTGACCTCGATCATGATTGCCGGCCGGTCCGGCAGCGCGATCACGGCCGAAATCGGCTCGATGAAGATGCGCGAGGAGATCGACGCGCTGAAAGTGATGGGGCTGAACCCGATCGGCGTACTGATCTTCCCGCGGCTGGTGGCGCTGACGATCGCGCTGCCGCTTCTGACGGTGCTGGCGAATTTCGCATCGCTTGCGGGGGCTGCCGGCGTGGCTTGGGGGTATTCCGGCATCACCTTCGCCAACTTCCTGTCCCGGCTGCACGAGGCGGTGACGCTGTCGACGGTCCTGTCGGGCATGATCAAGGCGCCGTTCATGGCGCTCGTCATCGGCATCGTCGCGGCCGTCGAGGGGTTGAAGGTCGGCGGTAGCGCGGAGTCGCTCGGTCAGCACGTGACGGCCGCGGTGGTGAAGGCGATTTTCGTCGTCATCCTGATGGACGGGCTTTTTGCGATGTTCTATGCAGCGATCGACTTCTAGCATGGCGGGCGGCGTGAACGAGCAACCGATCGAAAGCGAAGGACAGGGCAGGGATGTCGTGCTTTCGGCGCGCGACGTCACGGTCGCCTTTGGCCCGAAGGTGGTGCTCGACAATCTGAACCTTGATATCTATCGCGGCGAGATCCTTGGATTCGTCGGCGCTTCGGGCACCGGCAAATCGGTGCTGATGCGCACGGTGCTGCGGCTGCTGCCGCGCCGCTCCGGCACGATCAAGATCCTCGGCCAGGATTTCGACGAACTCGACGAACCGCAGCGCAATGCGCTCGATATGCGGCTCGGCGTGCTGTTCCAGCAGGGGGCGCTGTTCTCTTCGCTGACGGTGAAGGAAAATATCCAGGTGCCGATGCGCGAATATCTCGACCTGCCGCGCTCGCTGATGGACGAACTGGCGCATCTGAAGATCCGCATGGTGGGGTTGGCGGCTGACGCTGCCGACAAATACCCTTCCGAACTGTCAGGCGGCATGATCAAGCGCGCAGCCCTTGCCCGCGCGCTGGCGCTCGATCCGGAACTGGTTTTCCTGGACGAGCCGACCTCGGGTCTCGATCCCATCGGTGCGGCCGAATTCGACGAACTGATCGCCAACCTGCGCGATAGTCTGGGACTGACCGTGTATATGGTGACGCACGACCTCGACAGCCTGTTTTCGGTCTGCGACCGTATTGCCGTGCTCGGAAAGAAGCGGGTAATGGTGGAAGGCACGATTGACGACATGCTGGCCTATGACGATTCGTGGGTGCAGGCCTACTTCAAAGGCAAGCGGGCGCGGTCGATCGTACCGCGGAACGATGGCGCGCAGCACAGCAGCAGCGGGAAGTGACCGGATAAGATGGAAACCAAAGCCAATTATACGATTGTCGGTTTTTTCACGGTGCTGGTGATCGCGGCGGCCTTCGGCTTCGTCTACTGGATGGCCGAATATGGCCGCGGCGGACCGATGACGGAGCTGATCGTGCGCATTCCGGGTTCCGCCAACGGCCTCAGCGTCGGCTCGCCGGTGCGCTTCAACGGCATCCAGGTGGGCTCGGTGCAGACGCTGTCGATCGATGCCGATGATCCGCAATATTCGCTGGCTTTCACCCAGGTGCGCACCGATGCGCCGATCTACCCTTCGACGAAGGCCGCCCTTGAAATCCAAGGCTTGACGGGCGCCGCCTATATCGAACTGTCAGGCGGGCGCAAGGGCGAGGAAAGTATCCTCCAGCATGCGATCGACAACGGCAAACGCGCCGTCATCGTCGCCGACCAGTCGAGCGTCACCAACCTGCTGGCGACCGCCGATAAGATCCTCGACCGCGCCAACGATGCGGTCGGCGATCTTCAGGGCTTCATCCAGGATTCGCGCGGGCCGCTGACCGAGACCTTCAAGAATGCCGAGACCTTCTCGGATGCGCTTGCCAAGAATTCCGACAATATCGACTCTTTCCTGCAGAGCGTCGGCGAGCTCTCCAATACGGTGAAGGCAGTCTCCGGCCGTGTCGACTCGACGCTTCAAGCTGTGGAATCACTGGTGAAGGCGGTCGATGCTCAAAAGATCGACCACATCGTCTCCAATGCCGAGAAGATCACCGCCAACGTCGCCGATGCCTCCGGCGACCTCAAGGGCGCGATCCAGAAGTTCGACGAAACGGCCACGACCTTCAACGATTTCGGCAAACAGGCGCAGGCGACGCTCGACCGCGTCGACACGCTCGTCGCCCAGATCGATCCTGCCAAGATCAAGGGCTCGGTCGACGATATCTCGCAGGCGACCAAGGATGCGCGCGTCGCCGTCGCCTCGATCCGCGACGTCGCCAACACGGTTTCGGCGCGCCAGAAAGATATCGACCAGACGATCCAGGACGTGTCGCAGCTTGCCAACAAGCTGAACTCGGCCTCGACCCGCATCGACGGCATTCTCATCAAGGTCGATGCGCTTCTCGGCACCGACAATACGCAATCGCTGTTTACCGAAGCGCGCGATACGCTTGAGTCCTTCAAAAAGGTCGCCGACAACCTGAATTCACGGATCGGCCCGATCGCCGACAATCTGCAGAAATTCTCGAGCGGCGGCTTGCGTGACGTGCAGACGCTCGTCAACGACATGCGCGGAACCGTCAGCAATCTGAACGATACGATCACCAACTTCGACCGCAATCCGCAACGCCTGATCTTCGGCGGGGACACGGTCAAGCAATATGACGGCCGGACGCGGCGTTAACAGGGGAAGTCAGGGGTAGCCTAATATGGTCGCATCGCATCTGTTGTCGCGCCGTTCATGGATCAGGGGAACGGCGATCGCGCTGCCGCTGACGGCGATGATCCTTTCCGGGTGCGGCACGTCGGCCAAGAACGACACCTACGACCTGTCCGCCGCCGTCGACGGTGACGGACCTGCGGCCAAATCCCGCCAGATCCTGATTGCTGGTCCGACGGCGCTGAAGGCGCTCGACAGCGAGCAGATCCTGATCCGCGTTTCGCCCTCGGAAATCCAGTATCTCTCTCGCGCGCAATGGGGCGACAAGCTGCCGCGCATGGTGCAGTCCAAGCTGGTGGAGGCTTTCGAGAATTCCGGCAAACTCGGCGGCGTCGGCATGCCGGGGCAGGGACTTGCGATCGACTACCAGGTCGTCACCGATATCCGTTCCTTCGAGATCGACGCTTCGAGCGGCAACCAGGCAGTGGTCGAAATCTCCGCCAAGATTCTCAACGACCGCAACGGCTCGGTGCGCGCCCAGAAGGTGTTCCGTGCGGTGGCGCCGGCAGGCGGTGGTAATGACGGCTTCGTCAAGGGGCTCGACCGCGCCTTCTCCACCGTTGTTTCCGAGATCGTCAGCTGGACGCTGCGTTCAATCTGAACTCGAATTCTGCGGCCGCTCCGCAAATATCGAGGGTTGTCAAATCCGGAAAATGTTTGCCTCCGTGGCGTAAGGCTGCCATCGTATTCAAATTCTTCATGAATTTGTGGAACGCATCATATGGTCCCATTTCAGGAGAATGCGGCATGGTGGTTGCGCGAGTATTCGGGAAATCGTCACCGGAAGCGATCCAGCGCGAAAATGATCGGCTGGCGGCGCTGCAACAACTCGATCTCCTCGACACGCCAAGGGACGAAGGCTTCGAACGGATCGTACGCCTGATAAAGCAGATATTCTCCGTCGACATCGGCATCGTATCGCTGATCGATGCGCATCGGCAATGGTACAAGGCCTGCTCCGGTTTTTCGGCCGACGAGGTATCGCTTGAAGACACGTTCTGCCGCTGCGTGGTGGATTGTGACGAGCCTGTCATCGTGCAGGATGCCACCAAGGATTTTCGCTTTTCGAAACATCCTTCGGTGACGGGCGAGGGCCACATTCGCTTTTATGCCGGCGTGCCGCTGAGAACGAAGACCGGGCACATGATCGGAACGGTATGCGCGATCGACCGCAGGCCAAGATCGTTCAGCAGCAAAGATCTCGGCATTCTCACGGAACTGGCGGGGGCTGCGATGGACCGCATCGACATCATGCAATCTGCCGCCACCGACGGCCTGACGGAGGCGATGACGCGGCGCGCCTTCAAGCAGGAAGCCGATCAGCTGATTTCGCTCGCCTTGCGGCACCAGCACGATCTGTCATGCATCGTCTTCGACATCGACCATTTCAAACAGGTGAACGATACGCATGGACATGCCGCAGGGGACGAGGTCTTGAAGGCCGTCGCCTCGATCTGCAAGACAGTCCTTCGCGTCGGCGATCTGTTTGGCCGTATCGGAGGCGAGGAATTCGCCGTCATCCTTCCGCATGTCGATCGGGAAGGAGCGGCCGCGGTCGCCGAAAAGCTCCGAGCCGCCATCGCTTCCGAACCCATTTTCCGCGATCATGGCGCTCTGAACGTCACAGCCAGCCTCGGAACATCGGCCCTTTCGATTGTCAGCAAGGACATCGAGACCCTGCTCGCTCAGGCGGACGCCGCAATGTATCAGGCAAAGCACGGCGGACGGAATCGCTGCATGTCCTGGGGTGCGATTCATGCCGATCACGCCATCGGCGCTCGACGGCGGGTGTTGAAGGCGGGCTCGATCATGTTCAACGAGCGGCGCTCGACCATCGACTGCACGGTCAAATCCCTCGGTTCGGAGAGTGCCGGCCTTTCAGTCTCGAATACGGCAGGCATTCCCCCGGAATTCATTCTCGCCATCAAAGGGGAAGGGTTCGAGACGAATTGCAGGGTGATTTCGCAAGACCGGCAACATCTGGAAGTGGCTTTTCGGTAGACCTGGACAGCGACTTACTTCGTCGGCTGCGTATCGGTCATCGTCGCGCCCGGCTGGCCGCCTGCGGTTGCGGAAGCGGCGGCGGCCGATGACGACGATAGGTAGCTGTCGAGCAGGCCTGCCATCTTGTCGTCGCGGATGCTTGCGGTTTTTTCGCCCATGACGACGCCGACCACGCGGCGGCCATCCTTCAGGGCTGACGTCACGACATTATAGCCCGATGCATCGGTATAACCGGTCTTGATGCCGTCGACGCCGTCATAGCGATACATGAGATTGTTGTGGCCGCGCAGCTTCATGCCGCGGAACTGGAAGCCGCGCATGGAGAAGAGTTTGAACTCTTCGGGGAAATCCCGCATCAGCGAAACGCCGAGGGTCGCCATATCGCGCGCCGTGGTGACTTGCTCCGGATCGGGAAGGCCCGACGGGTTCTTGAAGACCGTATCCTTCATGCCGAGCTGGTGCGCCTTGTCGGTCATCGCTTTGGCAAAAACCTCTTCGGAGCCGCCAAGCTGCTCGGCAATCGCCACAGCCGAATCATTGGCAGACAGCACGACAATGCTTTCGACCGCTTCACGCAGCGTCACCTTGCGGCCGGCGCCGATGGCAAGCTTGAACGGCTCCTTGCTCTCGGCATTTTCCGACATGGTGAGCTTCTGATCCCACGTCATGCGTCCCTCGTGCAGGGCCTCGAAGGCGAGATAGAGCGTCATCATCTTGGTCAGCGATGCCGGATAGTTCAGTTCGTCCTGATTGGAGGCTTCAAGCACTTGGCCAGACTGTGCATCCACGACGAAGCTTGCCTGGCCCGCTTCAGCCAGCGTGAAAGCGCCGAGCATGAAGGCCGATGAGAGCGCGGCGGCAAGAAGGCTGGGTGTCGTCTTGGTCATCAATGTTGCTGTCTCTATCGTTTGCGTGGTCGAATGAGCCGTCCGCTGGATTGTAGCGCATCAAAGAGGTTTGTGACGAAAAGAAGGACAACGGGCAATAAAAAGAGACCATCCACAGCCGATACCCGTCATTGCGCCGCCTTCGGTTTTGACAATGATACGCGCCGCACGTAGAGAATTCGCCATGAGCATGAAAAGCGCGCCTTCCTTCCGCAATGACCGCACCTGCCTGCAGGCTGCGATCGTGCGCGCTTTCGGCGGACGAGGTCTCTGCGTCCTGCTGTGACGTGCGGGCGCAATCGGCGTCCGGCGCGCTGCTGGACGTAAAGCCCTTCACCACGCCAATCAAGGTTGCCAGGGAGACAGGCACCGTGCTCAATCTTTATCATGTCAATTCGCTCGTCCATTGGGAGGAGCGCGAAATCCGTCTGCGCGATCATATGATCGACTTCTTCTCGCAAGAGGTTCGCAGCTTTCTCAGATCCGCCAATCCGGCCTGGGATGTCAGAAGGGTCGAGGCACCGGCGCTGATGCCGCGGGCTTTGGTTTCCAGCGCCTATTCCAACGCCGATATCTGGGTCCAGGAACAGCTTTCCATCAGCGATACTGCGCTGGTGCTGCGGCCGGAGACGACGCCGTCGACCTATGCCTATATGCAGCATGTTCTCGGAAATCACTCGAAGACGCGGCTGCCGCTCTGCGTCTGGCAGGCGGGCCGGTCTTACCGCCGGGAGCAGGAGCAGCCGACGAAACACATGCGGCTGAAGGAGTTCTGGCAGCTCGAATTCCAATGCGCGTTCACGGCCGACAGCGGCAACGACTACCACGCCGCCTGCCTCGAGCCGGTGCGCCGCATGATCGCCTCGCTGATCCATCTGCCGACGCGGGTCGTGCCGTCGGACAGGCTGCCTGCCTATTCCGAGGTGACGATGGATATCGAGGTCGACAATGGCGACAAGTGGATGGAGGTCTGCTCGATCTCGAGGCGCACCGACTTTCCGCAGCGCTACCGGTCTCAGCCGAGGAAGGGAGCGGCTATCGACCACGACGTTCTCGTGCTCGAAATCGCCATCGGCCTCGATCGGTGCGTCTACAATTGGAACATAGCGTCCGATCGATAGAGCGCGGGAAACCGGGGCCGCTTAGCGCGCCCCCGGTTCTCTTGAGCCTTTTTTTTCGCCGGCGTTTTCCCTACAAAGGGAGTGACCGTTAAGGCGCCGGCGCAGATTCATAAATGGAGTGACAGGCCATGTTGATTATTCTTGGCGGCTTGCCGGGTAGCGGAAAAACGACTGTTGCCCGCGCGCTCGCGAGACGGCTGGGCGCCGTGCATGTGAGGGTCGACACGATCGAGCATGCGATCAGAGCGTCAAGCGATCCTTCAAGAGACATCGGTCCGGCAGGTTATGTCGTCGCCTATGGGGTTGCGGAGGATAACCTCACTCTCGGCGGCGTCGTGATCGCGGACTCGGTTAATCCGTTGGAGATAACCCGCGACGCCTGGCTGGCGGTGGCGGCGCGATCCGGTGTGACCGCGGTCGAAATCGAGGTGATCTGTTCCGACAAGATCGAGCATCCCCGCCGGGTCGAGACGCGGAAAACCGACGTCGAAGGTCTTATCAAACCGACGTGGCAGCAAGTCGTCGACCGAGTATACGACGACTGGGGGAATAGGCCGACCATCGTCGATACGGCTGTGAAGGATCCGCCGGAGATTGTCGACGCGTTGATCGTCAGGCTGGGGATTGATCGCCCGCTTCCGATTTGATGTCGGCTCTTTTTGTGGGGCGTGCCGCGGGATGCCTCTTCTGCTCGCCGCGGCTGTGCCTTCTGGAGCTTTATGAAAAAGCAATGTCGGCGGTGGAGCGGATTTCTACCGTTGCCTTGCCTGCGTCAAAACCGTCGAGCGTTTCATTGTGGTGAGCGATAATCTCTGAGAAGGTGAGGGTCGCCGTATCGCCGGTGGTATGGCCATCGGCAATCAGCGTTACGTCATATCCGAGAGAAACCGCGCGTCTCACCGTCGTGTCGACGCAGAACTGCGACATGCAGCCGCCGATGACGAGGTGAGTGACCGACCGTTCGTTCAGGCGTTCGGCTAGATCGGTCTCGAAGAAAGAGTCGGCACTTTTCTTGCGGACGACAACTTCGCCTTGTCGTGGCGCAATCTCCTCGCGCAGAGCCCATCCTTCCGTGCCGACGGCCAATCGATGGCCACTGTCGCCATCATGCTGCACCAGCACGACCGGCACGCCTGCCTGTCTTGCCTTTTCCTGGAGCGATGCAAGCCGAGCGACGGTCTCATCGAGTGCGGCATCGACGTGCGGCTGGCGCTCCGGCGTGGCTTTTCCAGAGAGAATTGCATTCTGCACATCGATAATCAGCAGGGCTTTGGTCATTTCTGATGCCTCAATCAGGATGGTTCTCGGTCGCGGTCTTCAGACGAACGAAAGCCGCCCGACATGTGTGCGGCGGCTTTCTGTTCAATTCGGTTCGCTTGAGATCGTTGGCTACAAGCAGGCTCAGCTGAGCCTGCCCGCTGCGTGGGCGAGCATGGTGTAGACCTTGCCCGTATCCGAGGTGAGGTAGGACTGGGTCACCGTCCGGTTCGGGTCGGTGCGGGCGACGTCGGCGAGCAGCTTTTCAAAATCACCGATATAGCGATCGACGGCGGTGCGGAACTCCGGCTCGCGGTCGTATTTGCGCTTGATCTCGTCAAAGGTCTGCTGGCCCTTCAGCGTGTAGAGGCGACGGGTGAAGACGTCGCGCTCGCCGCGCTGATAACGGCGCCAGAGATCGACCGAGGCATCGTGATCGATGGCGCGGGCGATATCGACCGAGAGCGAGTTCAGCGATTCAACGACGTGGCGCGGATTGCGGGCATCGTTGCTGCGCGCGGCGGGTGCGGCCGTTTCGGCCGGGCGAGCCGGTGCGCGGGCAGGCGCCTCCTCGGCGGCCTCCTCACGCGATGCGCCGCGCAGAAGATCGCTGATCCAGCCGCCGCTTTCCGGATGGGCGGGCTCCTGGCGGGCTGTTTCCTGGCGCGCGGGTGCCGGCTGAGGGGCGGGGCGCTGGGGAGCGGCAACCGGTGCCGACGGCGCGATCGTTCCGCGCAGGCCCGTCGCTTCGATCGGCGGGCGGGCTGCCGGCTGCTGCGGCTGAACTGCGGCCGGCTGGGCGGCACGCGGGGCCGGCTGGGCCTGGGCGAGCGAGCGGGCGGCGGGTTCGGAGATTTCGAGCTGCTGGCTGGTGCGGCCGACGAGCTGGGAGATATCCTGCAGCGCCTTGATCTGCTCGGCGACGGCCCGGCGCATGGCCGAGGCGCTTTCCTTGGCTTCCTCGGGAAGGTCGAAGGCGCCTCGCTTCAGTTCAGCGCGGGTGGCGTCGAGCTCGTTGCGGATATCGGCGGCGGAGCGGCGGATATCCTCGGTGGCGCCGGAGAAGCGGCCGACTGCATCCTCCACCGCTTCGCGCAGCGCTTCGCGCATGTGCTGGGCAGCACCGTCCGAGGCACGGCCGGCTTCGCCGAGCATACGCTCGACTTCAGACAGGGAGGCGGTGAGGCCGCCGCGAATGCGGTTGGAGAGATCGCCGGAGCGGCGCTCGACATTGGCGAAGGTTCCGTCGATCGTCGTATTGGCCTCGTCGCCGGCGCGGGTGATCGCCTCGCGCATCGTCTCGGCGGCCTCCTGGGCGCGCTTCTCGGTTTCGGTGAGAATACGGCCAATATCGGTGAAGGAGGATTGTACGCCCTGGCGCAGATTGCCGGTGACCTGGTTGGAGCGCTGCTCTGCCCGCTCGAACACGGTCTCGATCATGCTGCCGAGGCCGAGCATGGTCTTTTCGATCTCTGCGGAGCGCGTAACGAGACCGACAGAGAGCGTCTGCAGCGCGCTTTCGCGCTCTTCGAGCGTCGAGGCGAGGTTGGACTGGGCGGCGCCGAGAAGCTGCGAGGCCTGGGTCAGGACCTTGGAGTGTTCGTCGAAGCGGCCGATGATGCCGCCGACCTGTGCCAGCGTCTGGCCCGAAATGTCGGAGAGGCGATCGACCTTGCCTTCGAGAAGCCTGGTCGAGGCCGAGACCATTTCGGCGGCCTTGGTGGCAGAGTCGGCAAAGCGCGTGGTGGTGTCGCCGAGGCGGCCATCGACGCTCGTCAGCTGCTCCGCGGCACGGTTCATCATCATCGCCATCGCCGCACTGCTTTCCGACATGCGCTCGACGAGGCCGTTGACGTTGGCGACCAGGCTGTTCTCGATGGCGCTGACGGCATTTGCGACATTTTCGGTGCGGGCGGCAACGGCGCTAGCAAGCGCTTCGTTTTGGGCGCGCAGACGGTCGGCGCTGAGGTTGGCGGCCGCGGTGATGCGGGCGGCGGCCTGCTCGCCGGCATCTGTGTAGCGGTCGATGATCGGGCGGGCGGTCTCGTCGAGGATGCGCGTCAGTTCGACCGAGCGGCCTGCGAGCATCGAGTTGAGGTCGCGGGTGCGCTCGTCGAGCGTCGAGCGAATCGAGTTGCCGCGCGCTTCGAGCGCCCGGTCGATGTCGGAGAGCGTCGTATCGATCTCGCGGGCACGTTCTTCGAGATTGGAGCGGATGGCGCTGCTGCGGGCTTCGAGCGCCCGGTCGACATCGGCCATGGTGGCGGAAATCTCGCTGCCGGCGCCCGAGAGCGTCGAGCGGATGGCGTTGCCGCGGGTTTCCAGCGACTGGCCGGCATCCGACAGCACCTTGGAGATGGCATTGACCTGGGTGCCGACGATGGTTTCGGCTTCGGCGACCTTGTTGACGATGGCGTTGCCGGCTTCCGAGAAGGTCTGTGCGACGGCAGCGGCCTGGCTTGCCAGCCGGTTTTGCGCTTCCGCCACGCGCGTGACGATCTGCGAGGAGCGCTCATCCATGGTACGGGTGAATTCGTCGCTTTTGGCGTTGAGGTCCTCGGCGAATTGCTGGCCTGTTTTGCCGAGCAGTTCGGTGGTTCTCGTCGCTTCGCCTTCCATTCCCTGGGCGGCTTCGGCAACGGCGCTGCGCAGCGTCGAGGCGAGACCAGCGGCCTTGCCTTCGATGGTGCGGTTGACCGCGTCGAGGCCGATGGTCAGGGCGCGGTCCATGGTGGAGAGGCGTTCCTCGATGCGTGCGTTGCCGCGGTCGAGGGTTTCGCCGAGGCTTGCCGTGCGGCCTTCGATGGCGCCCGTCAGCGTGGTGGAGCGGCTGTCCAGCGTTTCGGCCAGATTGGCGGTGCGGCTGTCGATTGCCTGGGTAAGGGTCGCGGCACTGCCTTCGAGCGTGGCCGAAATACGCCGGGTGGTGTCGTCGCTCAGCGCACCGAGACGGGAGATGCCGTCGGAAAGCACACCGGAGAGCTGACCACTCACCGTTTCGACCTTTTCGGCAACGCCGCCGACGCCGTCGCGGATGCGGTTCTCGATCGCCGCAAGGCCGGATTCCACCCGCGATCCGGTTTCTTCAAAACGGCCGGTCAGGCTTTCCACAGATTGGTCGAGATGGGCGGAGAAGCTCTGGGCGGAGGTCGAGATCGCGCTTGCCGCCTCCTGGAAGCGACCCGCGATCTGGCCGGCGCCCGCATGCATGCGCTCTTCCAACGTTTGCGCGCCGGCATCGATGGCCTGGCGGATCGCAGCCTCGCGTTCCTCCAGCGACATCTCGAGCATGCTGACGCTTGTTGCTACCGAGGTGCCGATGCTGGTCGCCTGCTCGGAGAGCGTATCGCTGATCAGCGCGTGGGCCTGGTTCAACGACAGGTCGATGGCGTTGGTGCGCTCCTCGAGCGTCGTACGGATGCGCTCGTGGGCGGAGGCGAGGCCGCCTTCGATGCGCGTCGCGGCCTCGTCCGCAAGGCCACCGAGACGCGCATGGGCATCGGTCAGTCGGCCTTCGATGCGGCCGGTCAAGCCGCCGACGATATCCTCAAAGCGGGCGCTGCCGGCATCGAGAGCGCCGGCGAGGGCCGCGCTATGCTCCGAGAGCGCGTTTTCGAGCCGCTGCTGGTTGTCGGTATAGGCATCGCGGATAGCGTCGGTCTTGTCGGCGAAGGCGCCAGCGACGCGTGCTTCGGCACCGGCGACAGCTTCCATCATGGAGTTGCTGCGGGCTTCGAGCGCGCTGTCGAAGCGGCTCTGGTTGTCGTCGAGCGAAATGGCGAGCGCCATGGTCTTTTCGTCGAGTGCATCGGTGAGCCGGTCGTGGCTTGCCGCAACGGCGCCGACGATCGCGGCGGTGCGGTGTCCCAGTGCTTCCTCGAGGCGAGCCTGGCCCTCGGTCAGCGAGGCGGCGAGCGCGTTCGCCTTCTGATCAAGCACACCGTTCAGGCGTTCATGCGTGCCGGAGACGGCATTGGTGATCGCATCGGCACCACTCGTCAGCGTCTCCTCGAGACGGCTCTGGCTCTCGTTCAGGGAAATGGCAAGCGCCATCGCGCGATCGTCGAGTGTTTCGGACAGGCGGTCATGGGTGGCCGAGACCGCGTTCAGGAAGGACTCCGAGCCGGTCTCCAGCGTGTCCTGCAGCCGGCTCTGGCCCTCGTTCAGCGAGGCGGCCAGCGCCGCTGCCTTCGTGTCCAGAGTTTCCGAGAGACGCTCATGCGTGCCGGAGACGGCCTTGAGGAAGGCTTCGGAGCGGGCTTCCAGCGTGTCTTCAATCTGCGACTGGCTCTCATTGAGCGAGATGGCGAGCGCCATCGCCTTCTCGTCCAGCGTCTCGGAGAGGCGGTCATGGGTGCCGGAGACAGCGTTCAGCAGGGCGGCCGAACGGGTTTCCAGCGTATCCTCGATACGCGCCTGGCCCTCGCTCAAGGAAGTGGCGATCGCCATTGCCTTTTCGTCGAGCGTTTCGGCAAGGCGGTCGCGCGTTCCGGAGACGGTGTTCAGCAGCGCTTCGGCGCGTGTTCCGAGTGCGTTCTCGATGCGGGCATGGCGCTCGTCGAGCGAGGTCGTAAGGGCAGCCGCCTTGCTGTCCAGCGTTTCCGACAGGCGGTCGTGGGCGCCCGAGACGGCGTTGAGGAAGGCGGCGGAGCGGGTTTCGAGCGTATCCTCGATACGGCTCTGATTTTCGTTCAAGGAGATGGCAAGCGCCATCGCCTTCTCGTCCAGCGTCTCGGAGAGGCGGTCATGGGTGCCGGAGACAGCGTTCAGAAGGGCTGCCGAACGGGTTTCCAGTGTATCCTCGATACGGGCCTGGCTTTCGTTGAGCGAAATGGCAAGCGCCATCGACTTTTCGTCGAGCGTCTCGGCAAGACGGTCATGGGTGCCCGACACCGTGTTGATGATGGCGTCGGCGCGGGTCGCCAAAGCTTCCTCGAAGCGGCCGTGATGGGTGGCCAGCGCATCGACGAGCGCGTCGCCGCGCTCTGCCATCACGCTGTCGATGCGGCTGTGCGCCGTGCCGAGCGCCTCGGTTATTTCGGCTGCGCGCGCAGCAAGCACGCCGCTCAGTTCCTCGGCGCGGCCGCCGAATGCCGACGTAACCTGCTCGGTGCCGGCGGCAACGGCGCTCGTCAGATCGGTCGTGGTGGTGCGCAGCGTGTCGCGGAACTCGGCCGAGCGGGCCTGAAGATTGTTCTGCAGCTCGGAGCTGCCCGATGCAAGCGCCAGCGCGATGTCCGACGTGGCGTTCTGCAGCGCAGAAGTCAGTTCGCCGGTGCGGCTGGTGAGGGCAGTGGTGATTTCCTCCGCCCGGGCGCCGACAGTGCTTTCCAGCATTTCGTGGCCGGTGGCGAGTGCGGTCGCAAGCGCCAGAGACTGGTCAGTCATCGACGAGCCGAGACGGTCGATGCCGGAACTCAGGATGCCGTCGATCGAATCCGAGCCGCCGGTCAGCGTCTCGTTGATGCGGGCGAGGCTTTCCATCAGTTTGGTGTCGAGCGAGCCGGTGCGCTTGTCGAAGGCGCTGGTGAATTCTGCGACCCGTTCGTCGAAGGCTGTCGACAGCTGAGCGACGGTGGTCTGCAGCCGCTCCTCGAAGAAGCCGGAGCGCACGTCGAGATCCATCACGGCATCGTCGGCGGTGGTCTGCAGGCTCTGGCGGAAGCTTGCGCCCTTTTCGTCGAGCGCGCTATTCAGCTTTGACAGCACGTCGTCAAGCGTGCCGCCGATGGTGCGTTCGCCCGATGTCAGGCTCTCGTTGATCTCGCGGGTGCGGGCGATCAGGATTTCGTTGAGCTGATGCGTGCGCTCGTTCAGCGCTGCGTTCAGCTTCTCGGTGCTGCTGTCCATCGTCGAGGCGCGCGTCTCGAACTGGCTGAGCAGCCTTTCGCCATGTTCGTTGAGGTTGACCGAGAGCGCTTCGAGGCGGTTGTCAAATTCTGTGGCAAGCGCAAAACCGGAGGCGTTCAGCGTCTGGAGCAGGCTGTCGGTCTTGGCGGCGAGCAGGCTGCCCATGGACTGCAGGGCGCTGTCTGACTTTTCCAGGATCGTAGCCGCGCGCGTATCGATCAGCGATGCGAAGGCTTCGCCCGATGTGGCAAGCCGCACGGCGATCTCCTCGGTCGCAAGCGACAGCTCTTCCTTCAATTGGTCGTGGACGCTGCCAATCGAGGTGCGGATGCGGTCGGCATGATTGACGATCGCCTCGCGTTCCGAGCCGAGTTCGTGGACGAGGCCGCGCACGCGCAGTTCATTGTCAGCATAGGAGCGCTCGAGGGCATTCACCTCGGAATGGACAAGCGTTTCCAGCTCGGAAGCGCGCGCGATCGTGCGCTCGATGCCTTCGTTCATGGCCGAGACTTCGCGACGCACGGCCTGGCCGACAGTCATGATGCGCTCGGAGGCGATGGTTTCCGGCTCTGCCAGACGAAGTGCCACCTCCGCCATAGAGCGGGCGGCGTTGCGCATGTCCTGGGCGCGGGAGATCATGATGGCGAAGGCGTAGAACATCATCACGGGAATGACGATGCCGACGAGGCCGGCGATGACGCCGGGCAGGGCGACGAGATCGGCGATCGAACGGATCTGCCAGATCTGCGGTGAATAAAGCAGCGACATCAGGCCGAGGCCGGCCATGACCCAAAGGATTGAGAACAGGGTGGCGGTGCGCATCGCCGAGCGGCTGGAGGCGCCGTCGAAGGATTTTAGGATAGAGGCGGGCGTGTTGCGGCTGGCATCGTTGGCCGGCGCGAAGGCCGGAGCCCTGGAAGCCTGCTCGCCGGCAGCACTGCGGCGGTTACGGCGTTGCGCTTCTTCCTGGGCCTGCTGATTACGCGCATTCGATGGGTCAGACACATTAGCCTCCGGGGCCTCAGGCGCGCTGCCGCGGCGAGACGGCACGTTTTCCTTGCCGAAGTCGATCTGGAGCGCTTCGTCCAATGCCTTGAACGCCTTGTCCTCGATCGACTCATTATATTTGTTGTTCGCCATTCGTATGCCTCGTTACTGTCAGCCAGCCGGACACCGCATCCCGGGCTTCCGCATCACCCGGGGACAACTTTGCCGTTCCAGCCCTCCCTCCCAACGACGGACGGATAAGCATGTCATTTCAGAGTAGATAGCCGCTTTTTCAAACGGAAGGTATCAAAACACTACCATTATCCACTCACTCGGCAAAGGCGCGTACCATAAACCCGCTCCACCAGTATCGTAGTGACACATCTGGGCTCTTCACACAATTAATGAAGGCTTGAGATTCATGGCTCGTTAACCCGTTGTTAACATCTTTGAATCCGAGGAGCCGCTTAAAAACCAATAATTTAGGGATATTTAACGGACGTTAACCATGTGGCGAGATTTCCGCCCTCGCTGTGCCGGAATTTAACGTGATGGCCACCCTGTCGTCGCAGAACTGTTGCAAGTGCGGACGACAAGCGACGGGGAAATTGGCACATGGCAGCATTGAGCATCGTATTCGAGACGCCGGATAATGCAAAGGGACCGTGTCCCTCCAAGGCTCGGCCGATCGATCTGGTCCACCTCGCAAAACAGACGATGGGCGACAAAACGCTCGAAATCGAAGTCCTTCAGATGTTTGCGCGCCAGGCGCGCGCATGCCTTCAGGACATTGCGAGCGGAGAAACCAGCCGCGCCGGCGCGGCCGCGCACCGGCTGAAGGGGGCTGCAAGCTCGGTCGGCGCGTTCCGCGTGTCGGAGACGGCGGAAGCCATCGAGGAAAACGGGACCGATGCCGGCACGATGGCAGCGCTCGGCGCTGCCGTCATCGACGCCGAGAATTTCATCCTGAAGCTCTGCCGCGGCTGAGCCGCTTCCGGGCACAAAACATGAGGCCCGTTGTTTCATTGCGAAACCACGGGTCTTTTTGCGACGTCCGATATGACGCTTTGAAGACGGCGGGCAAAGGCCCGATCTGCGAGGCTATGGCCAATTTCCCCGATGTTGACTGACGCGTCGAATTATCGGAAGAAAATCCGCCCATCCATTTGAAGACCGGAATCGTCCTGATGCCCAAACTTACCATCGTCGCCTTCGACGGCACGCGCTTCGACCTCGACGTCGACCAAGGCTCCACCGTGATGGAAAACGCAGTGCGCAATTCGGTGCCCGGCATCGAGGCCGAATGCGGCGGCGCCTGCGCCTGCGCGACCTGCCACGTCTATGTCGACGAGGAGTGGACTGAGAAGGTCGGCCAGCCGGAGGCGATGGAAGAGGACATGCTCGACTTCGCCTTCGACGTGCGCCCGACGTCGCGGCTGTCCTGTCAGATCCGGATGAAGGCCGTCTATGACGGGCTCGTGGTGCACGTGCCGGAACGACAGGCCTGACGCGCGCCGCGCATCAACCGCAGTCGCTGCTCAACATCCCTACAGTACAAAAAAGACGCCTCGCGCGCTGGTGCGAGCGAGGCGAGGCGGGCGCATTACCTACGGATGAGGGAGGAACATCCGCGGCTTCGGAACGCGCCAGGAGAACCCAGCGATGAAAGTGCAGATGCCGTACCTGAACTTTCGAATGTGTTCATATTAACGCGTTCCGGTTGAGTCTGCCAGAATGAAAAATGACCATTGAATCGCTGGGGAGGACGCAAGTTTCGCACAGGTTTCGTTGTGCAGCTAAGCTTTTTCGCTCGCAGCCTGCTTGAGAAAGCCTTATTTTTCGCCGGTTCGACCTCTGATTCGATTGTTCAGCAATCTCAGCATACGCTTCTGGAAGTTGACCGCTTCGACCCGGTCGAAGCGCGCCTGCAACTGGTCGTGCTCCTCTATACCGCGAGCTGATTCGTTGGAAACGAGCTCCTGCATGGTCTCGCAGCTGCGCTGCGGCGGCAGGGCGCGGATGGCCCGCTCCATGGAGCGGGCCTGATTGCGGGCAATCTCGGCATGGCGCTCCTCGTGACGCTTGATATCACTCGATAGGGCATCCCAGATCATCGACAGCTCCTTGCCCGCGCCCATACGGTTGCTCCAGCGCGGCAGGATGATCTGGGTGTGGACGGTAACCTTGACGTTGCCGATGCGGCAGCGGCCGTCGTCCTGGATATAGGTGGCCTCGCCGCCGAAACGGATCTTGGTGGCGCCGGGATGGCGTGCCGAGGAACCGCTCGCCGTCGGGCCGCGCCGGCTGAGTTCGCGGTCCAACTCATCCGCGGTTTTGCCGCGAATGTCGAAATAGGAATAGCTTTTCGATGCGATCACTTCAGCTGCGGCCGGCCCGCAAAGGGAAAGACCAATGGAAAAGACCATAGGAAGGACCATATAACGCACTGCAAGCGGCATTCTGAACGCAACCCGTGTTGAAATCGACGGGAGCTTGGGGCATAGCCACCGCAAGCGCAATATCGGATGACGGTTTTTTCGTCATCAATGGGATAAGTCTGGTGACAGGGCTCGAAGGCATTTTATGGCGCGTCGCCCATGGCCGTGAGATCGAACTCGGCCGTCGTTCGACGATCATGGCGATCATCAACGTGACGCCGGACTCCTTTTCCGACGGCGGGCGCTTCGAGACCGTCGATGCGGTCGTCGAGCATGCGTTGAGGGCGGTGAGCGAAGGTGCCGCCATTATCGACATCGGCGGTGAATCAACCCGGCCGGGCGCCGCAGCCGTCAGCCCTTCCGAGGAACAGGCGCGCGTGCTGCCCGTCATCGAGGCGTTGCGCGGGCGCACCGAGGCGCTGATCTCCATCGATACCTATCGCGCTGAGACGGCGCGGCTGGCAGTCAGCGCCGGCGCCCATATCGTCAACGACGTGTTCGGGCTGCAGAAGGAGCCCGATATCGCCAATATCGCCGCGGCGACCGGGGCGGGGCTCTGCATCATGCATACCGGCCGCGACAGGGCGAAACTTCCCGACGTGATCGCCGATCAGGTGCACTTCCTCAAACAATCGCTCGCGATCGCGACGGCATCAGGCGTCAACAGTGACCGTATTGTGCTCGATCCCGGCTTTGGCTTTGCCAAGGAGACGGCGGAGGAGAACCTGGAACTGATGGCACGTTTCTCCGAACTTTCCCGCTTCGGCCTGCCGCTGCTCGCCGGCACGTCGCGCAAGCGCTTCCTCGGCACGGTGACGGGGCGCGAGACGCCGGACCGGGACGCGGCGACGGCTGCATCAAGCGCTCTGCTCAGACTTCAGGGAGCTGCGGTTTTCCGCGTGCACAATGTCGCAATCAACAGGGACGCACTCGACATCGCTGATGCTATGCTGAATGCGCGCCAGGAATTCGAGAGGAAGCGGCCGACATGACCACCTACACGATCACGCTGCAGAACTGCGCCTTCTTCGCGCGCCACGGCGTGCATGACGAGGAGGAATTTCTCGGCCAGCGCTTCTTCGTCGATGCCGAGCTCGATGTCGTCGCGGGCGAGGCGTTGGAAAGCGATTCTATCAACGATACCGTCAATTACGGCATCGCCTTTACCGTGATCGAGGAAATCGTCACAGGCAAGCGGCGCTACCTGATCGAGGCTTTGGCGCTCGATATCGCCAAGGGCCTCTGCCAGACGTTCCCGCAGGTCAAGCGGGCGAAGATCACGGTGCGCAAGCCGAATGCGCCCGTGCCAGGCGTGCTCGATTTCGTGCAGGTGAGCGTTGAGCATTTTGCCTGACACTGCATTGCACTCGGCGACCCTCGGCCTCGGCGGCAATATCGGCGATCCCGTGAAGGCGATGGCGGCCGCGCTGCAAAGACTGGACGCGCGGGATGACTGCCGGGTCGCGGCGGTCTCGCGGCTGTATCGCACGCCGCCCTGGGGCAAGACCGACCAGTCGTTCTTCTTCAACGCCTGCGCTGCCGTCGAAACCCGGCTCGATCCGGAAGCGTTGCTCGATGTTTGCCTGTCCATAGAGCGCGAGATGAAACGTGAGCGGATCGAGCGCTGGGGGCCGCGCACGCTCGATATTGACGTTCTCACCTATGGCGATGTCGTGCAGGATGCGCCGCGGCTGGAATTGCCACATCCCCGCATGACCGATCGTGGGTTCGTGCTGATGCCGCTTGCCGATATCGCACCCGGCCTTCTCGTCCGCGGCAGGATGGTGAGCGACTGGCTTGGTGATGCCGATGTGGCGGGCATCGAAGTCGCTGACGACAGCCGCGACTGGTGGCTCAAGGTTTGAAAGAAGCCCCCTGAAACGGAAAACGGCGGGAAACCCGCCGCTTCAGGAAAATCCCGGAATGCCGTTCCTTATTCGATGGAGCCGACGGCCATTTCGTCGACCTGGCGGGTCAATGTCAGGCCGATGACGGGGATCATCTGGCTTTCGACCTTGACCGAAACGGTGACGTTCATCGTCTTGTCGTCACGCACGCGGGCAATCATTGCGCCGTTCAGCTTGGCGCGGTTGATGCCGACGACGACGGTGTCCTCGGTGACGGCGCCGGAGACGACGTCGAGGCCCTTGCCGGCGGCACCGTCGAGGAACTTGCCTTTGTAGGTCGAGCCGGATTGCGAGATGACCGCGGTCATCGGCTGCTTGAAGACGCCGACCCGGCAGGTGCCGTCGAGCTTGATGCCGGCGCTGTTGTCGCCTGTGGGCTCACCGATCAGGTTGCAGGTGAATTTCGTGCCCTTGTATTTGCCGGCGACGATCTCGCCAGGGCCTTTCCAGGAGCCGGTTACGGAATCGAAGAAGGCCTTGTCACGGGTCGCAGCGGTGGCTGCCGGAGCGACATCTGCGACGGGAGACAATGCCGCGGCGGCTAGGCCGCAAACGAAGAGAAACTTGCGCGAATACATGGATTTTCCTTGGCAAACACCACTCACGAACTGGCTGCAAGTTTTGCCGAATAATGGTTAATCCTTCCTTTCGATTGCGCCCGAATACGAGGTGACACGCGGCTTTCACGCGACCGAGATTTTAACATTATGCCATTATGGCATTGAATCCGCTGAATTTTCCCTGTCTTCCTGTTAGGGAAGGCGAAAACTTCGCAAATCGCCTCATCGCTTAAGGATTGTTGCCGCGCGGTGACATGGAGGGCGTGAGATAGCCGATGAAGTCGCCGATTCCCGGCCGCTTCAGGGCGCGGAAGGCGAGCGGACGGCAGAGATCCATCGCCGCGATTCCGATGCGGGCGGTCATCAGTCCGTTGATGACGCCTTCGCCGAGTCGGGCCGAGAGCTTGGAGGCCAACCCATGGCCGAGCACCTGCTGAACGAGGCTGTCACCCACCGCAATCGAACCGGTGACCGCGAGATGGGCCAGCACATCCCGAAGCAGGCGGAACATGCCGAGCGTGCCGGGACGGCCGCCGTAGAGCTCTGCCATGGCGCGGATGAGACGAACCGCCTCATAGAGCACATAGAGCAGGTCGACGACGGCGCGCGGGCTGACGGCGGTGACGATCGAGACGCGCTTGGAAGCGTTGACGATCAAGGTGCGGGCTTTGCGATCGAGGGGAGCGAGCAGTTCGCGTTCGGCCAGCGCAATCAGATGCGGGGGATCGATGACCTCGCCTTCCGTCGCTTTCAGCGTCGCACGGCCTTTCGATGTCTCCGCATTTGCCGAGAGAAGCGCGGTCAGCTGCGCGACGACGGCGCGCGCATTGGCTGGGCGGGTTTCGAGGATCGCCGCTTCGGCTTCCGCCTTGATCTTCTGGACGGCGGCAAGGCGCATCACGCCCGCTGTCTCCCGGATCACGAGGGCAAGCACGGCAAGGATGCCGACCGCGAGCACGGCAAGGGCCGCATACCCCAGCCAGTCGGCGCGGGTGAAGAGATCGCGAATCAGGCTGTCGGTCCAGAGGCCGACGGCAAGCGAGATCAGGATGCCGAAAGCGCCGGCGGCGATCTTGCCGAAGGAGGTTCGCCGCCTGCGCGGCACGGCAACGGGCACCGCGCTCAGATCCTTGTCGGGATTGAGGAAGGGATCGTCCTCATCAGGTGTGACGATGATATGTTCGGAGAAGCTTTCCGGCTTGCGGCGCTCACCTGCCTGCCGACTGTTGTCGCGCGGCGCGGCGGCTTCGTCCTCATAGGTGAAGGCGGCGGGCGGGCGGCGCGGGGGATCGGATGGAGGCTTGCTCATGCGAGACGATCTCCGAACAGGAACTGCATGGCGCGGTCGAGGCGGATATGCGGCACCGAGAGCTTGATGCCGCCGCCGGTTTCCTCGAGAAGCGGCGGGCGGAACCTGACGACGTTGACGTCGGGCAGGGGCTCACCGGCCTCGCCCGAGGCGATGCGGGCAAACAGGCTTTCCGGATCCTCCGGCAGGTCGCCGGGAAAGATCGCGGTCTTCCTCTGGCCGTCGAAGCACTCGGCTCCGATGGTTTCGCCCTCCATCGGCGTGCCGACGATGACAGGCAGCTCATGGCCGTTGCGCTTGACCGTTGCCTCGCGGGTGGCGCGCACCGAGGCGAGCGCCATGACGTCGATGCCGGCTCCTGCCATGCCGATGCGGGCGATGGCGCGATCGACGAGGCGTCGGGTCAGCGCGTCGAGCCGGTCGTGGCTTTCATGGTGGAGATGATCGGCCTTGGTGGCGGCGACCAGCACGCGGTCGATTCGGCGTCCGAGCAGGGAGGAAAGCAGCGAATTTGTGCCGGGACGGAAGCAGGCGAGGACATCGGTCAGCGCGCGCTCCAGATCCTGCACGGCTTCGGGGCCGCGGTTCATCGCCTGCAGCGCATCGACCAGCACGATCTGGCGGTCGAGACGGGCGAAATGCTCGCGGAAGAAGGGTTTGACGACGACCGATTTATAGGCCTCGTAGCGCCGCTCCATCATCGCCCAAAGCGAGCCGCGGCCGGAATGTCCCTGCGCCGGCAAAGCCAATGGCGCGAAGGTCAGCGCCGGCGATCCTTCGAGATCGCCGGGCAGAAGCAAGCGGCCTGGCGGCAGGGTGGAGAGCGAGCGTTCGTCGGCCTTGCAGGCTTTGAGATAATCGGCAAAGGCGTTAGCGAGGTCGCGGGCGACCATCTCGTCGGCGCCGGCATGAATATCGGGGGCGCGGGTGAGCGCCAGCCACCCATGCGACAGCTCCGAGCGGATGCCGGTTTCGGCGAGCGCGATCGTTTCTTCGCTGAAGGTCCGGTAATCCTTGCCGAGCAGGGGCAGGTCGAGCAGCCATTCGCCGGGATAGTCGACGATATCGATCGACAGCCGGCCGGGGGAAAACAGGCGGTTCCAGCCGCTGGCGCTCTGATAATCCAGCGTGATGCGCAGTTCGGAGATGGCGCGGGTCGAATCCGGCCAGATCCGCTCCTTCACCAGCGCACGGATATGATCCTCGTACTGGAAGCGCGGCACGGCATCGTCCGGCTGCGGCTCCAGACGCACGGCCGAGACGCGGCCTGACTGCACCGGCTCGAACAGCGGCAGACGACCGCCATGCAGCAGATTGTGGACCAGCGAGGAGATGAAGACCGTCTTGCCGGAGCGGGAGAGGCCGGTGACGCCGAGCCGCACGGTCGGATTGACGAGGCCGCTCGCCCGGTCGGCGAGATTATCCAACGCGATGCGGGCGTCGTCGGCAAAAGATGTCAGGCGTGGCGGCAAGGCGCAATTCCGATTGGTGACTGCCGGCAATATAGGAAGGGCGCGCCGCCCACAAAAGAAGCGCCGCGTTTTTGCTTGAATTGCGCCAAAGATTCAGACGACCACGAAATCGATGAGACGCCAGGCGGTGGCGGAAGCGTCGAAATCGATGACGGCAAGGCCGGCCGTCGGAAAGCCGCCGGGAAGGGCGCTCACCATCGCCTCATGGCCAATCAGCGCCTCAAGGGCCTGCTCCATAGTCGGATTGTGGCCGATCAGCATAACGGCCGCCTCCTCCTGCGCATCGACGATCTCGATGTAGTTGTCGACGGTGGCGTTATAGAGCGCGTCGACATAGCGAACCTCGAGCGACAGGCCCATGGCCCGGTACACCGCATCGGCGGTATCGCGGCAACGCTGCGCCGTCGAGCTGATCAGCAGATCGGGACGGTAGCCCTTGTCGGCGGCCTTGTCGGCGATGATCTCGGCATCGCCATAGCCCTTTTCGTTGAGCGGCCGGTCAAAATCGCGCTGTCCGGGTTCGGCCCGGGCAGACTCGGCATGACGCAGGAGATAAATGCGGTTGGGCGGAGGCAAGGGTACGGTCATGGGCAAAATCCAGGATCCAGCGGGTCTTTTCAGTATCGGTTGCATTTCGCCGCCGTCAACCGCCAGCCATGCGGAGGCTGACCAAAAGGTGGCCGACAACACGGCGTTTTGAAGGCGAAGCAAAAAACGGCGGCCGGAATAATGGTGAGAAAATAGACCGTTAGCCGAAAAATGTAACAGATTTAAAAATCTGTTTACCTGTCGTATTTGGCTTGAATCGCGGATAGCGCTTGGGATATACAGCCCGCCAAGAGATGTTCTTCAGGAGAATCGCGTTGAGTGAGAAGATCGATCTTAGCAATTACGTTCCCTCGGAAGAGGAAGAGTTCATGAACGTAAACCAGCGTGCCTACTTCAGGGCAAAGCTGGTTGCCTGGAAAAATGATATCCTTAGAGAAGCGCGCGAAACACTCGACCATCTGGCCGAGGAAAGCGCAAACCATCCCGATCTCGCCGACCGGGCGTCATCGGAAACAGACCGGGCGATCGAACTTCGCGCCCGCGACCGGCAGAGAAAGCTGATTTCCAAGATCGACGCCGCATTGCAGCGCATCGAAGACGGCACCTACGGTTATTGCGAGGAAACCGGCGAACCGATCGGCCTCAAGCGTCTCGACGCCCGCCCGATCGCGACGCTGTCGATCGAGGCGCAGGAGCGCCACGAACGCCGCGAAAAAGTCTACCGCGACGAATAACGGTTTTCATGCAGGCATGAGAGTTATAAGGCGCCGCGATCCGTTCGCGGCGCCTTTTCCAATTATAGCGGGCTTCCGGTCGCCAGGGGTTTCCACCATTGCTCCCGGTCCGTCTCGGCGGCGAGGTCAACCGCAACCCTGGTGCCGTCTCTGATCCGCCGTCGCAAAACGTCGTCCCGATCCGAATTCGTCCGCAGCATGCCTCCCTCGTGAAGAGCTTGCAGCCGCGTGCGGGACACTTTCAGCTCGGACACCAGTAGGCGGTCGAGGCGCGTGCTTGATGGAAACGGGACGATCAGTTCGATTTCCAGCGTCGTCCAATCGGACGTTTCCTGCCGAATCTCTTTTGCGATGTCGAATTCGGCAAATTCGTCCACACGCTGCGATTTGCGCCTGAGAGCCTCGGGATTGAAGGCTTCCGCCCGAATCCAATCCGGATCGTTGGACTGCAAGGCCGCGAGGATTGCGGGGTCGATGTCACGAACATTGCGGCGCTCGAAGATCGGACGGTTCCATGTCTTTTCGCAGGCCAGGCATTTGTAGATAAGCCAGGCATCGAGTCTGCGGCCATTGGCGTTGAGCCGGATCTTGTCGCTGCACCGGAAAGCTCTGAGGCCTCCGCATCCGCTGCATGCAATCCAAGGCTGGGGCGCTGTTTTGGGTAGAATGGTCCATCGGACCCGAAGGGTACTGCACATATCGTCTTGGTCTTCCGTTCGGAAGTCCACCAAGATGGTGCATGAGAGAACCCTTGCGGGCGCGGCGTGGCGATGTCTTGGGCGGCTGAAGAGCTGAGGCAGCGGAGCTGCGCATGGCACAATTGAACAATGCCAAACCGGTCTCTCGCCACCACCCTGTGAACATGGTCATACGCCGCCAGCGTGTCGCTATGCGGCAGTACGGGTGAAACTGGAGTGAGACCGGTATTTACTTAGGCAAAGTGAACCTCAGTGCGCCAACGCTCTTCAACCCAAGCGATAACAAATGACCGCGGGAAAGGGGAGTCCCTAAGCTATTCAGAGATGGAAAGCCGCATGCTTGCGGCTTTTATGCAACTTGCCCGATGGAGGCGGGAGCGCGGGGATCCGATGTCACACGATGTGCGCGCCCTTACTTGTCGCGATTGACGCTCATTTCGCCGAAGATACGGGCGACTTCCTTCTGCAGCTCGGTGTCGGCGCCGGTGATCGGCGCAAGGTCGGGATCGCGGCGTGGCAGGTTGCCCGGCTGCGGTGCTGCTTGACGGGGCGGCTGATTTGCCGGAGCCGGCACGATGCGCTCGGCCGTCAGGTTGTTCGACATTTCCTGCTCCAGCACGCGCTGGAAATCACGTCGGATCGCTGCCGATTGCGCCGCCGCGTCGTCCGCGGCCTCGGCTGTACGCGCCGCCGCCGGAGTGTCCTGGACAGGCGGGGCGGAAACTTCGGGCTCGATGCGCTGCTGCGGCAGCACGCGCTGGCGGGCGGCGTCGAGGATCTCGGCCGCGCTCGCGGCATCCCGGAACGACGCGGGCTGCGCTGCCGGAGGTGAGACGGGACGCTCCGGCGGGCGCGGCTGTGGCGGAGCGGCACGCAGCGGAATGTCGCGTTCGGCCGAAAGTGCAGCCGCAACCGGAGGCATCATAGGTTCGGCTGGAAGGGGGCTCGTGGCCACGGGCGGCGCGGCGACCGGCGAGGCTGGCGCCGAGAAGGAAGGTTCTGCGGCGGCCTCGACACGGGCTGCAACCGGCGGCCGCTGCGGAGGGGCGGGCGGTGTATCCGGTCGCATGGTGGATATCGGGCGTTGCTCTACCGGCTGCGGGCGAAAGGCGCTTTCCGGCTGTTCGGCCGCCGCGGGCAGGATGCGGCTTTCAATCACGACATCGGTCGGGCCGCCGATCATGATCAGGTGCTCGACGTCGTCGCGGCGCACCAGCACCAGCCGGCGGCGGGTATCGACGGCTGCCGCGTCCAGGACCTGCAGGCGGGGCTGGCGGTTGCGGCCGCCACGCACGAAGGGCGAGGGCGCGCGGTTGCGGATCACCCACAAAACGACGATGAGCAGGAGAAGCGCAAGTCCGACGCCACCGGCCGCAAGCAGGAAACGACCGCCGTAAGCTCCGACAACATCATCCAACATAGTCACTCACTCCATTTCACATCAGGCACATATTGACGACTTTTCCGTTCCTTAGGCAAGGGCCGCCGGTTCTGTCCAGTCACGTGTGGACGCGATTTCGTGTTGTGCCGGGGTCGCGCTTGCCGACATTGCACCTTTGCGGGCAACGGTGGCAGGCTTCAGGGGCAGATGGCGTTCTTGTCTGTGAATTCAAGCAGTCTTGCCGACTACCGCTGTTCTTGCGGGCGTGGCAAATTGCTAAGAAGAAAAGAGTGCCTGATTCCTGCTTCGTCCTCGTGCTAGTGACTGAGAAGGAAGGGTTTATGTGAGGAATACATGACGAAACCGCGTCAGGCCGACGACTATAACGCACCGCTTGTGGATCGTGGGGGGCGTTCTGGCACGGTTTTGCGCATTCTTCTGCTTGCGCTCGTGCTGATCGCCGCCGCCGGCGGCTTCGTTGTCTTCAAGCGGTCGCTTGATAACGAGATCGTGCTCGGCGGCCTCGGCGTGCTCGCCATGGTCGGCATCTTCTTCCTGGTATCCTCGGTCATCGGCTTCATCGAGGTGATGCCGCAGCGCCAGTCCGACAGCCTGGCGCGCTCTTTCCTCAACAGCCATCCCGATGGCACGCTGATCACCGACGAAAAGGGCAGGATCATCTATGCCAACGCCGCCTATGGCGCACTGACCGGTGCGCGCAAGGCGACCGAGGTGCAAACGCTGGAAACATTGCTGTCTCGCCACCGCGAGTCCAATGAGGCGCTCTACAGGCTGGTCAACGGCCTGCGGGAGGGCAAGGAGGGCAGCGAGGAATTCCGTCTGCTGCGCGCCGTCGGGCCGGGCAGCAACAACTCCGGCGCGCACTGGTATCGGCTGAAGGCACGGCTGCTGCATCCGGAGGAGAACGGCAGCAAGCCGCTGCAGATCTGGCAGATCACCGACATCACTGCCGAACGCGACGACCAGGAGCGCTTCTTCAAGGAGTTGCAGAACGCGATCGACTATCTCGACCATGCGCCGGCCGGCTTCTTCTCCGCCGGCAGGAAGGGCGAGATCTTCTACTTGAATGCGACGCTTGCCGAGTGGCTCGGGCTCGACCTGACCAAATTCGTGCCAGGCTCGATGACGATCGGCGACGTCGTGGCGGGAGAGGGGCTGGCGCTGATCCAGTCGGTGCAGGCCGAACCCGGTCTGAAAAAGACCGTGACGCTCGATCTCGACCTGCGCAAGACCAACGGGCAGAGCCTGCCGGTGCAGATCATCCACAGCGTCACCTCGATGCGCGATGGCGCACCCGGCGAAAGCCGGACGATCGTGCTGGCGCGCGAAAAGGGCGACGAAAACGGCCACTCCGCGTCGGCCGCCGCCATGCGTTTCACCCGTTTCTTCAACAACACGCCGATGGCGATCGCCTCGGTCGACGGTGACGGGCGCATCCTGCGCACCAATGCGCCGTTCCTGAAGCTGTTTGCTGGCGTCGTCTCGCGTGACGATCTCGAAAAGCGGCCACATCTCGAAATCATCGTCCAGGAGAGCGACCGGCCGCAACTGGCCGAGGCGCTGGCGGCGGCGAAAGACCGGCAGGGCGATATCGCCCCGCTCGACACCCGCACGCCGACCGACGAGGCGCGTTATTTCCGCTTCTACGTCAATGCCGTCATCGACCAGAGCGACGAGGCGCCCGAGGAGGCAGCGATCGTCTACGCCGTCGAGGTGACCGAACAGAAGGCGCTGGAAGCGCAGATGGCGCAGACGCAGAAGATGAATGCCGTGGGAACGCTTGCCGGCGGCATCGCACACGACTTCAACAACGTGCTGACGGCGATCCTGCTTTCCTCGGACCATCTGCTGCTGCAGGCGCGCCCCTCGGATGCGAGCTTTGCCGATCTGATGGAGATCAAGCGCAACGCCAACCGCGCCGCGGTGTTGGTGCGCCAGCTGCTCGCCTTCTCGCGCAAGCAGACGATGCGGCCCTCGGTGCTAAACCTTACCGACGTCGTCGGCGACCTGCGCATGCTGGTCGACCGGTTGCTTTCCGGCACCAACGTCAAACTCGATGTGCAATATGGCCGCGACCTCTGGCCCGTCAAAACGGATCTTTCGCAATTCGAGCAGGTGCTGATCAATCTCTGCGTCAACGCGCGCGACGCCATGCCCGACGGCGGGAAGCTGACGCTGCGCACCCGCAATCTGACCGCCGCCGATGTCGCCGCCTTCAACTATTCCTACATGCCGGCCGAGGACATGGTGCTGGTCGAAGTCGCCGACAATGGCACGGGCATTGCGCCGGAGATCATGGACAAGATCTTCGAGCCGTTCTTCACCACCAAGGACGTCGGCAAGGGCACCGGCCTCGGCCTCGCCATGGTCTACGGCATCGTCAAGCAATCGGGCGGTTACATCCAGCCGGAATCCGAAGTCGGTAAAGGCACGACCTTCCGCGTCTTCCTGCCGCGCCACATTCCGGAGCCGGCGGTTGCGGGCGAGGTGGACGCCATCGCCGAAGCCGGCGCGCGGCCCGAGGCGCTGGCGGCGCAACAGCCGGAGGACCTGACGGGATCGGCCGTCATCCTTCTCGTCGAGGACGAAGAGGCGGTGCGACGCGGCGGCAAACGCATGCTGGAAACGCGCGGCTATACCGTGCACGAGGCGGGCTCGGGCGTCGAGGCGCTCGCCATTATGGAAGAGCTTGACGGCAAGGTCGACATCGTCGTTTCCGACGTCGTCATGCCCGAAATGGACGGCCCGACGCTGCTGGGCGAACTGCGCAAGACCTATCCCGACCTGAAATTCATCTTCGTGTCGGGCTACGCCGAGGACGCCTTCGCCCGCAACCTGCCGCCGGATGCGAAGTTCGGATTTTTGCCGAAACCGTTTTCGTTGAAACAGCTGGCCGTTGTGGTGAAGGAGACGTTGGACGGGTGAGCCGCGGTAGGCGTTGTGCCGTGTCAGCCCCCAGAAGGGGCTGGAACGGCACTACCTGTCTGCCAAGGCGATTCCGGCCGGGCGCCGTCAATTCAATCCTCATTCCTCAGCGCGACCGCAATCTCAGCCGCAAGCCGCGCATTGTTCTCAACCAGCGCAATATTCGTCTTGAGGCTCTGGCCGTCCGTCAGGTCGAAAATGGTCGAGAGCAGGTAGGGCGTGACCGCCTTGCCGGTGATTTCGTCGCGCTCGGCGCTATCAAGCGCCCGCTCGATATAGATTTCCATCTCTTCGCTCGGAATCTCGTCGGCCTCAGGCACCGGATTGGCAACCAGCATGCCGCCGTCGATGCCGAGCTGTTCGCGCACGGTCTGGAAATTGGCGATGGCGGCCGGGCTGTTCAGCGACAGCGGGCTTGATATGCCTGAGGAGCGCGACCAGAAGGCGGGGAATTCCTCGCTCTCATAGGTGACGACGGGCACACCGCGGGTTTCGAGCACTTCCAGCGTTTTCGGAATGTCGAGGATCGCCTTGGCGCCGGCGCAGACGACGATGACGCCGGTGCGCGCCAGTTCCTCCAAATCGGCTGAAATGTCGAAGCTCTCCTCGGCGCCGCGATGCACGCCGCCGATGCCGCCCGTTGCAAAGACGCGGATGCCGGCGCGTGCCGCTGCAATCATCGTTGCCGCAACCGTGGTGGCCCCGGTGCGACGCTCGGCGATCGCAAAGGCCAGATCAGCGCGCGAAACCTTCATCACCTCGGTCGCCTTGGCGAGTTGTTCCAGCTCGTTCGCTTCAAGGCCGATATGCAATGTGCCGTGAATGACGGCGATGGTTGCGGGCACCGCGCCCTGTTCGCGGATGATCGCCTCGACGCTGCGGGCCATCTCGATATTGCCAGGATAGGGCATGCCGTGGGTGATGATGGTCGATTCCAACGCTACCAGAGGTGCGCCGCGCTGCTTGGCGCTCGCGACCTCCTTCGAATAGGCGATCGGCAGAAGAGGGGAGATGGGTTTGGTCATGGTCATGTCCTGTGATCGACAGAGCATGATGCCGAAAAGTGTGAGCGGTTTTCGGACGACATCATGCTCAATTATTTAATTCGCCGCTTCAATGCAGAATTCGGGCCGCGGGAACAAGGGCAAGCGCCTCATTCAAGAGGTCCGGCGTCAGATTTTCATTGACGGCGTGCCGCGACTGCACGGTGAGAATAGCCGCGGCCGTGCCATAGCGGACAGCTTCCTCGAGCGGCAGGCCCGCCATCAAGGCCGCCAGCGTGCCGGCGGCAAGGGAATCGCCGGCGCCGGTAACATCGGCGACCGTATCGGTGATCGGCGGCTGCAGCGTCATGGCGCGGCCCTCGCAAATCGCAACCAGCTCGCGCCGGCCGCGGGTGACGACGGCACTTTTGATGCCGATCTCGTTTAGCAGCGGCGGCCAGCCGCCCGCATCATCGGGCCGTCCACCGGTAAGAGCGGCGGCTTCGGCCTCGTTGAGGAACAGGTAGTCGATATCCCCGATGCAGGGTGTCAGCCTGACGACCTTCGCCGGCGAGATGGCGATCGCCGCGACGGGCTTTTGAAGGGAATTTGCTTTTGCGACGATCGCCGCGATCGTCTCTTCCGGCAGGTTGGCATCGAAAAGAATGAAATCATGGGCGGCGAAGGCCTCCCGCACCCAACGAATGGAGAGACGGCGCGGCACGAAGAAACGATAAAGCTCCATGTCGGCAAGGGCGATAACCAGATTGCCGTCCTTCTCGATGATGGCGGTGTAGCTCGGCGTCTTGCGATCGAGGAAGACGAAAGGCCGGTCGTCGATGCCGGCGAAATCGGCGGCTTCGCCCACTATCTCGCCCAGGGGATCGCCGCCACGCGGCGAGATCATCGTCACCTGAAAGCCGAGCCTTGCGAGATTTCGCGCAGCATTGAAACCACCGCCGCCGGGCTCCTCGAACCATGTGCCGGGGTTGCTGGCGCCCGGTGCCGTCTCGCCTGAGATGCGGCCGCGCCGGTCGATATGGGCGCCGCCGAGAACGAGAATCTTTCTCTTCATTTCAACCGCTCTCCATATCCTGGGCGAGCGAATCGGCATGCCGCAACTTGGCGCATCGCACCCGGCGCATGCGGTCTAAGCCGTTGCTTTGCATCGATAAAACAAATATAGAACACGGATCGTTTTACCTTTTTCTTTCAATTGTTTGATCGCCTATTGCGAGAGTGGAACAAATAGGGTACAAACTCGACATTGCTTGAGCGGCTTCAATAACCTAAAGGTGGATCGGATGTCTCAGAATTCATTGCGGCTGGTAGAGGACAAATCGGTGGACAAAAGCAAGGCGCTTGAAGCGGCACTCTCACAGATAGAGCGGTCGTTCGGCAAGGGCTCGATCATGAAACTCGGCTCCAACGAGAATGTTGTCGAGATCGAAACGATTTCGACCGGCTCGCTTGGCCTCGATATTGCGCTCGGAGTCGGCGGCCTGCCGAGGGGCCGAATCATCGAGATCTACGGGCCGGAAAGCTCGGGTAAAACGACGCTTGCTTTGCAGACCATTGCTGAAGCGCAGAAGAAGGGCGGCATCTGCGCCTTCGTCGATGCCGAACATGCGCTCGATCCGGTCTATGCCCGCAAGCTTGGCGTCGATCTGCAGAACCTTCTGATCTCACAGCCCGATACCGGCGAACAGGCGCTTGAAATTACCGATACGCTGGTGCGCTCCGGCGCTGTCGACGTCCTTGTCGTCGACTCGGTCGCCGCGCTGACGCCACGCGCCGAAATCGAAGGCGAGATGGGCGACAGCCTTCCGGGCCTGCAGGCCCGCCTGATGAGCCAGGCGCTGCGCAAGCTCACCGCTTCGATCTCGAAGTCGAACACCATGGTCATCTTCATCAACCAGATCCGCATGAAGATCGGCGTTATGTTCGGTTCGCCTGAGACGACGACAGGCGGCAATGCGCTGAAATTCTATGCCTCCGTGCGCCTTGATATCCGCCGCATCGGCTCGGTCAAGGAGCGCGAAGAGGTGATCGGCAACCAGACCCGCGTCAAGGTCGTCAAGAACAAGATGGCGCCTCCCTTTAAGCAGGTCGAGTTCGACATCATGTATGGCGAGGGTGTTTCCAAGACCGGCGAACTGGTCGATCTCGGCGTCAAGGCCGGCATTGTCGAAAAATCGGGCGCCTGGTTCTCCTATAATAGCCAGCGTCTCGGCCAGGGCCGCGAAAACGCCAAGACCTTCCTGCGCGACAATCCGGATCTCGCCCGCGAGATCGAGCTGTCGCTGCGCCAGAATGCCGGCCTCATCGCCGACCGCTTCCTGCAGAACGGCGGACCGGAGGCTGATGACGGCGACGGCGCCGCGGAAATGTAATTTCAGCGTTCAGTTCGTCCGCCAATCCATTTGAAAACCCAGGCCGGCCGCATTCCTTGATCAGAATGCGGCTGGTTTTGTTTGTCGGCTGGACAGTGGCGGAGGTGAACGTTAAAAGCCGATGGATTTAGATTGACCTGCCTGGGGCAGCATTGAAGGGCATAGAATGAGCGGCGTGAACGATATCCGGTCGACCTTCCTCGACTATTTCAAGAAGAACGGCCACGAGATCGTTTCGTCGAGCCCGCTGGTGCCGCGCAACGACCCGACGCTGATGTTCACCAATGCCGGCATGGTGCAGTTCAAGAACGTCTTCACCGGCCTGGAAAAGCGTGCCTATTCCACGGCGACAACCTCGCAGAAGTGCGTGCGCGCCGGCGGCAAGCATAACGACCTCGACAATGTCGGCTACACCGCGCGCCACCTGACCTTCTTCGAAATGCTCGGCAATTTCTCCTTCGGCGATTATTTCAAGGAGAATGCGATCGAGCTTGCCTGGAAGCTCGTCACCGAAGGTTTCGACCTGCCGAAGAACCGCCTGCTAGTCACCGTCTATTCCGAGGACGAGGAAGCAGCGACGCTCTGGAAGAAGATCGCCGGCTTTTCCGACGACAAGATCATCCGCATCCCGACCTCCGACAATTTCTGGCAGATGGGCGATACTGGCCCCTGCGGCCCATGCTCCGAAATCTTCATCGACCAGGGCGAGAACGTCTGGGGCGGCCCTCCCGGCTCGCCTGAGGAAGATGGCGACCGGTTCCTGGAATTCTGGAACCTCGTTTTCATGCAGTTCGAACAGACCGAGCCGGGCGTACGCAACCCGCTGCCGCGCCCGTCGATCGATACCGGCATGGGCCTGGAGCGCATGGCCGCCGTTCTGCAGGGCGTGCAGAGCGTGTTCGACACTGACCTCTTCCGCACGTTGATCGGCACCATTGAGGATACGATGGGTGCCAAGGCAGAGGGCAGCGCCAGCCACCGCGTCATCGCCGACCACCTGCGCTCCTCTGCCTTCCTGATCGCCGATGGCGTGCTGCCGTCGAATGAAGGCCGTGGCTATGTGCTGCGCCGTATCATGCGCCGCGCCATGCGTCATGCCCAGCTTCTCGGCGCCAAAGAGCCGCTGATGTACAAGCTGCTGCCGACGCTGGTGCAGCAGATGGGCCGTGCCTATCCGGAACTGGTGCGCGCCGAGGCGTTGATCTCCGAAACGCTGAAGCTCGAAGAAAACCGCTTCCGCAAGACGCTTGAACGCGGCCTGTCGCTTCTGTCGGACGCGACCACGGATCTTTCCAAGGGCGATATGCTGGATGGCGAGACCGCCTTTAAGCTCTACGACACCTACGGCTTCCCGCTCGACCTGACGCAGGATGCACTGCGCGCTCGCGAAATCGGCGTCGATATATCTGGCTTCACTGATGCCATGCAGCGCCAGAAGGCTGAAGCACGGTCGCACTGGGCCGGTTCCGGCGAAAAGGCGACGGAAACCGTCTGGTTCGAGCTTAGGGAGAAGCACGGCGCAACCGAATTCCTCGGTTACGACACGGAAGCTGCCGAAGGCGTGGTGCAGGCGATCGTCAAGGATGGTGCCGTTGCGACTGAAGCCAAGGCCGGCGATAAGGTGCAGATCGTCGTCAACCAGACGCCGTTCTACGGTGAATCCGGCGGCCAGATGGGCGATACGGGCATGATCTCGTCCGACCACGGCAAGATCGAGATTTCAGATACACAAAAGAGGGGCGAAGGCCTGTTCGTGCATGTGGGCACGGTCGTCGATGGTGTGATCAAGGCTGGCGATGCCGTCGTGCTGACGGTCGACCACGCCCGCCGTTCGCGCCTGCGCGCCAACCATTCGGCGACGCACCTGTTGCACGAGGCGATGCGCGAAGTGCTCGGCACCCATGTTGCGCAGAAGGGCTCGCTGGTCGCGCCCGAGCGCCTGCGTTTCGACGTTTCGCATCCGAAGCCGATGTCGGCCGAGGAGTTGAAGGTCGTCGAAGACATGGCCAACGAGATCGTGCTGCAGAATGCGCCCGTCACGACCCGCCTGATGAGCGTCGACGATGCAATTGCCGAAGGTGCGATGGCGCTGTTCGGCGAGAAGTACGGCGATGAAGTGCGCGTCGTGGCGATGGGCGAGGGCGTGCGCGGCGCCAAGGCCGGCAAGCCTTACTCGGTCGAACTCTGCGGCGGCACGCATGTGTCGGCGACCGGCCAGATCGGTCTCGTGCGCATTCTCGGTGAAAGTGCCGTCGGTGCGGGCGTTCGCCGTATCGAAGCGGTGACCGGCGAGTCGGCGCGTGAATATCTGGCTGAACAGGACGAGCGCGTGAAAACGCTCGCCGCCTCGCTGAAGGTTCAGCCGTCAGAAGTTCTCTCGCGCGTCGAGGCGCTGATGGACGAGCGCCGCAAGCTCGAGAAGGAACTGGCCGACGCCAAGCGCAAGCTCGCCATGGGCGGCGGGCAGGGCGGTTCGGGCGATGCGGTGCGTGAAGTCGCCGGCGTCAAGTTCCTCGGCAAGTCGATATCAGGCGTCGATCCCAAGGATTTGAAGGGACTTGCCGATGACGGCAAGACCAGCATCGGCTCCGGCGTCGTCACGCTCATCGGCGTTTCCGAGGATGGCAAGGCAAGTGCGGTCGTCGCCGTGACGCCGGACCTCCTGGGTCGTTTCAGTGCCGTTGATCTGGTGCGCGTCGCTTCTGCCGCGCTTGGCGGCAAGGGCGGCGGCGGCCGTCCCGACATGGCGCAAGCCGGCGGCCCGGATGGCGCCAAGGCCGACGAGGCGATCGAAGCGGTTGCAATGGCGCTCGCCGGCTGAGCTGTCCATTCAGAGAAGAATTTCGAAAGGCGGAAGCTCGGCTTCCGCCTTTGTTTGTTGATGGACTTTGTTTTTTAGTCGGCGTTCCGTCGCCTCCCTCAATCCTGTGCTCGTCACAGGAATCCAGGCCGCCCAAGTCATTGGGCGCGAAAGACTCTTTCCATTGAAATTTTGATTCATTCACGGCGCAGGAGAGGTGGCGTAGCTGGCATAGGGCCACGCCTTCTTCTGCCGCCTAGCGTAGCTTTGGCGCTCCAGAGCCAGCAAGTCAGCAGGATTTGTCAAATCCGGATATGGTTCTCTGCGGTCGATCGATTTGCATGAGGTTCTGACATGAATGGTGAAACGGCATGGGCACTTTATGAAAACCGCCTGAGGCGGGTTTCGGCCTATATTCACGACCACCTCGACGAGGAGCTGGATATGGAGCGCCTTGCCGAAATCGCCTGCATGTCGAGCTATCACTGGCACAGGGTCTACCGGGCGATTTACGGCGAGACGCTGGCGGCGACCGTCAAGCGGCTCAGGCTGCATCACGCGGCGGGTGAGATCGTCCGCACGGAGCTTGCCGTCAGTGAAATTGCGAAGCGATCAGGCTATCCCAATCTCCAATCCTTCAATCGCATCTTCAAGTCGGTCTACGGCATGCCGCCGGCCCGCTACCGGAAAGAGGGAAGCCACACAGCCTTCGAACCCTCACCTAACGGAAAGACCAAAGCCATGCTGGACGTTACCATACGCGAGATCGGACCGATCGAGCTGATCGGCGTTGCCCATACCGGTTCCTACATGCAGATCGACAAGGCCTTCGAGACGCTGTTCGGCACGCTTTATGCCCGCGGCCTCGCCAGGCCCGACATGCGGATGATCGGCGTCTATCTCGACGATCCCGACATCGTGCCGGAGGAAAAGCTGCGCTCGGTCGCCTGCGTCACCGGCGCTGCCGAGGTGCCGGCCGAGGCGCCGTTCGAGCGGCGCACGATCGAGGGCGGCGATTATGCCGTGCTGCGCCACAAGGGGCCCTATGCCAATATGCCCAAGTCCTATCAGTGGCTGTTTGCCGAATGGCTGCCGAAATCCGGCCGGCAGCTGAAGGACCGGCTGATGTTCGAGGAGTATCTCAACAATCCGCGCGACGTGCCGCCGACCGAGCTTCTGACGGATATTCACATGCCGCTCGTCTGACGACAGATATCTCCTGCGCGGCGATAGTCCAAAGTGCACGCGTCCTTTGCGTATCCGAAAGAACGCGGCGCTGTAGCCGCCGTGCAGGATTTGACGGTCAGGCGGCCTGCATCGCCTTGCCAGCCTCGTCGTCCAGCGCTTTGGCGCGCTTGTGGGCCTCACGCTCGCTGATGCGGCCGAAATAATCGATGAAGGCCTGGCGCTTCTCGATGCTGCCGAAATCAAGGCCCCAGCCGATATGGGAGCCGACATAGACGTCGGCGGCAGTGAAGCGCTCGCCGGCGACGTAGGTCGAGTCAGAGACGGCCATCTCCAGCGCGTTCATGACGTCGCCGAAACTGCCGCAACCAGCCATGCGCAGACGTTCCGGGGGAACTTCGAAGCCGAGAGCCTTCATCGTCACCGCCGATTCAAGCGGGCCGGCGGCAAAGAACATCCAGCGGTAATAGGAGGCGCGTTCCTCCGGCCTCGGCGCCAGGTCTTTTTCAGGAAAGGTGTCGGCAAGATAGGCGCAGATCGCCGCGCATTCGGTGACGACAGTGTCGCCGTGGCGAATCGCCGGCACCTTGCCCATCGGATTGACCCGGAGATATTCCGGCGCCTTCATGGTTCCGCCGTAGGTCAGGAGTTCGGTGCGGTAGGGTTGGCCGATCTCCTCCAGCATCCAGCGCGCGATGCGGCCGCGCGACATCGGGTTGGTATAGAATACCAGTTCTTCGGTCATGACGCCTCCTCGTATTCCCTAGTTTTCTGTGTTGCTGTCGCCCGGAATCAATAGCGCGGCGAGGTCTTTATGCAAGCCCCCGAGCCTAAAGCGCCTTTCGGTATTGAATGAAACCCGAACGCTCGGCGATCCTGTCATAGAGGCGCTGCGCTGTGGCATTGCTTTCGTGCGTCATCCAGTAAAGCCTGCCGGCGCCATTTTGCCGCGCCAGCCCGGCGACTGCATCGATCAGTGCTGCGCCGGTGCCGAGCCCGCGTTGATTGTTCTCGACATAGAGATCCTGCAGATAGCAGGTCCATTGCGGCAGCCAGCAGGAGCGATGGAAGATCGCGTGCGTGATGCCGACGAGGCGGCCGTCGTCGTCAAAGGCGCCGAGCGCATGCATCATTTCATCGGGATCGTGGAAGCGGGCCCAGGTAAGATCGGTCGTCTCGGCAGGGATGGCCACTTCGTAGAAACGCTGGTAGGCCGCCCATAAGGGTTCCCAGGCGGCACGGTCAGAAGGTTCGAGCGGGCGCACGGTCGCCGTCATTTCCTGTTCTCCCAAAATGAAAACGGCGGGGAAATCCCCGCCGCTTCAATGCTACCCCGAAAGGAGAGGCTTACGCCATGGCCTTCTGCAGGTTCTGGTCGATCTTATCGAGGAAGGCAGTGGTGGAGAGCCACGGCTGATCGGGGCCGATCAAGAGCGCAAGATCCTTGGTCATGAAGCCGGATTCGACGGTGTCGACGCAGACCTTTTCCAGCGTCGAGGCGAAGCGGGCAAGCTCGGCGTTGTCATCGAGCTTGGCGCGGTGGGCGAGACCGCGGGTCCAGGCGAAGATCGAGGCGATCGAGTTCGTCGAGGTTTCCTGACCCTTCTGGTGCTGGCGGTAGTGGCGCGTCACCGTGCCGTGAGCGGCTTCGGCTTCGACTGTCTTGCCGTCGGGCGTCAAGAGAACCGAGGTCATCAGGCCGAGCGAGCCGAAGCCCTGGGCAACCGTGTCGGACTGGACGTCGCCGTCATAGTTCTTGCAGGCCCAGACGTAGCCACCGGACCACTTGAGCGCGGAGGCGACCATGTCGTCGATCAGGCGGTGTTCGTACGTGATGTTGGCTTCCTTGAACTGATCCTTGAATTCGGTCTCGAAGACTTCTTCGAAGATGTCCTTGAAGCGGCCGTCATAGGCCTTGAGGATGGTGTTCTTGGTCGACAGGTAGACCGGCCACTTGCGCATCAGGCCGTACATCATCGAAGCGCGGGCGAATTCGCGAATCGATTCGTCGAGGTTGTACATGGCCATGGCGACGCCGGCGCCCGGAGCGTTGAAGACTTCCTTCTCGATGACCGTGCCGTCTTCGCCGACGAACTTGATCGTCAGCTTGCCTTTGCCGGGGAATTTGAAATCGGTGGCGCGGTACTGGTCGCCGAAGGCGTGGCGGCCGACGACGATCGGCTGCGTCCAGCCGGGAACCAGGCGGGGAACGTTGCGGCAGATGATCGGCTCGCGGAAGATGACGCCGCCGAGGATGTTGCGGATCGTGCCGTTCGGGCTCTTCCACATTTCCTTGAGGTTGAATTCCTTGACGCGGGCTTCATCGGGCGTGATCGTCGCGCACTTGATGCCGACGCCGTACTTCTTGATGGCGTTGGCGGCGTCGACGGTAACCTTGTCGTTGGTGGCGTCGCGGTTTTCGACCGAGAGGTCGTAATAGTCGATATCGAGGTCGAGATACGGATGGATCAGCTTATCCTTGATGAGCTGCCAAATGATGCGAGTCATTTCATCGCCGTCGAGATCGGCGACGGGATTGGCGACCTTGATCTTGTTCATGTATCTGCCTCGTTCGAGCTTGAATGGGGACGGGGTCCCGGGTGGGTTATGTGATGAGGAGCGCTATAGCATTGTGAACCCGGAACGCAAAGCTGCAACGGGTTCGACAATGCGTTTTTGCCGCCATTGCCAAGCGCAGAAATCTGGCTAGTGTCCGGCCTGATTTGCCCCGCCCGGAACATTCGACCATGAAGACGATTGCCCTCACCATCACCAGCCTTATCGCCTTTTCCGGCATCGGCCACGCCGCCGACGCCACAGCTCCGGTCAAGGAGATCATGGAGGCGACCAAGAACAACTGGGCCGACAACAACAGCGACTGGACCGATATCTTCGATGCGAGCCGGCTCGACCATCTCTACAGCAAGGATTTCGTGGCGAGATATCAGGCCGCCGCGCAGTTTCCTGCGGTCGATGACGACGGCATATCGCCGTTCGATTACGACGTCATTGTCAACGGCCAGGATGCGTGCCCGCTGCAGGATCTGACGATAGCGGCGGCGCCGCCGGTCAATGGCGCGACCGAGGTGACGGTGCGCTTTCAGAAGTCCGCCTGCTCGGACGCGCCCGATGCCAAAGACTATACGACCGTTCGCTTCGAGGTGGTCGAGGAGGGCGGCAATCCTGTGATCGACGATATCATCACCGAGAATATCGAGACGCAGGCCCGTGATTCCCTGAAGGCGACGATGGCGCTGATTGCCAAGGGCCAGTAAGCGCGCGACATTCGACCAGTGTTGGGAGGATGGTCTCCGGCGATTTGATTTCCGCTCCCACGGCGGTATCTATCGATGCTTCAGGCATGAGGGGCTCATGCATTTGTTTTCCGGTTTTCAGTTCCGCGACTGGCTGCTCGCCAACGATCCGGCGCTTTCGCGCCTGCGCATGGGCTTGCGGGTGACGCTGACGATCGTTCTTTCCTTCCTGATCCTGCTTGCCATCAAGACCCTCATCCTGCCATTGCCGACCGCAGCTTTCGGTCTCGGCATCGTATTGTCAATCGAGGGTGGGGTGGCGGTGCGCGACAAGGGCAATTCGCGCCAGTTGGTGACACGGCTCTTCGGTTGCGTCGCAAGCCTTGCGGTCGTCGGAATTGCGGCGGGGCTCGAGGATCGCCGCCTTCTCTCCGATCTCGTCTTCCTCCTGATCATCGCGCTCGCCTCGGCAGGGCGAGTGTTCGGGCCGCGCGGCTTTGCGATCGGCATGTTCGCCTTCACCTCCTATTTCATGGGCGCCTATTTCAAGCCGTCGCTTGCCCAACTGCCCGAAGTGGCGATCGGCCCCGTCGTTGCGGTGCTCGTCGGCCATGTGGTGAGGGCGGTGCTCTTGCCCGACGACTGGCGGCGCGACCTGCTGCGCTCACTCGAGAGTGTCAGGGGCCGTATCAACCAGATCCTCTTCAAGCTCGCCACCCTTGCCGGCAGCGCCGAGATCGGGGAAGCCGATCGCCAGGAACTGCGCCAGCTGGAAGACCGGCTGAAGGAAGTGGTGCTGATGGCTGAAACCTTCATCCCGCGCCCACCGGCCGGCGTCTTCGACGGTGCCGCCGATCCCGCCGCCGAGCTGGCGATCCGGCTCTTCGATGCGCATCTTGCCGCCGAGAGCGCGATCGTGCTGAGCTTCCAGAGCCCGCCACCCTTCGCCCTCGTCCATGCGGTGATCGAGGCCGACGCGGCGGAGCTCGCAAGATACGAGAACACGACCGAAGCCATCGTGGATCAGCCGCAGGGCGAAACCGTGCGGGCGCTGCTCTGGCTTGGCGAGGCGCGGCAGCAGTTGACGCAGGCGATCGGCGAGGGACAGGCGTCCGGTTTTTCAGGCATCGATGCGGTCAGGGAAACGGCTCAAACCCAGCCGATCGACTTTTCGTTTGCCAATCCGCTGCTGCGCTCGGCACTGCAGATCACGCTCGCATCGGCCATCGCCATGAGCTTCGGCCTGCTCTTGTCGCGCGAGCGCTGGTTCTGGGCGGTGCTTTCCTCCTTCCTGGTCTTCACCAACACCAATTCGCGCGGCGACACGGCGATGAAGGCGCTGTCACGCTCGCTCGGCACCGTGTTCGGCATCGCAATCGGCCTGGTGCTCGCGACGCTGATTTCGGGCGAGCCCGCGATCGCCATTCCGGTCGCGGTCGTTTGCATCTTCCTCGCCTTCTATTTCCTGCAGGTTTCCTACGCGACGATGACCTTCTTCATCTCGATCGTGCTTTGCCTGGTCTATGGCATGACCGGGGTGCTGACACTCGACCTCCTGAAGCTGCGCATCGGCGAGACCATGATCGGGGCTGCGGCCGGAACCGCGGTCGCCTTCGTCGTCTTCCCCGCGCGTACACGCGGTGCGCTCGATGCAGCGCTTGCCCGCTGGTTCGAGGCGCTGCGCGAACTGCTCGGCGCGATGGGCGAAGGTAAGCGCGGTTTCGAGCTGATCGCGCTGTCACAGAAGATCGATGCCTGCTACCGCGACATCACGGTGGCGGCGAAGCCGCTCGGCTCCTCCTGGTCGGTGGTGACGCGGCCGGGCCAGATCCGCCAGACGCTGGCGATCTTCCTGTCCTGCACCTATTGGGCGCGCATCCTGGCAAGGAACCACGATGCGCCTGCTGTCGACGATGACCAAAAGAGATTGATTGCGGCGGATGTGGCACTGATCGACCAAGCGGCTCCGCGCGGCTCGACCTGTTTCTTCATGGCGCGGAAGACACCGCGGACGACGGGGCGGCACTTGCCATTGTCGCGCGAGGGCGCCAGGCTCGGGCTCGAAATGATCGGTTCGGCGCTGGAAAGGCTCTATCCGCAGGCTGACGTCTTGCCGTTTGTACCGGGCGAGGCTATTGCGCGCTCGAAACAGGGATAGAACCATGGCAGGCACGAACAGCGAGCGTCAACTTCTGGCCGAAGGGCCGGCCATCATTCTGGTCGAGCCGCAGATGGGCGAGAATATCGGCATGGTGGCGCGCGCCATGGCGAATTTCGGTCTTGCCGAACTTCGCCTTGTCAATCCGCGCGACGGCTGGCCGAACGAAAAGGCGCTGGCGACCGCCTCCAAGGCCGACCATGTGATCGAGACGACCAAAGTCTACGACACGCTGGAACAGGCCGTCGCCGATCTCAATTTCGTCTATGCGACGACGGCCCGCGAGCGCGATGGCTACAAGCCGGTCCGCTCGCCCGTCATCGCTGCCGAAACGCTCAGGGCGAAATTCCGCGCGGGTGAGGGCACCGGCATCCTTTTCGGGCGCGAGCGCTGGGGATTGACCAACGAGGAGGTGGCGCTTGCCGACGAGATCGTCACATTTCCCGTCAACCCTGCCTTCGCCTCGCTGAATATCGCCCAGGCCGTGCTGCTGATGTCCTACGAATGGATGAAATCAGGCATGGAGGATCTGGGCGACGTGCCTTTCCAGGCGATCGGGCAGACGCCCTCGACCAAGGAGCAGCTGTTCGGCCTGTTCGATCAATTGGAAGAGGCGCTTGATGCGCGCGGTTATTTCCACCCTGCCGGGAAAAAGCCGAAAATGGTCGACAATCTCCGTGCCGTTCTATCCCGCCGGGCTTTCACGGAGCAGGAAATCAGCGTGTTGCGCGGCGTCATCTCCTCCCTCGACCGCTTTTCGCGCAAGAGCCCGCGCGGCGGCCGGTTCCCGACAACGGCCAAGGAAACTCCGCCCGATGACAGCGCCGACGCATGAGCTGAAACCCGTCCTCGTCTTCGATTCCGGTATCGGCGGGCTGACCGTGCTGCGCGAGGCGCGCGTGCTAATGCCCGAGCGCGGCTTCATCTATGTCGCCGACGATGCCGGCTTTCCCTATGGCGGCTGGGAGGAACAGGCGCTGAAGGAGCGGATCGTCGGGCTATTCGGTCGGCTGCTTCAGGAATACGACCCCGAGGTCTGCATCATCGCCTGCAACACTGCCTTCACGCTCGTCGGCGCCGACCTGCGCGCCGCCTTCCCCCAAATGACGTTCGTCGGCACCGTACCGGCGATCAAACCGGCGGCGGAACGCACGCGTTCCGGCCTCGTCTCGGTGCTCGCGACGCCCGGCACCGTGAGGCGGGCCTATACGCGCGATCTCATCCAGTCCTTCGCCCAGCAATGCCACGTGCGGCTCGTCGGCTCGGAAAATCTCGCGCGCATGGCCGAGGCCTATATTCGCGGCGATGCCGTCTCCGACGAGGCGGTGATCGAGGAAATCGACCAGTGCTTCGTCGAAAAGGACGGCCGCAGAACCGATATCGTCGTGCTGGCCTGCACGCACTACCCCTTCATGGCCAACCTCTTCCGCCGGCTCGCGCCCTGGCCCGTGGACTGGCTCGATCCGGCCGAAGCGATCGCGCGGCGCGCCCGCACGCTGGTGCCGCTGGTCGCCGATGCCGTGCATCCCGACAATTTCGACTTTGCGGTCTTTACATCAGGTCAGCAGGATTTCGCGACGCGACGGCTGATGCAGGGGTTTGGCTTGCGGGTGTGACGATCGGTTCGACTGCTGGAATTGTCCTGTGGGTTGGCGAAATCCGATCCTGAAAGATAGCGTATTCTTTGATAGACGGGGCGCTGCCGTTTCGGAAGAATGGCGTTTCGTTCATGTGAGTCTCTTCGCCGCGAGGATCAGCATTGCAAGTTGGCATCGATATGGGATTGGCGTCCGGCAGCCCGGCGACGCTCGATATCGAGGAGCTGCTGGCGACCCGTCTTCTCGTGCAGGGGAATTCCGGATCGGGCAAGTCGCATCTGCTGCGCCGTTTGCTGGAGCAATCCGCGCAATGGGTGCAGCAGGTCATCATCGATCCCGAGGGTGATTTCGTCACGCTCAGCGACAGGTTCGGCCATGTCGTCGTCGACGGCGAGCGCACCGAGGCGGAGTTGGCGGGCATTGCCAACCGCATCCGCCAGCATCGCGTTTCCTGCGTGCTGACGCTCGAAGGCCTCGATCTCGAAGACCAGATGCGCGCCGCCGCGGCCTTCCTCAACGGTATGTTCGATGCCGACCGCGAATATTGGTATCCCGTTCTCGTCGTGGTCGATGAGGCGCAGATGTTTGCGCCATCCGTCGCCGGCGACGTTTCGGAAGATGCGCGCAAGATGTCGCTCGGCGCAATGACCAACCTGATGTGCCGCGGCCGTAAGCGTGGGCTTGCCGGCGTGATCGCGACGCAGCGGCTTGCCAAGCTCGCCAAGAACGTTGCGGCCGAAGCCTCGAACTTCCTGATGGGCCGCACCTTCCTCGATATCGACATGGCGCGCGCCGCCGACCTGCTCGGCATGGATCGGCGCCAGGCGGAGATGTTCCGCGATCTCAAGCGCGGCAATTTCGTCGCTCTCGGACCGGCTTTGTCTCGCCGGCCGCTGCCGATCCAGATCGGCTCGGTGGAGACCTCGGCGCGCTCCTCCAGCCCGAAGCTGATGCCGCTGCCGGATGCGCCTCAGGATGTCGAGGACCTGATCTTCACGCCCGACCCCGAGGAATTCCAGCGCCCGCTGGTGCGCCGCGCGCCGCCGGCGCCGCGGCCGACGACCGATATTCTTGCCGAACTCTCGCGTTCGACACCGGCGGCGTCGGCAGCACCTGTCGAGGCGAGAGCGAGCCAGGTGGAAGTCTCCGCCGAGGAGCGGGAAGAGCGCCTTGCCGGCGTGCTGGCCGAAATCCTCGACGATCCCGCCTCCGCTTTCCGTACAGATTCGGTGCTCTACCAGGATTTTCTCGTGCGGCTGCGCATGCGCCGCGTGCCGGGACCGCCCATCGCGCTGCCGGATTTCCGCCGGCGCGTGGCGGTATCACGTTCCGGCGTCGATGCGGTAACGGCTGGAACGGAAGCCTGGGCGACGGCGCTGTCACTGTCATCGGGCGTCACCGACGATCTGCAGGGCGTTTTCCTGATGCTGGCCAAGGCCGCCGTCTGCGGTGAGCAGTGCCCGTCGGATGCCCGCATCGCCCGCGCCTACGGCACCCATTCCGCCCGCCGCGCCCGCCGTCTGCTCGGCTATTTCGAGGAGCAGGGGACCGTTGTCGTGCACACGGATTTCTCCGGCAAGCGTATCGTTGCTTTCCCCGACATGAATTGCCAGACGGCACCGGGCGATGCCAATGCGCCTGATACGGGCGACCAGCCGCTGGCGGCGGAATAGTCACGCTTTCGAGCGTTGCCGCTGTTGACATTTTCATGACGGGCCTCTAAAGACCGCGCCAAGCACCGGGCAGCAATGTCCGGTGTTTCATTTGACATGTCCCGTGGATCGTTCCTGTTCGCTAACCGGAACATCCTGTCAGATCTCGGCAGAGATCAGAGGAGGGCGTGTTTCCTTCGTGCGGTTTGGCAACAGACCGTCATAAACCTTTGAAAGGAAATGCGATGAGCAAGCGCGAATCGTCCAAGTACAAAATTGACCGCCGTATGGGCGAAAACATCTGGGGCCGTCCGAAGTCCCCGGTGAACCGCCGCGAATACGGCCCGGGCCAGCACGGCCAGCGCCGCAAGGGCAAGCTTTCGGACTTCGGTGTGCAGCTGCGCGCCAAGCAGAAGCTCAAGGGTTACTACGGTGACCTGCGCGAAAAGCAGTTCCGCGCGATCTTCGCCGAAGCCGATCGCCGCAAGGGCGACACGTCTGAAAACCTGATCGGCCTGCTGGAATCGCGCCTCGACGCGATCGTCTATCGCGCCAAGTTCGTTCCGACGGTCTTTGCTGCCCGTCAGTTCGTCAACCATGGCCACGTCACCGTCAACGGCGTTCGCGTCAACATCGGTTCCTACCGTTGCAAGGCCGGCGACGTCATCGAAGTTCGCGAAAAGTCGAAGCAGCTGGTGACCGTTCTCGAATCGGTCAGCCTCGCCGAGCGTGATGTTCCCGACTACATCGAAGTCGATCACAACAAGATGGTCGCAACCTTCGGCCGCGTTCCGACGCTCAGCGACGTTCCGTTCCCGGTCGTCATGGAACCGCATCTGGTCGTCGAATTCTATTCGCGTTAAGAAGCACCAGGCGTTTTCGCATATGGAAAAGCCGCTCTTTCGGGCGGCTTTTTTGTTATCTGGAGAGAAGCGATGGCGGATTTGCAGGCGACCCTCGATAGCATCTACAGCGATATCCTGCCGCGCGTCGGCGAGGGTAAGGTCGCCGACTATATTCCCGAGCTCGCCAAGGTCGATCCACGGCAGTTCGGCATGGCGATCGTCACCGTCGACGGTAAGGTCTTCCGCGTCGGCGATGCCGATGTTGCCTTTTCGATCCAGAGCATATCGAAGGTCTTCATGCTGACGCTGGCGCTCGGCAAGGTCGGCGAGGGCCTATGGAAGCGTGTCGGGCGCGAACCTTCCGGATCGGCATTCAACTCGATCGTCCAGCTCGAGCACGAGAGCGGGATTCCCCGCAATCCCTTCATCAATGCCGGCGCGATCGCGGTCACCGACGTCGTCATGGCCGGTCACGCGCCGCGCGAGGCGATCGGCGAGTTGCTGCGCTTCGTCCGATATCTCGCCGATGACGAGTCGATCACCATTGACGACAAGGTGGCGCGCTCCGAAACCCAGACCGGATACCGCAATGTCGCGCTCGCCAATTTCATGCGCGCTTACCGGAACCTCGACCATCCCGTCGACCATGTGCTCGGCGTCTATTTCCATCAATGCGCCCTTTCGATGAGCTGCGAGCAGCTCGCCCGCGCCGGACTGTTCCTGGCGGCGCGGGGCAGCAATCCGATGACCGGCCATTCTGTGGTCTCGCCGAAGCGGGCGCGGCGCATCAACGCGCTGATGCTGACTTGCGGCCATTACGACGGTTCGGGCGATTTCGCCTATCATGTCGGTCTGCCCGGCAAGAGCGGCGTCGGCGGCGGCATCTTCGCGGTGGCGCCCGGCATCGCCTCGATCGCGGTGTGGTCGCCGGGGCTAAACAAGGTCGGCAACTCGCAGCTTGGCGCCGTGGCGCTCGAAATGCTGGCGGCACGCACCGGTTGGTCGGTTTTCGGCGATTGAGGCTGTGTTGGCGAGGGGCTTTCTGCTAAGGCAAGCACGAATCTTCGATGGGACGAAGCAATGAATATCGCAGCCGATATCTCCGATGATCTGGAAACCGGCGAAGCTGATGGCGGCATCGGCCATGCGCTGTTCTCGGATGCGCCGCGCTCGGTCTCCTTCAACAAGCTGCGCAAACGGCTGTTGCGACAGGTGCGCCAGGCCTTCGACGATTTCGACATGCTGAAGGGGCAGAAGCGCTGGCTGGTCGGCCTTTCCGGCGGCAAGGATTCCTACGGGTTATTGGCGCTGCTGCTCGATCTGCAATGGCGCGGCCTGCTGCCGGTCGAGCTCATTGCCTGCAACCTCGACCAGGGCCAGCCGAACTTTCCGAAGCACGTCCTGCCGGATTATCTGACGAAGATCGGTGTGCGGCACCGGATTGAATATCGCGACACCTATTCGATCGTGAAGGAGAAGGTGCCGGAGGGCGCTACTTATTGCTCACTCTGTTCGCGGCTGCGGCGCGGCAATCTCTATCGCGTCGCCCGGGAGGAAGGCTGCGACGCGCTGGTGCTCGGTCACCACCGCGAGGACATTCTCGAAACCTTCTTCATGAATTTCTTCCATGGCGGGCGGCTTGCCTCGATGCCGGCAAAGCTTCTAAACGACGAGGGCGACCTGATGGTGCTGCGGCCGCTTGCCTATGCCGCCGAGGACGATCTCGCCAAGTTTGCCGCCGCCATGCAGTTTCCGATCATTCCATGCGACCTCTGCGGCTCTCAGGACGGGCTGCAGCGCAATGCGATGAAGGATATGCTCGCTGATATCGAGCGGCGCATGCCCGGCCGCAAGGACACGATGCTGCGGGCGCTTTCGCATGTGAACCCGTCGCATCTGCTCGACCCGAAACTCTTCGACTTTTCCAGCCTTGGCGTCACCGATCCTTCATGAAGGGCCGGCTATGCAGGCTGCCCATTGCATGAAGGACAGATTTCGCATGACTATTTCAGACACGGATATTCTTTTCCTCGGCGAGTGCGTCAGGCAAGCGGCGCAAGCCGAGATCATGCCGCGCTTCCGCAATCTCGGCGCTGCCGACGTCCAGGAAAAGACCTCGGCCACCGATCTGGTGACACAAGCCGATCTGCTTGCCGAACACAGGATCACAGCCGCATTGAAAGAGCGCTTTCCCGCAGCACTCATCGTCGGCGAGGAGGCCTATGACGCCGACAAGTCGGTGGTGCCTGCACTTGCCGATGCCGAGCTTGCCTTCGTCATCGACCCTGTCGACGGCACGTTCAATTTCGCCGCCGGGCTTCCCGTTTTCGGAACGATGCTTGCGGTCACCGTCAGGGGCGAGACTGTCGCCGGTATCATTCACGATCCCGTTCTTGGCGACACAGTGACGGCGATCAAGGGGGCGGGAGCCTTCCTCACGCGGCAGGACAGGCAGTCGAGTAAGCTGAAGGTGGCGGAACCCGCCGCACTGAACCAAATGGTCGGCGGCATATCATGGGGTCATATGGACGAGCCGGACCGTTCGCGCACCTGCGCCAACATGGCAAAGGCCCGCATGACCTTTGCTTTCAACTGCTCGGCCTACGAATACTGGATGGTTGCCTCCGGCAAGCTGCATTTCATTGGGCATTCGAAGCTGATGCCCTGGGACCATCTGGCCGGCGTGCTTGCGCATCAGGAGGCCGGCGGCCATACGGCGAAATTCGACGGAACGCCCTACAGGCCAGGAGAGATTTCCGGTGGCATCATCTCGGCGCCGGATAGGGAAAGCTGGCAGACGATCCGCAGGGAAATCATCGGCCGCTGATAAACCGAAGAGGAATTTGCCATGACGACTGCCATTGACACGATGACCCTTGCCGATCTTCTGCGGCAGGCAGCGAAAGCCGAGATCCTGCCGCGCTTTCGCAGGTTGGGCAGCCGTGATGTCCGCGCCAAGACGGAGGCGACCGACCTGGTGACGGAAGCCGATGAACAGGCCGAAAGAATGCTGAAGGCAAAGGCCGCGCGCCTCTGGCCGGAAGCGCTCTTCATCGGCGAGGAGTCTGTTTCGGCCGATCCCGCACTGCTCCACAAGCTCGACGGCGCGGATCTTGCCATCGTCGTCGATCCGGTCGATGGCACGTTTAACTTCGCCTCCGGCATTCCGGCCTTCGGCGTCATGGCCTCGGTCGTGTCGAAGGGCGAGACCATCGCCGGCATCATATACGATCCCATGGGCGACGACTGGGTCATGGCCGAAAAGGGCGGCGGCGCCTGGCTGCGGCGGCCGGACGGCGAGGCGGAGCGGCTGCACACCGCCGCCCCGGTTGCGCTCGATCAGATGGTCGGCATGGCCTCCACGGGCTACCTGCCACAGGAAAAGCGGGCCGTGATCCTCGGCAATCTCGCCAAAGTGCGATTCCTGACCAACTACCGCTGCGCGGCCCACGAGTATCGGACCTTTGCCGGCGGGCATGTGCATTACCTCATGTACAACAAGCTGATGCCCTGGGATCACCTTGCCGGCACGCTGATCTCACAGGAGGCGGGTGCTTATGCGGCCCGTTTCGACGGCTCGCCCTACCTGCCGCATCATCTTGACGGCGGGCTACTGATCACGCCTGACAAGGCTTCGTGGGACGTGCTGCGGCGCGAGGTTTTCACGGTCTGATGACATGAAAGCCGGTCGCAAAGCGCGGATTTCGCGGCCGGTTTCTGTAGGAGTCATTCTTCTCAGCCAGGACGCGGGCCCTGTTCTCCCGCCCCGCGTGTCAGCCGTAGAGCTTTTCCATGAGGAAGTTTTCCAGGCTTTGGCCACGCTTCTCGACGATCTGCTTCGTGATCAGGCGAAACCCTCTGCGCTCGAAAAACGGGCGGGCGGTTCGGCTGGCTTCCGTATAAATTCGTCTGAATCCCAGCTTCAAGGCTTCCTCCTCGACCCGGCTCAACAGACGGCTTGCAATTCCGAGCCCCTGGAGTTCAGGATGAACGAACATCATGTCCAGGCATCCGTCGCTGGTCAGATCTGAAAAGCCTACGGGCCTTCCATCCATTTCTGCGATCCAGGCGGGTCTGCTTATCCTGCGCTCCGCCCATAGACTGCGATCTTCCACTTGTGCCCAAGCCTTTATCTGAGCCGGCAAATAGTCTTTCGAAGAAACCTCGCGAATGGCGAGCAGGAAAATTTCGATCGTCGCGTCCGCGTCGCCCGGTGCATAAGGCCTGATCAGAATTCGTTCATCCATGGCGAATGCCTTGAACCGGCCCAGCGGGCCTGCGTCAGAAGTGGGCCGCACCCGGATCGAGCTGTGGGCTGTCTCCGGGATGGGTGAAGAGCTTGCCGTTCTCCGCCCAGAGAGTGGCTGCGATCGTCACCAGGCCGAAGAGTGCGAAGCCGCCGAAGAGGGGCTGCACCGTGCCGTTGAACATCTGGCCGACCAGGCCGCCGAGGATGGCGCCGAAGGTCGTCGAGACGAAGCCGGTGATGGCGGTCGCCGTGCCGGCGAGATTGCCCATCGGCTCGAGGCTGATGGCGGTGAAATTGGTGGCGATCACGGCGAACATCATCAATACAACGGTGAAGATGCCGTAGGCGACGGCAAAATCCGGCTTGCCGGCCAGCGAATGGAAAAAGCCGACGGCCGACAGCGCCGTGAAGATCAGGAGGGCGGCGTGCGAGATGCGGCGCATGCCGAACCTGCGCACGAAGAAGCCGTTGGCGAAATTGGCGACAGCGATACCGCCGGCGGTGGCGGCAAAGGCGATCGGTAGCCAGTCGCCAAGGCCGTAGACCTCGCCGAAGACCTGCTGCACGGAGATCACATAGGCGCTGATGACGCCGGTGAACATGGTGAGGCCGATCATGTAGCCGCAGGTGATGCGGTTTGTAAGCACGGTCTTGAAACCATCCACGACAGAGCCGACCGACAGCGGCAGCCGCTCTTCCGGCGGCAGCGATTCCTTCAGCCTGAGAAGAGCCCAAACGAACAGGATCGAGGCCACGATGCCGAGCAGGATGAAGATCCAGTGCCAGTTGGCGTAGATGATGATGAGTTGGCCGACGGAGGGCGCGACGATCGGCACGATCATGAAGACGATCATGACATAGGACATGACACGGGCCATTTCGCGGCCGCCGAAGCAGTCGCGGACGATGGCCATGGTGGTGATGCGCACGGCCGCGCCGCCCACACCCTGAACGAAACGCATGACGAGCAGCATTTCGAAGCTGCCGGTTGCCGCAGCGGCAAACATGCCGAGGACATAGCAGGCGAGGCCGCCAAGCAGGATATTGCGGCGGCCGAACGTATCCGAAAGGCTGCCGAAGAAGATCTGCGAGAAGCCAAACCCTAAGAAGAAAACGCCGATGATGAGCTGTGCGTCGTTGGTATTGGTGACGCCGAGGGAGTGGCCGATATTGGGCAGTGCCGGCAGCATGCTGTCGATCGCCATGGCGATGCTGGCAGTCATGATGGCGATGGTGACGACGAATTCGCCGAAACCCATGCCGATGCGGCGGGAGCCCTGGTTTTCCTGGTGCGGTTTATGCGGCGGCGTCATGTGGTGAAATCCCGTATGCGAATGTGGTCGGTCGTTCAGACGGCCGGATTATGCTGTTGGAAGAGCCGGCCCTTCTCGGCGATCAGCACGAAGATCAGCCCGACGATCGACACGGCAAAATAACCGGCGACCATCGGCAGCGCGGTGCCGTCGAAGGCCTGGCCGATGCCAGCCCCGATGATGGCGCCGCCGACCGTGCTCATGAAACCGAGCACGGAGGAGGCGGTGCCGGCGACGTGGCCGAGTGGCTCCATGGCGAGCGAATTGAAGTTCGAGCCGATCCAGCCGAACTGGAACATGGCAAGACCGAAGAATGAGATGAACAGGGCAAAGGGCATCGGCTCCGTGCTCATCATCTGCACGATCAGCCAGATGGTGTTGATGGCGATGAAGCCGAGGAGCGAACCGTGCGACAGGCGGCGCATGCCGAGCTTGCCGACGAAGCGCGAATTGAAGAAGGACGACAGCGACATGAAGATCGCGACGGCGGCGAAGGCGAAGGGGAAATAGATCCCGAGGCCATAGATGCCAACATAGACCTGCTGCGCGGAATTGATGAAGCCGAACAGCGCGCCAAAGATGAAGGTGCTGGCGATGGTGTAGCAGAGTGCCATGCGATTGGTCAGCACGAGCTTGAAGGCGCCGAAAATCGAGCGGGCAGTGAAAGGCCTGACATTGGCGGGATGCAGGGTTTCCGGCAGGCGGAGATAGGCCCAGACGGCGATGGCGGTCGCCATGGTGGCGATGAACAGGAAGATCAGGTGCCAGTTGCCGAAGAACATGACGATCTGGCCGGTGCCGGGCGCAATCACCGGTACGATCATGAAGACCATCATGATGAGCGACATAACTTCCGCCATCTGCCGGCCGCCATAGATATCGCGGACGATGGAAATGGTGATGACTCGGGTGGCGGCCGAGCCGATGCCCTGGATGAAGCGCAGCACCAGCAGGCCAGCGAATGACGGAACGAAAACGATTCCGATGGCGGAGGCGATATAGATGACGATGCCGATCAGCAGCGGTGTGCGCCGGCCGAAGCGGTCGGAAAGCGGCCCGTAGAAGAGCTGGGCGCAGCCGAAGCCGAGCAGGTAGCTGGAGACGACGAACTGGCGGTGATTCTCGCTTTCGACGCCGAGACTCGCGCCGATCTGCTGCAGAGCCGGAAGCATGATGTCGATCGCCAGCGAATTGATGGCCATCAGGAAGGCGGCAAGCGCGATGAATTCACGCTTGCCCATGGGCAGGCGGCCCGCGGACACGGCTTGCGATGAATCTGTCACAATGAAATTCCCATAAACAGGCCAAGGCGCTGCTTACCGCAGCGCCCCGGACTCAAGAAACAGATTTGGAAACCGAGCGGACGCCCGGAGACCGGTCAGGCGGCGCCGCGTACGGCGATGCCATTTTCCTGGAGATGCTGCTGCAACTCACCGGCCTGGAACATTTCCCGGACAATGTCGCAGCCGCCGACGAATTCGCCTTTTATGTAAAGCTGCGGGATCGTCGGCCAGTTGGAATAATCCTTGATGCCCTGGCGGATTTCCGAATCGGCGAGCACGTTGACGCTCTTGTAGTCGACGCCGATGTAATCGAGAATCTGCACGACCTGCCCGGAGAAACCGCACTGCGGAAACTGCGGCGTGCCCTTCATGAAGAGGACGACGTCGTTGCTCTTGATTTCGTTGTCGATGAATTCGTGAATGTCGCTCATAGGACCTGATCCTTTCAACAGGCGGGTTAAAGGCCCGTCGTTTCAATCGTTGCCTTTAGATAGCATGCGTCAGCAGGAATTCCAGCCGCCCGAACCAAAAAAAGACCAATCCGGCCGGCCGCCGCCGGGATTGTTGCCATCGCGTTACGGTTGCCGGGCGAGATAGGCTTGAATCTGGTCTATTTCAACATCGGTGAAGTGGTTGAAATCCCATTGCGAAACCTCGGTCATGACCCCGAGATCACGCCTGCCGACACCCTTGCCGGTGCGCAGCAGCGTCTTGAAATCGGCAGGCGAATAGGATTGCGCCAGCGGCCGCAGCGCCGGCGCCACGAAGACTTCCGACTGCTTCTCCGTGTCAAGATTGTGACAGTGGCTGCAATCGGTCCTGAAGGCATATTCGCCGATATCGGCGGGACGAGCGGTGGCGGGCGTCATCGAGACAGGGACGAGATCGGCTTCAAAGGGGATCTTGTCGAGCGCAAGGCCGATCCGACCGATTGGACCCCATTGCGTCGTTCCTTCCACCGCATCGGGAAGCTGCTTGAGGCTGCGCAGCCATGCGATCATCGCCGCCATGTCGTCATCGGCAATATTCGCAAAGTTGCTTGCCGGCATGATGAAGACGCCCGTGCCATCCTTCTTGACGCCATGGCGGATGAGGCGCACGAGTTCGGCGTCGCTATACATGGGCACGAAGCGGGTCAGGTTCGGCGCGACGATGCGACCGACGCCCGGCTCGTCGACCAGCACGTTGCCGGCATCGCGATGGCAGCCGCCGCACATCAACGTGCGGGCGCGGCGTTCTGCTTCCTCGGGAGACAGTGTCGTCTTGACCGTGAAGTCGGTCGTCGCAACGTCGTAGGTCCTGGCAAGGCGCCTCTCCGACAGGACGTAGACGCCGGCAACGGCGATGAGACAGATCGCGATGACGGCTGCCAGAGTGATTTTCAAAATGCGCTTCACGGTTCAGCCCCTTGGTGACGTTGCGGAGGCGCATAAGCCGGATGCGGGCTCTTCTGTTGCCGGAGCCGACGATCCGCAAAGCGCTCAGATTCTGATTTCATGATGCCTCAGCTGCGGCGCTGACGGCTGCGGCCGGCGACGGTGCGGCGCTTGCTGACCTGTTTGCGGGCAGGTTTGCGCTTGGCGGAGGTTGTCTTGCGTGAAGCCGTTGTCGTTGCAGTTGGGCGCGTCTTGCGCCTGCTGCGCTTCGTCGTCACGCGGCGGGTGGTTTTCTTCAGGATTTCCTTCAGCACGCTGTCGACGATGCCCGATATCAATTCTTTGACAAGATCGGCCACAAAACCCCTCCGTTCGTGGTGGAAACGACATGGTCGCTATTGAATTCCGGAAGAGTTCGGTTAGCAAGACGGCTTCGAGACCATCCCTGCTTTTTCGCCGATATCAGCGGCGCAACAGCAAGATAGCAGCAATATGCCGGCCATTGAGCCGGTCGGAAGAGCGGAATGAAACTGATCGAGAAGCGGGTCGTCCTGCATTTCCCGGGCTTCGAGCCGCTCGACGGCGCGGCCCACAGGGCGCGCTACGAGCGTTCGGCCAGACAGAGCGCCGCCGTCTGGGGCTATTCTGTCGAGACCGGCGCTCCGGAGGCGGGAAGCGATCCCCTCAGTTTCGAGGTCACGACGGGCAATGGAGCCGGAACCGATCCAGCCGGCTGGCGGACGAAGAGCCGGATTCACATGGTCGATCATGATGTTTTCGTGCGCAGACTGCGCAGCGGCAACACGCTGAGCCAGATCATTGCCGGTTTCCGCAGCTTCATACAGATCGTGCTGGAAGGTGGGATGCTGGGATATTTCCGCCATGCGTGGCGCTTTGGCCTGTTCTTCCTCTTTCCGTTCCTGTTGACGGCGCTGGCGATCTTCCTGGCAGCGCAAATCGCTCTCTTGCCTTATAGTTTCGGCTTTTCGCCCTGGAACACGCTCTGGAGCGGGCCGCTGGGGCTCTGTTTCTTCATTTTCGCCTTCCTGCCGTTTTCCGAACGTTTCCATACGCTGCATCTCTTTGCCGATTGGGAAATGGCGGTGGCGCTTGGCCGCATGAACCGGGCAGCTTTCAACGAGTGGCTGGAAGACAGAGCCGATGCCGTGCGCAAGGCGCTTGACGAAGAGGCTGGCGAATATGTGATCTCCTCGCACAGCATGGGATCGAATGTGGCTGCCCATGTCATCGGCATATTGCTCGAAAGGGAGCCGGATCTCTTCAAGGGCAAGCGCGTGGTGTTCGCCACGCTAGGCAGCGCCATCCTGCAATGCGCGCTGTTGTCGTCGGCGACGCGGCTTCGCGCCCGCGTCGGCCTGATCGCCCGCTGTCCCGATATTTCCTGGCTCGACGTCCAGTGCCTGACGGATTCGATCAACTTCTACAAGGTGCCGGTCGTTGCCGTTTCCGGCCATCCGGACGCGCCCCAGGCGAAAATGATCCTGATCCGCGTCAAGCAGATGCTGACGCGCGAGCACTACCGCAAGATCCGCAAGGACCAGCTGCGTGTCCACCGGCAATATGTGCTGGGGCCTGATCTCAAGGCGCCGTTCGATTTCACGCTGATCACATCAGGGCCGATGCCGGCGTCGGTTTTTGCGAGCCCCGATGAAACGAGGATACCCGGCTGAGAGCGGCCTTTTCGAGGTATCCCGCACAGAGACCAATGCGTCTGCTTGTTCTTGACGCCATGCATAGAGCCGGCGTAACTGGGCGCGACGGTTCCCCGAGGATGACTCCAAAGGGATTAATAGGGAACACGGTGAGGACGACCCAAAAGGGATCAAGACCGTGGCTGCCCCCGCAACTGTAAGCGGATTGCCGATCATCCCAGGGAGGAGCACGTTGTGGCTCTCCCTCAGGGCCTCTGGCCATGCCACTGCGAGGGTTTTCGCGGGAAGGCAGATGATCGGCGCATATTCGTAAGCCAGGAGACCTGCCGTCAATCACGATCCAATCAACCGGGCGGGGATGCCTGGAAAGGAACAGACATGATTGACCTGAACCTTCGCCGAACTCCGGCACGAATCCGTCTCGATTGGGTTTTTCACCGCTAGCGTCCGTTTGACCGTGCCTTGTTCCGCGCAGCCGCGCGCGGCACGGCGAGCCTAGCCATTTTCCTCCTTATCGAGATTTTCCATGCGCCAGTTTCTCACGAGCATGACGTTTGCCTTCGGGCTAACCGGCCTTGCAGCACCGAGCCTTGCTGCAACCCAATATCCATTGACCATCACCAATTGCGGCCAGCAGGTGACCTTCGAAAAGGCCCCGGCAAAGATCGTTTCGATCGGCCAGGGCATGACCGAAATCCTGTTTTCCCTGGGCCTTGCGGACAAGATCGCCGGAACCGCCGTCTGGGTCGGCCCCGTCCTGCCGCAATATGCCGAGGCCAACAGCAAGATCAAACGCCTTGCCGACAACGATCCTAGCTTCGAATCCGTCGTCGGCGCGGAGCCCGATCTGGTGGCGGCCGAATTCGAGTGGCATGTCGGCGCGCAGGGTTCCGTCGGTACGCGCGAACAGTTCTCCGGGCTCGGGATCAACACCTATGTCGCGCCCGCCGACTGCGTCGCCAAGGTCAATGCCGACGGCGGCGACGGCGTGCGCAAGGAGTTGTTCACGATGGACCTGATCTATCAGGAAATCGCCGAACTCTCCGAAATTTTCGACATCAAGGACCGCGGCGATGCCCTGATCGCCGATCTGAAGAAGCGCGAGGCCGATGCCGTCGCCTCGATATCGGGCGCGTCGGCAAAGAACCTGCCCGTCGTCTTCTGGTTCTCCAGCAAGGAGGTCAACGGCGACGCCTTCATCGCCGGAAAGAACGGCGCCCCGGCCTATATCCTGAAGACCCTGGGTGCTGCGAATGTCGTCACGACCGAAGAGGAATGGCCGCTGGTCGGCTGGGAGACGATCGCTCAGGCCAACCCCGCGGTCATCGTCATCGCTACGATGGACCGCAGACGCTATGCGGCCGACGATCCCAAGGTGAAACTCGGCTTTCTGGAGAATGACCCCGTCACCCGCGAGCTCGATGCTGTCAAGAACAAGCGCTTCGTGATGATGGACGCGCAATCGATGAACCCGACGATCCGGACGATCGACGGCATCGAGATCCTGGCAAAGGGCATCAAGTCGTCGGGTCTCGCCCAGTGAACAAGACGCTCCTGAAACGGGAGGGATGGTGGGCGCTTGTCGCGCTCACCATTGCAGCCTTCATCCTCCTGGGACTGATGATCAGTCTGGCCGTCTCGATCGGCGAAATATCGATACCGCTTCAAACGACTGTAAAGGCCGTCTCGAACCGGCTTTTCGGGACCGGTTTCGAACTCAGCCGCATTCATCAGGGCATCGTCTGGGATTATCGCCTCAGCCGCGCGCTGGTCGCCGCCAGTGCCGGCGCCTCGCTGGCGCTCTGCGGCGCCATCCTGCAGGCCCTGCTGCGCAATCCGCTGGCCGAACCTTACGTTCTCGGCATTTCGGCAGGCGCATCGACGGGTGCGGTCTGCGTCATGATCCTCGGCTTCGGTTACGGCGCGCTCAGCCTGTCGAGCGGCGCATTCATCGGCGCGGTGATCGCCTTTCTGCTGGTCGGCGTGCTTGCTGCCGGGGCCGGCGGCACCAGCGAGCGCATTATCCTTTGCGGGGTAGCCGGATCGCAGCTCTTCAATGCGCTGACCTCCTATATCGTCACCACATCGGCGAATGCCGAGCAGGCGAGGGGCGTCATGTTCTGGCTGCTCGGCTCTCTCAGCGGCGTTCGCTGGCCGGATGTCTATCTCTCTGTGCCGGTTGCCGTGATCGGCTTCCTCGTCTGCCTTGCCCACGTGCGCGCTCTCGATGCTTTCGCCTTTGGCACGGATGCTGCCGCATCGCTTGGCATTGCAGTCAGGCGCGTCCAGGTCGTGCTGCTCGGCGCGACCGCCGTGATGACGGCCGTTGTCGTCAGCATGGTCGGCTCGATCGGCTTTGTCGGCCTTGTCATTCCGCATGCCGCGCGTTTTCTGGTCGGGCCGGCACATAGCCGGCTGCTGCCGGCCACGGCACTCGGCGGCGCCCTTTTCATGGTCGCTGCCGACATCATCTCGCGGATCATCATCCCGCAACAGATTCTGCCGATCGGTGTCGTCACGGCGCTCTTCGGCGCTCCGGCCTTCGCCGTCATCCTTTATGGTTTCAGGAGGACCGCATGAGCATCACTGTCGACAGGGTGAGCGTTGCTGCCGGCAATGCGCTCATCGTCAACGGCGTCAGCCTTGCCGTGGAAAAAGGCAAGGTGCTCGGCCTGCTCGGGCCGAACGGTTCGGGAAAATCGAGCCTATTACGGCTAATCTGCCGGCTGAGAAAGGTGCAGAGCGGCATTATCCGGCTCGGGGAGGACGATATCTCGACGATATCGAGAGCCGAGCTTGCCCGCCGCATCGCCTTCGTCGAGCAGCAATCGACGACCGAGACGCAACTGACCGTCAGGGATGTCGTACGTCTTGGCAGGACGCCCCATCGCGGACTGCTGTCGTCCTGGGCTGCTGATGACGATCTCCGCGTCGACGAGGCTCTTTCCCGTGTCGATATGCGAGATCGGGCCGCGCAGCTCTGGCAGACGCTCTCGGGCGGCGAGCGTCAGCGCGTCCATATTGCACGAGCGCTTGCGCAGTCGCCGAGCGAACTCCTGCTCGACGAGCCGACCAATCACCTCGATATCCAGCACCAGCTGGACATTCTTTCCCTTGTCTCGAAGCTCGGCATTACCTGCATCGTCGCCCTGCACGACCTCAATCTGGCGGCAATGTTCTGCGATAGCCTCGCCGTGCTTGAGAAGGGAAAGCTCGTTGCAGTGGGAGCGGTCGAAACAGTGCTCACCGAGGGGTTGATCGGCCGCGTCTTCGGTGTCCGGGCACATGTCGAAAGATCTTCGATCCATGGCCGCTTCCATATCCAATACAGGATGGGCTGAGCCAGAAGCGCTCCATTCGGAGCGTTGCGGACCCTATTCCGGCGCCGAAGTCTGGAGGGCCAGGGCGTGCAGTATGCCGCCCATGTTGCCCTTCAGCGCCTCGTAGACCATCTGGTGCTGCTGCACGCGGCTCTTGCCGCGGAAGGCTTCGGCGACGACTTCGGCGGCGTAGTGATCGCCGTCGCCCGCCAGATCGCGGATCGTCACCTTGGCACCGGGAATCCCAGCCTTGATCATGTCTTCGATATCGCCGGGTTTCATGGCCATGATCGTTACTCCTTGCGCATTATTCCGCGGCAAGTTCGCCGCGGCCTTCCATGAAATCAGGGAACCACGATTCATGGGCATCGCGCAATTGCTGAATCGGCAGCGAGATGAGATCGCCGACGACGAGCGCCGTTCCCCCGACCGTGCCGAGACGGCGGAAGGGAACGCCGGCGCCTTCCGCGTTGGCGCAGACGAAATCGGCAACATCGCTCGGCACCGTCAGCACGTAACGAGCCTGGTCTTCACCGAAGAGCAGCGCATGCGGCGCACCTCTGCTTTCGCCGAGATCGATGGTCAGGCCCTTGCCTGATGCCATGGCCATTTCAGCAAGGGCAATGGCGAGGCCGCCCGAAGAAATGTCGTGGCAGGCTGTCGCCTGGCCGTTGCGGATGACGGAGCGGACGAAATCGCCGTTGCGGCGCTCGGCGAACAGATCAACCTCCGGCGCCGGGCCTTCGCGGCTGGCAAGCACGTCTCTAAGATAGACGGACTGGCCGAGATGGCTGCCGTCCAGGCCGATCATGACGACCTTGTCGCCGTCATTGGCGCTGCCGATGCGCACCATCTTGCGCCAGTCCGGCAGCAGGCCGACGCCTGCGATCGTCGGCGTCGGCAGGATGGCGACGCCGTTGGTCTCGTTGTAGAGCGAGACGTTGCCGGAGACGATCGGGAAGTCGAGCGCGCGGCAGGCTTCGCCAATGCCCTTCACGGCCTGAACGAACTGGCCCATGATCTCAGGCTTTTCGGGATTGCCGAAATTGAGATTGTCGGTGGCGGCGAGCGGCTCGGCGCCTGTCGCGGTGATGTTGCGCCAGCATTCGGCGACCGCCTGCTTGCCACCTTCGAAGGGATCGGCCTCGACATAACGCGGCGTGACGTCCGAGGAGAAGGCAAGCGCCTTGCTCGCATGGCCGTCGACGCGCACGACGCCGGCGTCGCCGCCCGGAAGCTGTAGCGAATTGCCCTGGATCAGCGTGTCGTACTGCTCGTAGACCCAGCGACGGCTCGACTGGTTGGCGGAGCCGACGAGCCGAAGCAGCGCCTGGCCGTAATCCTCCGGTGCTGCCACGAGATTGGCGGGCAGGGGGGCCTGCTTGCCGGATTCGCGCCAGGGGCGGTCATATTCCGGCGCCTGGTCGCCGAGATCCTTGATCGGCAGGTTGGCGACTTCCTCGCCCTGGTGCATGACGCGGAAGCGCAGGTCGTCTGTCGTCTTGCCGACGATGGCGAAATCGAGACCCCATTTGACGAAGATCGCCTTGGCTTCCTCTTCCTTCTCCGGCTGCAGCACCATGAGCATGCGCTCCTGGCTTTCCGACAGCATCATCTCGTAGGCCGTCATCCGCTCTTCGCGGACCGGCACCTTGTCGAGTTCGAGCAGGATGCCGAGATCGCCCTTGGCGCCCATTTCGACGGCCGAGCAAGTGAGGCCGGCCGCGCCCATGTCCTGAATGGCGATGACCGCGCCGGTCTGCATCAGTTCGAGGCACGCTTCGAGCAGGCACTTTTCGGTGAAGGGGTCGCCGACCTGAACCGTCGGGCGCTTCTCTTCGATCGACTCGTCGAATTCGGCCGAAGCCATCGTCGCGCCGCCGACGCCGTCGCGGCCGGTCTTGGCGCCGAGATAGACGACCGGAAGGCCGACGCCCTTGGCTTCGGACAGGAAGATGGCATTGGATTTCGCGATGCCGGCGGCAAAGGCGTTGACCAGGATGTTGCCGTTGTAGCGGGCGTCGAACTCGACCTCACCGCCGACCGTCGGCACGCCGAAGGAGTTGCCATAGCCGCCGACGCCCGAGACGACGCCGGAGACGAGGTGGCGGGTCTTCGGATGATCGGGTTCGCCGAAACGCAGCGCGTTCATTGCGGCGATCGGGCGGGCGCCCATGGTGAAGACATCGCGCAGGATGCCGCCGACGCCGGTCGCAGCACCCTGGTAGGGCTCGATATAGGAGGGGTGGTTGTGGCTCTCCATCTTGAAGACGACGCAATCGCCGTCATCGATATCGACCACGCCGGCATTCTCGCCCGGGCCCTGAATGACGCGCGGCCCCTTGGTCGGCAGCGTGCGCAGCCATTTCTTGGAGGATTTGTAGGAGCAGTGCTCGTTCCACATGGCCGAGAAGATGCCGAGCTCGGTGAAAGTCGGTTCGCGGCCGATCAGATCCAGAATGCGCTGGTACTCGTCCGGCTTCAGGCCATGGCTTGCGATGAGTTCCGGCGTGATCGGGATGGTGTTTGGAATGGTCATGAGCGGAAAGTCCCTGGCGCGTTTTGCGCTGTCTTTAGCTTATGTAGCGGCGACGCGCGACAGGAAAATGCCCGCCGTCAACAGAGGGCGGGCAGACTTTCTTTATAAAGCGGCAGCCGCTCAGAATTTGTAGCCGATCTGCAGGCCGGCGCGCGTCATGCCGTCGTTCGGGCCGTCGCAGAGATTGGCATGCGAGGAGTGGGCGATCTGGGCCATCACGTTCCAATTGCGGGTGAAACGGTAGCCGGCGCCGAGATATTCGTGAAACAGGAGGCGGCAGCCGAGTTCCGGACCGTCACTATCGCCATCGAGATCACCGGTATGGATGACGCCGCCGAAGCCGGCTTCGGCAAAGAGCTTCTCGTTGAAATCTACCGTCCAGGTGAAGCCAGTGAAGAATTGGGTGGCCTCGCCGGAGGTGCCGATCGAGGTACCGAGATGGACACGGGGGTGCAGCAATTGCTGCTGCCAGCCGGCGGCCTGATCGTAGCCGAAGAGATCGAAGAGTGCGGTAATTTCCGGAAAGACGCCGTTTTCCCGGGAATGGCCCGATTGTACCGAGGCCGATGCGCCGAAGCGCAATTCATCGAAAATCCGTTCACTTGCACTTGCGGAGCCTGTCATAGCCAAAAAGCCGGTAACCGCTGCCACTGACGCTATACCCAACAAGCGCAGAGCGACTTTGTCGAAGTCGATCTTCATTTGCTGTCCTTTGATTCCCTCATCCGTGGGATGTGAGAGGGGTATCATGGAGTGTCGATGGGTAAAGCGCAGCGGCTCAGCGCCGGGATTTATTTGGAACTATGAGGTGTATTTGCAACAGATCATATTTCGCCATCATAGGCGGAGCCACCATTTTCCAACAGCCGGCGCAGGATCATCAGGCCCGTGATCAGCTCTTGCCCCGTCTTCGGCGAGGAGAAGCCGACGCGGACGCGGTAATAGGTTTTTTCGCTGCGCGCCGTCTTGAACTCGTCCTCGTCGTCGACGAGCACACCATCACGGTAAGCGGCGTTCTTGAAGGTGCCCGACATCCAGGGCTCCGGAAGTTTCAGCCAGAGGAACGGCGCATGTTGGTGTGATTCGAAATCGAAGCCCGCCAGCTGTTCGCGGGCGAGCCGGACACGCCTCGAGAGCTCCCTGACACTCTCCTTGCGGATTTCGTGCGCCTTTCCGCTTTCGACGAGCTGCGCGCAGGTTTCCGCCAGGATGAAGGGAAGGCCACCGGTGACCATCCTGTGGGTCACCTTGATGCGCTGAGCAAAATGCGGCGGGCAGGCGACCCAGCCGCCGCGCACGCCGGCGGCGACCGATTTCGACAGGCCGTTGACGAGGAAGGTGCGATCGGGCGCGATCGAGGCGAGCAGCGGCGTGTCATCGTCGGCCATGCCGCCGTAAAGATCGTCCTCGATCAGCCAGACGCCGTGTTTCCTGGCGATTGCAGCGATTGCGACGCGCCGCTCATAGGGCATGATCGTCAGCGTCGGATTGTGAACGGTTGGCATCAGGAAGGCGAGCTTCGGATGCTGCTGCTGGCAGAGCCGCTCGAAATCATCGGGGATTATACCGCATTCGTCGGAATCGACTGTCAGCGTGCGACGACCGAGAAGACGGGCACTGCGGCTGATTTGGGTATAGCTGAGATTCTCGAAGACGATTTTGTCGCCCGGTGCCGAAACGGCGGCGATGACTGATATCGCAGCCGCATGCGCACCGAGCGTCGGCACGATGTTTTCAACCTCCGGCGTCCAGCCGCTGCGGGCAAGCCAGAGACGGCCGGCTTCGAACCAGTTGCGTGGGAAGCTCCGGGAATAGGAGGAGATCTCGGCGAGATGCTGCTCGCCGATTTCGGCGAGGATGCCAGCTATGATCTTGCCCTGCCCGAGATCGGGCGCGGCTGTCGTATCGAAGCGGATCTTGTTTGCCGGCGCATCCTGGAAACGGGTCCCGCCGAGCGAGATCGCCAACGGATCCATCTGTTCGCCGGGCGGCGTCTCGGAACGGTTCAGCACATAGGTGCCGCGCCCGACTTCACCGGCGACCAGGCCGCGCTCGTGCACCAGCGCATAGGCGCGGCCGATCGTGCCGATCGTCACGCCGATATCGTAGGCCAGGTTGCGCTGCGGCGGCAATTTGCTGCCGGCGGGCAGGGCGCCGCTTGATATGGCGGATTCAATGCTGTCGGCAAGCCGGAGATAGACCGGCCCGGAGCCACGGGAAAGATCAGGAAGCCAATTTGTCATGGTGACAATTGCTTATATTGTCACATTGTACCTGTCAAGTTTAGGAGTCAATTCCGACGGATCGCCGAAAGGATTCCTGAAATGTCTGCCTTGCCTGAAATCAAAATGCCGATTGTATCAATTGCCTCATTCGAGGACAGGAGAATGGTTGCCGTGCCGGCCGCGCCCGCCGGGACGACGCGCCTGGGCCGGATCTGGGCGGCTGTTCTTCTCTGGCAGCAAAAGCGGGAAGGTCGGCGTGCGCTGAGAAACCTGACGGCCGGCGAGCTCAAGGATATCGGCGTGTCGCAATCCGAAGCGGCACGCGAAATCGGCAAGTCGTTTTTCTGGGACTGATCGCGGCGATCAGTTGCAGGCCTTGCCGCCTGCCGACCAACGATTGACGTCAGCGGCGACGCGACCGGCGACCGGCTCCTGCATCATCGGGCCGAAGGCCTGAAGACGTGCAGGGCTTCCCTCGGCCTGGACGACGAGCAGCGGCCGGCTTTCCGGGCTGCCCTTGTGGACGAGCAGGATGCGCGGCCGGCCGGAGAAGGAATTGAGCTCCGGCGCGAGTTTATAGGCAGCAAAGGCCGGGTCGCCTGATTTAAACCAGCAGGCATTGGCGCCGAGCGCCACGCGTTCCATCGTCGGCAGCGCGCCGCGGTTCGGACCAGCTGTCGGCGCCGGCGTCTGGCACGCTGCCAGCATGGCTGCGAGAACAGTCGACACGGCGGCGTTTGCGACGGAGAGGCGAGGGCGCATTGGTCTTGCTCCAGGGATGAGGGCCTGGCATGTCGTACGCACGGCACGCGTGCCGGCGACATGCATCAGGGCGCGAGGCTCAGGCGGCGATGACGTCGAGCGCGGAGGCGAAGAGACCGCGGCCGTCCGAACCGCCATGGGCGGCTTCGATCAGGTTTTCGGGATGCGGCATCATGCCGAGCACATTGCCCTTTTCGTTCATCACGCCGGCAATATCGTTGATTGAGCCGTTCGGATTGGTGCCCTCGGCATAGCGGAACACCACCTGGCCATTGCCTTCGATCTTCGCCAGCGTCGCTTCGTCGGCGAAATAATTGCCGTCGTGATGGGCGACCGGGCTGCGGATGACCTGACCCTGTGCATAGGCGCGGGTGAAATCCGTATCGGCGTTGACGACTTCGAGCTTGATCTCGCGGCAGACGAATTTCAGCGAGGCATTGCGCATCAGCGCGCCGGGCAGCAGACCGGCCTCGACGAGAATCTGGAAGCCGTTGCAGACGCCGAGCACCTTCACGCCCTTTGCAGCCTTGTCGATGATCGCCTGCATGACCGGCATGCGGGCGGCGATCGCGCCGCAGCGCAGGTAGTCGCCGTAGGAGAAGCCGCCGGGAATGACGATCAGGTCGACATCGGGGATCTCGGTTTCCGTCTGCCAGATCGTGACCGGCGCCTTGCCCGAGATCTTGGTCAGGGCTGCGATCATGTCGCGGTCGCGGTTAAGGCCCGGAAGTTGAACGACGGCTGATTTCATGGGGTCCCTGCGTTTCGCGAAAGATATTGAACTGGAACGCTTTCGGTGAGCCATACTCCATTGTCGGAGACAAAGAAAGAATGACCCTCTGAAAACATGCGGGCCGCATCCACCCACAGGATGACATATTCACCCTTGCGGCGCATTGCGACGATTTTCGCCGTTTCGACATCCGCCGACAGATGAATATGATGCCGCTGCATCTTCTTCAGGCCCTCGCGCTCGATCGAGGACCAGCTCGCCAGGGACGTGCCATGAAAAAGAACGGCTGGCGGCTCGACCTGCTTCAAGGCGAGGTCGACCTCGACGCTGTGACCTTGATTTGCGCGAATTCTGTTATCGGCGAGCGTGAAGCGCTTCTTGGGATTGTTTTCGACGATTTCGATAATATCGGCGCGGGAGACGTCATATTTCGACGTCAGCGCTTTTTCGAATTCATCGAACGACACCCAGCCCTCGCCATCCAGCGCCAAGCCCGCGGCTTCCGGCGCATGACGTAAAACATAGCTCATATATTTCGAGACTTCCGTCTCCAGCTTTGCTTTCATCATGACGCCAAATCTTCAAAGTCCGCCGGACAGCCGGGCCGTGATCATCAGTCGATTGCGATTGCGAAGTTCTCGATCACCGTGTTGGCGAGCAGCTTTTCGCACATGGCCTTGAGGTCGGCCTCGGCCTTGGCCTTGTCGGCGCCCTCGAGCTCGAGGTCGAAGACCTTGCCTTGTCTTACATGGCCGACGCCCGAGAAGCCGAGGGCGCCGAGCGCCCCTTCGATGGCCTTGCCCTGCGGATCGAGAACGCCGTTTTTCAGCGTGACGGTGACACGAGCCTTGATCACTTTGTCTTTCCTGCCTTACTTGACGAGAACCGGGCCGGTGCCGCGCACGGGCTCGTTTTCATTGATGATGCCGAGACGGCGCGCGACTTCGGAATAGGCTTCCAGCAGACCGCCGAGATCGCGACGGAAGCGATCCTTGTCCATCTTCTCGCGGGTTTCGATATCCCAGAGCCGGCAGCTGTCCGGCGAGATTTCGTCAGCGAGGATGATGCGCATCAGATCGCCTTCGAACAGGCGGCCGCATTCGATCTTGAAATCGACGAGCTGGATGCCGACTCCGAGGAAGAGGCCGGTCATGAAATCGTTGACGCGGATGGCGAGCGCCATGATGTCGTCGAGTTCGGCGGGATTGGCCCAGCCGAAGGCGGTGATGTGCTCTTCAGAGACCATCGGGTCGTCGAGCGCGTCGGACTTGTAATAGAATTCGATGATCGAGCGCGGCAGGACGACGCCTTCCTCGATACCGAGGCGCTTGGCGAGGGAACCGGCGGCGACATTGCGCACGACGATCTCCAGCGGGATCATCTCCACTTCCTTGATCAGCTGCTCACGCATGTTCAGCCGGCGGATGAAATGGGTGGGGATGCCGATCTTGTTCAGATGGCTGAAGATATATTCGGAAATGCGGTTGTTGAGGACGCCCTTGCCGTCGATAACTTCGTGTTTCTTCTTGTTGAAGGCGGTGGCATCGTCCTTGAAGAACTGGATCAAAGTGCCCGGCTCGGGGCCCTCATACAGAATCTTTGCCTTGCCCTCGTAGATACGGCGGCGACGGTTCATCGTGGTTATTCTCTGTTGTTGGCGCTCTTGGGATAGCGCGAGTGGATCGATCTCGTGGCGTCCCCTTAAAGGAAAAGAGAGTGTTTCACAATCCGCCTGTCGCTCCTTCCCCGGTTTCCAGATTTCGTGGCCCCGGATTCCGGATTTTACGGAATACCGCCAAGAGAATCGAATGAATTCGCCAGATGAGTCTAGCGCCTTTTCCTTTACGGTGAAATGAAGGCGAAATGGCGGGCCGCTTATGCAGGCTTTTATTTGGCGGCTCTGCTTCGCAACGCGCGGCGAAGCTGCGTCTGTAGGGCGCGGGCGGCCGTTTGCCCATGGCGCCAGCTTCCGGCGCGGATGAAGGAGGGGATCTGCATGGCCGGCATCGGCCGGGCGAGCGCATAACCCTGCAGCATGTCGCAGTCGAGTTCTTCGAGAATACGGACATGCTCCGCCGTCTCGACACCCTCGGCGATGACGAGGATATCAAGCGAACGCCCGATATCGATGATCGAGCCGACGAGTTTACGCTGCTCGGCCGATTGCGGCAGCATGCGGATCAACTCGCGGTCGATCTTCAACGTCTTCGGGCTCAGGCGCAGCAGGCTGACGATCGAGGCGTGGCCGGTGCCGAAATCGTCGATCTGGATGTCGATACCGAGTTTGCGCAGCTTTTTCAGGTTTGCGGCCACCGCCTCGTCGCAATCGTCGAGCGAGATCGACTCCAGCAATTCGAAGGAAATACTGCCCGGCGGGATCTTGAGGGCTCGAAGCTTCTTGCCGAGATCGGGATCGGCGATCCGCCTGGCGGAGACGTTGACCGATATTTTCGGGACCGACAGCCCCTCCTTGATCCAGGTGCTGCGGTCGGCCAGCGCGCGCTCCAGGATCAGGGCATCGATGGTCGAAACGACGTCGAGATCCTCGGCGATATCGAGGAAGCGGTCGGGCGTCAGCAGCCCGTGCACGGGATGCTGCCAGCGGGCAAGCGTTTCGACGCCCGCGACATCCAGTGTGCGGGCATCGAACTGCAGCTGATAGAAAGGCACGAATTCATTGCGCTCGAGGCCGATCAGGATCTCGTCGGCGAGCTGCTTGGCGGAGACGACATCGCGGCGGTCGGATGCCGAGAAGAATTCGAATCGATTGCGGCCGAGGCCCTTGGCCCGGTAAAGCGCGATATCGGCGTCGAGCAGTATCTGCTTGGCGTCGAGCTTCGGACCGCTGTCGACAGCGATGCCGATGCTGGCGCCGAAACGGCAGTCGTGCCCCTCATATCTGACGGGTTTGCGTAATTCGCGGATGACGCGTTCGGCAAGGCTGGCGATCTTCTTCGAGGCGGCATCGACGGCGCAGAGGATGACGAATTCGTCGCCGCCGATGCGGGCAACGAAATCGGCGGCGCGGACGGAATTTCTCAACACGACCGCGGCATGCTTCAGCATGGCGTCGCCGGCCCGATGGCCGAGCGTGTCGTTGATCTGTTTGAAGCGGTCAAGATCGATATGCAGGATCGCCAACGCCAGGCCCTTGGCCCGGCATTCGGCCGAGCGGTCGTCCAGCATCTTGTCGAGATAGCGGCGGTTCGGAAGGCCGGTGAGGTAATCGTGCAGAGCCAGGTGCTCGATGCTTTCCTTAGCGGCCTCGAGTTCATGGTTGCGGGCTTCCGCCAGATCCTTGGCGCGCTGCAGCTCGTCGCGAAGCCTGACTTCCTCAGTCACATCCCAATTGGCGCCAATGAGCTTACGGTGACCGTTTCCGTCGATGAAGAAGGCCGAGCGGGCGCGGATGACGCGTTCAAGGCCGTCGCCGCGGATGATGCGGTATTCCTGCTGGAAATCACTGCCGCTTTCGACGCTGCGGTCGGCCAGGCCAAGGACGCGCTCGCGATCGTCGGGGTGCAGGCTTTTTGCCCAGACGTCGCCGGCAATCCGGCGGGCGGCGCCCTTCAGCCCGTAGATGGCGATCAAGCGGTCGTCCCACTCGACCATATCCTCCTCGATGTCGGCCTCGAAGACGCCGATGCGGGAAATCTCCAGGGCCAGATCGAGCCGGCGTGACAGGCGCGACAGCGTCTCCTCCGCCTGCTTGCGGGCGGTGATATCGGTATCCGTGCCGACGACGCGTGTCGGCACGCCTGCCTCGTCCCATTCCACGCAGGCGCCACGGCATTCGATCCAGATCCAGTGGCCGTCCCGGTGGCGCTCGCGATATTCGAAGATCTGATAATCAGGATCGCCGGCGTTCTGCCGATCGATGGCATGCGCGATGAAATCGCGATCATCGGGATGGACGAGCTGCAGCCAGGCATCGTAATCGCCGGCAACTTCCTCGTCCGGCGCCATGCCGCGCATGGTTTTCCACGTCGGGGAGTAATATTTCCGATCCAGGCGGTAGTTGTGATCCCACACGCCGAGGTCCGAGCCGACGAGCGCATAGTTCCAGCGGCCCTCCCGCTCGGCCAGATCGGAGCCGTCGGCCGCTGCGGCATCGCCATGCGGATCATCGGCCTCTGGATGGGCTTTCTTCACGGGCATTCTCGCTTATTGCATCTCGATGCAGTCTGCGGTTATTCCATTAAGAAAGACTTAGAAAGCAATCGCTCAATTAACGAGAAGGTGGCTTTTCCTCAATCAGGCGGTGAGCCGGCTGAGGAACTGGGCAAAGACCATCGTGCCTTCCGGCCAGGGCCCGTGACCGGAATCCGTATTGATATGACCGGACTCGCCGGCATCGACAAGGAAGGAGCCCCAGCTGCTGGCGATGTCGTCAGCATGGTCGTAGCTGCCGAACGGATCGTTGCGACTCGCCACGGTGATCGAAGGGAAGGGCAGCGGATCGCGCGGGTAGGGGCCGAAGGTCATCAGGTGCTTCGGGCGGATCTCGGGATTGGCGACATCGGGCGGGGCGACGAGAAAGGCGCCCGCCACCGGCTTACGGAAATGCGGGATGGCGTGGATCACCGAGGGCACGCCCAGCGAATGGGCGACGAGAACGACTGGCCGCGTCGAGGCGTTAACCTCCTCGGCGATGCGGGCGATCCAGTCCTCGCGGACCGGCTTCGTCCATTCGGCCTGTTCGACGCGCCGCGCCGTGCTGAGCTTTGCCTCCCAGCGGGTCTGCCAATGGCCGGGACCTGAGTTGGTGTAGCCGGGGATGATGAGGATATCTGCGTCTGAGGCTTTCATAGTGCCGCCGATGTGAGAAAGCTTGTCCCGGATGTCAAGAGGGGGTGGTCAAGGCAGACGGCGACACGGGCGCTGAAAGTTGCTATATTGCTCCAGTGCCGGTTGCGGATTTCGTGTCGGCTTGCCCGCCGATGCTTTCCGCCGCCGATCAGGTCTCGGCTGAGGAGGAGAAAGCCATGGCGGCATTTCATGTCATGACGGGTGCGGGTGAAAGCTTCGCGCGGCCCGTGGTCAATCGCATCGGCATCGCCGACGTCTTCGATGCGCTGAAGCGCGGATTCGATGATTTCATGGAGAAACCATCCCACTATGTGTTTCTCTGCCTGATGTACCCGATCGCCGGCGTTTTCCTGACGCTGTGGACCTCGGGCGCCAACCTTCTGCCGATGGTTTTCCCGCTGATGGCGGGCTTCGTGCTGATCGGTCCGATCGCCGCGATCGGCCTTTACGAGATCAGCCGCCGTCGCGAGGCTGGCGTCGACATGTCGTGGACGCATGCGCTTGATGTGCGCCATTCGCCGGCGCTGCCGGCGATCGTGGCGGTCGGGCTGATGCTTCTTGCCCTCTTCGTCGTCTGGCTGGTAACGGCGCAGACGCTTTACAGCAACCTGCTCGGCGAAGTGTTTCCGCGCACCATGGGCGATTTCACCCGCCAGGTCTTCGGCACGCCCCAGGGCATGCAGCTGATCATCTGGGGCAATCTCATCGGCTTCGTCTTCGCGCTCGTCGTGCTGGCAATATCGGTCATCACCTTTCCGTTGCTGCTCGACCGCGATGTCGGGGCGGTCTCCGCTGTTGTGACCTCGATCCGCGCAACATTCGTCAATCCGGTGCCGGTGCTGCTCTGGGGCCTGATCGTGGCCGTGCTGCTCGTCATCGGCACGATCCCGGTCTTTGCCGGGCTTGCGCTCGTCATCCCGATCCTCGGCCATGCGACCTGGCATCTCTATCGCAAGCTGATTGCGCGGGAAGCCGCGTAACCACGGCGTTGCCCCTTGGTTTCGGTCGCAACTCGATCCCCAGGGGAACCTTCGGACCTGCCTCGGAGTTTTTAGCAGGGACTTCGAGGCAGGATTTCAGAGGTAACGATGAAACATCTGTTTGCCCACTTCGCAACCAAGACATCGGAATGGGCGGGTAAACCCGTCGTCTTCATCCTGGCGCTGATGGTCGTCGTCATCTGGGCGGCACTCGGCCCCTTTTTTGGCTATTCGGAAACCTGGCAACTGATCATCAATACCGGAACGACGATCATCACCTTCCTGATGGTCTTCGTGCTGCAAAACGCCCAGACGCGCGACACGCGAGCCATCCAGGCCAAACTCAACGAAATCATCCTGACGAGCCACGCCGAGAACCGCTTCATCGGCATCGAAAACCTCGACGAAGAGGAGCTGAAGCGTCTCGACGAGTTGGTCGCCAAGGCCGCCAAAGGCAGGGGTGAGAGGGAAGCCTGCATGACTGAGGAAACAGCCGAGGCCGCGCCCTCGAAAAAGGCGGTGGCAAGGAAGCGACGGGTTTCCGCTAAGCCGGCGAAGCAGAAATAAAAACGGCGCCACCGGACCGCCGACAGTGACTGCTAACCCTTCTTCGTCATGCTCGGGCTTGTCCCGAACATCTGCAGCCGTTGATATGTGGCAGATCCTCGGCACAAGGCCGAGGATGACGCCAATTGGAGAGCGAAGGTCGCCTTCAGGGCGTTGCAATATCGCTATCGGGGATCGCTCACGCCTCGCCAAACACCCGACGGAAGATCGTGTCGACATGCTTGGTGTGGTAGCCAAGGTCGAACTTCTCCCGAATATCCTCCTCCGAAAGCGCGGCGCGAACTTCCGCATCAGCGAGCAGCTCTTCCAGGAAATCCTTGCCCTGTTCCCAGACCTTCATGGCGTTGCGTTGTACCAGGCGGTAGGCGTCCTCGCGGGAGGTGCCGGCCTGGGTGAGCGCCAAGAGGACGCGCTGGGAGTGAACGAGGCCGCGGAATTTGTTGAGGTTCTTTTCCATGTTCTCGGGATAGACCAGCAGCTTTTCGATGACGCCGGCGAGGCGGGAGAGGGCGAAATCGAGGGTGACTGTCGCATCTGGGCCGATCATGCGTTCGACCGAGGAGTGGGAGATATCGCGCTCGTGCCAGAGGGCGACGTTTTCCATGGCCGGCATGGCATAGGAGCGGACCATACGGGCAAGGCCGGTGAGGTTTTCGGTCAGAACCGGGTTGCGCTTGTGTGGCATGGCCGAGGAGCCCTTCTGGCCGGGCGAGAAATATTCCTCGGCTTCCAACACCTCGGTGCGCTGTAGATGGCGGATCTCGGTCGCCAGGCGCTCGATCGACGAGGCGACGACGCCAAGGGTGGCGAAATACATGGCGTGGCGGTCACGCGGGATAACCTGGGTCGAGACCGGCTCGGCCTTCAGGCCGAGAGCCTCGGCGACATGTTCTTCGACGCGCGGATCGATGTTGGCGAAGGTGCCGACGGCGCCCGAGATAGCGCAGGTCGCGACTTCCTCGCGGGCGGCGATGAGGCGCTGGCGGCAGCGCTCGAATTCGGCATAGGCGAGCGCCAGCTTGACGCCGAAGGTGGTGGGCTCGGCATGGATGCCGTGCGAGCGGCCGATGGTGACGGTGTCCTTGTGTTCGAAGGCGCGGGTCTTCAGCGCTTGGAGCAGCCGGTCGATATCGGCGATGAGGATGTCGGTCGCGCGCACCAGCTGGACGTTGAAGCAGGTGTCGAGCACGTCTGACGAGGTCATGCCCTGGTGGACGAAGCGCGCATCCGGGCCGACGATTTCGGCGAGATGGGTGAGGAAGGCGATGACGTCGTGCTTGGTGACGGCCTCGATCTCATCGATGCGCGCAACGTCAAAGGTGGCGGCGCCGCCTCTTTCCCATATCGTTTTTGCCGCCGATTTCGGGATGACGCCGAGCTCGGCCAGCGCGTCGCAGGCATGCGCCTCGATCTCGAACCAGATGCGGAACTTGGTTTCGGGAGACCAGATGGCGACCATTTCGGGCCGGGAATAACGCGGGATCATGGGCGGCTGCCTTCATTCAAGAGGTTTGAGCGTCTGAGACGCAATTCCCGGCAAAATCGCTTCGCGCTTTGCCTGGCAAAACCGCTGGGCACTTTTGCCGAAATTGCTTTAGCGCCCCTGTAGCAAAGACGGGCGGCAATCTCAACGCATGCGTTTGGCAAGATGATAGCTGCTTGCGACAAGGCAGACGAGCCCCAGCGGCAGGAAAAGGCGTAGGCCGATCACCAGGAACTGGTAGACGGCGCTGACGCTGGTGAAGACGAATTGGAAGACCCAGACGACGCTGCCGAAGGGGGCGTGCCAGCGCGAATAGAAGATCCGATATTCCATGGCGAAGAGGAAGGCGGTCATGAGGATCGTGGCCGCCGTCAGCGTCACGAAGAAAGCGGCAAACCGGGCTTCCGGCGGCCTGTTATAAGCGAGGAAGCGCGCGACCGGCAGAGCAAAGGGCCAGGAGAGCAGGCCGCCGAGGAAATAGAGTGCGGCGACCTCGCCAAGCCGGCTCGTCTGCAGGCCGTTACGCAGGTAGAGACCGAGCATGGCGGCCGCCAGCATCTGCATGCCCCAGAGCAATGCGCCGGCAAATAGATCGGGATAGGGCGGCTTTGCCGCCCGAAGGCGATCCATGCTCAGGGATGAACCGGAACGGCAATCCAGCGTCCGTTCCTTGCCGCATCGAAGGCGAGGATAAGGGCGATATGGACCTGGTTTCCGCCTTCCGGCTGATAAACCATGGCGCCGCCGATCCTGTATTCCACAGAACAGGTGCGCTCGGCCGGAACAGCCGTCACCTGCTTTGCCGCCTGACGGTTCGGAACGCCTTCCTTCTCGATCATCTGCAGGCTGAAGCCGAGTATCCGCTTGTCGACGGCAGCGCAATCCTTCGGCGCCGCCACCGGCATCTCGCCAAGCGCGAGCGTATAAGGCGCCTTCGGCGGACCGTCGGTCGCAAGCGTCGTATAGCGGAGTGTCTTCGAGGGAGAGCCAAGTTCGGTCGGCGGGTTGAAGGCGGCGATCAGGCCGGGATTGGTCAGGAGGTCGTATTTGTCCATCTGGCTGCGCGCTGCCGTGAGGTTCTGACGCCGCGCCTTGGAAAGATTGGCGTCCTTGTCGGTCAGCTCGGTGCGGAAGGGGGTGCCCTCGAGATATTCGCCGCTGTCGGTATCGATGAAATAGGTTTCGGAATAGGGGACGTTGCCGGTCTCCTTGATGCCGAATTCCTGGAACGCAAAGACCTTGCCGTCGGCGGAAAAGCCGATCGGCTGGATGCTGGCGATGTCGCCGGCAAGTGACATGCCGGGCAGGCCGGCGAGTGCGGCGGCAAGCATGCCGCCAATCATCAAATGCTTCCTCATGCTCGTGCCCCTTCAGCTGCCTGACGCAGATCGGCGACGGTCTTGCGATAAGCCTCGACCGTATCGCCCTTGAAAATTGCCGAGCCTGCAACGAGGACGTTGCCGCCGGCGCGCGCGATCACTGGTGCCGTTTCCACCGTGACGCCGCCGTCGACCTCGAGTTCGATCGGACGGTCACCGATCAGTGACTTTGCCGCGGCGATCTTCGCCGCCATCGCCGGAATGAACTTCTGCCCGCCGAAGCCGGGATTGACCGACATGATCAGGATGAGATCGACATCGTCGAGCACATTCTCGATGGCACTGAGCGGGGTTGCCGGATTGATCGTCACGCCGACCTTCTTGCCGAGATTGCGGATGGTCTGCAGCGAGCGGTGCAGATGCGGCCCGGCTTCAGCATGGACGGTGATGCGGTCGCAGCCGGCCTTGGCGAAGGCTTCGAGATAGTCATCGACTGGGGAGATCATCAGGTGGCAGTCGAAAGTGGCACTCGTGTAGGAACGCAGCGACTTGATGACATCGGGGCCGAAGGAGATGTTCGGCACGAAATGGCCGTCCATCACATCGAGATGGATCCAGTCGGCGCCGGCGGCCGTCACGTCGCGCACCTCCTCGCCGAGCCTGGCGAAATCCGCCGCGAGGATCGAGGGAGCAATGCGAATGGGCAACGTCATCAGTCTTACTCCGTATGGGGCGCGCGCTTTTATCACGGCGCCCGAATTCAAGGCTGGCGATCGCCGCTCATTGCGTCGGCGCCGCAGGTGGAAAGAAGCCGCTGCGTCGCCATTCGAGCACGCGGTAGGGATTTTGCGAAAGTTCATGGGCGCCGGTAAAGGTGATGGCGCCGACCGGCATCTGGAATGTCGTGCCGAGAAGCATCTCCTGCACCGGTTTGCCGGCCGCAGCAGCAGCTTCCGCCGCCTGGCCGGCAATAAGCGCCGCCGATAGCGACGGCAGGACATAACCTTCCGGCTCGATGCCCTTGGCGCGCAGCAAATCGGCCGCAGCCGTGCCCTCCGGCAGCATGGCGTATTCGGGCAGGGTGACGGCGCGTACGCCGTCTGCGAGCGGCAGCGGCTGATTGGCCGCGCGCATGGCATCGCCGCCGAGGATGGAGAGCGGGATGTTCTCCGCCCTGGCATCACGGGCGATGACGGCGACATCGTTGCGGTCGCCGCCGATAAAGACCCTGGTGGCGCCCGCCCGCTTCAGGCGGCGGACAAGGGCAATCTGCTGCTCCTGTCCCGGGCGGTAGGTGTCGGTGAAAACAGGCTTCAGGCCGTTCTGTTCCAGCGCATTGCGCACGGCTTCCGACAGTTCGCGGCCGTGGATGGTGCCGTCCTCGATCAGCGCGATCGGATCGGCGGCCCAGTCCTTCAGGATGACCTCGATGACCTTTGCCGCTTCGGCGCCGTCGGCGGGCGCCATGCGGAAGAGCGGCCAGCCGTTCTTCAGCGCATCCTCCATCAGGATGCGGGAGCGCACGGAGACGGTGATTGCGGGAATATTGGCGTCCTTCAGCTTCGGCAGCGCGCCTTCCAGCGTTTCGCTGCAGAGGAAGCCGACGGCGACCTGGACTTTCGCATTGACGAGCGCATCGGCAACCGCCGCGCCGCTATTGTCCTCGCAGGTCTCGTTGACGGCGACGAGGGTATTTCCCGATTGCTGGATCTCGAAACCGGCGCCGGCTGCAATCTGCGCGCCGAGCAGGCCGAGCGGACCGCCCTGAGGGGCGACGACGCCGATCGTCACGCCGGCCGCATGGCCTTGCGCCGCCGCTACCAGCAGCGTCAGAAAGGCTGCTATGCCACGCAGGTTGATCATGAAAGGCGGAGATCCCTAGCCATCGTCCATGCCCTTTTATCCGCAAGGCCGCGATCGTCAAAGAAAAACAAGCAAAAGGCAGCGCTTTTCACCGCTCGTCTTGTAGAAAAGGTAACCGATGCTCGCCATATTGGCGCGATGGGAAGAGGATCCCAGGCATATCGGGCGCACGGAGAAGCAGGTGTTGAACAGGCAGCATATCGACCCCGGCCTTTATCGCGATGCCATGAGCCGCTATGCTGGCCATGTGCAGCTCGTGACGACGGCGATGGAAGGCATGCGCCGTGGCGTCACCATCACTGCCGCCTGCTCGGTTTCGGACAATCCGGCCTCGGTGCTGATCTGCCTTAACAACACCAACCCGAAGAACGATATCTTTTTCCGCAGCGGCATCTTCGTGCTGAACACGCTCGGCGCCCATCACCAGGGTGTTGCCGACGCCTTTTCCGGGCGCACGGCGCTTACCAATGAGGAGCGTTTCGCCAGCGCCCGTTTCGACATGCTCGTCACCGGCGCACCCGTCCTTGCCGATGCGCTTGCCGCCTTCGATTGCCGGGTGACCGACATCAAGGAATTGCCGACCCACAACGTCATCTTCGGTGAGGTCGCCGCCGTCCGCTTCAGCGAAAAGCATCCGGCGCTCATCTATATGAACCGTGATTATCACACGCTGTGATTGGCCTGGCCGGGATTTCGAGGAGATAGAGCATGGACAATGCCGGGATCGAGGAAATGTTTCAGGGCCTCGGGCCGGTCACGGTCAAGCGCATGTTCGGGGGCAAGGGCATCTATCATATGGGGCGCATCGTCGCCGTCGAGGTGCGCGACGAGATGCTGCTGAAGGCCGACGAGACGAGCGCCCCGGAGTTTGCCGCTGCCGGCGCCACGCAATGGGCGTATGAGGGCAAGAAGGGCAAGCCGGTGAAGATGCCCTACTGGTCGATCCCCGACGAAGCTTACGACGATCCCGATCTGATGGCGAAATGGGTGCGGCTTGCCTACGAGGCAGCGCTTCGCGCCGAATAGCTAGCTGCGTTCGACCGAGGGTAGGGCTGCTATCGCCGCCTTCGTGAAGGCAGACAGCGGTTCCGGCAAATCCGTCAGGGGAAACCAGCCGAAATCCGAAAGCTTGTCCGGCTCGGTCAATCGCGGTTCGCCCTCGACGTCGCGGGCGAGATAGAGAATTGAAATCCAGTGCTGGCGGTCGGCATCGAGGATCTGTTCGGTCATGCCGATGCGTTCGATGCCGCCGATCGTCAGGCCGGTTTCCTCTTCGGCCTCGCGGCGGGCGGCGTCCTCAGCCAGCTCCATGTGATCGACCTTGCCGCCGACGATATTCCAATAGCCGGCTTCAGGCGGACGCATGCGTTTGTAGAGAAGGATCCTGCTGTCGCGCAGAATCACCAGGCCGACGCCGAGGCCCGGAAAATCGAGGCCGGGCCTGCCCATCGGATGTTCAGACCTTGGCGCTGCCGGCGATCAGCATGAAGGCAGGGATATCGTCGCCGAAGCCGACCGGGGTCGGGCCATCGTCGTGATCGCGATGACGGCGGCGATCGCGGCTGTCATCATTTGCCGGGTAAGGCCGATTGTTGCGCGCATTGTTTTGCGGCTTCTGCTCTGCTTTGCGCTCGTTTTTCAAGACCTCGGCCTTTGCTGGTGCTGCTGCGATCACTTCGACGCCATTATCCTGTATGTCGTTATCAGATTTATGACTCGTGGCGCTGCGACCACCGCGTCCGCGGCCCTTCTCGCCCCGATCATCCCGTCCGCCACGCTCGCGACTGTTGCGGCGCGGGCGTTCGCTATCCCGGCTGTCTTCCACCGGCGGCGGCAGTGAATTCACGTCGCCGCTCAGCCATTCGACTTTCTCGCCGATCAGCTTCTCGATCGCGTCGACGAACTTGGTGTCGCGCTTGGTGACGAGCGTGAAGGCGGCGCCCGAGCGACCGGCACGGCCGGTGCGGCCGATGCGGTGGACGTAATCTTCCGAATGAATCGGCACGTCGAAATTGAAGACGTGGCTGACATCGGGAATGTCGAGGCCGCGGGCGGCAACGTCGGAAGCCACCAGAAGCTGCAGATTGCCGTCACGGAAGCTTTGCAGCATCATCGTGCGGGAGCGCTGGTCCATGTCGCCATGCAGGGCGCCGACCGAGAAGCCGTGGCGCTCGAGCGAACGGAAAAGATCGGCGACATCCTTCTTGCGGTTGCAGAAGATGATGGCGTTCTTCAGCTCGGTCTGGGCGCGGACCAGTTCGCGCAGAACCGCGCGCTTTTCATAATCCTTGCCGTGCGAGGCGACGAAACGCTGCGTGACGGTCTTTGCGGCCGAAGCCGGCTTTGCCACCTCGATGCGCTCGGGATTCTGCAGGAAGCGGTCGGCGAGCTTCTGGATCTCCGGCGGCATGGTGGCCGAGAAGAACAGCGTCTGGCGGGTGAACGGGATGAGCTTGGCAATGCGCTCGATATCGGGGATGAAACCCATGTCCAGCATACGGTCGGCCTCATCGATGACGAGGATTTCGACGCCACTCATCAGGAGCTTGCCGCGCTCGAAATGGTCGAGCAGGCGGCCGGGCGTGCAGATCAGTACGTCGGCGCCACGTTCGAGCTTGCGGTCCTGATCCTCAAAGGAAACGCCGCCGATCAGAAGGGCGACGTTGAGGCGATGATTCTTGCCGTATTTCTCGAAATTCTCCGCGACCTGGGCGGCCAGCTCACGCGTCGGCTCGAGGATCAGCGTGCGGGGCATGCGCGCACGGGCGCGGCCCTTTTCCAGAAGCGACAGCATCGGCAGAACAAATGATGCCGTCTTGCCGGTGCCCGTCTGCGCGATGCCGCAAATATCGCGACGCTCGAGCGCAAAGGGAATAGCCCCCGCCTGAATAGGCGTGGGGATCGTATAGCCCGCGTCGGTCACAGCGGATAACACTTTTTGGCTCAAGCCAAGGTCAGCGAATGTCGTCAAAGGGAAAACTGTTTCCGTTCCGGTTCGGCCGAACTCTGAACGAGTCGGCGGGATTGCATGCCGCAATGCAGCGCGACATAGCCCCGAATGCCCGGCAAGTCAAGAAATAGAGAGACCTCACCCCGTGCAGAGTGAAGCGATGGTTACCGGCGGCTATTACTTTATATAGGTGGCGAGTTTAAGGCCTGCATTCATGAAATATACTGGATCGACCGCACGGCCATCCTGGCGCACTTCATAATGCAGATGCGTGCCCGTCGAACGGCCGGTGCTGCCGGCAAGCCCGATGACATCGCTGCGGTCGACTATGTCGCCGACTTTGACCAGAACTTCAGACATGTGCCCGTAGCGCGTCGAGATGCCGTTGCCGTGATCAACCTCGACCATGTTGCCGTAACCGCCGGTCCAGCCGGCGGAGATCACCTTGCCGGGCGCCGTCGGGCGAATCTTCTCGCCCGGCGAAAAGCGGAAGTCGATGCCGGAATGGAGGGCCAAACGGCCGAGGAAAGGGTCGCGGCGATTGCCGAAGGGACTGGTCATTTCCTTGCCGATGGCGGGATTGCGGAAGGGCAGGGATTCGGCGGTGCTGCGCACGGCCTCAAGCCGTGTCAGCGCGCCGTCGAGCGCCACCAGCGAATTGTTGAAGTCGTCGTTGCTCTCCGGCTCGACATAGGGGCCGCCGACGGCGCTGTCATCCTCATCCTGCTTGGCGGCCGCCTCGGGCATCGGGATCTTGAAGCGGGTCAGCACGCTCTCGATGGCGTTGGCGGCGCTGCCGGCATCGCTCGTCAATTGCTCGACGCGGTTGCGCTGGTCCTGTTCGACGTCTTTCAAGGACAGCGTCACCTTGGAGAAGATACGGTCGGCGCGGTCGCCGACGGTATCGGCAGCCGGCACATAGGCGAGCGTCGAATTGTCGGGCGTCGCATCGGCGGGTGCGCCGCTCGCCAGTTGCTTCTCGATCGCCTCGATGCCGCCACCAGTCAGCGAGGCGCGTTTGCCCTTGATATCAGGGGCGTAGGACTGGACCGGCGAAGACGGCGCCTGCGCGGCACCGTCCTTGTCGGTCAGGCCGGAGCTTTCGGCCCGGTCGAGCAGATTGTCGAGCTTGCCGTGGCGCGAGGTGAGCGCCATCTGCTGCTCCATCAACTTGTCGACCTTGTCCTCGACCACCTGCTGGTCGAGAAGCTGACGGGAGGTGATGCGGTCGACCTGAGCGCGAAGCGCGGCGATACGATCCTCGTAGTCGTGCTGCATCCGGGCCTGGCGCGCCATGGTGGCGCCGATCAGGTCGTCGCGCAGCACGAGATAGGACGTGGCCAGGAGATAGCCGATCGAGAAGACACCGACGAAACAGAAGGCAAGTGCCGCCATCCACGGCCGGACCGTCATGTGGCGGACCTTGTCGCCGCTTGCCAGGATAAGGATATGTTCCTGCGCCCGCTTGCCGAATACCCGGTGCTGATGTCCGCTGTTCACGCAGGCTCTCCCGATTGATGCTCTACGCCTCTTCGGGAAAATTAGACACGGTTATGGTTAATGAATGATTTCATTATTGCCGTCGCGCCACAAATTGCGGGCATGCGCTGTATGCCGGACATTTCAGGCGTGGCTGATCGATGCGAGCGAACGGTAGAAGGATGGCGTCAACCCGGCCTCGGCGCGGGCGAGATCGTTGAAGGGCGGCTTCAGCGGTCCGCGGAAATTGGCACGCACCAACTCCTGGAAGGCCTTTGCCGGATCGCGCTTCTCGCGGGCGCAGAGGAAGCGGAACCATTTGGCGCCGACGGCGACATGGCCTTTCTCGTCGTTATAGATAACGTCCAGAACATCGGCACTTTCGAGATCGCCGGTCTCGCGCATCTTCGCCTGCAGCGACGGGGTGACGTCGAGGCCGCGGGCTTCGAGAATCAGCGGCACGACGGCAAGCCTTGCCGTCAGGTCGTGGCGCGTCGAATGGGCCGCCTGCCAAAGCCCGTCATGGGCAGGCAGATCGCCGTAATCGGCTCCGAGGTCGTTGAGACGGGCACGTACCATGCGGAAATGCTTGGCTTCTTCGAAGGCGACCTGCATCCAGCCATCGAAAAAGGAGTTCGGCACCTGCTCGCTGGCGAATCGCGCCACGATATCGAGTGCCAGATCGACGGCGTTGAGCTCGATATGGGCGATGGCGTGGAGGAGGGCGATACGGCCTTTCAGCGTATGCAGCGAACGCTTCTCCACCTGAGTGGGCGGCGTCAGCACCGGTTTGTCGGGACGGCCCGGCCTTTCGGGCAGGGCGGCGTCGAGCGGCGAGCGCAGTGACACCCGGCGCGCGAACCAGCGGGTGGCGCTTTCCTGCGCAAGCTTCGTCTTGCGGTCGAGATCGGTTGCGCGGATGGCATCGATCGCGCCACCGCGCAGCGAGGTTATCGCAAGATCCCCGGTCACGCCGCGAGGTTCCTCACCGCTTCGAGCACGGTTTCGGCATGACCCTGTACCTTCACCTTCTGCCAGATGGTGGAGATGATCCCGTCCCGGCGGATGAGGAAGGTGGTGCGCTCGACCCCCATGAAATTGCGGCCATACATGCTCTTTTCCTTCCAGACGCCATAGGCCTGCAAGGTCGTCTTCTCTTCGTCCGAGGCGAGCGCCACCGAAAGACGGTGCTTCCTGATGAACTTGTCATGGCAGGCGGCCGAATCGGGCGACATGCCGATGACGGCAGCGCCCACCGCGTCGAACTCGGGCGCGAGCGCGGTGAAAGCCAATGATTCGGCCGTACAGCCCGTAGTGTCATCCTTGGGATAGAAGAACAGCACGAGCGGCTTGCCGTGGAAATCGGCAAGCGAAATGCGCCCGCCGCCATCACGGGGGAGGTTGAAATCGGGGGCCATGGCACCGATGCCGGGAACCGCCATTATGAAAACCTTTCTTTTGCCGGGTTTGTGGATGACACACTCTCTCCCCGAATTATATATTGGACGGAAACCCGTCCAGCATGGCCGGGTTCAATTCTTCATTTAAGGGAGAGCCCGAGGGCGCATGTCAGCCATCCGCGGCGAAAAGGTCACGTTTCGCAAGAAGGATATCGTTGCGCTGGACCGCTTGCCGTCCGCCCAGGCCGAGGATCCGATCATCGTCCATTGCCCGCCGCCGCGCTCTTCGATGCGGCGCACGGCGAAGCTGACCTCAGGGTTCCTGGGACTGATTCTCCTCATTGTCGCCGCCATCATCTTCACCGTCGAGAGCGGCATGTTCGACAAGCCGCTGTCGCAGCAGGCCCAGGCGGCGCTGAACGGCGCGGCCGGACCGCGCTATCGCGCCGAGGTCGGCTCCACCGTCATCCGCTTCACCTCTGGCTTGCGGCTGGCGCTGGAAGCGCGCGACGTCAACATGATCGACCAGGCGAGCGGTCAGCACGTATCGACGACGGGCTCGGTGCGGCTGGCGCTCGATCCGCTGCAGCTATTCCGCGGCCGTATTGCCGTCACCGATATCGAAGCGGAGGATATCGCCCTCGATACGGCGCTTCTGCCCTCCGGCAATCCCATCAAGCTCGACGATCTGCGTATCGACGCGATGCCGGCGGCAATGGAGAGGATATTCTCGCAGTTCGACATGTTCGACGGCATCGTCACGCGCGGTTCGACGAATTCAGTGCGCATCTCCGGCATCGACATCAAGCTTGCCGATACGGCAAACGGCCCGCTGTCGCTCGTTGTCGACAATCTCGTCTTTGCCCATGCCGGCCCAACCTCGCTGCAATTGAGCGGCGAGGTCGCGCTCAACGGCGAGGTGGCGGAACTCGACGTGCTGGCCGAGAAGGAAGATGGCCACGTCTCGAAGGTGGTGGCGACGCTCAAGCACGCCGACCTCACACCCTTCACACTGAAACGCAACGATCAGGGCGTAATACGGCAGGGGCTCAACACTTTCGCAGACCTCACCGTGTCGGCCACCAGGGCGGGGGATGGTGTTTCGCCGTCGCTTGCGGCGACGATCGATGTCGATCCCGGCCTGATCTATACGGATGGCGATGCGCAGGAGCTTTCGGGCGGGCAAATCAACCTCGTTTACGATTTCACCAAGCAGACGCTCGAGATCGCCAAATCGAACGCCCGGTTCGGCGCGACCACGCTTCCCCTCAACGGTGCACTGATCGATCTCGACAAGCTGGACCCGAAGGCGGGCAAAGGTTTCGGCATCGACCTTCTCGTCAGCGGCGGTACGGCCGCCCCCAGCGGTTCCGGCGAACAGCCGCTGTCTTTCGATATTCAGGCGACCGGGCGCTACATGGTCGCCGGCCGAGAATTCCAGTTTCCCAATATGACCGTCTCCAGCCCGCTCGGAGCGCTCTACGGATCGCTGCATGTCAAACTCGGCGACAAATCGCCCGAGATCAGCTTCGCCGGCCAGTCGTCGCAGTTGCAGACGACGGCGATCAAGCAGCTCTGGCCGTTCTGGATGGCGCCCAAGGTGCGCACCTGGGTGCATGGCAACCTTTTCGGCGGCATGGTGACCGACGCCGCCATTTCAGTCTTCATCCCCTTCGGCCGGCTGGACGAGGCAGCCGGCGGCAAGGGATTGAAACTCGATGCCAACCAGATCCGCATCGGTTTCGACATCACGGGCGCGCGAATGAATGTTGCCGGTGAGATTCCGCCGATCCGGGATACAGCGGCGCACTTCGACCTGACAGGCCCCGTGGCGACGATCGCGATCAAGAGCGGCATGTCCTATTTCCCCTCCGGCCGGTCTGTCGGTCTCGGGCAGGGGACATTCGTCATACCGTCTGCCTACGACAAGCCGCTGATGGCCGACATCGATCTTGCGGTATCAGGTGCGGCGGACGCTATCGGTGAGCTCCTGACGTACAAGCCGATCCGGGTGCTGCAGCGTGCCGGCTTTACGCCCGACGATTTGAAGGGACACATCGAGGCGAGTGTGAAGGCGCATTTCGGCCTGCTCTCCTCGCAAAACCCGCCGCCGGCCGACTGGAAGGCGGCGATGAAGCTCACCGACGTCGATCTTGCCAAGCCCTTTTCCGGCCGCACGATCAGCAATGTCACCGGCATGCTGAACGGCGATCCGAAACGGATCACGCTCGATGCCAAGGGCGAGATCGACGGCATTCCGGCCGATATCGATCTCACCGAGCCGGTCGAGGGATCCTCCGGCGTGGAGCGGCAGCGCGTGATCACCGCCACGCTCTCCGAAGACCAGCGCAACAAGGTGATGCCCGGACTTTCCGGCATTGTCGGCGGCAATCTGAAGATGGTGCTGACACGGATCGACGACGACCGGCAGAACGTCCAGCTCGACCTCACCAAATCGCTGCTTGACCTGCCCTGGATCGGCTGGTCGAAAGGCAGCGGTATTGCCGCCTCCGCCGAATTCGAGATATCCGGTCCACCCGACAATTCGCAGATCAAGAATTTCCGGCTGAAGGGCGACGGTTTCGGCGCCACCGGATCGCTGAATGTCGGCAAGACAGGCCTCATTTCGGCGGATTTCGACAGCATCAAACTTTCCTCGCTTGACGATTTCGCCCTCTCGGTGAAACGCAGCAAGGGCAGTTTCGACGTTTCCGTCTCCGGCGACAGCGCCGATGCGCGGCCGGTTATCGCGCGGCTGAAATCGGGCTCGGACAGCGACGGAGACGGGGATGCCGGCGATACCAGCGTAGCGGTGCGCGCCAAGTTGAAGAATGTTATCGGCTTCAACGATGAGAAGGTCGGCAATTTCCAGGCTCAGATATCGCTGCGCGGCGACAAGCTGCAGGCACTCAGCTTTTCCGGCGTCACGGACAGCGGCGAGGCCGTGGTCAGCCAGATGAAGGATGGCGGCGTCATCAACATCACCAGCGGCGATGCCGGAGCGGTATCGCGTTTTGCCGATCTCTATCAGCACATGCAGGGCGGCCTTCTCAATCTGGCGATCCGGCTGGGGGCGCAGGGCGGATGGGATGGTTCGCTCGACGTGCGCCGCTTCTCGATCGTCAACGAGCAGCGCCTGCACTCGATCGTCTCGACCCCGGTCGGACAGGAGCAGCGCAGCCTCAACGAGGCCGTCAAGCGCGACATCGACACCTCGTCGCAGCGCTTCCAGCGCGGTTTCGCCCGCGTCGTTTCACGCGACGGCATGATCGGCATCGAAAACGGCGTGCTACGGGGCGATCAGATCGGCGCAACTTTCCAAGGCGTAGCGCGCGACCGCAACGGCAACATGGACATGACCGGCACCTTCATGCCGGCCTACGGGCTCAATCGCCTGTTTGCCGAACTGCCGCTGATCGGCGTCATCCTCGGCAACGGCAGCGACCGCGGCCTGATCGGCATCACCTTCAAGCTCACCGGCAAGTTCGACCAGCCGAACCTGCAGATCAACCCGCTCTCGATCATCGCGCCGGGCGTGTTCCGCCAGATCTTCGAATTTCAATGAGGCGGGCGAGGGCCACGACGGCAGCGGTCGTGGCGACAAGTCCCTAAATCTCTTCCCCCTGAGGAGATCAGAATTGACGCACGGGCAGACGGGTCAGCCTCGATCAGAAACCCTGTGTAGCACGCGCCATCGATGCTCGGCCTGCTATTTTAGAGAGATTTGATGTAAGCTGTGGTTCTCGGCTTTGACAACGGCCGTTGCATTGTCGGAGGATGCCATGCAGTGCGCTCGGACAGGCTATTTCGTATCGGTTGCGGTGATCGCCGCCGCGCTCGGCGGCCATGCTTCATATTCCGCCGAAAAGAGCGAGCGACTGAAGCAGCAGGAGCTCGTTCGCTCCGCCCACGTGCTGACGGTTCCACTCGACGCGATGATGACGCCGCCGATTTTCTCGATCAGCTGGTGGTCGCGCGTGAAGCCTGTGTCAGACGTCAATCCGCCAATCTATGTCTTCCGGGAGGCCGAACGTACGGACGCGACATCTCGGCCCGGAGTTGAGTGATCTCTGCATTGTGGTCGTGCCCAAAAGCTTTCGGCACTCAAACGCCGCCCGGATCGGCGCATTTCGGCGGCCAATACCTGCCAACGCCTTCAGCGAAATCGAAAAAGCCGGCGCGGACGCCGGCTTTGATATCCGTTCAGAATTGAAGCCGCTTACGCCGCGCGGCGGATAAGGATGTGCTTCTTCTTGCCGAGCGACAGCTTGATGATGCCGTCGGCGGTGATTTCGCCGCTGCCGATCATCTTGCGTTCGTCGCTGACTGCCTCGTCGTTGATACGGACAGCGCCACCCTGGACGTGACGGCGAGCTTCGCCATTCGACGAGGCAAGGCCGGCGCGAACGATCAGCGACAGCAGACCGATGCCGGCGTCGAGTTCGGAAGCGGGCACGTCGACCGAGGGCAGGTTTTCCGAAAGGCCGCCTTCCTCGAAGGTCTTGCGTGCCGTTTCGGCGGCCTGCTCGGCGGCCGGGCGGCCGTGCAGGATCGCCGTGACCTCGGTCGCCAGGATCTTCTTGACCTCGTTCAGTTCCGAACCGCCGATTGCCGAGAGGCGAGCGATTTCGTCCATCGGCAGCGTGGTGAAGAGCTTGAGGAAGCGCGGCACATCGGCGTCCTCGGTGTTGCGCCAATACTGCCAGAAGTCATAGACGGGGAGCAGATCGGCATTCAGCCAGACCGCGCCGGAAGCCGACTTGCCCATCTTGGCACCTGATGACGTCGTCAAGAGCGGCGAGGTGAGGGCGTAGAGCTGCGGTGTCCCCATGCGGTGACCGAGATCGATACCGTTAACGATATTGCCCCACTGATCCGAACCGCCCATCTGCAGACGGCAATCATAGCGCTTGGCAAGCTCGACGAAATCATAGGCCTGGAGGATCATGTAATTGAATTCCAGGAAGGACAGCGACTGTTCGCGGTCAAGGCGCGTCTTCACACTGTCGAAGGACAGCATGCGGTTGACCGAGAAATGACGGCCGACATCGCGGAGGAACTCCAGATAATTCAACGAGCGCAACCATTCGGCGTTGTTGATCATCAGTGCGGCGTTGCCTGATTTGTCGTAGTCGAGGTAGTTCGAGAAGCAGTTCTTGATCGAGGCGATATTCTGCTCGATCGTCTCGATCGTCATCAGCTTGCGGGCCTCCTCCTTGAAGGAGGGATCGCCGACCATACCTGTACCGCCGCCCATCAGCGAAATCGGGCGATGGCCCGTCGCCTGCAGCCAGTGCAGCATCATGATCTGTGTCAGATGGCCGACGTGAAGGCTCGATGCCGTCGGGTCGTAGCCGATATAGGCGGTCACGGTTTCCTTGGCGAAGAGGTCGTCGAGGCCGCTTTCATCGGAGATCTGATGAATGAAGCCGCGCTCTTTCAGCGTGCGGAGGAAATCGGACTTGAACTCGGACATGGCCTTCGTCTCTTGATATCTGCGCTCGCCCATGCGGGCCTTGCGCAAGTTCGTTGTTGTTGATCTGTCGCGGCGCGTTTAGCACTGTTTTTATAAAAGTGCATCCGGGAATCGCATGGGAGGCAAGCCTCATGAATGTCATCAGGACGGCGATCGGTCTGATGAGCGGCACGTCGATGGACGGGATCGACGTCGCGCTGCTCAGGACCGACGGGCGCGGCTTCATCGAGCGCGGGCCGTTCTTGGGGGTTCCCTATGATGCCGACTTTCGCGGACAGCTCAAACGCGCGCTGGAACTGGCTCGTCCGCTGCACGACAGGAATGAGCGGCCGTCCGAACTTCGCGAGATCGAGCTTGAACTTACCTTACGGCATGCAGCTGCCGTTACGGCATTCCTTGAGCGCTTCGAGCTTTCTCCAGATGCCGTCGATGTTCTCGGCTTTCATGGCCAGACCGTGCTCCATCGCCCCGACGAAGGATTGACGATCCAGATCGGCGACGGCCCGGAACTTGCGCGCCGAACCGGCATATCGGTGGTTTACGACATGCGCGCCAACGACATGGTTCATGGCGGGCAGGGTGCGCCGCTGGTGCCGGCCTATCACGCAGCACTTGCGGGAAAATTCCAGCAGGCGGGACAGTCGGTGTGCTTCGTCAACATCGGCGGCATCTCCAATCTCACCGCAATCAGCTCGGATGGCCGGATATCGGCCTTCGACAGCGGGCCGGGCAATACGCTGATCGACCAGTGGGTGGAGATGCAGACCGGCAGAACCTATGATCCCGGCGGCGAGATCGGCGGGCGCGGCAAAGTCGTGGCCAGCCTGGCTGAGCGTTATCTGGAAAGCCCGTTCTTTCGCAGCAATGTTCGCCGGTCGCTCGACCGCGGCGATTTCGCGCCGCTTCGGCCCGGCGAGGCGAGCCTCGAAGACGGCGCCCGGACACTTGCGCATATCGCCGCCGCGTCGATCATCAAATCCGCCGATTTCCTGCCCGAAACGCCATCGACCTATATCGTCTGCGGCGGCGGGCGGCTGAACCGGACCCTGATGGCGGAATTTTCGACCATGGCTGAACGGCTGGGGTCTAATGTATTGACTGCCGAGGAGACAGGCTTCGACGGCGATGCGATGGAAGCCGAGGCCTGGGCCTATCTCGCCGTGCGCTCGCTGGACGGGCTGCCATTGACATTTCCCGGCACGACGGGGGTTGGTGCGCCGGTCAGCGGCGGGGTACTGGCAAAGCCGTAATCGGCCCGGGCAAACCCCGGGCCGTGCCGCATGGAATAATCTCGGCGCTATGAAATCAGCGAATGCGCTTGGCCGCCGGTTCCGGCACCAGCTCGCCGTTGAGGCGGCGATCGAGATAGTCCTCGCATTCGCCCATCAGCGTTTCCACCTGGCCGTTGAAGAAGTGGTTGGCGGCAGGCACGGTGCGGTGGGTGATGAGGATGCCCTTCTGGGTCTTCAGTTTCTCGACGAGGCCGTTCACATCCTTTTCCGGCGCGACCTTGTCGGCGTCGCCGTTGATGATCAGGCCGGAAGAGGGGCAGGGGGCCAGGAAGGAGAAGTCGTAGGTATTCGGCTGGGGGGCGATCGACATGAAGCCCTCGATCTCAGGCCGGCGCATCAGAAGCTGCATGCCGATCCAGGCGCCGAAGGAATAACCCGCGACCCAACAGGTCTTGGAGTCGGGATGCAGGCTCTGCACCCAGTCGAGCGCGGAGGCGGCATCCGACAATTCGCCGGCGCCGTGGTCGAACTCGCCCTGGCTGCGGCCAATGCCCCGGAAGTTGAAGCGCAGCGTCGTGAACCCGCGCTTCTGGAACATGTAGAAAAGTTGGTAGACGATCTGATTGTTCATCGTGCCGCCGAACTGCGGGTGCGGATGCAAAATGAGCGCGATGGGCGCGCTTTTTTCCTTGGAGGGCTGGTAGCGGCCTTCAAGACGGCCGGCAGGGCCGTTGAAAATAACTTCGGGCATTGGTACTCCGGGTTTTATTTCGCGTTCGCGCTGCGTTGGACGACAACATGACTTGACTAATGTTGTCAGCTTTTCTAAAACGCAGTTTAGAACAATTCGAAACTTGCATGGCGATCCACGCATCGTGGAACGTGTCATAAGGCAAGCCCGGCGGAAATTTCAAGAAAAATGAACCGCGGATGCTGAAGCAAGCTCGTCAAGCGCAGGACTGAAGATCATGGCGCCGCCACGCCTTTATCTTGATTGGAATGCCACAGCGCCGCTGCACCCCGCAGCGCGCGAGGCGATCATGCGCGCCATCGATGTTTTTGGCAATCCGAACAGCGTGCATGGAGAGGGGCGCGCCGCCCGCGCCGCCATCGAAGGCGCACGGCGCAAAGTCGCACTGCTGACGGGGGCTGATCCCGCCAATGTGATCTTTACCAGCGGCGCCACGGAAGCCGCCAATATGGTTCTGACGCCGGAATTCAACATGGGCCGCACGCCGCTGAAGCTCGGCCGTCTCTATTTTTCGGCCGTCGAGCATCTGGCAGTGCGCGAGGGCGGCCGGTTCCCCAAGGACAGCACGACCGAGATCCCGGTGACGGAGGCCGGTGTCGTCGACCTGAACGCGCTGGCAGCGCTTCTCGAGGTCCACGACAAGTCGACGGGCCTTCCCGTCGTCGCGATCATGCTCGTCAACAACGACACGGGCATCGTTCAGCCGGTGGAAGAAGCGGCCAGGATCGCGCATGCCCATGGCGGCCTCTTCATCGTCGACGCCGTGCAGGCGGCAGGTCGTCTGCCGATCGAGATCGAGCGCATCGGCGCGGATTTCATGATCATCTCCTCTCACAAGATCGGCGGGCCGAAGGGTGCGGGCGCGCTGATCGCCCGTGGCGAGGCACTGATGCCGAAGGCGCTGATCCGCGGCGGCGGGCAGGAGAAAGGTCACCGATCGGGGACACAGAATTCGCTGGCGCTGATCGGCTTCGGAGCAGCAGCGGAAGCTGCACTGGAGAACCTCGGGGAACGCAACGCTGCGATTGCCGCGCTGCGCGATCGGCTGGAAGCCGGCATGCGCGCTGCTGCGCCCGATGTCATCATCCACGGGTTGGGCGGTCCGCGGGTCGCCAACACCATCTTCTTCACGCTTCCCTGCCTGAAGGCGGAGACCGGCCAGATCGCCTTCGATCTTGAAGGTGTTGCGCTTTCGGCAGGCTCTGCCTGCTCGTCCGGCAAGGTCGGTGAAAGCCATGTTCTGGCGGCGATGGGACGCGACGCCAAGCTCGGAGCCTTGCGCATCTCGCTCGGCTTTTCCACAACGGACGAGGACATCGACCGGGCGATCGCGGCTTTCGGCAAGATCGCCTGCCGGCGTAGGTCGGCGGGCGAGGCGGCTTGACCGCATCATAAACTTGCGGAAACGCAAATTTCCGCTTGCCAATCGGGCTGAAAAGTCCCTTTTGGCCTCTTACATAAGGGCAAAGGATTGCCCGGCATAAGGGGCAAGTAATTGCCCGAGGTAAAGGGCAAGTGAATTGCCCAGACGCTACAAGCTGCCGGACCTTGTATCCGGCGAGATTGGAGAATGAGATGGCTGCGGTGCAGGAAACGATCGACCAGGTTCGCCTGATCGATGTGGACCAGTACAAATACGGTTTCGAGACCGTCATCGAGATGGACAAGGCACCGAAGGGCCTGTCCGAGGATATCATCCGCTTCATTTCGGCCAAGAAGCAGGAGCCGGAATGGATGCTGGAATGGCGTCTCGAAGCCTATCGGCGCTGGCTGACGCTGGAAGAGCCGACCTGGGCGCGCGTCAACTATCCGAAGATCGATTTCAACGACATCTATTACTACGCCGCGCCGAAGAGCACGCCAGGCCCGAAGTCGCTTGACGAAGTCGATCCGGAGATCCTCAAGGTCTACGAAAAGCTCGGCATTCCGCTGAAAGAGCAGGAAATCCTGGCCGGCGTCGAGAGGCCGAAGATCGCCGTCGATGCCGTCTTCGACAGCGTCTCGGTCGTCACGACCTTCAAGGAGGAGCTGAAGAAGGCCGGCGTGATCTTCATGTCGATCTCGGAAGCGATCCGCGAGCATCCGGAACTGGTGCGGAAGTACCTCGGTTCCGTTGTTCCGACCAGCGACAACTACTATGCGACGCTGAATTCGGCCGTGTTCACCGACGGTTCGTTCGTGTTCGTTCCGAAGGGCGTTCGCTGCCCGATGGAGCTGTCCACCTATTTCCGCATCAACGAGAAGAACACCGGCCAGTTCGAGCGTACGCTGATCATCGCCGAAGAAGGCGCCTACGTCTCCTACCTCGAAGGCTGCACGGCGCCGCAGCGCGACGAAAACCAGCTGCATGCGGCCGTCGTCGAGCTGGTTGCGCTCGACGATGCCGAGATCAAGTATTCGACGGTGCAGAACTGGTATCCGGGCGACAAGCACGGCAAGGGCGGCATCTACAACTTCGTCACCAAGCGCGGCGATTGCCGCGGCGACCGTTCGAAGATCTCGTGGACGCAGGTCGAAACCGGCTCGGCAATCACCTGGAAATATCCGTCCTGCATCCTGCGCGGCGACGACAGCCGTGGCGAATTCTACTCGATCGCCGTATCCAACGGCCATCAGCAGATCGACAGCGGCACCAAGATGATCCATCTCGGCAAGAACACGTCGAGCCGCATCGTCTCGAAGGGCATCGCCGCCGGTGTTTCCAACAACACCTATCGCGGTCAGGTCTCGGCCCACCGCAAGGCCTCGAATGCGCGCAACTTCACCCAGTGCGATTCGCTTTTGATCGGCGACAAGTGCGGCGCCCATACGGTGCCTTACATCGAGGCGAAGAATTCGACGGCGCAGTTCGAACACGAGGCGACAACTTCGAAGATTTCCGAAGACCAGCTGTTCTACTGCCTGCAGCGCGGCATCCCGACGGAAGCTGCGATCGCGCTGATCGTCAACGGCTTCGTCAAGGAAGTCCTGCAGGAGCTGCCGATGGAATTCGCCGTCGAGGCGCAGAAGCTGATCAGCATCTCGCTGGAAGGCTCGGTGGGTTAAACACGGTCTCCGTCATCCTCGGGCTTGTCCCGAGGATCTGCCGTGGCCAGAGGATAGGGATGAGTGGTTTCGTCTATATGATGTCCGACAAACCACGGGGGGTGATCTACACCGGTGTCACGAGTGATTTGCACGGTCGCATATGGGAACACCGGAACGCAATCCAGAAGGGTTTTACGCAGAAGTACAGAGCAAAGAACCTCGTCTGGTTTGAGAACCATCCGAACATCGTGTTGGCGATCCAGCGAGAGAAGTCCTTGAAGCGATATCTGCGTGAATGGAAAATCAAGCTTGTAGAGGAGCTTAATCCAACTTGGATCGACCTCTATGAGCGGATCGACGAAATTGAGAATATCTATCGACCGCATCCGAATACGCGGGAGTGGAGCGATTACAATTGAAGGCTTAGATCCTCGGGACAAGCCCGAGGATGACGATCGAGACCGGTGCGAACGGTCAACTAGGCGGCATTTGAATCCGCTTTATGGACAGGAAAAACGAAATGCTTGAAATCAAGAACCTCCATGCCCGCATCGCCGAAGACGGCACCGAGATCATTCGTGGCCTGAACCTGACGGTGAAGGCTGGTGAAGTTGCCGCGATCATGGGGCCGAACGGCTCCGGCAAGTCGACGCTCTCGTATGTGCTGTCCGGCCGCAGCGACTACGAAGTCACCGAGGGCGACATTCTCTATAATGGCGAGAGCATCCTCGAGCTCGATCCGGCCGAGCGCGCCGCCAAGGGCATTTTCCTGGCCTTCCAATATCCTGTGGAAATTCCGGGTGTCGCCACCATGCAATTCCTGAAGGTCGCAATGAACGAGCAGCGCAAGGCGCGCGGCGAGGACGAGCTGACGACGCCTGACTTCATGCGCCGCGTCAAGGATGCTGCGGCCAAGCTGCAGATCAATACCGAGATGCTGAAGCGGCCGCTGAACGTCGGTTTCTCCGGCGGCGAGAAGAAGCGCGCCGAGATCCTGCAGATGGCGCTGCTCGAGCCGAAGCTTTGCGTGCTCGACGAAACCGATTCCGGCCTCGACATCGACGCGCTGAAGATCGTCGCCGACGGCGTCAACGCGCTGCGTTCGCCGGATCGCGCCGTGGTCGTCATCACTCACTACCAGCGCCTGCTCGACTATATCGTCCCCGATACCGTCCACGTGCTCTACAAGGGTCAGGTGATCAAGTCGGGTGACAAGACGCTGGCGCATGAGCTTGAGGCCAACGGCTATGCCGACATCATCGGCGCGGCAGCCTGAGTTTCGGGCGGAAAGGACGACGTCCATGAACATGCAGACGACGAGCCGCCTGACCGCGGCCGAGGCGGCTCTGATCGAGGCCTTCAACGAGCAGATCGGCGAACTGCCGGGCAATGGCGCTGTGACGGCGCTGCGCGACCGGCTTCTCGACGACCTGAAGAAGGCCGGCCTGCCGACGCGCCGCATCGAGGCCTGGCACTATACCGACCTCAAGAATCTGTTGCGCACTATCCCGTCGCAGGCAGGTGATGCCGGCTCGGAGGCTTGGGAGCCGCTCGTTGCCGATGCGACAGTGCTGGCAGTGATCCAGGGCCATTCCAACCAGAAGGCCGTCGCCGACGGTCTTGGTATTTCGGCCTATTCCGAACATCTGATCAGCGGCTCGGCCGCGGATGGCCTGGATGCACTCGGTTCCGATGACGCGGTGGGCCGCATCAACGGCAGCTTCGTGCGCGACGGTTATGTTGTCGATGTGCCTGCCGAGACCGAGCTTGAATCTCCGCTCGAAATTCAGTTCATCCATTCCGGCGGACAGGCGCATACGCGCCTTCCCGTCTCCTTCGGCGCCGGCGTCAAGGCAACCGTCATCGAACGTCACCTTTCGGTGACAGGCGATGCGGCCCTCGTGTCCCACGTCAGTGACATCACTGTCGGCGAAGGCACGGAGCTGACCTGGATCATCCTGCAGCAGCAGGGCGCCGAGGATACGCATCTCGGCCAGATCCGCATCGATCTCGGCGCAGACGCCAAGCTCCGGCTTTTCGTCATCAATGCCGGCGGCAAGCTGGTGCGCCAGGAGCTGCATATCAAGGTGACGGGCGAGGGCGCGGATCTCACACTGCGCGGCATCAACCTGCTTGGGGCCGACAGCCATACCGACGTGACGATGGTGCTCGGCCACGATGTGCCGCACACCGGCTCGACCGAGGTGATCCGTAACGTTGTCTTCGACCGCGCCAAGGGCGTCTTCCAGGGCATGATCCGGGTGGCACCCGATGCGCAGAAGACCGATGCCAAGATGGCCTGCAACACGCTGCTGATGTCCGACGATGCCGAATTCTCGGTCAAGCCCGAGCTCGAGATCTTCGCCGACGACGTCCAGTGCGGCCACGGCGCGACGGTGACCGATATCGACGCCAATCATCTCTACTACATGATGGCGCGCGGCATTCCGGAGAACAAGGCGCGGGCAATGCTCGTCAACGCCTTCGTTGCCGAGATCGTCGAAGAACTTGATGACGAAGCCCTGGTCGAGGCGCTGGAAGGCGTGATTTCGGCCTGGCTCGAAAAGCACGCCTGATCGGATTTTGCCATGGACAAGATAGTACCGGCCACGCAATACGACGTCGAAGCCATCCGCCGGGATTTTCCGATCCTCAGCGAGAAGGTGTATGGCAAGCCGCTGGTCTATCTCGACAACGGCGCCTCGGCACAGAAGCCACAGGTGGTGATCGACGCCATCTCGCATGCCTATAGCCATGAATATGCCAATGTGCATCGCGGCCTGCATTATCTCTCGAATGCCGCGACGGACGCCTATGAGGCGGCGCGCGAGAAGGTCCGCCGCTTCCTCAACGCGCCTGATATCAACGACATCGTCTTCACCAAGAATTCGACTGAAGCGATCAATACCGTCGCCTATGGCTGGGGCATGCCCAAGATCGGCGAAGGCGACGAGATCGTCCTGACGATCATGGAGCACCATTCCAACATCGTGCCCTGGCATTTCATTCGCGAACGGCAGGGCGCCAAGCTGGTCTGGGTTCCCGTCGACGATGAAGGCGCCTTCCATATCGAGGATTTCGAGAAGAGCCTGACGGAGCGCACCAAGCTCGTCGCCATCACCCATATGTCGAATGCGCTTGGCACGATCGTTCCCGTCAAGGAAGTCTGCCGCATCGCGCATGAACGCGGCATTCCCGTCCTGATCGACGGCTCGCAGGGCGCGGTGCACCTGCCTGTCGACGTGCAGGATATTGATTGCGACTGGTACGTGATGACCGGCCACAAGCTCTACGGCCCGTCCGGCATCGGCGTGCTCTACGGCAAGAAGGATCGGCTGCAGGAGATGCGCCCGTTCCAGGGCGGCGGCGAGATGATTTTCGAAGTCGCCGAGGACGCAGTCACCTATAATGATCCGCCGCATCGCTTCGAGGCCGGCACACCGCCGATCGTACAGGCGATCGGGCTCGGTTATGCACTTGATTACATGGAGAAGATCGGCCGCGAGGCGATCGCCCGTCATGAAGCCGATCTTGCAGCTTACGCGGCCGAGCGCCTCAAATCCGTCAACTCGCTGCGGGTTTTCGGAACGGCGCCCGACAAGGGCGGCATCTTCTCCTTCGAACTGGCGGGCATTCATGCCCATGACGTCTCGATGGTGATCGACCGGCAGGGTGTTGCGGTACGCGCCGGCACGCATTGCGCCATGCCGCTCTTGAAACGTTTCGGCGTCACATCCACATGCCGTGCATCCTTCGGGATGTATAATACCCGCGCCGAGGTCGATGCCCTGGCCGATGCGCTTGAATATGCGCGCAAGTTCTTTGCTTGAGGAGTGTCCGTGATGAGCCTGGACGAAAGCGAACAGAAGATCGACGTGCGCGAAGGCATCGTCCATTCCAGCATCCCCGCCGATGAGCTGGCGCGGCTGAGCGACGACGTCATCAGCGCGTTGAAAACCGTCTACGATCCGGAAATTCCGGCCGACATCTTCGAGCTCGGTCTGATCTACAAGATCGACATCGAAGACGACCGCATGGTGAAGATCATGATGACGCTGACCGCGCCCGGCTGCCCAGTTGCCGGCGAGATGCCCGGCTGGGTCGAAAATGCCGTCGGCGCCGTCGAAGGCGTGTCGGGCGTCGAGGTCGCGATGACCTTCGATCCGCCGTGGACGCCGGACCGCATGTCGGAAGAGGCGCAGGTCGCCGTCGGTTGGTACTGATCCCCCGGTATTGATCCGTTTACCTCAGGGTACTACATTTGATTCACGATGCGCCGGATCTTGACCCCGGTTGCGGAAGGAGAATGAGCCGATGGGCTTTGCAATCATGAGCATGACGGACGGGGCTGCGGCCCGCGTCAAGGCGATCGTCGAGAATTCGGGGCCTGAGGCCAAGGGTGTGCGCGTCGGCATCAAGAAGGGCGGCTGCGCCGGGATGGAATATACCATCGACCTGGTGACCGAGCCGAATGCCAAGGACGACCTGATCGAGCGCGACGGGGCGAAAGTCTGGGTTGAGCCATCGGCCGTGCTCTATCTGCTCGGCACCGAGATGGGCTTCGAGCAGACCACTCTGCGCTCCGGCTTCACCTTCACCAATCCGAACCAGACATCGGCCTGTGGCTGCGGCGAATCCGTCGAACTGAAGCCTGCCGATGTGGCCGCCCTTGCCGCACAGCGCCAAAGCGAACCAGCGCATTCCTGATAGTGCCACGCTTCAGGCTGGTGGGAAATTCTCTGCCAGCCAATTCCCAATAAAATCCGGTTCCCGCTCATCGAGGCCATGGCCCGTGGGGAACAGTCTTGTCGTGACTCGGGCGCCGCTCTTTTCGATCTGATGGCTGACAAGAACGACATCCTCCGGCGCGCGCCGCTCGTCGCGTTCGCCGGCAAGAATGAGGATGCGATGGTTCTTCAGCTCGGGAAAATCCGCGGCAGGCGCGGGTGAGAGCGGCCGCAGCAGGACGGCACCGATTGCCGTTTCCGGACGATGCAGCAGGACCGAGGCGGCCATGATCGCACCATTCGAAAAGCCGAGCAGCACGGGCGGCCGTTTCAAGAGCCGGGTCTCCAAGGCCCTCGCGAGGAAATCGGCGAGGTGATGGGTTTCGTTGAAGAGGTCGAGATAATCGAGTGTCCGATCGGGGTTTCGCCGGAAGAAGGCAAAGCCTTCCTCCCATTCCACCGCGCCCCTCAGCGCGAGATAAGGACGATCCGGCCCGACCCGGTCGGCAAGCGCGATGAGATTGCGCTCGTGCATGCCGCTGCCGTGCAGCAGCACCAAAGGTGCTGCATCGAACTTGGCTCTTTCTGCGATGAAAAGGAAATCCTGAGGTTCCGGCATAGGATCGATCCGCGTCAATGGCGCGGATCGATATAGGCCCGATTCGAGGCGATCTTATAACAAGGCTGTCGAATGGCAGACGTCTTTGGCGTGGCTCGTGGTCAGTCGCGCTTGATGCTCATGAGCATTTCCCACATGTCGGCGCCAGTCTCGAAGACGACCGTGTTCGCCTTGTAGCTCTGCTCGGCTTCGATCATGTCGGTCAGTTCAGTGGCGGGATCGACCGGCTGATCTGTCTGGTTGACAACCGCCTGAACACCGCCTGGTTCAACCGAGGTGAGGCCGGTGTTCAGCCTGCCATAGCCTGATGTGCTGCTGTTTGCGACGTTGTTGGCGATCGCACCGATCCGCGTCGTCTGCGCCAGCATGCCCGAAAGAGCGGTGTTGGTAATGCCCGATATGCTCATCAGCCGTTTCCCCAGAACTGGATAGGAACCTTGTACCGACAAGGGTTTAGGGAATGCTGAAGGCGTTGTGTTAGCAAAGGGCTACCGGACGGACGTCGTTCGCGCGTATCTGCTCCGGATTGGCACAGGATGATATCCGGGGTGGGTGGCGGCGGAGCTGGCGGCTACGACGAGGGATGCGGCCGCCAGCGCCGACATGGACGCCGAGGCCGCTGCAAATGCGAGCAGCGCCGCCAGGATGATGAACTGGCCCGTGATCAGCCGGCCCCGATTGCCCAGATTTCCGAGCGGCCGCAGCAGGAACGATCCGGCATGGCTCAGCTTGTCGTAGCCAGCATTGCCTTTGGTTGCCGCCTTTGCCAGACGGCGCAATCTTGCGATCCAAGGAGGGTCGAGTGTGCGGATGGTGGTCATGATGCCGTTCCTTTCCAGCAGGTCTCGGGCCGGGCTATTCGGCCTTGAAAGAACCATAGAACGGGCTCGAAGAGCGGGACATTCAATGCTGGTGTAGGCGGACCTATACTTGGGTCCAGGTTTCAGCGATCACGACGAGGATCGGTTAAAACACCAGGATCGATCACGAGATTCCCATACCTATGTATAGTTTCGCGGTCCGCTTCCGGGGCGTAGCGTCTGGATGTCTCTCGGAAGCAACTTCCGTACTGAGACCGGCACCGCGAATGTGCCAATGGATTTCGGCATGTCCCCTCCCGCGCCGAAGTCTCGTGGATCGAACGATCCGCCAAGGACCGCTCCGCCGCCGCCGGAGCGGTCCTGCTTTTTTTGAGAGGGCGTTGTGTCACCTATCCCAAGGCGTGGCGTTCCCCTACATTGCCGGATGATGGGTTCTGGCCCTCGGCTGGATTTGTGGAGCAGGTGATGACCAAGAAGCGGCCGAAAGGCATAGAGAAATACACAGCACCCGCCGGTGGCTGGGGTGCGCTCAAAGCCGTTGCCGAAACCCTTGCGCGCCAGCAGGTCATCGCCCAGGGTGCGACGACGCTTTTGAAAGCCAATCAACCCGAGGGTTTCGATTGCCCCGGCTGCGCATGGCCCGATCCCAAACATACGAGCTCATTCGAATTCTGCGAAAATGGCGCCAAGGCGATCACCTGGGAATCGACGGCGAAACGCGCCGGACCGGATTTTTTCGCGACGCACAGCGTTGCCGAACTCTGGCAGTGGAACGATCACCAGCTCGAAGATCAGGGCCGCCTGACGCATCCGCTGATCTACGACCATGCCAGCGACCGCTACCTGTCGATCGGCTGGGATGAAGCCTTCGCGCTGATCGGCACGGAATTGCGGAAACTGCCCGATCCTGACATGGCCGAGTTCTATACATCGGGCCGCGCCTCGAACGAGGCGGCATTCCTGTTCCAGCTTTTCGTCAGGGCCTACGGCACCAATAATTTTCCCGACTGCTCGAACATGTGCCATGAGGCGACCAGCGTCGGCCTGCCCGAATCGATCGGGGTCGGCAAGGGCACGGTGACGCTCGAAGATTTCGATCATGCCGATGCGATCTTCAGCTTCGGCCACAATCCCGGCACCAACCATCCCCGGATGATGACCACCCTGCACGATGCCGCAAGGCGCGGCGTGCCGATCGTGGTCTTCAATCCGCTGAAGGAACGGGCGCTCGAAAAATTCGCCGCACCGCAGAACCCGGTGGAAATGGCGACGATGTCGTCGACGCCGATCGCATCGGCCTATCATCAGGTTCGCACCGGCGGGGATCTCGCGGCCCTCAAGGGCCTGATGAAACGGATCTTCGAACGGGATGACGCCGATATCGCCGCAGGCGGCAGGGGCTTTCTCGACCGGGAGTTCATCGAGGCCAACACGATCGGACTGGAGGCTCTGAAAGCCGATGTCGAAAAGACGGAATGGGCCGATATCCTCAAGAGATCGGGACTGACATTCGAAGCGCTGGAGAGCGCCGTCGATGTCTATCTCAACGCCCGCAACGTCATCCTCTGCTACGGCATGGGCATCACCCAGCACAGCCATGGCACCGCCAATGTCCAGCAGCTTGCCAATTTCCTGATGCTGCGCGGCAATATCGGCCGCCAGGGCGCCGGCATCTGCCCGCTGCGCGGACATTCGAACGTTCAGGGAGACCGCACTGTCGGGATCACCGAAATCCCCAACAAGGCGCTGCTCGATGGCATGGAGAAGGCCTTCGGCTTCCGTCCGCCGGAAGAGAAGGGCCACAACGCCGTCGAAGCCATCGAGGCGATCATAGAAGGCCGGTCGAAAGCGTTGATCTGCCTCGGCGGCAATCTCGCCGTCGCGATCTCCGATCCCGAGGCGACGTTCGAAGGCATGCGCAAGCTCGACCTTGCCGTCCATCTGGCGACAAAACCCAATCGCTCGCACCTGCTGATCGCCGGGACCTCGATCATCCTTCCGGTTCTCGGCCGCACCGATCAGGATATCCAGAAGACGGGACCGCAATCGGTGACCGTCGAGGATTCCATGTCGATGGTGCACGCCTCGCGCGGTTTCCTGAAGCCGCCGGGCGAAGAGCTGAGATCCGAACCGGCGATCATCGCCGGCATCGCCAAGGCAACGCTAGGCGCCAAATACGATATCGACTGGGACGGGATGGTTGCCGACTACAACCGCATTCGGGAAAAGATCGAGGTGGTCTTTCCCGACTTCCACGATTTCAACACGCGAGTGAGGAAGCCAGGCGGCTTCCGGCTGACAGTAGCCGCCTCCGACCGGCAATGGCGCACGCCCTCGGGCAAGGCGCATTTCATCGTCGCGCCGGGCCTGGACGAAGATCCGCGCCTTGCCGACGCGGATACGCTGGTTCTGACGACACTGCGCAGCCACGACCAGTACAACACGACGATCTACAGCCTCGACGACCGCTATCGCGGCGTCTTCGGCCGTCGCGACGTCATCTTCATGAACGGCAAAGATCTCTCCGCCCGTGGCCTGGCAGATGGCGACAGGGTCGATATCGAGTCGGTCGGTGAAACCAGCGGCAAGGCGGTCAAAGGGTTCACGGCTGTGGCTTACGACATCCCGGCCGGTTCCGTGGCCGGATATTATCCCGAGATGAACCGGGTCATCGCGCTTGCCAATTACGACCGCAAATCAGGAACGCCTGCTTATAAGGGCGTGCCGGTGAGGGTGCAGAAGTCGGCATGAAGGTGAGGCAGACGCTTGCCTGCCTCAACACTATCGCGATGCCGCCCACTTGTGCCAATCGCTTTCGTTGCCGTTGAACACGTTGAGGTCGATCTTGCCGTCGACGCCATCGGAAAGGCCGGAGCCGGAATATTGCCAGAAGAGCCACTTCCGGCCCGGATAGACCTTGGAAGGATGGGCGGCGACAGAGCGCAGCCAGAAGGGGTAGTTAAGCAGTTCACCCTTCAAATTGTCCCGGTAGAAGTCTGGCGCGGTGTAGATGATCGGGCGCTGGCCGTAGTAGCGCTCCAGCTTGTCCATGAAGACCTGCATCTTTTCCCGGACACGTGCAGGGGATATGCGCCTCTTGCAGCTCGATTCGCCGTTCCATTCGACGTCGATGACGGGCGGAAGAGCGTTGGCTTCCTTCGGCACGTTGCGGATGAACCAGTCGGCTTGTTCACCGGCTGTCCGGCACCAATAAAAGAAATGGTAGGCGCCATGCTTCAGTCCGGCCTCCTTGGCCCGGCGCCAGTTCTTCTTGAACATCGGATCGAGGTGATCGCCGCCGTCCGTCGCCTTGATGTAGACGAAGTTGGCGCCTTGCCTCCGCAACGTCTCCCAGTCGATCTCGCCCTGCCAGCGCGACACATCGACGCCGTGAACTGCAAGCTTTCTCGGCGAGGTGGAGCCGAAGTTGATCGGCTTGGCATCACGGAAGCGGTGGCCGTAAATTCGTCCGCGTGTCGGCGATTTCGTATCGGCATCGGGATCGACATCCGGCTCGGCGGGCATGAGCATCGCGACAGGCCTTTCCGTCGGCATCGGCATGCCGACCGGCCTGTCGGCGGGCACGAGCGCCTGCGGTTCTGGAACCGGCCCTGTCCAGCTCAGCGCCTGCTGCGGCGGGCTTGCCTGCGGCGCGGGATTACCGACGGCTGCAGCCGGTATCGGGCCGCTTGGCTTGGTGATGGCGCTGGTGGTTTCCGATGACGGCACGTTCGCCAGCACGTCTTCGGCGCCGGAACTGGCGGAGCATCCCGAGAGAATCAGGGCGGCGAGGAGAATTGCTGGCACAGCCGATGGACGCATGAGAACCTGCACGCAAAACAAAAATCGACGGCAATATCCATGCGGAGTGGAAATCGCCCATTTTGAATTGCTAACAGAGACTTGCTAAGAAAGGTTAAATTTGAACCTATGCCTCGAAATGGGCACACCCGAGTTCGCGCCGCGCATCGAAGCTTGGCGCGGAAATTCTCCATGGCGACGTCGCCACAGCCTCAGCGACCGGCTCGCATGCCCGCAATCAGAATATCGATGAGTTGCCTTGCCGCATCCCGCCAGGCGGGGCCGTAGCTGATGCTCGCGCCGCCCGCCAGCGCGCGCAGGATATCGAGCGGGTCCATAGACAGACGGATTTCACCGGTGGCGACTGCGCGATCCACCAGCAGATTGACGGCACCTATGATCAAATCGGCGGAATCGGCATAGAGCTCGGAGGTGCCGCCGACTAAAGAATCCAGCACCTCGGACATGCCGCGTTTCGTCACAACATAATCGACGAACTGCACCAGCCACAGGCGAAGCGCTTCGACAGGGGGATGAGTTTCGGCGAGGCTTTTGGCGGCGGCAGCAAGCTGTGTCGTCTCGTTGCGGTAGATGGCAGAAACCAGTGCATCGCGCGTCGGGAAATGGCGATAGAGCGTGCCGATGCCGACGCCGGCAATGCGTGCGATTTCCTCCAGGCTGGCGCTGGAACCCTTGTCGGCAAAGACGGTCTTTGCCGTCTCCATCAGCAGAAGACGATTGCGTTCGGCATCCGCGCGCGGCTTTCGGACGGTGGACCCGTCACTTTTTTCGGCCATTTACGAGAAGTCCCCTTGATAAGCGGAGGTGCCCTCCGTATTTATCTGGAGGCATCCTCCTTTTATTCCATTTGAGGCCGGTGGGCAATGGTTCACCAGTCCGGAGCGGTGCGTCCATGATCAAGGAGAAAATCATGAGTGGACTTTTTGGCGCGACATCGACCACCGACGAGGTGCTCGCCGGCGTCGATCTCAACGGCAAGCGCGTGCTGGTGACGGGTGTTTCGGCCGGCCTCGGCGTGGAAACCGCGCGCGTGCTGGCAGCCCACGGAGCGCAGGTGGTGGGTACGGCACGTGACCTTGCAAAGGCGAGGGAGGCAACGGAAGTCGTGCGCACCGATGCTACCAATGGCGGTAGCCTTGATATCGTCGAGCTCGATCTTGCTTCACTCGCAAGCGTGCGCGCCTGCGCAGATGCGCTTATCAAGGATGGCCGCCCCTTCGATGTCGTCATTGCCAATGCCGGCGTGATGGCCGCTCCCTTCGGCCGTACCGCCGATGGTTTCGAAACGCAGTTCGGCACCAACCATCTCGGTCATTTCGTGCTGGTCAACCGCATCGCCCCGCTCGTCACATCGGGCGGCCGCGTGGTGATCGTCGCATCCTCGGGCCATCGCATGGCACCTTTCAGTCTCGATGACCTCAATTTCGAGAGCAAGACCTACGAGCCCTGGGCGGCTTACGCTCAGTCGAAAACCGCAAATATCCTGTTCGCGGTGGAACTCGACCGACGCCTGAGGGAGCGCGGCATCCGTGCAACGGCACTGCATCCCGGCGGCATCCAGACCGAGCTCGACCGTCATCTCGACCCCGGCATGATCGAAGGCATATTGGCGCAGATCAACGCCGCACTCGCCGTCGAGGGCAAGCCGCCCTTCCAGCGGAAGACGATCCCTCAGGGGGCCGCTACATCAGTCTGGGCAGGCTTCGTCGCCCCGGCAGACGCGGTCGGCGGCAGATATTGCGAGAATTGCCACATCTCCGAAGTGACGGATGCGGAGGTCAGCCCGATTTCCGAAGGCGTGCGCAGCTACGCGCTCGATCCCGAGACGGCCAAGGTATTGTGGGCCAAAAGCGAGGATATGGTCGGCGAGCGCTTCTAGGCTTTAAACCGACACGCTTTGGCGCCGATGGAGAGCAGGGGGCTGGCGCGCATCGTCCGATCGCCGCCGTTCAGGCCTTGATATCGAGGCCGGCTTCGACGGCGGCGGCGATGAATGCCTTGCATGCATCCTCGCCGGTGCGCTTGCCCTTGATGACGTCGGCGCAAATCAGCAGCGCCTGGTCGAGTGCGGAACCGTCCTCCGTCGGCCAGTCCTCGATCATCGCCCAGGAGGCGGCCTGGGTGTTATCGATGGTCACGTATTGGCCGGGCTCTTCGAGGGCGATGAGCACAGGCTTCGACCAGGGCGCCCGCATTCTTGCTTCGCTTTGATCCTGGGGCATGGGGACTTCCTTCGCGCATTTCTATCAGAATTTGGAAAGCCCCTCCCATGATGGAAGGGGCTTGGATTGTCAGGCTCTTTACTACGGCATCAGGCTTGACGCTACTCGGCTGCCTCTGCATAGGCCTCGACCGGTGGGCAGGTGCAGATCAGGTTGCGGTCGCCATAGACGTTGTCGACGCGATTGACCGGCGACCAGTACTTGTCGACGCGGAAGGCACCGGGCGGGAAGCAGGCCTGCTCTCGGCTGTAGGGCCGGTTCCATTCCCCGACGAGGTCTTCCACCGTGTGCGGAGCGTTCTTCAGCGGATTGTCGAGCTTGTCCATACGGCCTTCCTCGATGGCGCGGGCTTCCTCGCGGATTGCCAGCATCGCTTCGCAGAAGCGGTCGAGCTCGGCCTTGGTCTCGGATTCGGTCGGCTCGATCATCAGCGTGCCAGCAACCGGCCAGCTCATGGTCGGCGCATGGAAGCCGCAGTCGATCAGGCGCTTGGCGACATCGTCGACCGTGACGCCTGAGCTGTCGACCAGCGGGCGCGTGTCGATGATGCATTCATGCGCGACGCGGCCGGTCTTCGACTTGTACAGCACGTCATAGGCACCCTTCAGCCGGGTGGCGATATAGTTGGCGTTGAGGATCGCCACCTTGGTCGCCTGCGTCAGGCCTTCGCCACCCATCATTAGGCAGTAGCTCCAGGAGATCGGCAGGATGGAGGCCGAGCCGAAAGCCGCCGCCGAAACCGCACCGGAACGGCCGTCGGTTTCCGGATGACCGGGCAGGTGAGGCGCCAGATGCGACTTGACGCCGATCGGGCCCATGCCGGGACCGCCGCCGCCATGCGGGATGCAGAAGGTCTTGTGCAGGTTCAGGTGGCTGACGTCGGAGCCGATGTCACCTGGGCGGGACAGGCCGACCATGGCGTTCATGTTGGCCCCGTCGAGATAGACCTGGCCACCATTGGCATGCACGAGATCGCAGATTTCCTTGACGGTTTCCTCGAAGACGCCGTGCGTCGAGGGGTAGGTGATCATGCAGCACGAGAGATTGTCTGCATGTTCCTCGGCCTTGGCGCGGAAATCGTCGAGATCGATGTCGCCGTTCTCGCGCACCTTCACGACCACGACCTTCATGCCGACCATCTGGGCAGAAGCCGGATTGGTGCCGTGCGCCGAGGTCGGGATCAGGCAGACGTCGCGGTGACCCTGGCCGTTCGCAATGTGGTAATTGCGGATTGTCAGCAGGCCCGCATATTCGCCCTGCGCGCCGGAATTCGGCTGCATGGAGAAGGTGTCATAGCCGGTGACGGCGCAGAGCTTTTCCGTCAGATCGTCGATCATCTCGCGATAGCCGAGTGCCTGGTCTGATGGCACGAAGGGATGGATATCCGAAAATTCCGGCCAGGTGATCGGCAGCATTTCCGCCGTCGCATTGAGCTTCATCGTGCAGGAACCGAGCGGGATCATCGAGCGGTCGAGCGCGAGATCGCGGTCGGAGAGCCGGCGGATGTACCGCGTCATCTCGCTTTCGGCGCGGTTCATGTGGAAGATCGGATGGGTGAGATACTCGCTGGTCCTGAGCAGGCCCTTCGGCAGGCGGTAGGAAGGCTCGAAATCGGCGATCGCGAAATTGCCGCCGAAGGCGCGCCACACAGCTTCCAGCGTTGCCGGACGCGTGCGCTCGTCGAGGCTCATGCCGATCTTCGTTTCGCCGACCTTGCGCAGATTGACGCCTTCGGCGACGGCTGCGCGCAGGATGAGGCCCTGCATATGACCGACATCGACGGTGATGGTGTCGAAGAAGGTTTTGGGTTCGACCTTATAGCCGAGCTTTTCCAAGCCCTTGGCCATCAGCACGGCCTTCTGGTGCACCTGCTGGGCGATTGCCTTGATGCCCTTCGGCCCATGGAAGACGGCATACATGGAGGCCATGACGGCGAGCAGCACCTGGGCGGTGCAGATGTTCGACGTCGCCTTTTCGCGGCGGATATGCTGTTCGCGCGTCTGCAGCGACAGGCGATAGGCGCGGTTGCCGCGAGCATCGACGGAAACGCCGACAAGGCGGCCGGGCATGGAGCGCTTGATAGCGTCCTTGACCGACATATAAGCCGCATGCGGGCCGCCATAGCCGACCGGAACGCCGAAGCGCTGCGACGAGCCGACAGCGATATCGGCGCCCATTTCGCCGGGCGATTTCAGCAGTGTCAGCGACAGGATATCGGTGGCAACGACAGCGATGGCGCCCGCCTGGTGCAGGCGCGAGATGAGGCCGGTGAAATCATGCACGTGACCGTGCGTGCCCGGATACTGGAAGATCGCGCCGAAGACATCGACCGGATCGAGATCGGTGAAGGGATTGCCGACGATGACGCTCCAGCCGAGCGGCTCGGCGCGGGTGCGGATGAGCGCGATGGTCTGCGGATGGCAATCGGCATCGACGAAGAAGGCCTTGGCCTTCGACTTGGCGACGCGTTCGGCCATGGCCATGCCTTCGGCAGCGGCGGTCGCCTCGTCGAGCAGCGAGGCGTTTGCGACGTCGAGGCCGGTGAGATCGCAGATCATCGTCTGGTAGTTCACGAGCGCTTCCAGGCGGCCCTGGCTGATTTCCGGCTGGTAGGGCGTGTATGCCGTGTACCAGGCGGGGTTCTCAAGAATGTTGCGCTGGATGACAGGCGGCGTGATCGTGCCGTAGTAGCCCTGGCCGATCAGCGAGACCAGCACCTTGTTCTTGTTGGCGGTCTCGCGCAGTTTGTCGAGCGCCTCGCGCTCTGTCATCGGCGCGCCCCAGACGAGCGGCGCCTTCTGGCGGATTCCGGGCGGCAGCGTCGCGTCGATCAGCCCGTCGAGGCTGTTATAGCCGATGACCTTCAACATGTCGGTCATTTCGGCCGGCGAGGGACCGATGTGACGCCGATTGGCGAAATCGTAGGGCTGATAGTCGGTGAACTGGAATTCGGTCGGCGTCGTCATTACGCGATGAGCTCCTTGTAGGCGGCCTCGTCGAGCAGGCCATCGGCATCGGCAAGGTTCTTGAGCTTCAGCTTGAAGAACCAGCCGGCGCCCTGCGGATCGGAATTGACGAGCGAGGGATCAGCGACGATCGCCTCGTTGACAGCAGTGATCTCGCCATCGAGCGGACAATAGACTTCGGAGGCCGCCTTGACGGATTCGACGGTCGCCGCGTCGTCGTTCTTGGAGAAGCTTGCGCCGATCTCGGGCAGTTCGACGAAGACGAGGTCGCCCAGCTGTTCGACGGCATAGGTGGTGATGCCGACGGTTGCGACATCACCGTCGAGCTGGAGCCATTCATGTTCAGCGGTAAATTTCAGCATGGAAAAATCCTCTCGGAAAACAGGGTTTCAGCGTTTGTAGGTTGGCGTAACGAAGGGCAGGGCAGAGACGGTGACTGGCAGGAACTTGCCGCGCACCTCGGCATAGACCTGTGTGCCCACAGCGGCGTGGGACACCGGCACGTAGCCCATGGCGACAGGGCTTTCGGCGCTGGGGCCGAAGCCGCCCGAGGTGACTTCGCCAATTTCGACCTTGCCCTCGGCATCGGCATAGAGCTTGGCGTGGCCGCGCACCGGCGCCTTGCCTTCCGGCTTCAGGCCGACGCGGCGGCGCGCAGCACCATTTTCAAGTTCGGAGAGGATGCGGCCGGAGCCCGGGAAGCCGCCGGCGCGGGCGCCGCTGGAGCGCCTTGCCTTCTGCATGGCCCATTCGAGGGCCGCCTCGACCGGCGAGGTGGTCGTGTCGATATCGTTGCCATAGAGGCAAAGGCCGGCTTCGAGGCGCAGCGAATCGCGGGCGCCGAGACCGATCGCCTGAACATCGGGATGTTCGAGCAACCGCATGGTGACATCCACGGCTTTGTCCGATGGAATCGAGATTTCAAAACCGTCCTCGCCGCTGTAGCCGGAGCGCGAGACCAGACAGGACACGTCGTGCAGGCGGCAGTGGCGCACGTCCATGAATTTCATCGCCGCGACATCGGCCCAGAGTTCGGCAAGAACCTCGACTGCACGCGGTCCCTGGAGCGCGATCAGAGCGCGGTTGAGGACTGTAATGTCGCATCGGTCGCCGATATGAGCCTGGAGATGGGCGACATCGGCCTCCTTGCAGGCGGCGTTGACGACGACGAACAGGTGGTCGTCGAGATGGGTGATCATCAGGTCATCGAGAATGCAGCCGCTGTCGTCGGTGAAGAAACCGTAGCGCTGGCGACCTTCGGCAAGACCCAGGATATCGATGGGCACCAGGCTTTCGAGCGCGAGAGCGGCGTCCTCATAGCTGCCCGACTTCGCCTTCACGATGACCTGGCCCATATGGGAGACATCGAACAGGCCGGCTTCGGCGCGGGTGTGAAGATGCTCCTTCATGACGCCGGCGGGATATTGCACCGGCATGTCGTAACCCGCGAACGGCACCATGCGGGCGCCGAGCTGGAGATGCAGGGCATGCAACGGGGTTTTCTTTAGGGCAGCGGTATCGTCCAAAAGACGCCTCCGGGGTTTGCGCCTTCTCACAAGGGCGCGGGCTCAAATCTGAAGGCGCGGCTGCGCACTTCTCTCCTGAGCCCCCTCTGTCCTTGACGCCTGAGATTGTTATCCCTTCGGCGAGCGTTTCGAGAACGCTTCTCTCCAGAGTTCCGTCTGCCCCTTGCTGGTCCTTTTGCCTGAGAGTTTCCGGGGCGGTTGCTCCTTCGGCACCGGTGGCGAAAGCACCGGATTCTCCCAACAGGGTTGGCGCAATTATCCGGCGGGCGCAGCACTTGGCAAGACCAAATGTCGTGACCTGACAAATTTTTGTCGCCATACTTCAGGGAAGCCTCCGATCTGTGGCAAATCTGCTTTTGCATTCGGCGGGGAAACCGGCTATCGCGAGATGCTGTTGAAGGGGATCTCATGCGGCAGACCAGACTGAAAGCGACGCTCTTCCTGCGCATGCTTTGCGCATTGAGCTTGCTTTTGCTCGGCCTCGCCCATCAGGTGCCGCGAGCCGCCGCTTCCGAGGGTTATGAGACAGCCGCCTATATGCTGCCGGACGGCACCTTTGCCTCGCTTTGCGTGACGGTGAAGGACGACGACGGCAAGACCGCTGCCTTCAAGCCGAATTGCGAAGCCTGTCGGCTATCGGCCTCGGTCATGCTGCCAACGCCGGATGCGGGTTGCTGGCTCGAGCGCAAGCTTGCCTCGGTCGTCAACTCGCCGATCGAAACATCAGCGATTGCCGGTGCAAGCGCCGTCAGCCGGCCGAATTCCCGCGCTCCTCCTATTCCCGTCTGATTTTTCTCCGCAATCTGAACGCAACATGCCGGTCCGCCTGAGAGAAATGCCGCGGCCGGCGAGGAGATATCCGATGAAAATGATCAAGACGCAGACCATCAAGACGTTGGGGCTTGTCGCCCTCTTTTCCGCAACCGCAGCGGCCGGCGCCGAAGCGCATGTGACCTTCCTCGACAAGCAGGCGACACAGGAAAGCACCATTCTCGCCACGCTGCAGCTGCCGCATGGCTGCGACGGCAAGGCGACGACGGAAGTGCGGGTCAAGCTGCCTGAAGGTTTCGTCTTCGCAAAGCCGCAGCCGAAGGCTGGCTGGGAGCTCGAAGTGATCAAGGGCGATTACCAGAAGACCTACGACAATCATGGCGACAAGGTGAAAACAGGCGCGATCGAGATCCGCTGGAAGAACGGCAATCTCTCCGACGATTTTTACGACACCTTCGTCATCCAGGGTAAAGTTTCAGGCGTCGAGGCCGGCACTTCGCTCGCCTTTCCGGTGACGCAGATCTGCGGTGACACCGTCACGGCCTGGGATCAGGTGGCGCCGGCAGGCGGCGATGCCCATGGCCTCAAAAGCCCGGCGCCGCTGCTGAAGATCGTCGCCGGCGAAGATCACGGCCATGACCATGATGATATGGCCGGCATGAATATGTCCGGTATGGCAGGCATGGCTGCTGCAGCGCCGGCCGGCGAAACGGTCAAGGCCGGCGATCTCGAAATCTCCGGCGGCTTCGCCAAGGCGATGCTGCCCGGTCAGCCGGTCGGCGGCGGTTTTTTCACGGTGAAGAACAATGGCAATGCGGATGATCGCCTGATCTCAGTAACGTCGCCTGTATCAGGCGAGGTTCAGATCCATGCGATGGAGACCAAGGACAACGTCATGCGGATGCGGCAGCTGAAGGACGGCGTCGCCATTGCCGCCGGCGAAACGGTCAAGCTCGAGCCCGGCAACCTGCATCTGATGTTCCAGAAGGTGAAGACGCCGTTCAAGCAGGGCGACACGGTGCCGGTGACGCTGACCTTCGAAAAGGCCGGCAAGGTCGATCTGGTGCTGCAGGTGCTGTCAGCACAGGGCAAGTAAGGCGAGGCCGGTTAAGACAGAAAAGCCCGCGACAGCAATTGCAGTCGCGAGCTTTTCGTTCGGAAGGCGATTGCCTTAGAAATCCTCGTAGGATCGCAGCGCCTGCTCCAGGCCTGCCTGCGGCTGGCGGTTGCCCTTGGCCATCAGGTCGAGCGCCACTTCCGTCGACTGGATGATGCTGGAGGGCTCGTCGACATCGTCGGTGCTCTCAGCCTTCAATTGCCTGTCAGCCAAGCGCCGCGCGTCGCGCGCTGCGGTGCTCGTTGCCACACGCTGCGGGATTCGGAGCGATTCAAAGGCAATGGCGGCGGTGCTGGCCGATATCGACAAGAGTTGGGTCATGCCGTCACCGTATCGGTATGATCTTGGTGCCATCATAAGAAAATCGTTGGCATTTTACCGAATGGTAAGAATTCATTCCTTCTCGATTGGAATCGTTCCCGAAACACGGTAAATCCGGCTCATGATCCAGGCTCTCCTTGTCGCAGTCGGCGGCGCTATCGGTTCCCTCCTCAGATATTATGTCGGCCAATGGGCGCTGAGGCTCATGGGCCCGGCGTTTCCCTGGGGCACGCTCACGGTCAATGTGGTCGGCTGCTTCGTCATCGGCCTCTTCACCGAGCTGATTGCGCGGAAATTCAACGCCTCGGTGGAACTGCGCCTGCTGCTCGTTACCGGCTTTCTCGGCGGCTTCACCACCTTCTCGGCCTTCTCGCTCGACGCCATCTCGCTGTTCGAGCGCGGCGAAGCCGTCGCCGGCGGCGTCTACATCGCTGCGAGCGTCGGGCTTTCGATGGCGGCCGTCATATCTGGGCTCGCCGTTATGCGCGCTTTGGCCTGATTTCTTTTCCGGTTTCCGTTTTGCATGAAAATGCTCTAAAGGCTGCGGCAAGAACGCCGGCTCGGCCCGCGCTGCAATTTCCGAAAGATCATTTATGGCTGGCATAGAACATATCAAGGTTGAACCCGACGAAGCGGGCATGCGGCTCGATCGCTGGTTCAAGGTACATTTTCCCGGGCTCGGATTCGGGCCGCTCCAGAAGCTGCTGCGCTCCGGCCAGGTGCGCGTCGATGGCGGCCGTGTCAAATCGGATGCCCGCGTGCAGCCCGGCCAGACCGTGCGCGTGCCGCCGCTGGATGTCGATGCGAAGCTGAAATCCGGGCCGATCGCCGGCAAGGATCTCAAGCATTCGACAGATTTCGAACTGCTGTCGCGCATGGTGCTGCATGAGGACGAAAAGGTGATCGTGCTCAACAAGCCACCCGGTCTTGCCGTGCAGGGCGGCTCCGGCGTCGCCAGGCATATCGACCAGATGCTCGAAGCCTGGACCAGCCCGAAGGGCGAGAAGCCGCGGCTCGTCCACCGCCTCGACCGCGACACGTCAGGCGTTCTCGTCATCGCCCGGACGCGCGGTGCAGCGCAGAAGCTGACGGCGGCCTTCCGCGAGCGCGACACCAAGAAGACCTATTGGGCGCTGGTCAAGGGCGTGCCGCGCAAGCACGAGGACAAGATCTCGACCTGGCTCGTCAAGGAACCGACTGCCGACGGCGACCGCATGCGCATCGCCAAGCACGGCGAGGACGGGGCAGACCATGCCGTCTCCTTTTACCGCGTGCTGGAGACCGCCGCGCAGAACCTCGCCTGGCTGGAGATGGAGCCCTATACCGGTAGAACCCATCAGCTGCGCGTACACGCGCTGCATATCGGCCATCCGATCATCGGTGATCCGAAATATTTCGACGACGATCCGAACTGGGATTTTCCAGGCGGCGTCCAGAAGAAGCTGCATCTGCATGCCCGCCACATCGACATCCCGCATCCCTCAGGCGGGCGACTGCGCATCAGCGCGCCGCTGCCGCCGCATATGGTGCAGACGTGGAATCTTCTCGGTCTCGATCTTGCCAGTGCCGAAAGGGATGCCGAATGAAACTGGCACTCTTCGATTGCGACGGCACACTGGTCGACAGCGCCGGGCTGATCCACGAAACCATGCGCAGGACCTTCGATAAGTTCGGCAAGCAGGAACCTCGATTTGAAGACACCAAGTCGATTATCGGCCTGTCCCTCGATATCGCGATCGCCCGCATGCAGGGCAGGCCACATATCGAGCAGGAAGACATCGAGATGACGGCGCATTACAAATCGCTGTTCTCGATCGTGCGTCAGGATCTCGATTACCGGGAGCCGTTGTTTCCTGGCATTCGTGAGATGATCGACGCGATCAGCGGGCGCGAGGATCTGCTGATCGGCGCGGTGACAGGCAAATCCAGGCGCGGGCTAAACCTCGTGATGGAGACGCATGGCTTCGACCAGTATTTTATTGTCGCGCGCACCGCCGACGATTGCCCCTCCAAGCCGCATCCGGCCATGGTGACGGAATGCTGTGACGAAACCGGCATGAATGCGGCCGACACCATTGTCATCGGCGATGCGGTTTACGATATGCAGATGGCAAAGGCTGCCGGCGCCAAGGCGATCGGCGTTGCCTGGGGCTATGCCAGCGTGGATGAGCTGATCGCCAATGGCGCCGATGCGATCGCCTACCATCCGAACGAAATATTGCGCCATTTTTCCTGAGGTAAGCCCATGCGCGATCTGCTGAACGACCTTTCCGAAGGCCTGAGCCATCCCGATCCCATCCGCCGCGCGCAGATCCAGATGAAGAAGCCGCTGCCGAAGCGCTTCTACACTGACGTCTCAATTGTCGAGCACGAGGGCGGCTTTGCGATCACGCTCGACGGCAAGATGGTGCGCACGCCGGCACGCCAGGTTCTCGCCGTGCCGACCGAGGCACTCGCCCGGCTCGTTGCCGCAGAATGGGAAGCGCAGGCTGAGGTCATCGACCCCGTCACCATGCCGGTAACGAGGCTCGTCAATACCACGCTCGATGGCATCGTCTCCAACACGCAGGCGATCTTCGAAGATATTCTGCGCTTTTCCTCGAGCGACCTGCTCTGCTACCGGGCCGATGGGCCGGAACGGCTGGTGGAGCGCCAAGCGGAACGCTGGGATCCGATTGTCGACTGGGCCGCGAACGATCTCGGCGCCCGCTTCATCCTCGTTGAAGGCGTGATGCATCACGAACAGCCGCGCGAGGCGACCGCCGCCTTTGCCGTCACGCTCGCACGGCACGAAAACCCGCTGGAGCTCGCCGTGCTCCACACGATCACGACGCTGACCGGCTCGGCGATCCTGGCGCTCGCCTTCGCCGAGGACATAGTGACCATGGAGGAGGCATGGTCGCTTGCCCATCTCGACGAGGATTGGACGATCGAGCATTGGGGACGCGACGAGGAGGCCGAGGAGCGGCGGGCGAAGCGCTTTGCAGAGTTCAAGGCGGCGACGGACGTTTTTTTTGCCCTAAGCGCCTGAAACATATTGCCTTCCCAGACATTATGACGAAATCTGCGACTCCAACGGGGAATGCGGGATTTTGCAATGAATTGGCTGAGGTCGTGTTTTTGCCGGGCCGCACTCGTCTGCATTGCGCTTACGGCCTGCGTCAGCCTCTCGGCCAACAAGCACGAGGCGCCGGTCTACGATGTGCGAAGCGCTGTCGTTCTCTCCGGTCCGAACATGCCGGCCGAATTGCTTTCCGGTATCAATGACCGTGTCAATGCTGCGATCAACTCAACGGTGCGTGACACCGTGCTGCCGCGCGTGGTGCTGACGATCCGGGTGGTTTCCATCCAGAAAGGACTCGGCTTCCAGAACGACCGCAACGTCGCCAAGATCAGCATCGACGCAGCCTCTGTCGAGGACGGCTCCGTCATCGCCGTCAGCGCTTTCGAGGTGACCAGTATCGCTGCCGATCCGAAGCTTGCCGACGAGATCATGGCCGAAGACGTCGCGGCACGGATCCGTTCGGTCTTCTCGCTCAGCGGACGTGGCCGCTAAAGAAATTAAACAGTTTGATATCGTCCGGAAATCGCTCACATTTTTCGGTATCATGCGCTAGCGCATATTGAATACGCAGCGGCGAGGAGAGATCGCATGAAGGAAATTCTCGAAGAACTGGAACGCCGCCGCGGCGTTGCCCGCCTCGGTGGCGGCAAGGAGCGCATCGACGCCCAGCACAAGCGCGGCAAGCTGACGGCGCGCGAGCGCATCGACCTCTTCCTCGACGAAGGCTCCTTCGAGGAGTTCGACATGTTCGTCGAACATCGCTCCACCGATTTCGGCATGGACAAGAGCCGTATCGCCGGCGACGGCGTCGTCACCGGCTGGGGCACGGTCAACGGCCGCACGGTCTTCGTCTTCGCCAAGGACTTCACGGTCTTCGGCGGCTCGCTTTCGGAAGCGCATGCCGAGAAGATCATGAAGGTGCAGGACATGGCGCTGAAGAACCGCGCGCCGATCGTCGGTATCTACGATGCGGGCGGCGCCCGCATCCAGGAGGGCGTGGCGGCACTCGGCGGCTATGCCGAGGTGTTCCAGCGCAATGTGCTCGCCTCCGGCGTCATCCCGCAAATCTCGGTCATCATGGGCCCCTGCGCCGGCGGCGACGTCTATTCGCCTGCCATGACAGATTTCATCTTCATGGTGCGCGATTCCTCCTACATGTTCGTCACCGGCCCGGACGTGGTCAAAACGGTCACCAACGAGACCGTGACGGCCGAAGAACTCGGCGGCGCGGTCGTGCATACGACGCGCTCATCGATTGCCGACGGTGCCTATGACAATGATGTGGAGACGCTCTTGCAGGTGCGCCGCCTGATCGATTTCCTGCCGCAGTCCAACACGTCACCGGTGCCGGAAATCGAATGTTACCAGTCGGTGACCGACACCGACAATTCGTTGGATACTCTTGTGCCAGCCAGCGCCAACAAGCCTTACGACATCAAGGAACTGATCCGGAAAGTGGCGGACGAGGGGGATTTCTTCGAGATCCAGGAGAGCTTCGCCAAAAACATCGTCTGCGGCTTCGGCCGCGTCGAAGGCTCCACCGTCGGCTTCGTCGCCAACCAGCCTATGGTGCTGGCCGGCGTGCTCGACAGCGACGCCTCACGCAAGGCGGCCCGTTTCGTGCGTTTCTGCGATTGCTTCAACATTCCGATCGTCACCTTCGTCGACGTGCCGGGATTTCTGCCGGGCACGGCGCAGGAATATGGTGGCCTCATCAAGCACGGCGCCAAGCTACTTTTCGCCTATGCGGAGGCGACGGTGCCGAAGCTCACCGTCATCACCCGCAAGGCCTTCGGCGGCGCCTATGACGTGATGGCGTCGAAGCATTTGCGCGGCGACCTCAACTATGCCTGGCCGACGGCGCAGATCGCCGTGATGGGCGCCAAGGGCGCGGTCGAGATCATCTTCCGCAAGGATATCGCCGATCCAGAGAAGATCGCCGCCCATACCAAGATGTACGAGGACCGGTTCCTCTCGCCCTTCGTCGCCGCTGAGCGCGGTTATGTCGATGAGGTGATTATGCCGCATTCGACGCGGCGGCGGCTGGCGCGCGGCCTGAAGATGCTGCGCAACAAGGATCTCTCCAACCCCTGGAAGAAGCACGACAACATTCCGCTTTGACATTCGCCTTCGAATAAAGCCGCGCAGTCAGGTGTTTACCCGCTGTCGAAAAAGTGAACGGCCGTCAGCGATCCGTGTGTTCAATCCTTGCGGGGGACAGGCTAACGCTCGGCTCTTATTCTTTTAAAGGAGAGGTTTAATGTCAACTTTCGAGCGTCTTTCTGCCTATCGCCCCTATGGGCTGGCCGCTCTCAGAATCATCACCGCGCTGCTGTTCATCGAGCACGGCACGATGAAGCTTTTCGGTTTCCCGGCTTCTCAGATGTCCGGCTCGTTGCCGCCGCTGATGCTTTTCGCCGCGCTTCTGGAATTGATCGGCGGCCTTCTCATTCTCGTCGGCCTGCTGACGCGCCCTATCGCCTTCCTTCTCGCGGGCGAAATGGCGGTCGCCTATTTCATGGCGCATGCGCCGAGCAGCTTCTTCCCGGCCGTCAACCAGGGCGACGCCGCAATCCTGTTCTGCTTCGTCTTCCTTTATCTGTTCTTCTCCGGTCCAGGCGCTCTTGCCGTCGACAACCGCAAGACGGCCTGATGCTTATCGGCTGCGGGGCGCTTCGGCGCCCCGCAGTGTTTTCGCGGATCAGGCGGTAAGCTTGAGGCCGGCGATGCCGGCAACGATCAGCGTGATGCAGGCAAGGCGGGAGACACTGGCCGAATCGCCGAGAAGCCAGACGCCGAGAAGCACGGTGCCGACAGTGCCGATCCCAGTCCAGATCGCATAGGCTGTGCCGATCGGCAGGTGCTTCACGGCAAGACCGAGCAGCACGACGCTCACCACCATGGATATCACTGTCAATGCGGTCGGCAGCGGCCGCGTGAAGCCGTCGGTATATTTAAGGCCGATCGCCCATCCACATTCGAAAAGACCTGCGAGAAAAAGCAGAAACCAGGCCATAAGCCTCTCCTTGTTCAAGAGCGAGGCCGTCCCCGCGACGTTGCATCCTCGGGACGCCGCAGTCGTCTGCGATAGTGCCTATATGCGTAAGGAAACGGCTACGTTCAAGATAGGAATAGGCATGGCTGCCATGCCACCCGTTTCTTGCCGCCCTTGCGGGCAGGCGTCACCGCTGCCCGCCGGTCTCCCCGGAAATGCTCTTGGCGCGGCGGCAGAGGCGGTCGAAGGTTTCGAGGAACCGTGAACGATCCTTCGGACTGAAGGCGGCATTATAGCCCTTGCTCTCACCGGTCTCGCGCAGGTGTGCGCCGAGATCGCGCATGGCGCTCGCCATGCCGATATTGGTCTCGTCGAAGACACGCCCGGTCGGCCCGGAGACGAAGGCGCCGCCGGCGACACAACGTACGGCAAGCGGCACATCGGCGGTAACGACGACGTCGCCCGCGCCAGCGTGCTCGGCGATCCAGTTGTCGGCGGCATCGAAAGCGTTAGAGACGATGACGTTGTGGATCATCGGATCGCGCGAGGGGCGCAGGCCTGAGTTGGCGACGAAGGTGACTTCGAGGCCGTGGCGCTCCGCGACCTTTAGGACTTCCGGCTTCACCGGACAGGCGTCGGCATCGACGTAGATCATGACGATATCCTCATGCCGGTTGAGTGACCGGCTGGCGGACCATATCGATATGGGGAATGCCGTCTTCCAGATATTCCTCAGACGTGCCGATAAAGCCGAAGGATTCGTAGAAGCGGCGCAGATGGGCCTGCGCCGACAAGGCGATGGGATTTGCCGGATAAAGCCGCTCGCAGGCGGTGATCGCTTCGCTCATCAATGCATCGCCCAGACGCTTGCCGCGATGGGCGGGCGAGACGACGACGCGGCCGATCTTCGACGCATCTTGCGGTTCATGCGGTCTCAGTATCCGCGCGGAGGCCAGCAGTTCGCCGCCATCCAGCAGCCGCAGATGCAGGGCATCGATATCCTTGCCGTCGAGCTCGGGATAGGGGCAGTTCTGCTCCACTACAAAGACGTCGACGCGCATTCTCATGAGGTCGTAAAGTTCACGGGCGGAGAACTCGTCGAGACCCTTGAGGTCGGTTGTGTAGGTGGTCGCCATCAGTTAATCCGCTGCGGATGCTCTCGCCGGAATGCATGAGCTCGAGGTTTTCCGTATATGTACGACGGGACGGCTGACTTCAAGCAAGGAATGACGGGCTGACCACGCCGTCGCCTCAGGCGAATTCCATGATCACGGCATCGACGGCCAGGCTTTCGCCGGGCGCCGCATTGATCTTGGAGACGACGAGATCGCGTTCGGCACGCAGCACGTTTTCCATCTTCATTGCCTCGACGACGGCAAGCGTCTCGCCGGCCTTGACCTCCTGGCCCTCGGCAACGGCGATGGCAACGACGAGGCCTGGCATCGGGCAAAGCAGGAACTTGGACGTATCGGGCGGAAGCTTCACCGGCATCAGCCTGTCGAGCTCTGCATGACGGGGCGAAAAGATCTTGGCCGTCACCGAAAGCCCTTGCCAGTCGATGCGCAAGCCGTTGAGAACAGGACGGATTTGCGCAATGACGTCGCGCCCGCCGACCTTGCCGTTCCAGACCGGATCGCCTGGTCTCCAATCGGTGACAACGCTCTTGTTTTCGCCCTCTATCGCCATATCCATGTCGAAGGGGATGGTGACGAGACCGTCGAGCAATCTGGCGGCGACATAGTTGCCGCCGAGCTTGATCACCCAATCCTCGCGCAGGGCGCCCGATGCGGCGCGCAGGCGATCGGCGAAACGTTCGCGGCGGCTCGTCTCGATCAGCGAGGCGGAGAGTGCGATCGCTGCCAGCACGGCCTCCTCCGCCCGATCCGGTTTCATCGGCGCGAAACCATCGGGATATTCCTCGGCGATGAAGCCTGTGGAAAGCCGGCCTTCGCGCCAGCGCGGATGTTTCATCAGCGCCGCAAGGAAAGGCACATTGTGCTGGATGCCATCGACGACGAAGCCGTCAAGTGCCTGACCCATGGCCTCGATCGCCTCGAGCCGGGTTGGCGCCCAGGTGCAGAGCTTGGCGATCATCGGATCGTAATACATCGAAATCTCCGCGCCCTCGAAGACGCCGGTATCGTTGCGCACAACGACATTGCCTGTCCTGCCTTCGGCCGGCGGACGATAGCGCGTCAGGCGGCCGATCGAGGGCAGGAAGTTGCGGTAGGGGTCTTCGGCATAGAGCCGGCTCTCGATCGCCCAGCCGTCAAGCCTGATATCGGCCTGAGTGAAGGGTAGGTGCTCTCCCGCCGCGACGCGAATCATCTGCTCGACAAGATCAATGCCGGTAACGAGTTCGGTCACGGGATGCTCGACCTGCAGGCGGGTGTTCATTTCGAGGAAATAGAAGTTGCGGTCGCGGTCGACGATGAATTCGACGGTGCCGGCGCTCTGGTAGTCGACGGCTCTTGCCAGCGCCACCGATTGCTCGCCCATGGCCTTGCGGGTGGCTTCGTCGAGGAAGGGCGAGGGCGCCTCTTCCGCCACTTTCTGGTTCCGGCGCTGGATCGAGCATTCGCGCTCGCCGAGATAGACGACATTGCCATGCGCATCGGCCAGCACCTGGATCTCGATATGGCGCGGCTCGACGACGAACTTCTCGATGAAGACGCGGTCGTCGCCAAAGGAGCTTTTCGCCTCCGAGCTGGCGCGATCGAAGCCGTCGCGCACTTCCGCCGGGTTCCAGGCGATGCGCATGCCCTTGCCGCCGCCGCCGGCCGAGGCCTTGATCATGACGGGATAACCGATCCCGCCAGCGATTAATTCCGCATGGGCGGCGTCCTCGATGACCCCGAGATGGCCGGGCACGGTGGAGACGCCGGCGGCATTGGCGAATTTCTTCGATTCGATCTTGTCGCCCATCGCCATGATGGCTTTGGGCTTCGGCCCGATGAAGACGATGCCCTGCTTTTCCAGCTCGGCGCAGAAGGAAGCACGTTCGGAGAGGAAGCCGTAACCGGGGTGGACGGCCTCAGCGCCCGTCGCCTTGCAGGCAGCGATGATCTTATCGGCGACCAGATAACTCTCGGAGGCCGCGGCTGAGCCGATGTGAACGGCCTCGTCGGCCATCTCGACATGCAGCGCGTCCCGATCGGCATCCGAATAGACCGCAACGGTCGAAATGCCCATGCGGCGCGCAGTCTTGATCACGCGGCAGGCGATTTCGCCGCGATTCGCGATCAGGATTTTCTTGAACATCGAGACTCCACCCAGAAATGCGTTCCGAAGTTTTACGCACAAAACATCGGAACGCACAATCAGGCTTGAGGCAGGTCACGCTGCAAGGCGTCAGGCGACGGCGGCTTCCCAGACGGGTTCTTCGTCGACGATGCGCAGCCAGCGGCTACGCCGCGGCCCAGGACGGTCGCGCAGCTCGATAGCGGCCATGATGCCGTTCCAGTGCGGATGATTCGCGCTAGGCAGCGTTGCCTGCTCGATCTGCTGGAGCACGCCATATTCGGCCGGCGAGACGGCGATGACGCCGCCTTCGGCGATGGCTCTGAATATGCGCATCGCGAAATCGACATCCTGGCGGGTGATGTTCCGGCGGTCGACGGCGCGCGATAACTTGTAGCCGCCGATGCCGTCGGTGATCGCCAGCCGAAGCTGATCGAGGGCGAGGGCTCTCAGTTCGCCCGGAACATCGGCCGAAATCTCCATAACATGGAGAATGAGCTCGAGCTCCAGCGCCGAGTTGACGACACCATCGGTCGTAAACATGCGCATGATCCAGGCGACGTTGATTTCATCAAGCGAGCCCTGCGGATAGGTGTGATTAACGATGAAACCGGCGAGTTGCTCCACGAAGAAAGCATTCCACTCGGTGCATTTTTCAGGGCAGGAATTGTTCAGTGCCAACATCGCCACGACATCCTGAGATGTCCGGATACCTTCCGGAAAGGCATGTTTGCGCAGCAGCACTATATCTTCGGCCGTCAGCCGATGCTTACCGGCCACGACGGAGGCCGGAAAAGCGAGACGGAATTCGCTCATGTTTTAACTCCAGACTTCATCATGAAGCCGAAGATTGTTTTACCGTCTGCGAATTGACGATCCCTCAAGAAGGGGAGTTAACCCCGTATTTGCCCGGTCAGGAAGATTTTAACGATCGCGCCTGCAGCCGCTCACGCCAGATGATGAAGAGACCGGAAGCGACGATGATGAAGATGCCGATCCATTTGGAAAAACTCGGGAAATCGTTGAACACCGCATAGCCGAGCACGGTCGCCGAGATGATCTCGAAATATTGGAAAGGCGCAAGCAGCGACAGCGGTGCGAGCCGGAAAGCCCTGACCACCAACAGGTGCGCATATCCCGAAATCGAGCCTAGGATGAGAAGCAGGACGAGGCCGAGAATGGAGGAGGGCAGGGAGATGGCAAAATCGGCACTGCCGGAACCGCTTCCGACGACAAGGGCGGCCGCCATGAAAACTGCTCCACCGATGCCAGACATCGTCTGCATGGTCAGCGGCGAATCAGCTTCGCCGATCGCGCGGTTGAGGAAAAGATAGAGCGCGAAGAGAAAGGCGCAGGCAACCGGCAGCAGGGCCTTCAGGCCGAAGATCTCGTAGCTCGGCTGAATGACGATCATCGCGCCGCCAAAACCGACGACGATCGCCATCCAGCGCCGCCAGCCGACCTTGTCGCCGAGAAACAGCGCGGACATGGCGGTCAGCATGAAGGGCTCGACGAAATAGATGGCGAAGACATCGGCAAGCGGCATGTATTTGACGGCAACGAAAAAGAGCAGGCTCGCGGCACCGTGCAGCACGCCGCGCAGCAGGTTCATCCACGGCCGTTTGGCCGAAAGCGCCTTCCGCCCGAAAAAGGCGAAGAGAAACGGCAAGGTGCAGGCAAGCTGAAAGAAGAAGCGATAGAAAGTGACCTGGCCCGGCGACATCGCCTCGAAGGTCGCCATGTATTTGGCGATGGCATCCATGGTCGGCAGGATGAGCATGGCGCCGGACATGATGGCCATGCCCTGCAGGGAATTTTGATGGGCTGAATGCTCTGACATGGCTGCCGATTCTGAAGGGAACCATGCCATCAACCACGGGAAAGCCAGGCAAATCAAGCCGGCAACGGCGAAGATCAGACCTCGCTCATCGTTTCGCCGAAAACCTGCTCGAAGGCGGCCCGCAGCCGGATATCGACATCCGCCATCATGACAGGCAGGCCAAGATCGACGAGGCTGGTGACGCCATAGCCCGATATCCCGCAGGGCACGATGCCGCTGAAATGATCGAGATCGGGATCGACGTTGAGCGACAGCCCGTGAAAAGTCACCCATTTGCGCAGCCTGATACCGAGGGCCGCGATCTTGTCTTCCGCCATCGTTCCATCGGCCAGCAGCAGTTTCTCGGGGCGGCGTACCCAGACGCCGACGCGATCCTCGCGCCGCTCGCCGCGCACGTTCATCATATCGAGCGTCCGGATGACGATCTCCTCCAGGGCGGCGACGAAGGCGCGCACGTCCTGGCGCCTCCGCTTGAGGTCGAGCATGACATAAGCGACGCGCTGGCCAGGCCCATGATAGGTATATTCCCCGCCGCGCCCCGTCCCGAAGACCGGAAAACGGTTCGGGTCCACCAGATCCCGCGCATCGGCACTGGTGCCGGCGGTGTAAAGCGGCGGATGCTCGACGAGCCAGACGAGCTCGTCACCGCCATCTGATATCGCCGCCACCTCACGCTCCATCGTCTCCACCGCCTCCTCATAGGGAACGAGGCCATCGGCGATGCGCCAGCGCACCGGGCTGGAGCCGAGTTTCGGAAGCATGGAGAATTCGAGATCGGTACGAAGCATAGCCATTCCTTGCCGCTCTCCCGTATTGCCTGCGAAAAAAGGGGCGGCAGCAGCCGTATATGGACCCGTTTGGAGGGCAATTCAAATGCTGTGACAGGTTTTCAAAAAAACTGTCATATCGCCCTTGTGCACCCCAAATGCTTTTGCTACATGCTGCCCCGCCGACGCAAATCGGCACCTACCACGATGCGGTCGTGGCGGAATTGGTAGACGCGCAGCGTTGAGGTCGCTGTGGGGCAACCCGTGGAAGTTCGAGTCTTCTCGACCGCACCATCTCCCTTTCAAGGGAACGCTCGCCGCGCAATAGTTGCGGCAGATCCTGACAGAACTCTACTGCCTGTGACAATGCCTTTAAGCTTGTCATTGTTGCTGCGTTCTGCAGCCGGATCGGAGAAGCAAGAGCATTTGCACCGTGAAAATTCATAGAGCGCCTTAATACATAATTAGCAATGGCGCATATAGAGGTAAACTCGGCTCTGTGCATGCGAAAGTGGTTGAGGACAATGAAAAAACAGGCGTCAAGCTGGTCACTCCTCGATGTTCATTTTGCTCTCGATATCGTCGAGAAGGCCCTCATTGGATATTTCTTCGTCGCCATCGTCATGCGTGTCGTGCCCCAGATGCGGGACAACCGGGCGATCATCGATTGCCTGTTGATTGTCTCAGAGGCGGCCGCGGCCTTCCTCATTCTGACGCGCCGGCCGACGAGAAATACGTCGCTGCGCCTTTTCGACTGGATGGTCACCGCCGTCGGCACTACCTTCCCGCTGCTCGTCACGCCCTCCGATTCGCAGCCGCTTGCGCCGATCCCGCTCTGCGTGATGGCAATGGCCTTCGGTTTCAGCCTGCAAATCGCGGCAAAGCTGACGTTGCTGCGAAGCTTCGGGCTGGTGCCGGCCAATCGGGGCGTGAAGATCGGCGGACCCTATAAATTTATCCGCCATCCGATGTATGCAGGCTATCTGCTGACGCATATCGGCTTTTTCCTGGTCCATCCGAGCTTTTGGAACTTTGCCGTCTATGCAATTGCCCTTACGGCACAATGTTTTCGGCTGCTGGCTGAAGAGCGTCTGCTCAAGCAGGATCCTTTATACGTAACCTTCATGGCCACGACCCGTTACCGGCTCATTCCATTCGTCTTCTGAGATGACGAAGCGGATTTAAAAGAAAAAGGGCCGACTTCCGGCCCTTTCCTTCAGCCAATGATGATCGCTGATCAGTGCATTGCACGGCATGCATCGGTGCGGGAAGCTCCACTGTCGGCACCCTTGGTGTGGGAGCCGCTCGGGCCGATCATGCTGTGGCATGGGGGCAGGGGCTTGATGCTGGCGGTCGCCATCTTGTCGACGGCAGGACCGGACATGCGGCTCGGGGCAAAACCGTCGCTGTCATTGGTGTAGTCGCTGGAATAGGCCGGGGCCCTGCGGTTGCTGTAATGCACCTGGGCCGGCTTTGACATCGGGCTCGGGGCAAAACCATCGCTATCATTGGTGTAGTCGTCGGAATAGGTCGACTGGGCGAAGGCAGCGCCTGCGAGGCTGACGGCGAACAGGGAGGCGGCGAGAGCAAATTTGATGCGCATGAGTTTATCTCCTCAATCTGCTGTTGAATTCAACAGCATAAGCCATCCCCGGCGAAGAGAAGTTCGCGCCCCAATTCAGGCAATTTTGTGAAATGAAAAAGGCCTGCCTCCACCCTTTTGTTCAAATGAAATCACAGTCTTGTCAACGGATTTGACGTTTTCGTTACGGAAGCCGCCTAAGAAAAACAGGCAAAATTGACAGGCACAAAACAATGTTCGATACAATCGGAAATTGATTAACTTTTGGTAATATTGCGGCGGCCATTCGGGAGGCGAGGGGCTGCCTCCCGGGTTCTTTTATCGGGTGTGCGTTCAATCCTCATTCGGGATATGCGCATCGACACCGGTCAGCTGCAGTTTGTTGCGCACATGATGGACGCCGTCGACCGAAAGCGCGCTGAGTTCGACCTTGCGGGCAATGCCGATCGTCTCCACGGAGCCTTCCAGGGTGACAACGTGTCCGTCGGCGTGGACCTCGATGCTGTTTATGTCGACCTCGGGAATGTTTTCGAGGTTGTCCGTCACCCGCGCTTCCAGATCATCGCTTTCATCCCGATCGATCATATCGGCGCGCAGCGAATCCTTCAGACGATTCTCGTTTCCGTCCCTGTCGATGCCGTCGATCCGGAAGCCCTTGTTGGGATCGGTCTCGAAATTGGCCGCGGTCTCGCCATAGGGGCGGTTTCCCGGGCCTTCAGTGCCGGTGCCGTCGGCATAGGGCCAGCCATCGTCAAGATTGCGTTCCTCGAGGTCGCGATAATCTTCTTCGCGGGAAAGCTCCAGATTGTTTCGGGAAACCCTGGGCTTATCGCCTGTACGCGGGGTTTTGCCATCGATCCTTGCCATTGCCGTCGCTCCTTGCTTTCTCTTTTGAGAACGCGAGCAACGGCCAATGGTTCGAGGCGGCGGACGATTTGTCAGCCGGTCGTCTTCTCCCATTTCTTCACGAGACGGTCGCGCTTCAGCCGCGAGAGGCGCTGCAGCCAGAAAATGCCGTCGAGCTGATCGATTTCGTGCTGAATGCAAATGGCGAGAAAACCTTCGGCAGCATCCTCGTGCCCGGCGCCCTCGCCATCCTTATAGCGGAAGCGGATTGCCCGCGGGCGCGTCACCTCGTCGGTCGCACCTGGCATGGAGACGCTGCCTTCGGCGTGGCTCATCGTCTCCTTCGAAAACCAGGTGATCTCCGGGTTGACGTAGAGGCGTACGCCGTCGGCCTTGTCGAGCTCCAGCACCGTCACGCGGCTGAGGACGCCGATATGGGCGGCGGTGATGCCGACGCCGGGAGCAGCGCGCATGGTCGCCAGCAGGTCGTCAGCGAGCTCGGCAAGCGACGAATCGAAGGCCGTCACCGGCGTGCAAACGGTCTTCAGACCGGGATGCGGATAGCGCAGAATCGGACGGATGGGCATGGGACGGGCTTCCTGTGCTTGGACGGTCGCGGAAACTATCGCCGGCCGCAGGCATTGTCATCACGAAGCATGGTTTGCAGCTTTACGGCAAGGATGCTTTGGGCTAGCAGGAGCAGGAATTCCGGCTGCGGGAAGCGCGCGCCGGATTGACTTATCCGCTTGTTGACAATGTGTTTTCGGCCGACATTTGCGAATGGCGGCGGCAGTCGTTGAAATTCGAACCAGATGCGAGGCGGCAGATGACGACGACCGACGGGGAAGACCGCATTCGCAGGCGCGATGACGAGGAAGCCGACATCTACGACGAGGACGGCAATGTCCGCAGCGATTTCCTGGCGCTCGTCGGCGCCGCGATCGCCGACCGCGATACGCTGTTCCTGCGCCAGAACGTTGCCCGCCTGCATGAATCCGAAATAGGCGACCTGCTGGAATCGATCCAGCCGGATCAGCGCCTGGCGCTGGTGCGCCTGCTCGGCGACGATTTCGACATGACGGCGCTGACCGAGGTCGACGAGGCGATCCGCCGCGAAATCGTCGACCAGATGCCGAACGAGCAGATCGCCGCGGCAATCGGCGAACTCGATTCGGACGATGCGGTCTACATTCTCGAGGATCTCGACAAGGAAGACCGGGAAGAGATTCTCGCCCAGCTGCCATTCACCGAGCGGGTGCGGCTGCGCCGGGCGCTCGATTATCCCGAAAGTTCGGCCGGGCGCCGCATGCAGACGGAATTCGTCGCCGTGCCGCCGTTCTGGACGGTCGGGCAGACGATCGACTATATGCGCGACGAGGAGGATCTGCCCTATTCCTTCTCACAGATCTTCGTCATCGATCCGACCTTCAAGCTGCTCGGCGCCGTCGATCTCGACCAGATCCTGCGCACCAAGCGGCAGACGAAGATCGAGCAGATCATGCGGGAGACGAACCATCCGATCCCGGCCGAAATGGACCAGGAAGAGGCCGCCCAGCTCTTCGAGCAGTACGACCTTCTCTCGGCCGCGGTCGTCGACGAGAACGGCCGGCTGGTCGGCGTCTTGACCATCGACGACGTCGTCGACGTCATCCACGAGGAGGCCGACGAGGACATCAAGCGCCTCGGCGGCGTCGGCGACGAAGAACTGTCCGACAACGTGCTCTCGACGGCGCGCTCGCGTTTCCTGTGGCTTTTGATCAACCTCGGCACGGCGATGCTGTCGGCAAGCGTCATCGGCCTGTTCGACGCTTCGATCGAGAAGATGATCGCGCTTGCCGTGCTGATGCCGATCGTCGCTTCGATGGGCGGCAATGCCGGCACGCAGACGATGACGGTGACGGTGCGCGCGCTCGCTACCCGCGATATCGATATCTACAATGCCGGCCGTATCATCCGCAGAGAGGCTGGCGTCGGCATCCTCAACGGCATTATCTTCGCGACGATCATGGGCGCAATCGCCGGCATTTGGTTTCATGACTACCAGCTCGGCGGCGTGATCGCTGCGGCGATGATCATCAACCTGATGGCGGCGGCCCTTGCCGGCATCCTTCTGCCGCTGCTGCTCGACAAGATGGGAGCCGATCCGGCGATCGCCTCGTCCGTTTTCGTCACGACGGTGACCGACTGCACCGGTTTCTTCGCTTTTCTCGGCATCGCCACCTGGTGGTTCGGCATCTGATCGACCGCTGAAATTGACTATTACGTAAAAGTCAATATTATGGCCTGTGCAGACGGGGAACACATGCCGGTGAACAAATATTATAGCATAACGGAGCTGACGCGCGAATTCGGTGTATCCACGCGCACGCTCCGCTTCTACGAAGATGAGGGATTGATCCATCCGGAACGGCGAGGACGCACCCGTCTCTTCAGGCAGGCCGACCGGCGTCTCATCGCGGAAATCCTGCGCGGCCGGCGCATCGGTTTCACCATCGCCGAGATCCGCGAGATCATCCAGGTCTACAAGGAGCCGCCGGGCGAGCTCGGCCAGCTCAAGCTGCTGATGAAACGCGTCGACGAGAAGCGCGAGGATCTGCGCCAGAAGCGCAAGGACATCGACGACACGCTGACCGAGCTCGACAATATCGAAGAAGCCTGCCTCGGCCGCCTCGCCGAAATCGGCGTCACCACCTGAAACTGCCGCCGAGCGGCCGCCATTATTGCGCCTCGGCGCTGCATTCGGCGGCAATCGTCTGGACGCGCTCGTCGTTTTCTATGTCGATCGTCCCCGCCTGCAGTGGGGTAAGCAGGCTTTGCGTCTGCAATTTTTGCAGCGTGCACTGGCAGAAGCTGCGGCAGAGCGCTTCGCCCTGCTGCATGACGCAAGCGGCATTGCATTGCTTTAGGTAAGTTTCGACCGGATCAGGCTTCGGCGGCGGGACCACAAGGGAAAGTCCGTAGGCGAGAGCGATCAAAACCGGCTGGTGAATGAGGTAGAACGCAAGGCTGTGACGGCCAAGCTTTGCCGTCCACCTGGAGTCGGTGCCGATGGCGGCAAGCCGGTGGACAATCCCGGTTCTGAGGGCAATCGAGGCAAAGCTCAATCCGACGAAAAAGGGCGTTCCCCATGGAAAGAGCGGGACGTAGTCGTTGGAGCGTTCGGGCATCTCGGCAAGGCCGATCCAGGCAAGATATCTGGGATCGAAGAAAGATGATCGAAGCAGGCCCGGTGTTCCGAAATTGTCGGTGATCCACGCGGCCAGGAGGGCGACCGTGACGATCAGCGTGAAAGCGAGCGGCAACCTGACGAAAACCACGCCGATGAGCGTGAGCACCGCGATGCAATGCAGGATGCCGAAATAGATCCACTCGTTCGGCATTGCGATGCGCGTGGCGATCGAGATGAGCGCGGCCGCAGCGGCAATCATGCCGAACCGCTTCCAGAAGGAGGGCCAGCGCACTTCGGGCGTGCTCGAGAGCGCCAGGCTGATTCCGACGATGAAGAGAAAGGTCGTGGCGATCGCCCGGGCATAGATTTTCAGCCAGCCGGTCTCGGCCGTGCCCGGCGCGAGATACCCCATGAACTCCATGTCCCAGCTGAAATGGTAAGTCGCCATGGCGATCAGCGCGGCGCCGCGCGCGGTATCCAATAGACCGATGCGTGGCGGTCTGGCCGCGGCATCGGCTTCAATTGCCGGCAATGTCATCAGAAGCCCTCGGGCAAATCATTTCCGTCGCGCGACGGCATATCGCGGCGAATAGCAGAAAGGTGGAGATTTGATGGCGAACCGACATCCATGATCGCCAGACGCGCTTCCGAGAAGAACTGCCGGCGCGCCAGCACGAAAATGACAACCGATGTCGTCACCATGAAGACATAAGGGTTGATGAGCCAGCCGAGATATCCGATCGACAGGAAGATCGCCCTCAGGCCTTCGTTGAAATTGCTGGCAGCAATGACGTTCATGCGAATGACGCGTTCGGCGGCTCGCTCGGCGGCGATGACATCGCTTTCGGCCTCGCGTAGCATCGGGATCGAGCCGAAAAGAATGGTGCAATAGTTGAACAGCCGGTAGGACCAGCCGAACTTGAAGAAGGCATAGCCGAAAAGCGCCGCGAGCCCTCCGACCTTGAGCTCGAAGGCGGCGTGGCCGCCGTGGAAGACGAAGGGCAGGTCGGCGAAAACGGCGTCGACCTTTTCCGTCGCACCGAGCAGGGCAAAGCAGCTGCCGATCGCGAAGATCGAGGTCGAGGCGAAGAAGGCGGTGCCGTTCTGCAGGCCGGCCATGATCTGCGTGTCGATCATCTTCAAATCGCGGCGCAGCGAATTGTAGATCCACTCCCGGCGCCGCTCGATCATCGCATGCGTCAGGCTGGTGCGTCCGAAGAAAGTGCGGCCCTGCAGCAGCCAGGAATAGCCCACCCACATACAGGCAAAGAAGGCCAGAGCGATGTAGTCCGCCATCGTCATCAGTGATTCAGTCTCCGCAGGAAAGCGGCCACTATGCCGCAAGTCGGATTATGCCGCATGGCCGAGTTCGGCGGCTTTACGCGGGCTTTCAGCCACGCAGCACTTCGGCATAATCGAGCCGCTTGGAAACGACAAGGCTTAGTGGATCGCCGACCGGCATCTTCTGGAGAAAGCGCCGCCTGGCCGGAAAACTTAGCTACCCGAAGTGGCGTCCTGCATGGCAACCAGCAGACGAACGCACCGCGTTAACCGCTTGTAAAGTTGTGACGGCCAATTGTTCAGGACTGGATATGAACACCTAATTTGAAAAGTGCCCCATGAGCCGGCCGGATTACATCCCGAGTCTTGATGGCCTGCGCGGTGTCGCTGCGCTTCTGGTCGTTGGAGCCCATATTGGCTTTATCTTTCCCGTGACAGCTCGGCATCTCGTGACGATGGGCGATGAAGCTGTGGGTTTGTTTTTTTCTCTTAGCGGCTTCCTGATGGCTCATCTCTACGGCTCACGGCCGGTTACGAGAGAAAACGTGATGGATTTTCTTGTGAGCCGCTTTGCTCGCATCTATCCGGTTTATCTCGCCGCAGTCGTTTTCGTAGCGATGCTGTCGAGCATGCAAAATCTGGATTTTGTTCAGCCGATCATGGGCGGCGCGGATTTTGTGCGCCATATCTTTCTTCTCGGCTCCAGCGGTGTTTTCTGGTCGATACCACCTGAGATCCAATTCTATCTGCTTTTTCCTGTCCTGTGGCTTTGCCTGGCCCAGCCGCAACGCTATAGCGGCCTGATTGTGGGCCTCACCGTGGTCGTCGTCGCGGACGGCCTGGTTGAATTGCCCGGCCCGGGAATAATGCTGGTCTCCAAGCTCCCTTACTTTCTTTTCGGCGCACTTGCCGGAATGATGCATTCCTACTGGTACAGCTGGATTCCGTCTGTCCTCACAGGGATTTTGACGCTTTTCCTTCTGGCGGTGTTTTTCACTTACAGGCATATCGTGTCGGGCTTTTCCCCTGAATTCTGGGGCCTGCAAAGTGCGGTGGCCGCAGCCGTAATTGTCGGGCTCGTCGCTCGACAACCTCCCGTCGCTGCACATGTCCTGGCGGCTGCGCCAATACGGTTTCTAGGAAAGATCAGCTTTTCACTCTACCTTTTCCATGTCCCCATCATGTTCCTGACGCGTCTGACTTTTGATGTCTTGATGCCGGAACCGGCGCTCATTGTGGTGACGCTTTTCGTAGCGGCAGTCGGGGCATGGTTCATCCACGAGACGATCGAGGTTCCCGGTCGGCAGCGGCTGGTTCGGCTATGGCAGGATAATCGATCGCGCGTGGTTTCGCGCAAGACTCCGGCTGATCAAACGGACCGCGCGATCATCAATCTGCAAGAGGTTGAAAAGCGTCTGCTGCACGGCGCGACTTCAACCATGGCCGATCAACGACAAGTCTCTACGACGCCCGAAGCGTGGGATGAGGCCGATGGCGTCATTCAAGATAATCTCAACGAGAAGCGTCGCGCATAGCCCAGATTCTCGCTGGCATTGAACGCCCTTCATCATCGTCTTCGTATTGCGCTCAGCCGAGTTCTTGGGCGAGCCCGATGAGAAGTCCTTCCGGCCCTCTTATGTAGCAGAGCCGATACGCGTCTTTATACTGCACGACTTCGCCTATGAGCCGCGCGCCGTGCGTACGGAGCCTTTCAAGCGTCTCGTCGATATTGTCCACGGTGAACATCACGCGGAGGTAGCCAAGTGCGTTGACCGGGGCATTCCTGTGATCGGCGACGACACGCGGCTTCAGAAAGCGGGAGAGTTCGAGCCGGCTGTGTCCATCAGGTGTACGCATCATAGCAATCTCGACATGCTGGTCGCCCAGTCCAGTGATACGTCCAGCCCATTCTCCTTCGATCGTGGCCCGCCCTTCGAACTCGAGGCCGAGTTCGCGAAAGAATTCAATCGTTCCTTCGAGGTCTTCGACGACGATTCCTACATTGTCCATCCGCTTGAGCGCCATGTTTCAAATCTCCGAGATGTCGTTCCAATCTGCAAGGTGTCACTAGTCCAGCAACGGACAAGTTGTTCAACATCCCCGGGCCTCATCCGGGGAGCCCGCATCAACGAAGGCGTTCAACTTGCCCGGCATTAGCCGGGACAGCCTCCGCCAGTGCCGTTGCACCCCAGCGCTGACGGCCAAGATCGCGATCCAGTCTTTTCTCGCGCTGTGTCCAATCGGTTCTACGTTGATATCGGCATAAAGCACACTCTACATAGGCCTCGAATGCTGCAATGACTGTAACGCGAACCGCTTGGTTTAGCGCATAATCCCGAAAAATCGGATTCGATTTTCGGAAAGGACTATGCGCAAACTCAAAGTGCTAGCGCGGCCCTATTCGACGCGCGGCGCTCTAGCGTGTAGTCCCGATGTCGCACCGGCTCCATGCGATGTCGGTGCGCCGCGCGGATCCGAAACCGGCCTCGCTTAAGCTTGCAATCTCGTATTCAAAAGGCGCATCCATGTTTCTTTCGGTATTCGATGTCTTCAAGATCGGTGTCGGGCCTTCGAGCTCGCACACGATGGGTCCGATGTCCGCCGCCAACAGGTTTCTCCAGCTGATCCTGTCGGACGAATGGCCGCGTCCGTCATCGGGCGCGCAGGTCGCCGCAATCAAGGTCAGCCTGCACGGCTCGCTCGCGCATACCGGAATCGGCCACGGCACGGGCAGGGCGGTCATTCTCGGGCTGATGGGCGAGGCGCCCGACAGTGTCGATCCGGACAAGATGGACGGCATCATTGATACGGTGGAGCGCACTGGCCGCATTGCGCCGGCTGGCCATCCTTCCTATCAGTTCCAGCCGAAGACCGATCTCATCTTCGACAAGAAACAGCCGCTGCCAGGCCATGCCAACGGCATGGCTTTTTCGGCCTATGACAGGGATGGCCGGCTGCTCCTCAAGCGCATTTATTATTCGGTCGGCGGCGGCTTCGTCGTCACCGATACCGAGCTGGAGCAGATGCGGGCGAAGAAGAATGCCGCCAGCGGCGCGCGCGTCCCTTATCCCTTCTCGACCGCCAAGCAGATGCTCGAGATGGCGGAGCGCTCCGGGCTTTCGATCGCGCAGATGAAACGAGCGAATGAGGAGAGCCAGCGCTCGCGCGAGGAACTCGACCAGGGGCTTGACCGCATCTGGGAGGCAATGCGCTCCTGCATCGAGCGCGGTCTCAAGGTGGATGGCATCATGCCCGGCGGCCTCAACGTCAAACGCCGCGCACGCAAGATCCACGACAAGCTGGAGGAGGAGTGGCGCAGCAACCGGGTCAACCCGCTGCTCGCCAACGACTGGCTGAGCGTTTATGCGATGGCCGTCAACGAGGAAAACGCGGCCGGCGGGCGTGTCGTCACTGCGCCGACCAACGGGGCGGCCGGCGTCATTCCGGCGACGATCCGCTACTACGAGCATTTCCACGAGGACTGGGACCAGGAAGGCATCCGCGATTACCTGCTGACCGCTGCCGCGATTGGCGGCATCATCAAGCACAATGCCTCGATCTCGGGCGCTGAAGTCGGCTGTCAGGGCGAGGTCGGCTCGGCCGCAGCCATGGCCGCCGCCGGCCTTGCGGCTGTCATGGGCGGCACGCCGGAGCAGATCGAGAACGCCGCCGAGATCGCGCTCGAACACCATCTCGGTATGACTTGCGATCCGGTCGCAGGCCTCGTGCAGGTTCCCTGCATCGAGCGCAACGCGCTCGGCGCGGTCAAGGCCGTCACCGCGGCCTCACTCGCCGTCAAGGGCGACGGCCAGCATTTCGTACCCCTCGACGCCTGCATCGAGACGATGCGCCAGACCGGCCACGACATGAGCGAAAAATACAAGGAAACCTCGACCGGCGGCCTTGCCGTCAACGTCGTCGAATGCTGAGTTTGTGGATGCTCTAAGCTTGGCGCTTGACGCTCGCTGCCAAAAGGATTTCAACGGCAGCATGGCATTGCATCTCATCAAACTCTGTGTCGGCGCCGACTCGATAGAGGATCTGCGCGAATGGGTGGCGGAGCGGGCGCTGCGCGCCATTGCCGCCGGCCTTGAGCCGCATTCGGTGCACACGACGCGCATGGTGCCGAAACGGATGGAGGAGCTGCTGGATGGCGGCTCACTCTACTGGGTGATCAAGGGTCAGGTACAGGCGCGCCAAAAACTGCTCGACATCGAGACCTTCACAGACGACGAGGGGATTTCGCGCTGCCGGCTGATGCTCGGCCCCGAGGTCATCGAGACGGCGGTGCAGCCGAAGCGGCCCTTCCAGGGCTGGCGCTACTATGTGCAGGACGACGTGCCGCCCGACCTGACAAGCCTAGGCGCCGGCGTCGCGGAAATGCCGGCGGATCTTCGCCGCGAGTTGACCGAACTCGGCCTGCTCTAGATTCTGATGGCTCCGGGCCACCCGGCCCAAATCTGAAACCGTATCGACCTGTCGAGGATCAACGCAGGCGCAGCTGCACCGGTGCGCTGCCGTCCGGCGAGGTCACATGCAGGTGGATGCGCGCCTCCGGCTGGGAATAACGCCAGGCGCGGGCGCCATGGCAAAGCAGCAGATTGATGAGATCCCGGGTCTTCGCGGACTTCGCCCTCGGCCGCTGCAGGCCGAGCTCGGCGAGGCGCAATGCGGCCTCGTGCAGCGGGTGCAGGGAGGAACGCATCTTTGCCGCGGCGCGGCGCTCTGAAGGCGTTCCCGGAACATTCTCATTGATCGCCATTGTTTTCCCCGTAACCAATACTGATCGAGTTCAAAAATGGTGGCCGGAAACGCAAACACCGATTCCGGCCGTCACCGATGCCGCCGGCACTTGCGTGGGCAGCATCGAATGGGTCATTGGGCGGCGGCCCAGCACTTGACGCCGGCCTTCTTCAAGGCCTTGCAGGCGTTGATGGCGTCGCGCTGGTCGTCGAAGCCGCCGAAGCGGGCGCGATAAACCTGCTCACTGCCGGCGCCGTAGGCGACTGCGAAGGGCTTCGCCGAGGCCAGTGCTTTGCCACCCTTGCTCTTGGCGCTATCCAGGAGATCCATGGCCATCTGTCGGCTCGGCGAAACGCCAACCTGCACGACCCAGCCGGCCGGTCCTGTATTGGCCGAGGTCGGGCTGGTCGAAGCGGTCGTGACGTTGTCAACGGCAGCATCGCTCTCGTCCGTCGGCACAGCGGCCGCAGCCTGCGGCTTGAAGGTCTTGGTCTTGACTTTGGTCGGCGCAGGCATTGCCTGGGTCACCAGCGGGTTGTCTGTCTTCGGCGCAGCGGTCTCGGCATAGGCGACCTCGGTCTCGGCAACCTGATAGCGTGCATCCGGCAGAGGCCCCTTATGCGGCAGGCCGAGATCGGCGGCAGCGGCCGAAACCGGCGGCTGGGCCGATGTGATCGTTTTTGCGACCTGCTGAGGAGCTTTCTGCGGCTCGACCGGAGCGGGCGTTTCGATCATCGCCGGGGCAGGGGCTGTCTCGGCGACCAGCGCCGAGGAACCACCGCGGCTCGAAGCCTTCGGCAGGTAAGTCGCAATCAAATTGCGCATTTGGGCGTCGCGGGCGGGCGTCGACGCGCCGCCGAGCACGACGCCGACGATCGACTTGCCGTCCACCTGCACCGAGCTCACCAGATTGAAGCCGGCAGCACGCGTGTAACCCGTCTTGATGCCATCGACACCGCGCACCGAACCGACCAGGCGGTTGTGGCTGCGGATCGTCCGTGTGCCGAACTTGAAGGCGCGGGTGGAGAAATAACCGTAATATTGCGGGAAATGCTGGCGAAGGGCGATGCCGAGGCGAGCCTGATCGCGGGCCGTCGTCATCTGCGCGGTGTTCGGCAGCCCGTTGGCGTTGCGATAGGTGGTGCGCGTCATGCCGAGCGCATGCGCCTTCGCGGTCATCAACTGGGCGAAGCGATCTTCGCTGCCGCCTCCGAGCATTTCGCCGAGGGCGGTCGCGGCATCGTTGGCCGAGAGAGTGACGAGACCGAGAATACCCTGTTCGACAGTGATCGTGCCGCCGGCCCGTACGCCGAGCTTGGTCGGCGCCTGAGCTGCCGCACGAGCAGAGAAGGGAACCGGTGTATCCAAGCGAATGCGACCCTGCTCCAACGCCTCAAAGGTCATATAGAGGGTCATCATCTTGGTCAGCGAGGCTGGATATTGCAGCCGATCGGCATTCTCGCTGTAGAGAACATTGCCGCTCTTGGCGTCGACGACGATGCCCGCATATTTCGAATTTGCCGCTTCCGCTTCGGCACTTATCGAATCGACCAGGACGATCGTGACGGCCACCGAAAGGACCGCCAACAGCCTTGCGAAAAGGCTACCGGATCGGGACGATGATACGGAGGAGACTGACCTTGACACTATTCCACTCTTCGCTTGCATTTCAGATATTTGGCAGGAACCGCACACCTCCCGCCGCACAGTCCGTCGTTTGAAACTAACGGCTCGGCGTTACCAATCCGTTTATGATGAATCGTTTATTTCACGGTCCGGGAGCATTTTAGAAACTTGTCGCGGAATGGTTCACAAGACGCGCTTCCACAAAGGTGCGGATAGCGGCATCAATATGTTCCCAGTCATTCAGATGGCTGCTGGAGAAGCGGTAGAGAACGCTGAGATCCCTGCCGACCTTGATATCGCGCTGACAATCTCCGCTTGCCGCCTTGTCTGGGGCTGAAGGCAATATGCAGCGCACGACATAGTCCGGCCCGCCCTTGACGGGCGCCGTCAGCAGCACCTCGTCGCCGTAACCCGCGTCGGCGCGAAGACGATGCAGTGTCAGCCCGTCGCGATAGGGTTCGGGCATTCCGTCGAGCAGATGCGAATAGATCGGCTCCAGCCGCCCGGACATGTCGCGCGACATCGTGCTCTGGGTGATCTGGAGAAAGATCAGGCCGGAGGACTGGGCGATATCGTCGAATCGAAGGTGATTTGCCTTGTTGTACCCCTGCATATCGGGCCATGCGAGGTAAAGATCGACGCGCTCTGCCGCACCTTCATGTCTCTGGCTCGGAAAGCGGATGGCATTCTCGGGAAATTTCACGGTATCCCGACCGACGGTCAGGGTGATTTCGGCCGTGCTGTCGGTGTTGCCGGCAAGCGAGATATGCCGGCCGAACCAACGCCCGCCGATGCTGATCGCGACGGTGAGAATCGCAAGGACGGCGATCACCGTCATCGTTCGGAACAGGAAACCCATGGAAAGGAGCGGCTGCTCCTCCGGTGCGCTGTGCGCGGCGTGGCTCATGGCGGTTCTTCGCTGTTTCGGCCACGGGAAAAGAAACGAACCGCCGGTGCCGATGATGAATCTGATCAGCATCATCGGGTCGACAGGGTTAACAATTTGCTAAAAAATTGAAGGGCGTGCTGTCTTGGGACAACGTCACCGGAACGGGACGAGCTAACGCTCGCCCTGGGCTAGAAATAGGTGAGCCGTTCCCGGGACAGCGGGAACGGCTCTTGGGCACCGGTCGGGGACGGGGATGCGGGGACTGACCGGGCCGAAGGCTGCTGCCGGCGGAGCCGGCGAGCCGTGTTTACTTGACGCTACCAACCGCGACAGTGCGGCCGTCCTGAAGCTTCGACCAGCGAGCCGGATCGTCGGCGGACTGGCGCTTCAGATAGGTGTATTCGGTATCCGACCACAGCAGCACCTTGTTGCGCATGTTGTCGAGGATGAAGTCGCCGTGGTCGGTACGAACAGTCAGCACGGCATGGCCTTCGCCATTCGGCTGCAGCACGACGGTGATCAGAGTGTCGGACGGCGAGAAGCCGTCGTCGATCAGCATCTTGCGCTTCAGGAGGGCATAGTCCTCACAATCGCCGACAGTGGTCGGAATCGCCCAGCGCTCCTCGACGCCGTAGATCTGTTCATCCGTCTCCGGCTGAATCGTCGAATTGACGGTGTAGTTGACCTTGAGGATTTCCTTCCAGCGATCCTCGGTAAGGATGGCCGGGCCGGCATCGCCGCCGGCATAGGCGCATTCTTTCGGATTCGCCTTGCAGAATTCGTAGTGTCCGATAGGCGGGCTGGCATTGCCTGCCAGGGCCATGCTGGCGGGCATCGCCTGTCCCGAACCCGTCATTGCCATCATGATGGCACCGGCCAGAAGGCCGCCTTTCAGGATGTTCGCAGTTGTCATTGCCGTCTCCCCTAAGTTGGAGCGACAATGGCACAGACGTTTTTATCTCACGCAAAATTACGCAATAGAATTAAAGGCTTAGTTGATTCAAATACCGATAAAGATTGGATCAAAACAATCTCGAATGCGCATAAAATTCGACGCGGATTTGTCTCGAAATCGAATAAAATTGTAATTCACGCAACAAGGCTTTCGCCCGCAAAAGGCCTGGGTTGCCGTCCTGATGTTAAGGATTTTCGTTGAGCCGGATAAATTCCGCTGTGCCACCGGCAGCGAGCGCCGGCACGTAGCAGGCGGGCGATGCGGCCAAAGTCGGGCGATTCGGGCGGTTCAGAACCAGAATGTCGCTCACATCCGCGGTTTCGGCGGGAAAATTATTTTTGAGGAAGATCGCGAAATCGGTCGGTGGCGGCAACGATCGCCGCCGTCATATCGGGATTCGAGGTGGAATGGGCGGCTTGCTCGATGATCTTGAGCTCGCTTTGCGGCCAGGCACGGGCCAGTTCCCAGGCGGTGACAAGCGGCGCCTCGATATCGAACCTTCCCTGCAGCAGAACACCGGGAATGCCGCTGAGTCGCGCTGCATTCTTCAAGAGGGCGCCGTCTTCCAGCCAGGCGCCATTCACGAAGTAGTGGGTGATGATGCGGGCGCGCGTCAGCAGATAAGCCGGATCGGCCCAGCGGCGCGGCAGGCCTTCGGGGGCGGTAAGCAGGATCGAGGCCGCCTCCCAGTCATGCCAGTCGCGCGCCGCCTTGAGGCGCGTCGCGGGGTCCGGATCGTTGAGAAGACGATGGTAGGCGGCAACCATATCCTCGTCCTGCCCCTGCATGCCCGCGGGAATCGCCTGACGGAAACGGTGCCATTCCTCGGGAAAGAGGGGCGCCATGCCGCGATAGAGCCAGTCGATCTCCGAGCGGCGCGTAGTGGTCACGCCAGCGATGACGATCGCGGCGACGCGCTCCGGATGGGTTTCGGCATAGGCGAGCGCCAGCGTGGAGCCCCAGGAGTTGCCGAGAAGGAGCCCGCTGTCGATGCCGAGATGGAGCCGCAGCCGCTCGATATCGGCAACGAGATGCCATGTCGTGTTGAGGGAAAGATCGGTTTCGGGATCGGCAGCGCTCGGGAGACTGCGGCCGCAATTGCGCTGATCGAAGAGGATGATCCGGTAGGCGTCGGGATCGAAATAGCGGCGTGCCGTAGTCGAACAGCCGGAACCCGGCCCGCCATGCAGCACGAGCGCCGGACGGCCCGCCGGGTTGCCGCAGGCTTCCCAATAGATCAGGTTGCCATCGCCGGTGTCGAGCAGGCCGTGATCGTATGGTTCGATATCAGGATAGAGAGGTGACATCGGCGCGCCCGCGATCGAGGAGGGCAGCCTTATCCGTCATATCGGTGACGGATGGATGACGGCCTAAAGGAATTCGCGCAGCGTCTCGCGGGACTGGATCGAGAGGAATTCGATCGCGACACCTTCGACGAAGTGGCGAACGACACGCCCGCGCATATTGCCGAGACGCACCGCAGTTCCGATCGAGGGACGCATTTCAATGTCGATGGCAGCGCCCGACAGCGAAAGGTCCATGATGCGGCAAGAATAGCGCGTGCCGTCCTCAAGCGTAAGTTCGGTCTTCACGTCGCGCGGTGTCAGGCGGTCGTGGCGGCGATCCTCGGGCAGGCCGAGCTCGTGTTTATTGGCAAGCCAGGTGAGCTGGGCGGCGAGCTTCTCGCGCTTGCGGTCGGTGGCATTGATCGACATGGTGAAGCCGCGGCTGTCGAGCGTCTGAACATAACCTTCGACGCGGCCGAGGTGGTCGATATAGGCGATCACGCGTTCGCCGGCACGCGGCCGGCCAAGGCAGGTGACGTACATGTCGCCAGGCGACATGTCGATCACCATGCATTCGAATTCCTCGTAGTTAGCAAGCATCAGCCGGCCCTGCATATTGATGGGCACACGCTGGAAAACGCCCTGTTCAGGGCGCGGCGCAGGTCTTTGCGTCTGAGCTGGCTGGAACGAGTGCATCAAAGGGCTTCTTCATGAAAAGGGCAGAGTTCGATCTTTACCCGCAATCCATTAACAGAAGGTTGTTCCGACCCATCCCAGCATAACCGAAAACGAGTATGCCTCGTGTTCCAAAACGGGACCGTCAGCGCGCCTCCACGCTCAGCAGCTGCGACACCATGCGACGCATGACCTGGCCGAAACGGGCGCCTATGCCGGCGACGACCTCGTTGACGGGGCGCACGTCGGCTGGCGCGGCTCTGCCGAAATGTGTCGGCAGCAGGCGGCTGCGATCCAGCGCCAGGAATTCGAGCGGCACGATCTCCAGCCAGCTCGCGGCCGCCGCCGGTGTGATTGCGCCGAGCAGGCGGTCGCAGGCGCCGTCCCGTGAGCGCAGCGGCATCATGACGATCTCAAAAGAAGCCTGATGGCCGACGGTGCTGTAGCCGGTGGCATTGAAAAGGGCCGGCATGGCGTGGTCCATCACGCCCATCGCCGTACGTTCGATATCGGTATGCTGACCATGCGCCCAGAGCGAGGAAAAACGCTCGCCGCGCAGATCGCGCCCGAAGAGATCGCAGATGCGGGTGCCGGCAAGCCGGAAACCGATGTCTCCGCCGTCGCGCTTCTCCAGAATGAAGAGGCTCTGAAGAAGATGGGGAACGGCGGAAGGTTCGACCTGGGATTTCAACGGTGCATCCGCAGTGCCACGGATGCGGTTCCAATAGTCAAATATTTCGATGGTCGTCTGTAAACGCATTTCACACCCACCTGTCCCATTCCGGAGCAATTTCAGGCCGTCATGGCCCTCATAGGCTCTACCTTGCGGATTTCATGCCAAACCGCGGCGGTTAAGGTTAAGAAACGGTTTCAGTTGAGATGAGGCGCCTCTCATGACACTGTCCCACCATCGCTTCGACTTTCGAAGTTCTGCACAACCTCCCCGGGCCAGGGTTTTTCCAGGCACTCCGGGTTACGCCGTCCGACACTGCGGGCGGCTTTTTTTTTGACAGGCGCTCCTGTATGGCTGTGGCTTCAACGAGGCAAAACACAGATGAATGAGCAGACGGCCGAGCCGAACAAGGCGCCCGAACCTCCCGAGGTCCAGCCGCCGGCACGGCCGCCGCGCGTACCGGTCTTCAACCTTCCGCCTGCGCTGTTCTTCAGCCTTTGCCTGCTGATCGCCATTTACGCAGTGCAGACGCTGGTGCTCTCCGACGATGCAGTAAGCTGGCTGTTCTTCACCTTCGGCTTCGTTCCCGCCCGCTATGTGATTCCGCTGTCGCAGCAAGGACCGGAACTGTTCTGGACGCCCGTCACCTATTCGCTGCTGCACGGCAGCGTTCAGCATATCGTCTTCAACGGATTCTGGCTCATGGCTTTCGGCGCACCGGTCGTGCGCCGGATCGGAACGTTGCGTTTCGTGCTCTTCTGGATTCTTTCCTCCGTCGCATCCGCCGCACTGCACGCAGCGCTCAACTGGGGCGACATATCGCTTCTGATCGGCGCGTCCGGCGTCATCTCGGGATTGATGGGGGCTGCCTGCCGATTCGCCTTTCCGTCCGAGCGGCGGCCGATGCTGCCGACTCATCTTAATGCCCGGCTTTCCATCCTCGAGGCGCTGAAGAGCCGGACCGTCGTCATCTTCATGCTGCTCTGGCTGGTCGGCAACGCGCTGATTGCCATCGGCATCCCGCTCGCCGGCGACAGCGATCAGGCGATTGCCTGGGACGCGCATATCGGCGGGTTCGTCTTCGGCTTCCTGCTTTTTTCGCTTTTCGACCGAGCGCCTAGCCCGCCTGTGGAAGCTGCCGGCACCAAGAAGGATATGTTGCAATCCTGAGCCGGGCGGTGCACCATCGGCCTATATCCGCGCTGGGGGGAGAAACCGCCGCGGATGCCTGTGACAAGTGTTTCACGGACATAGGAGGTTCGAATGACCAGTTCAGTCAAAGCAATCCTCGACCTGAAGGGCAGGGACGTCGTCACCGCCGGGCCGAACACCACCGTCGCCGAGGCGGCCAATATTCTAAGCAAGAAGAAGATCGGTGCCATCGTCGTCGTCGGCATGGAAAACCGGATTTCGGGCATGTTCACCGAGCGTGATCTGGTGCACGCCATCGCCAAACACGGCAAGGACAGCCTCGATCAGCCGCTTGCCCAGGTAATGACGTCGAAGGTTTATCGCTGTCACGAAGAGACGACCGTCAACGAGTTGATGGAACTGATGACCAGTCGCCGTTTCCGTCACGTTCCGGTGGAAAGCAACGGCAAGCTCGCCGGAATCATCTCGATCGGCGACGTGGTGAAATCACGCATCGCCGAAGTCGTGCGCGAGACCGAGGAAATCAAGGCCTATATCGCCGGCTGAGGTTTTCGCCCGCCTTGTTTGAGGCATGTCGTCGTTCCAAAACCGCGACATGCGTCAGGGGTGGCTGGCGTAGACTTCCTGCATGCGCTGGATCTCGGGGAGCCGAGCCCTGGCTTCCTCGTAGCCGCGTTCAATCGCTTCTCCGGCCCGATGGAACTCGGAAAGGCCGATATCGCTGAGGCGCGGCTGCAGCGAGATGTCAGGGGGGTCGCCGGCAAGGCGGGCGCGGGCAATCCTGTCCTGGATGATGTTGAAGGCCTGGACCATGACGCCGGTCATGCCGAGCCGCGCATAGGGCGCCGCTTCCTGCTTCTGCACTTCCTGCGGCGAGAGGCTGGCATTGTGCCGGACAACAGCCGAGCGGCCATAGAGATCATAATTGAGATTGACGGCGACGACGAGCAGTTGCTCGTAGGCGCGGCAGACGGAGACGGGAACGGGGTTGACCAGCGCGCCATCGACCAGCGTGCGATGGTTGCTGCGCACCGGCTCGAAAATGCCGGGGAGGGCATACGAGGCCCTGAGCGCAGTGATCAGCGAACCATTGGCGATCCAGACCTCGTGACCGGTATTGACCTCGGCCGCGACCGCGACAAAGGGCCGGTCGAGATCCTCGACGTTCAGTCCTTCGAGATGCTCCTGCATGCGTTTGGTCAGCCGCATGCCGCCGAAGAGGCCGCTACCGCCGATTGTGAGATCAAGCAGGCTCGCGATGCGGCGCATGGTCAGCGAGCGCGCAAAATTTTCGAGTTCGTCGAGTTTGCCGGCGAGATAACAACCGCCGACCAGTGCGCCGATCGAGGTACCGGCAATCATGCCGATCTCGATCCGCGCTTCGTCGAGTGCGCGCAGCACGCCGATATGGGCCCAGCCGCGGGCGGCGCCGCCGCCGAGTGCGAGCGCGATCTTGATTTTCCTTGCGGGCGTAGGGGGAGGGATCGTTTCGAGTGTGGTCGATATGCCGGAACCGGAACCCTCGCCTTCAGAGCTTTGACGATGCAGACTCCAGCTCAGCATGGCGCTCTCCCCTCCAGTAGAACACTTGGTTTCCGATAGTGTGCCCGATCAGTTTCCAAATGGTATATAGAAGCGGTTTTTGGCGCAATAAGGGGCAAATGCCGGCGAAATCGGGCTATTTTCCGTAAACGTCCTGCGGATCAAAATGACGCTCGTCATCGACGATATCAAGCATCGGCTTTCCGTCCTGAAGCGTGACCGTCCGGTAGAAGCAGGAGCGGCGGCCGGTATGGCAGGTGGCGTCGTGACCGGCGACCTCGACCTTCAGCCAGATGGCGTCCTGATCGCAATCGGTGCGGATTTCCTTCACCGTCTGGAGATTGCCTGACGTTTCGCCCTTCTTCCAGAGCTTGCCGCGCGAACGGCTGAAATAATGGGCCGTGCCGGTCTGGATGGTCAGCGCCAGTGCCTGGGCGTTCATATGCGCCACCATCAGCAGTTCGCCGTCGCCGGCATCTGTCACAATGGCGGTGATTAAGCCACGATCGTCGAAACGCGGCGTGAAATCACCCGCGTCCTCCAACGCGGACTTGTCCTCGGATGGTTGACTGAAGATCAGTTGGCTCATCGCGGCCCTCCTGAGGGAGCCGGTATCAGCGGCTTCGCACCATGGTCATGAAACGGGCCTGATCGGCCGGTTCCGTCTTGAACGTTCCGGTGAAGGTCGTCGTCAACGTGGTCGAGCCCTGCTTCTGAACGCCGCGCATTGCCATGCACATATGTTCGGCCTCGATCATCACGGCGACACCGCGCGGATTGAGCGTGTCGTCGATGGCCCGGGCGATCTGCGCGGTCATCGTTTCCTGCGTCTGCAGGCGGCGGCCATAGATCTCGACGACACGGGCGATCTTCGACAGGCCGAGCACGCGTCCGTCCGGCATGTAGGCGACGTGGGCCTTGCCGATGATCGGCACCATATGGTGTTCGCAATGCGAGTAGAACGGAATGTCCTTGACGAGGACCATGTCATCGTAGCCGGCAACCTCCTCGAAGGTACGGCCGAGCACGTCTTCCGGCGCCATATCATAGCCGGCGAAAAGCTCGCGGTAGGCTTTGACGACGCGAGCCGGCGTCTCGAGCAGACCTTCACGCGCCGGATCGTCGCCGGCCCAGCGCAGCAGAACACGAACGGCTTCTTCTGCCTCCTGCTGGGAAGGCCGATCAGACTCACGGTTCGTCTGCGGAAAATTCTTTACGATGGCGTCCATGATCAATGGTCTCCTGGTCCGCATCGCGGACCCGTCTGTCGGAATCGCCACTGGTCAATCCCATGCGGGAATTCATGCACCTCTGGCAGGCTCCGGGGCTTTCAGGGCTGTTTCAACACCCATCCGGCACGGTTTCCCAATCAAACTTACACGAGGCCATTGCATTTTCATGGCCTTCGAACGACATACATATAGGAAGACCGTCATGGTATGTAAGTATCCTTGGGCGACACGGTGTGTTTTTTGTTTCGACGACAATAACAGGCCGATTAGGCCGATCCGCAGCGATTTTGGAGCGGAATCCAGCATGGACGACATCTACAACAGCAAAATCCTCGAATTCGCGGGCAATATTCCGTTGACCGGCACACTTGCGGATGCGGATGCGAGCGCCCAGGCCCACTCCAAGCTCTGCGGCTCGAAGGTGCGGGTCTGGCTGAAGATGGACGGTGACGTCGTCACCGATTTTGCTCACGATGTGAAGGCCTGCGCGCTCGGACAGGCCTCGTCCTCGATCATGGCCCGCCATGTCGTGGGAGCCACGTCGGGCGAACTGCGCCAGGCACGCCAGGACATGCTCGCCATGTTGAAGGCGGACGGGGCGGGGCCTGCCGGGCGGTTTGAAGACATGCGCTATCTGCTGCCGGTGCGGGACTACAAGGCCCGCCATGCCTCGACGATGCTGACTTTCGATGCGGTGGTCGATGCGATCGGGCAGATCGAGGCGAAACGGGCGGAAGTAGTCGAGGCGTAATCGAGATGTGCGAGTTCTGCGCCCTGCAGACCAGCGATGAGGACGACGGTGGCGCCGCCGGCTCTGCGAATCCGCGCAAAGCGCCCGCGCACCGTTCCCGCAACTATACCGGCCCTTTTCGCAAGACCCCCGACCGCCTGCTCGGTATGGGGTTCATCCGTTTCTATCAGTTGACGCTTTCCGGCTTTGTCGGCAATTCCTGCCGGCATATCCCGACCTGCTCAGAATATGGCTACGAGTCGATCGCCCGCCATGGGCTCTGGGCCGGCGGATGGATGACGCTGTTTCGCGTCGGCCGCTGCGGTCCGGGCGGCACCAGCGGACTCGACCAGGTGCCGGAGACGCTCGGCGGCGACTTTCACTGGTGGACGCCGTGGCGTTATATCGCTCTCGGACGCAAAAGAGGGTGACCCCCATGACGATGCCCGGCGAATACAGGCGTGCATCGGTGGATTTCGACGCTTATCTCGATGAGCTGAGAGCAGATACGCTGATCGACAGCCGCAATGTGGTCTACACGATGACCCAGGGCGTCTTTCAGACGTTTCGCCGCCGGCTGAATGTTGCCGATGCGCTCCGCTTCGCCGATGTGCTGCCGCCGGTCCTGCGCGCGATTTTCGTCGCCGACTGGAATCCCGACGAGGTCAAACGGTCTTTCAGGGATCGTGCGGCCATGACACGGGAAGTGCAGTCACTGCGCGGTGACCATAATTTTTCCCCGAACACCGCCATCGCAGATGTGGCGGCAGCCATATGGAAACATGTCGATGAAGCGGCATTCAGCAGGGTGCTGAAAACCCTGCCCGATGGAGCAGAGGAATTCTGGCGGCCATGAGCATGTTCATAGCGCTCCTCCACAGCATCGTCCTGGCGCCCGACCGCCGGGTCATCATGGAAGATTTGCGCGCGCTTGCCGAAGAGCTCGGCTATCGCGAGCCGCGCACACTGGTTTCGACCGGAAATCTTGTCTTCGAAGCCGACGAAATGCGGCCGCACGAACTTGAGGTCGCGCTGGAAGAGGGTTTCGAAGAGAAGTTCGGCAAACATGTCGATATCATCGTGCGCAGCGACTGCACCTGGATGGCGCTTTGCAGCACCAATCCCTTCAGGGACGGCAGTGGTGATCAGGTCATCGTCCGGGTGATGCGCCTGCCGGTCGATCCGGCGAAGGTGGAGGCGTTGAAGCCGCTGATGGCGGAAGGACAGCGCATCGCCGTCGTCGGCGGCGATCTCTGGATCGATTTTGCCGGCAAGCAGAACCAATCCAAGCTGCTTTCGGCGCTGACGACCAAACGGCTCGGCGTCGGCACGATGCGCAACTGGAACACGGTGTGCGGCCTTGCCGAAATGATCATGTAGGCCGGCTTCTTCTTTACTCACGAGGGAAATCTGAGTATCAGGCGGCAGCGCTTCCAAAGGACGGAGGCGCTGTCATTGCAACCACCCGCATTCGTTGGCGGGACTGGACAAGGAGAATTTCGATGTCCCAAGCCATTTCCCTGACATTTCCCGATGGTTCCGTGCGCAGCTTCGATGCCGGCGCAACCGGCCGGGATGTCGCCGAATCCATTTCCAAGTCGCTCGCCAAGAAGGCGGTCGCCATTGCGATCGACGGTACAGTGCGCGACCTTTCCGATCCCGTAGCAACGGGCAGGATCGAGATCCTTACCCGCAACGACGACCGCGCGCTGGAACTCATCCGGCACGACGCTGCGCACGTCATGGCCGAAGCGGTGCAGGAACTCTGGCCCGGCACCCAGGTGACGATCGGCCCGGTCATCGAGAACGGCTTCTATTACGACTTTGCCAAGAACGAGCCCTTCACGCCCGACGATCTGCCGAAGATCGAAAAGAAGATGAAGGAGATCATCGCCCGCAACGCGCCTTTCACCAAGCAGGTCTGGTCGCGCGAGAAGGCGAAGCAGGTCTTTGCCGACAAGGGCGAGCAGTACAAAGTCGAACTCGTCGACGCGATCCCGGAAGGGCAGGATCTCAAGATCTATTACCAGGGCGATTGGTTCGACCTTTGCCGCGGTCCGCACATGGCCTCGACCGGCCAGATCGGCTCTGCTTTCAAGCTTTTGAAGGTGGCCGGCGCCTACTGGCGCGGCGACAGCAACAATCCGATGCTGAGCCGCATTTACGGCACGGCCTTCGCCGAGCAATCCGAGCTCGACAATTACCTGCATATGCTTGCAGAGGCCGAAAAGCGTGACCACCGCAAGCTCGGCCGTGAAATGGATCTGTTCCATTTCCAGGAAGAAGGCCCGGGCGTCGTCTTCTGGCACGGCAAGGGCTGGCGCATCTTCCAGTCGCTCGTCTCCTACATGCGTCGCCGGCTGGCCGCCGACTACCAGGAAGTCAACGCGCCGCAGGTGCTTGACACCGCACTCTGGGAAACTTCGGGTCACTGGGGCTGGTATCAGGAAAACATGTTCGCCGTGAAATCGGCGCATGCAATGACCCATCCCGAAGACAAGGAAGCTGACAATCGCGTCTTTGCGCTGAAGCCGATGAATTGCCCCGGCCACGTGCAGATCTTCAAGCATGGGCTGAAATCCTATCGCGAGCTGCCGATCCGCCTCGCCGAATTCGGGCTGGTGCATCGCTACGAACCTTCGGGCGCGCTGCACGGGCTGATGCGCGTACGCGGCTTCACGCAGGACGACGCGCACATCTTCTGCACGGACGAGCAGATGGCCGCCGAATGCCTGAAGATCAACGATCTCATCCTGTCGGTTTATGAAGACTTCGGCTTCAAGGAAATCGTCGTCAAGCTTTCGACCCGTCCGGACAAGCGCGTCGGTTCCGATGCGCTTTGGGACCGCGCCGAAGCCGTGATGACCGATGTGCTGAAGACGATCGAGGCGCAGTCCGAAGGCCGCATCAAGACCGGCATCCTGCCGGGCGAGGGCGCCTTCTACGGGCCGAAGTTCGAATATACGCTGAAGGACGCGATCGGCCGCGAATGGCAGTGTGGCACGACGCAGGTCGACTTCAACCTGCCGGAACGCTTCGGTGCCTTCTATATCGACAGCAACTCTGAAAAGACGCAGCCGGTGATGATCCACCGCGCCATCTGCGGCTCGATGGAACGCTTCCTCGGCATCCTGATCGAGAACTTCGCCGGCCATCTGCCGCTGTGGGTTTCGCCGCTGCAGGTCGTCGTTGCGACGATCACCTCGGAAGCAGACGCCTACGGCCTTGAAGTGGCCGAAGCGCTGCGCGAAGCCGGGCTGCATGTCGAGACCGACTTCCGCAACGAGAAGATCAATTACAAGATCCGCGAACATTCCGTTACGAAAGTTCCCGTCATCATCGTCTGCGGCAGGAAGGAAGCCGAAGAGCGCACGGTCAATATCCGCCGCCTCGGCAGCCAAGACCAGGTTTCGATGGGGCTCGACGCTGCCGTCGACAGCCTTGCCCTCGAGGCGACGCCGCCGGACATCCGCCGCAAGGCCGAAGCAAAGAAAGCCAGGGCGGCCTGAAAACCGCCTGGTCCGACAGCGCCGCTCCGGCGCTGTCGGAAATCTGTTATGAAGCTGCAATATTCTCGTCACGACTGTGGAGCGGGCTCGTCCCGATGTCGGATTGCGCTTCAAAGAATTATCCTATGCCAATGATGGCGATCCGCGCCTGAAGCGCTGGCTGATCCGCTCGATCGAGAGGCTCTCGGGCCGCGACCGCTTCGTCAGGCTCTACGACCTCTGGCGCAGCGACATCATCGGCAAGAGCAACCGTGTGTTCGGCAAGCTGCTCGATCTGATTAACATCGAACTCGACGTCGACGGCAATTGGCCGCTCGAATCCATCCCTATCGAACCGATCCTCATCGTCGCCAACCATCCCTTCGGCATCGGCGACGGAATCGCCGTTCTGGCGCTTGCCGAACAGCTCGGCCGCCCCTTCAGGGTGCTGATCCATAACGACCTGCTGAAGGTGCCTGAGATGGCGCCTTATTCGCTGCCGATCTCCTTCGAAGAAAGCCGGGAGGCGTTGGCGATGAACATCCGGAGCCGGCACGAGGCGGTGCGGCTGCTCAAGGGCGGCACCACCATCATCGTCTTTCCGGCGGGCGGCGTGGCGACCGCCAGGATGGGCTTCGGACCTGCCGAAGATCTGCCGTGGAAGATGTTTCCGGCAAAGCTCATTCAGGCAGCGGGCGCCAGCGTGCTGCCGGTCTACTTCGAGGGCCAGAACGGCCCCCTGTTTCATCTGGCGAGCCTGATGTCGATGACGCTGCGCCTGTCGCTCTTGATCCATGAATTCAGTCGACTGTCCGGCAGGACGATCACGGCGCATGTCGGCAAAGTGCTGACATGGGAGACACTGAGCAGCGGCAGCGATCGCAGAAGTCTGCTCGACCGCCTCCACGCGGCCGTCTTCTCGATGGCGCCGCCGAAACGCGCCGTCCGAAAAGGCTTCGGCTAAGCCGAACCACTTGTGGGAAATCAATCCAGGCTGGCGCCGTCACCGCCCTGCGGCTCGAGCTGTTCGTAGGAGGGCAGCGGCTGTTCGGGGGCCGGCTGAACGCCGGGCGGCGGCGGGGTGCCGGCCGGCACCTGCTGCACCGTACGGGCCGCACTTACGGGCTGCTGCGGCTGCTGGTCCCTCATGAGAACCTCGACATCGGTGTTTTTGCCGGCGACGACGGTGAAATCGCGCTGGTAGATCTTGTCCTTGTTGCGGGCGACGGCGGAATATCCGCCTTCGGCGAGAACCATCGTCGGAAAGGCGCTGACGCTTTCGCCGACGCTGTCGCCGGCTGCCGTCAGGATCGACCAGGCCGTATCGGCGATCGCCTCGCCACCGGTTTCGGAGACCAGCTTGAAGGTGATCTGCGCAGCGCGGTGCTGGATCGTCGCCTCGGTCAGTTTGCCGGCCTCGACCTGGATGTCGGCGCGGATGACGGCGTTGACGCTGCCATATTCGGAAACGATGTGATAGGTGCCGGCATTGAGGCGGACGACGGTGTTCGGCGAGACATCGGCCATGACGAGACCGCGCTCGCCATCGTCACGCACTTCCGACGAATAGATCGAGAAGCTCAGCTGGTCGGGACGGATGCGGGCATCGGTGCCGGAGACGGCGTTGAGCAGCAGACCGCCGGCATCGAGCACCATCACCTGCTTGTCGACTTCGCCGTCGGCAGGCACGGTCAGTTTTTTGGTGACGCCGGCACGACCGAAGGACACGTTGACGAAATAATCGCCGGGGGCGAGCTGGAAGGCGGCAGGCCCACCCTTGGCGCTGGCGATCAGCGGCAGCTTGCCGTCGGTTCCGGCGATCGGGCTGAAAACGTACCAGGAAAGGCCGTCCTCGACCGGCGTGCCGTCTGATGTCAGCTTGGCCTCCATCGCGACATCGCGCAGCTTGGCGGCCTCGGGCGCCGCACCTGGCGCGATGAAGGCGTTGAGCTTCGGCATCTTCGACGTCGACTCGAGCTGCTTGAAGTCCTTGAAGGCCTCCTGGGCGCCGGCGCCGCAGGTCGTCAATGCCACCAGGGCAAGCGCGAGGCCGATGCGTGCAAAAGGCGAAATGCCAAACATCTGTTTCGTGAACCGATTGACTTCTGAAATCGCAAAGGCCACTTCAAGACCAACGCGATGGCAAATTCAAGACCCACCCTTCGCAGCAGCCTAAAAATGAAAGCTTCTCCCGCATGAAATCCGATATCAAGCTGATCGACTACCTCGCCGTGCGCCGCTCCATCCCCGCTTTCCAGATGTGCGAACCAGGCCCCGAGAAGGCCGAAATCGAGGAGATCCTGCGTCTTGCTTCGCGTGTTCCCGATCACGGCAAGATCGCACCCTGGCGTTTCATCGTTTACCGCGGACAGCAGCGCGCTGATCTCGGCGAAGAGCTTTTGAAGCTGGCGCTCACGGCGAAACCCGAGCTTTCCGAGGAGATGATCCAGGTCGAGCGCACCCGCTTGACCCGCGCGCCGGTGGTCGTCGCCGTGGTCAGCAAGGCGGGTCCGCATATCAAGATCCCGGAATGGGAGCAACTGATGTCGGCAGGCGCGCTTTGCCTCAACGTCATTCTCGCCGCCAATGCCAACGGCTATGTCGCCAACTGGCTGACCGAGTGGTTCGCCTATGACGAACGCGCCTATCCGCTGCTCGGTGTCGGGCCGGATGAAAAGGTGGCGGGCTTCATCCATATCGGCTCGACGACATTTCCGGCGATCGAGCGGCCGCGGCCCGAGCTTGCCGATACCGTGACCTGGGTCGGCGGAGACGACTGATGTTCTACACCACCGACAGCAACCGGCACGGGCTCGCGCATGACCCCTTCAAGGCGATCGTATCCCCGCGTCCGATCGGCTGGATCGGCAGCAAGGGCAGGGACGGTTCGATCAACCTTGCGCCCTATTCCTTCTTCAATGCCGTGGCCGACCGGCCGAAGCTGGTTATGTTTTCCTCGGCCGGGCGGAAGCACAGCCAGCGCAACGCTGCTGAAACCGGCGTCTTTACCTGCAATTTTGTCAGTCGCAACCTCGCAGAGAAGATGAACCTCTCGTCGGCGCCGCTGCCCTACGGCACCAACGAATTCGACTTCGCCTGCTTGACGCAGAAGCAGGCCGAACTGATCGACGCGCCCTATGTCGGCGAGGCTTTCGCGGTGCTCGAATGCCGCGTCACCGAGATCATCGAGCCGAAGACGCTGTCGGGCGCACCTTCCGAAAACGTCCTCGTCTTTGGTGAGGTGGTCGGCATCCATATCGACGAGGCGATCGTCAGAGACGGCCGTCTCGACATGGCGATCGCCCGGCCGGTGGCGCGCATGGGCTACATGGATTACAGCGAAGGCAGCGATGTTTTCGAGATGCTCCGGCCCCGCGTCGAAGCCTAACCGGCAAGGCATACAAAGGCTTAAGAAACATGGTGAACGAATCTTAAACCTTTTATCGCTACGGTCGCAGCAGTGAATGGAGCGCGAGGGAATCGCGTTCAAGTGCTGGGGCATCGAGTGATCGTAGAAGCTTTCCTTCGTTGGATCGAAACGGCCAAGACCGGCGACCGGGCCCGTGCGGCAAACGCGCTTGGTCGGGCCTACCTGCAGTCCGCGATGTCTGCGGACGAACGGAAGGCGGCCGAGATGGCGATGACCTTTCTCCTCGACGATCCGTCGCCGCGTGTGCGGCTCGCGCTTGCCGAGGCGATCGCCTGGTCGCCCGATGCGCCACGCAATCTGATCCTTTCCCTTGCCGAGGACCAGCCCGAGGTCGCCTGCCACGCCGTCACCTGCTCGCCGCTTTTGAGCGATGCCGATCTCGTCGACCTTGCCGCGCGCGGCAACGGCGCCACCCGCATGCTAATCGCTGCCAGAGCCTATGTGACGCGCCCGGTTTCCGCCGCCCTTGCCGAGGTGGGCGACGAGGAGGAACTGCTTTGCCTGCTTGAAAACGACGGCGCGGCGATCTCCAGCCAATCGCTGAAACGCATTGCCGAACGGCTGGGCGACAACTGCGACATCCGTAATCTGCTTCTCGACCGCGGCGATCTTCCCGCCGATGCCCGCCAGCTGCTTACCCAGCATGTCAGCAATGCGCTGGTCGGACTGCCGCTGGCCCAGGCCGCAATCGGCCTGCAGCGGCTTCAGCGCATCAGCCGCGAGGCGACCGAGGCTGCCATCGTTTCGATTGCCGGCGACATCGCGCCGCGCGAAATACCCGATCTCGTGACGCATCTGCGCCTCAACGGCCGGCTGACGCCGTCCTTCCTGATGCATGCGCTCTGCGCCGGCAAGGTGGACTTCTTTGCCGCCGCGATCGTCGATCTGAGCGGCTGTGGCGAGCGCCGGGTGCGGTCGATCCTGGCAACGGGGCGCATGCATGCGGTGCGCGCGCTCTACGAGTCCGCCGGCCTGCCGAGGGACATCAGCGTCATCTTCGTCGAAGCGACGCTGCTCTGGCGCGACGCCGCCAGGAAGGCGCCTGGAAGCGTGCTCGGGAACGTCTGCGGCCGTCTTCTCGAAAAATTCCGCCATCGTGATAGCGCACATGGTGCGGTCGGCGAGTTGCTTGACATGGTGGAAAAGCTTGGTGTCGCCGAACAGCGGCAATCGGCCCGCGTCTATGCGGCGCTTGCGGCAGCCTAATCGTTCAGCCGCGTCACGACCCAGGAATAGCTGGCGGAAACGAAGTGCACGGGTTTGGAAAGCGTCTCCTTGACGTCGCTGCCCGACGGTAAATGCGCGCGGACCTGACCGGCGATGTTTTCAGCAAAACTTGCGAGCCTTACCGGTTCTTCGGCGGGCTCTGGCACGACAGTCGCAACCTCGGGCGTAGCTGCAGGCAGAGGGGAAGCCTTCGGCGCCTCGGCCGCGGCGAGTGCTTTCGGTGCCTCGCACACCGCGATAACCGAGGGATAGTTGACATTGGCATAGGCTTTGAGCCGACGCTCGGCTTCGGCATCGCATGCGGCAACGGTTTCCCAGCGCTTATCGACGGTCGCCACATAATTGCATTGGCTGACGGAATCGTCGCAACCGAGAATGGTCATCGCGATGAGCACCGCTTGCATATTCTGCCTCCTTGGCTATTGAAGCTGACATCGCCTTAGACGGGGCAATTCCAACCGAAAAAAGGCGAACGTATTAACTCTTCGTCATCTCGGCAAAAATTGCGCACCTTGCAAGCATCCGGAGCCAGCATGTCCGTCACCATCGCCCAAGAGCCGCCGCGCCAGGACGCCGTCATCCGTCTTCTCGATCTTTCCGATGCCTATGCGCAGTCGCTCTATCCCGCGGAAAGCAACCATCTGGTTGACCTTTCCTCGCTGGAAAAGCCTTCGGTGAGCTTCCTCGTCGCCCGTAACGACGGAACAATCGTCGGATGCTGCGCACTGGTCGAAGCCGGCGACGGCACGGCCGAGATCAAGCGCATGTTTGTGGATCCCAAGGCGAGGGGGCTGAGGATCGCCAGCGGCCTGATGAACGCGCTGGAGGCGATCGCGAGGGAAAAAGGGCTGGCGGCGATCCGGCTTGAAACCGGCATCTACCAGCCGGAGGCGATCGCCCTTTACCGCAAATACGGATATCGGGATATCGAACCTTTCGGCAGCTATCTGCCGGACCCGCTCAGCCTGTTCATGGAAAAGCGGCTGGGATAAGGGTCGGCGAACGCTCAGCCTTCGGCGATGCGGGGGATCGGTTTCGACGGCGAGGGGGCCTGTTCGTCGATCAGGATCTGCGGTCCCGTCTCGCCCTTTTCGGCGTTGCGGGCCTCGTGGATCCACTCACGCCAGATGGCGACGATCAGCGCCATCAGCACCGGGCCGATGAAGAGGCCGAGGAAACCCATCGTCTTGACGCCGCCGACGAGGCCGAAGAAGGTTGGCAGGAAGGGCAGCTTGATCGGACCGCCGACAAGCTTCGGCCGCAGCGTCTTGTCGACGATGAAGAGTTCGACGGTGCCCCAGACGAAGAGACCGATGCCGGCGACATGCGAGCCACTGGCCAGCAGATAGATCGAGACCAGCGTGAAGGAGAGCGGCGCTCCCCCCGGTATTAGCGCCATCACGCCGGTCAGCACGCCGAGCGTCACCGGCGACGGTACGCCGGCGATCCAGTAGGCGAGGCCGAGCACGATACCTTCGCCGATCGCGATCAGAGTCATGCCCATGACGGTAGAGCTGATCGTCGCCGGCACGACGCGGGAAATGCGCTCCCAGCGGTTCGGTAGGATGCGCTCGCCCAGCATGTCGATCTGCTTGGAGAAGGAGAAGCCATCGCGATAGACAAAGAACAACGCGATCAGCATGAAGAGCAGCGTCAGCAGCAGGTGGAAGGCGCCGCCGCCGGCCGCAAGCACGGCACGGTAGATGTTGCCGATATTGGCGCCGCTGACCGCCTGGATGACCTCGCCCAGGGCGCCGGGACTGCCGATATATTTTGTCCAGACTTCATCGAGGTACGAGCCCGCCAACGGCAGCACGACGATCCAATTGGGCGTCGGGGCGCCTGTACGGTTGGCATGGATCGCCCAGGCGACCCAGGTGCGCACTTCGCCCGTCGTATAGGCGACCGCAAGCCCGATCGGGATGACCAGGAATGTAATGATCATGATGATGGCGATGGTCGCCGCAATCGTCGTATTGCCGCCGACGCGGGCAAGAAGCTTGCGGTAGAGCGGCCAGCTGGCGAAGCCGATGACGAGGGCTGCAAGCACCGGCACGAGGAAGCCGTAGAAGAAATAAACACCGGCCGCGACGATCAGGACCAGCAGCCAGCGCGCCGCCGAAATGGAAGGGATCAGCGGCGTGCGTGTCGGCGACGACGAACCCAGCCATCGCGGCTCATGATTGGCTTTCTGACGGTCGAACACACCCACACGCGCCTCTTCTTATTCTTGTCGTCTGGTTATGGGCCATGAACCCGGCGGTTTCAAGGTCCGCAGCGTGAAAGCGTATACAAAGCGTCGCTATTCGACCGTCAGACGGAGCGTCTTACTGTTGCGGACGGCTGATAACCTTGAAGGCGTAGAATTGCGTCTTCTGGCTGGCCGAGAAATTATTGTCGGAGCCGAGAATGAGAACCTCGCTACCGTCCTTCGCCTTGCCGAGCGACATGGCCTCGATATTGTCGGGAACAAGGCCGATCGCGCGGAGATCGAGCACCTGGCTCTTGCGGGCGGGGACGACGCGCTGGTCGTTCTTGGCGAGCGACGGGATGGCGGATATGTCGGTCGCGTCGGTGAGATCCATCATCATGATCTTGATGTTATTGCCGAAACCCTGGGCATAGCTGCGCTCGACGGCAAGCAGGCGGTGATCGTCGAGGGCGAGCATCTCCGACATGCCGTTGTCGTTGCCGCCGTCGGCCTTCGTGGCGGCCTGCGGGATCGGCGAAACCGGGTAGACGTACTGAGCCTTCGGCTCGCCGGTTGCGCCGTCATAGCGGATGATCCGCGACAAGCTGCCTGATGTCAGCGAGGGGTTTGGGCCGTCCTGATAGAGGGCGGCCTCGACACCGACGAAAACATCACCCGAAGGAGCGACGGCGAGATCCTCGAAGGCGAGGTTGTCTCGGATGCCTGTCGACTTGTCGGCGGTCGGCGCAAAGCCCTCCGGCAGCTTGAATTCGCGAACGAAGGAGCCGTCCGGCGAAGCGACGCGGATGAAGGGCGGCAAGAGCGCCTTGCCGTCGCCTTCGCTGCCCCAGTAGATGCCGTCCTTGCCGAGGCGGATCGATTCCGGATCGACGGTCCTGGAGGTGAAGGGCTCGCCGTTCTTGTCCTTCAACGTGACGCGCTTGACGATGGAGACGTCCTTGAGGCCCGATGCATCGACATCCACATCAAGTTCATAGAAGCGGGCCGGGGCCCTCTCGGAGCGGTCATCGCTGATGGCGATATAGTGGCCGGTGGCGGCATCGAAATCGAGGCCTGATATGCCGCCGAATTCGACACCGTTTTCCATATGGCCTGTGGGGATAACGAATTCACCGAGATAGGAAAGCGAAATGCCAGCGGCGCAATCGCCGAAGGGGCAGGCGGTCCCGAAGGTGGCGCCGATCTCGGTGGCGCTGACAATGACGGTGCTGGACAGCAGAACGAAAGCGGCAGCCGCGAGAAAACGCTTGGTCATATCAAATATCCGGCAAGGGGTTGAAAACGGTCGAACCGGCGCAGCTGCTCCAACGAGGGAAGGCGCGCCAACCGCTTCATGCGCCGGTTGTTTGACGGAGTTGTTACGGTTCTTCGTCAGTTCCGTGAAATCGCGAATGCTAAAATGCGGCGCGCCGGACCGTACCAGTCCGACTGTTCAGCGCGCCCGCGACGCCCTAGATATCGAGGTTCTCGGCGAAGGCCGCGCGCTCCTGGATGAAGCGGAAGCGAGCTTCCGGCTTGGTGCCCATGAGATCGTCGACGGCGCTGCGGGTGCCCTCGAAATCCACCTCGTCGATCAGCACCTTGAGCAGGGTGCGCTTGGCCGGATCCATGGTGGTTTCCTTGAGCTGGGCGGGCATCATCTCGCCGAGACCTTTGAAGCGGCTGATTTCGACCTTGGCCTTGCCCTTGAACTCCGTCTGCATCAGCTCGGCGCGATGATTGTCATCGCGGGCATAGGCGGATTTCGACCCTTGGGTGATTTTGTAGAGCGGCGGCACGGCGAGGAAGAGATGGCCGCCACGCACCAGCTCCGGCATTTCCTGATAGAAGAAGGTGATGAGCAGCGAGGCAATGTGGGCGCCGTCGACGTCGGCATCGGTCATGACGATGATGCGCTCATAGCGTAAATCCTCGTCGCGGTATTTCGAGCGCGTGCCGCAGCCGAGCGCCTGGATAAGATCGGCGAGCTGCTGGTTGGCGCCGAGTTTTTCACGGCCGGCGCTGGCGACGTTGAGGATCTTGCCGCGCAGCGGCAGAATCGCCTGGTTGGCGCGGTTGCGCGCCTGCTTGGCCGAGCCACCTGCCGAATCGCCCTCGACGATGAAGAGTTCGGCGCCTTCGGCGGTGTTCTGCGAGCAATCGGCGAGCTTGCCCGGCAGGCGCAGCTTGCGCACCGCCGTCTTGCGGTTGACTTCCTTTTCCTTGCGGCGACGCAGGCGCTCCTCGGCGCGCTCAATCACCCAGTCCAGCAGCTTGGCCGACTCGTTCGGGTTGTCGGCGAGATAATGGTCGAAGGGATCTCGGAGCGCGTTCTCGACGATGCGCTGAGCCTCGACGGTCGCAAGCTTGTCCTTGGTCTGGCCGACGAATTCCGGCTCGCGGATGAAGACCGACAACATGCCGACGGCGGAGATCATCACGTCGTCGGTGGTGATCTGCGCGGCGCGCTTGTTCTGCGTCAGCTCGGCATAGGCCTTCAGGCCCTTGGTCAGCGCGATACGCAGGCCCGCCTCGTGCGTGCCGCCTTCGGGCGTCGGGATGGTGTTGCAATAGGAATGCACCTGCGGATCGCCGCCATACCAGGTGATCGCCCATTCCATCGAGCCATGGCCGCTGGTCTTTTCGGTCTTGCCGGCGAAGATCTCGCGGGTGACGGTGAACTCCTTGCCCATCGTCGCCTGCAGATAGTCCTTCAGGCCGCCGGGGAAGTGGAAGACGGCCTTATCAGGGACTTCGGAACCTTCCGGCAGCACGCCCGCTTCGCAGCTCCAGCGGATCTCGACGCCGCCGAAGAGATAGGCCTTGGAACGCGCCATGCGGAAAACGCGGGCGGCGTCGAACTTCATGTGATCCCCAAATATCTGGGGGTCTGGATGGAAGCGCACGCGGGTGCCGCGGCGATTGTGGACATCACCCAGTTCTTCGAGCCCGCCCTGCGGCAGGCCGCGGGAGAAGCGCTGGCGGTATAGCTTGCGGTTGCGCGCCACCTCGACCTCGAGGTCGTCGGAGAGCGCGTTGACGACCGAAACGCCGACGCCGTGCAGACCGCCTGACGTCTCATAGGCCTTGCCGTCGAATTTGCCGCCGGCATGCAGCTTGGTCATGATGACTTCGAGCGTCGACTTGCCCGGGACCTGCGGATGGTTCTCCACCGGGATGCCGCGGCCGTTGTCGGAGACGGTCAGGTAGCCCTGCAGATCGAGATGCACTTCGATGAAATTGGCGTGTCCGGCGACGGCTTCGTCCATCGCATTGTCGATGACTTCGGCAAAGAGGTGATGCAGCGCCTTTTCGTCGGTGCCGCCGATATACATGCCCGGGCGCATGCGCACCGGCTCGAGGCCCTCGAGGACGCGGATGGACGAGGCGCCATACTCATCCGAGTTCGACGCGGCAGGTGCAGGGCGCGCGGAGGCTCCGGCAATTGAGGATGCTGCTGCGACGACGGGCGCAGCCGTCACCGGCGGCCGTTCGGCCGCAACGGCAGGCTTCTGCGCCTCCTCCCGTTTTTCAGAGAGGGGCAGTCCGGAAAAAAGGTCTTTGCTGTTGTCCATGGAGCCGTTCAGATCTTCATCCTGTCTTGGGCTGGTATCCGCCGCCGACCCAAAATCACCGCATTTCACGTCACGTTTGCGAATCAGACAGATTCTGCCAGAAAGCACCTCTATACGCGACACCGCCAGACTTGGCGGGCTTTTCAGACATGATTTGCGTTGCCGGGCGCAGAATGGCAAGCGGCGGCAGGCTTCAGGAAACCATCCGCATGCGAATGTCCACAAGTCATTGCACCATCATCACTGCAATTGCGGCCTTTTTCCTATCCACGGCCGTGCTTTCCGCCGGCGGACCGGCGCGGGCGAGCGATACGCTGGGACCCTTCAAGGACGATCTGTTCTCGAAGCAGACCGTGCTGCAGACTGGGGATGACGGTGCCTTGGAGGTCATCGACTATGACGAGACGCGCGATATCAACGGCCGCGACCAGATCCCGGAGAAGCGAGCACAGCAGAAATATGTGGCGCTCGGCATCCGCAAGGCCCAGGCGGATGAAACGCTCTCGCTCGACGGTATCAGGCTCGATGTCACCAGGGTGGGACCGGCCGCGAATGCCGCCTTTACGGTGATCTTCATCCACGGCCGCGACGGCGATCGCCGTCTCGGAGCCAACGACTACAGCTTCGGCGGCAATTTCAACCGGCTGAAGAACCTCGTCGCCGGCAATGGAGGCGTCTATTATTCGCCAACGGTGAGAAGCTTCGACAGCAACGGCGTTGCGGCGATCGAAGGCCTCATCCGCTATGCCGCCGCACAATCGCCCGGTCGGCCGATCGTCCTTTCCTGCGCTTCCATGGGCAGCCAGGTCTGCTGGGGCATTGCGCGCGACGGCGACAGTGTCAAGCGGCTGAAGGGCATGCTCATCATGAGCGGGGTGACCGATCCCGATTTCGCGAAGAGCCCGTTCTACAAGGCGAAACTGCCGCTCTGGTTCGCGCACGGCAGCCGCGACCCGGTCTATGCCGCAGCCGACCAGCAGGCGCTGTTCGAAGGCCTGCACAAGGCGAAATATCCGACGCGCTTCACGCTGTTTCAAACCGGAAACCATGGAACGCCGATCCGGATGATCGACTGGCGCAGGGTGTTGAACTGGATTCTCGCCGGCTGAGAACGAATTCGGCAGAAATATGCGCGAGATCGCAGAGATTCCCCTTACGTCAAGGGCATGATGCTTTTCTTTGCCGCACGCTTTTGATATTGCCCCAGGGATATGCAGTTTGTGGAAGGCCGGCATGACCCCTGACGTGCGCCCGCTTGTGGCGGGAAATTGGAAAATGAACGGCACGCGTGCCTCCCTGGATCAGATCAAGGCGATCGCCGAGGGCGTTCGCCCTCCGCTCGCTAACAAGGTCGAGGCGCTGATCTGCCCGCCGACGACGCTGCTCTACGTGGCGACGGCGCTCTGCACCGACAGCCCGCTTGCGATCGGCGCGCAGGACTGCCACCAGAAGCCGTCAGGCGCCCATACCGGCGATATCTCGGCCGAGATGATCGCCGACAGTTTCGGCACCTATGTGATCGTCGGCCATTCCGAGCGGCGCACGGACCATGCCGAGACGGACCATCTGGTCCGCGCCAAGGCGGAAGCCGCCTTTGCCGCCGAGTTGACCGCGATCATCTGCATCGGCGAGACGGCGGACGAACGTCGCGCCGGGCAGGAACTCGACGTCATCAAGCGTCAGCTTTCCGCCTCCGTTCCCGATGCGGCAACCGCGGAGAACACGGTCATCGCCTATGAGCCGATCTGGGCGATCGGCACCGGCGTGACGCCGACATCAGGCGATGTCGAAAAGGCGCATGCCTTCATGCGTGCCGAGCTCGTGGCCCGCTTCGGCGATGAAGGCCGCAAGATGCGCCTTCTCTACGGCGGGTCGGTGAAGCCCGCCAATGCCGTAGAACTGCTTGGTATCGCCAATGTCGACGGAGCGCTGATCGGCGGAGCGAGCTTGAAAGCCGCCGACTTCCTCGCCATCTACCGGGCGTATGACGTGCTGCTCGCCTGAGAGGCATTGTTTATTACTGGGTTTATTCCTGGCCGAAGGGCTTGGAATAGATCAAAGCCTCATGTAAAGAGCCGCCAGAATTTCTTATTTATGTCCGTCTCCGCACGGGCAGGACTGGACCCATGCAGACAGTATTGATTGTCATCCATCTCATGATTGTGCTCGCCCTCGTCGGCGTCGTGCTCATCCAGCGTTCGGAAGGCGGCGGCCTCGGAATCGGCGGCGGCTCGGGCTTCATGTCGGCCCGCGGCACTGCCAATGCGCTGACGCGCACGACAGCGATCCTTGCGACCCTGTTCTTCCTCACCTCGCTTGGCCTCGGCATCCTGACACGTTACGAGGGCCGTCCGAGCGATATTCTCAACCGTATTCCGGCAACGGGCGGTCAGGGCAACGGCATTCTCGATTCGCTCGGTGGCGGCGCGCAGGCTCCGGCCCAGCCGGCCGGCAACGGCGTTCCGAACAGCGGCACTGCTGCGCCGGCACCGGCTGTCCAGGCACCTGCAACGTCTGCGCCTGCAACCCAGGCACCGGCTGCAAATGCACCAGCGGCGAGTGCCCCGGCAGCTCCGTCGGCGACTGCTCCGGCAACGCCCGCCGCGCCGGCCCAGCCCTCCGGCGTCCCGACGGGACAGTAAGCCGGTCTTCGACATAAACCGCCGGCAGGCCCTCGGGTCTGCCGGTTTTCTTTTGTGCAGATTCCAGCGCCACGCACCGAAAGTTCCGGAAAAGAATTTTTGGGCTGGTGGAATCGTTTTTGAAAAGGTATCCGGTGAATCCCATGGCGCGATACGTATTCATCACTGGCGGCGTGGTTTCCTCTCTCGGAAAAGGAATTGCGGCCGCGGCTCTCGGAGCGTTGCTGCAGGCCCGTGGATATCGGGTCCGGCTTCGCAAGCTCGACCCCTATCTGAACGTGGACCCGGGCACGATGAGCCCGACCCAGCACGGCGAGGTCTTCGTCACCGACGACGGCGCGGAAACCGATCTCGATCTCGGCCATTACGAACGCTTCACGGGGCGTTCGGCAACCAAGACCGACAACATCACCACCGGCCGCATCTACAAGAACATCATCGACAAGGAACGGCGCGGCGATTATCTCGGCGCGACGGTGCAGGTCATTCCGCACGTCACCAACGAGATCAAGGATTTCGTCACCGAAGGCAATGACGACTACGATTTCGTCATCTGCGAGATCGGCGGCACGGTCGGCGACATCGAGGCGATGCCCTTCATGGAGGCGATCCGCCAGCTCGGCAACGACCTGCCGCGCGGCACCGCCGTCTACGTCCACCTGACGCTGATGCCCTATATTCCGGCGGCCGGCGAACTGAAGACCAAGCCAACGCAGCATTCCGTCAAGGAGCTTCAGGCGCTCGGCATTCATCCCGACATCCTGCTGGTGCGCGCCGACCGGGAAATCCCGGAAGCCGAACGCCGCAAGCTCTCGCTGTTCTGCAACGTGCGGCCGTCCGCCGTCATCCAGGCGCTCGATGTCGCCAATATCTACGACGTGCCGATGGCCTATCACAAGGAAGGCCTCGACGACGAAGTGCTTGCCGCCTTCGGCATCGAGCCGGCCCCCAAGCCGCGCCTCGACCAGTGGGAAGAGGTCTGCAACCGCATCCGCACGCCGGAAGGCGAAGTCACGATTGCGATCGTCGGCAAGTACACCGGCCTCAAGGATGCCTATAAATCGCTGATCGAGGCGCTGCACCACGGTGGCATCGCCAACCGCGTCAAGGTCAAACTCGAATGGATCGAGTCCGAGGTCTTCGAAAAGGAAGATCCGGCGCCCTATCTCGAAAAGGTGCACGGCATCCTCGTGCCCGGTGGCTTCGGCGAACGCGGCTCGGAAGGCAAGATCCATGCGGCGCGTTTTGCCCGCGAACGCAAGGTGCCGTATTTCGGCATCTGCTTCGGCATGCAGATGGCCGTCATCGAGGCTGCCCGCAACCTTGCCGATGTACCCAATGCCTCTTCGACCGAATTTGGTCCGACGAAGGAACCGGTGGTCGGCCTGATGACTGAGTGGGTGAAGGGCAACGTGTTGGAAAAGCGCGCAGCTTCCGGCGATCTCGGCGGTACGATGCGCCTCGGAGCCTACAAGGCGGCGCTGAAGAAGGGCACGAAGATCTCCGATATCTACGGCTCGACCGATATTTCCGAGCGCCATCGCCACCGCTACGAAGTCAATATCGACTACAAGGACCGGCTCGAGAACTGTGGCCTCGTCTTCTCCGGCATGTCGCCTGACGGTGTGCTGCCGGAGACGATCGAATATCCCGATCATCCCTGGTTCATCGGCGTGCAGTACCACCCCGAACTGAAGAGCCGGCCGCTCGATCCGCATCCGCTATTTGCAAGCTTCATCGAAGCGGCGACGGAACAGAGCCGCCTCGTCTGAGCACGGCTGGCGATCGGCGGCGGGGACATGCCCGCCGCCGAATTCGACCATCAGGCAGCGGCCGGCAACGGTCCCGTATAGACTGAACGCGGGCGGATCAGCCGGCCGTCGAGCGCCTGCTCACGTGCATGCGCCAACCATCCCACGGTACGGCCGATCGCGAAGGCGCCGGTGAAGGCCTGACGTGGAAAGCCGAGCGCTTCGAGCAGCAGCGCGGTGTAGAATTCGACATTGACGTCGAGCGGCCGGTTCGGCTTGCGCGCTTTCAGGATCGCCAAGGCAGCGGCCTCCACCGCCTCGGCAAGTTCACCGCGGGCGCGGTTCACCTGTCCTGACACCATCAACGGCTTCAGAGCGCCCTTTAGCGCATCGGCACGCGGATCGCGGACGCGGTAGATGCGGTGGCCGAAACCCATCAGCCGCTCGCCGCGGTCGAGCGCGCCGCCGAGCCACGGGTAAGCATTCTCCGCCGTTCCGATCGCATCCAGCATGTCGAGCACGGGACCAGGCGCACCACCGTGTAGCGGTCCCTTCAGCGCGCTCAGCGCCGCCAGCACGGAAGAGGTAAGGCCTGCCTGCGTCGAGGCGATGACGCGGGAAGCAAAGGTCGATGCGTTGAGGCCATGATCCGATATCGTCACGAGATAGGCGTCGAGTGCGGCCGACTGTTCCCAGGTCGGCGATTTGCCGGTCAGCATGCGCAGGATATCGGCCGCCTGTGGCAGCGAGGCGTCCGGCGCGATCGGTTTCTGACTGCGCTGCAGTCGCAAAACCGCCGGCAGGAAGACGGCGGGCGCTGCCAGAAGGTTGAGCACGGTGTCGAAATCCTCGCCGTCCGGCAGCCGGGCGATCAGCGCCCGCATTGCATCGACCGGCGGTAAAGCGAGCAGGGAGGCGTCGGCGGCCCTGACATGGTCAAATACCCCAATTCGCGCTTTCGCCAGCCAGTCACGCAATTGTGCTTCGCCGACACTTCGTTCCATCAACCCGTCAAGCAACAATGCAGCGACGCCTTCATAGCTGCTGTTTGCGACCAGATGATCCAGCGATACGCCGCGGATGATCAGTCGCCCTGCTTCGCCATCGACATCCGAAAGCTGCGTTTCGGCGGCAATGACATCTTCCAAGCCGTTTTTCATAGGTTTTCTCCTTTACGACACGGATGATCTGACCTAGCGTCATTGACGTCAATCTTGATGCAATTGATCAATATGAGGCACCGATGTCGTGGCTGACCGCCGAGGAGGCGCTGCAAGCGCTGAAGACCAAGCCGCAGACGCTCTACGCCAATGTCAGCCGTGGACGCATCCGGGCCAAGCCCGATCCCGCCGATCCACGCCGCAGTCTCTACCAGGCCGCCGACGTGCAGCGATTGGCCGAGCGTCATGCCGGTCGCCGCAAGGCTGAAACAGTTGCAGCTGAGACGATTCGATGGGGCGACCCGGTTCTCACTTCGGCGATCTCGACCATCATCGGCGGACGCCTGTTCTATCGCGGACGGGATGCAGCCACCTTTGCTGAAGCTGCGACGCTGGAGCAGACGGCAGCGTTGCTCTGGAATAGCGCGGAAACACTCTCTTCCGGCACGGGAGCCGGACATGCCTCTCCATCGCTTCAGGCTGCTTTTCTCGCGCTTGCAGGGCGGCTGACATCAGATCTGCCGTCGCTCGGCCGATCGCAGGCGGCACTTCGGCGCGAGGCCCACGGGGTTCTCTCCACCGTCGCCGATGCGTTGGCGCCCGGACTTGCGGGTGAGCTGTTGCATCTGAGGCTTGCGGCCAGCTGGCAGCGGCCGGATGCAGCCGATTGCCTGCGTCGCGCGCTGGTGCTGCTTGCCGACCACGAACTCAATGCCTCGACCTTTGCGGCGCGCGTCACGGCATCAGCGGGTGCCGCCCTTTCGGCGGCCGTGCTTTCCGGCCTCGCGACGCTGACAGGGCCGCTGCATGGCGCCGCCTGGCAAGGCATCGATGCCTTGATCGAGGCCGCTTCCGGCTTCGGAGCGGAGCAGGCAATCCGCCGCACGCTTGCCCAGGGCAACCACCTGTCGGCCTTCGGCCATCCGCTCTATCCCGAAGGCGATGTCAGGGCTCTGGCGCTGCTTTCGCACTTTCCTCTGCCGCCGCAATTTGCCGAAGTCCGGGAAATTGGCGAGGAGATCGTCGGCGACAAGGTCAACGTCGATTTCGCGCTGGCGGCGATGGCTGCCGCCTTCGATCTCCCACGAGAGGCGCCGATCATCGTCTTTTCGCTTGCCCGTTCCGCCGGCTGGCTGGCGCATGCGATGGAGCAGATCGAGAGCGGCCAACTGATCCGGCCGCGGGCGCGTTATGCCGGACCCGCCCCGGAAGCCGTTACCGGCCGCTGAGGCTTGGCATCGCTTTGCTTTTTTCGCATAGGGAAACATCCGAATTCGGCTATCATGCTCCAAATGGAAGAAGACGGTTGGCGGGCACTCTCTTAAAAGCTGTTCCGCACGGTCAAAGGGGCTTTCCATGCACACTATGCTTCGCAGTCTGCTTGTCGCCACACTTGGTGTCGGCCTGTTTTCACATGCGGCGGCCTTTGCTCAGTCTGCCGGCTGCGCGGTGTCGCGCGATGCCAGCGCTCGCCAAGTGCTCACGTGTCCGGGCGGCGTCAAGGTGACGGCAGAGGCCGGCGCTTCCTTCCGCCTCACCGACCGCAACGGTGATGGCAGCCCCGATTCCCTGTCGCTGCGCAGCAAGGCTGTCCTCGTCGATGTCGATAGCAGCCAGCACGCGGGCAGCTTCCAGGTCGTGACGCCGCAGGCGATCGCCGCCGTGCGTGGCACGCAATGGGCCGTCGATGTCGCAAGCGGCAAGACCTCGGTGCTGGTCGTCAGAGGCAGCGTCGGGGTCCGTCGGCCGACGGGTAAGCCGGTGGTGTTGTCGCCAGGCGAGGGTGTCGATGTCGGCAGCGGAACGGAGCCGCTCGTCGTGCGCCGCTGGCCGGCGCCGCGTGCCGCCGCCCTTCTTGCCCGCCTCGGCCAATAAATATCATGAACCATCGCTTGCAGACCGTGATCGCGCTGCTGCTCGCCGGTCTCTGGGGCGCCGCGCTCGGCTACATCAATTTCAATGCCGGCAGCGGCCTCCTCGACCGGATGGAAGCTTCGCTCGCCGATATCCGTAGCGCCATCATCGGAGCGAAGGCGCCGCCTCCCGTCGTCTCGATCGTCGCGATTGACGACCGCACGGCGGCGGCTCACGGATATCCGCTGGATCGGGCGACACTCGCGCGCCTCGTCAATGCGATCACCGCCCTGAAGCCGAAGGCGCTGGCGCTCGACATTCTGCTCGTCGATCCCGGGCCGGAAGAGGGCGACGCGGCGCTTGTCGCAGCCCTTCACCGGGGGCCGAGCGTGATCGCGGCCGCGGCCACCTTTGCGCAGAGCCGGCAGCGGGTCACCGACGCGGCGGACGATCTGCTTGCCGCCATCCCCGAGGCAAACCAGCTTTTGTTGCCGCTTCCCCGCTTTGCCGAGGCGGCCGCGGTCGGCATCGTCAATGTCGCCACCGATCAGACCGGCACGCCGCGCTTCATTCCACTGATCTCGCGCGCCGCGGACAGGCTGGATCCGGCTTTTCCGCTGCGCGCCGCCTCGGTCGCGCTCGGCGTCGATCCGACGATCGAATCCAATGCCATCATGCTCGGAAGTCTGCGCGTTCCGACAGATGTCGGCCAGCGCCTGCCGGTGACCTTCTACGGCGGACGCGGCAGCATCGCCACCTTCAGCGCCGCCGACGCACTGGATGGCAAGCTTTCGGCGGATGCCGTCGCTGGCCGCGTCGTCGTCATCGGTTCGACGGTCACCGGCGGCGGCGACGTCTTCCCGACCCCGTTCGATCCGGTGATGCCCGGCGTCGAGGTAATGTCGACGGCGATTACTCATCTCATTGCGGGCGACGGCATGGTGCGCGACCACAGGATAAGGCTGATCGATGCCGGGACCGCCGTCGGCCTGCCGCTTGTGCTCGTTTCGCTGATCGCCTGGCGACGGAGCGCCGTCGGCTACCTCATCATCGTGCTTATGCTGATCGTCTGGGCGATGATCAACCTGTCGGCCTATGCGCATGGCTACTGGCTGAGTGCGGCGCTGCCGATCGCAGCCGCGCTGCCGCCGGCGCTGATCGTCGGCGCGGCCGAACTCTGGCTCGACCGCGGCCGCGCCCGCCATTACGCGGAGCAGAGCGCGCTGCTGCAGCGCATCGAGGCGCCTGGCCTAGGGGAGTGGCTGGCGCGCGATCCGAATTTCCTGGCCAAGCCCGTGCGCCAGAACGCCGCCGTCGTCTTCATCGATCTCTCCGGCTTCACCGGCCTCAGCGAAAATCTCGGACCGGTCAAGGTGAGCGAGGTGCTCAGCGGCTTCTTCGAACTGATAGACGAAGAGGCGCGCGCCCATGGCGGCGCCATCACCAGCTTCATGGGCGACGGGGCGATGATCCTGTTCGGCCTGCCGGAGCCGGCCGAGGACGATGCCGCTCGCGCGGCTGCCTGCGCGGTCGGCCTGTGCGACCGCACCCGGGCCTGGCTCAGGGTGCATGCCGGCTTCGCCCAAAAGAAGATCGGCTTCAAGGTCGGCGCCCATTGCGGCCCGATCGTCGCCTCGCGGCTCGGCACCGGCGACCGGCAGCAGATCACCGCGGCGGGCGACACCATCAATGTCGGCAGCCGCCTAATGGAGGTGGCCGCCCGCCATGGTGTCGAGCTCGCGCTCAGCGCCGAAATCGTCCGTGCCGCAGGCCCTGACAGCGTTGTCATGCAGTCCGGCCGGATGGAGGGGCCATTGGACACGGCGCTGCGCGGCCGGGCAAGCCGCATCGACGCCTGGCTGTGGCGAAGCCACACGCTTTGACAATCGCCGCGGGAGCGGCTAGGAACGGCGCAAATACCCCGCCGGCAAGCTCCGGCCATGGCGCAACACGCGCCTGACAGCTCCGAAAGATCGAACTCATGACAGAATTCAACGGCGTCGTTCCGGCGATCGCCAAGGCGTTGCAGAAGCGCGGTTACGCCGAACTCACCCCGGTGCAGAAGGCGATGCTCGACCCGGCGCTTGCCGCTTCCGACGCGCTGGTCTCGGCCCAGACAGGCTCCGGCAAGACCGTTGCTTTCGGACTAGCGCTGGCGCCGACGCTGCTCGAGGGCAGGGAGCGCTTCGGCAATGCCGGCGCACCGCTTGCCATCGTCATCGCCCCGACGCGCGAGCTTGCGCTACAAGTGAAGCGCGAGCTCGAATGGCTCTATGAGATGACCGGTGCAGTGATCGCCAGCTGCGTCGGCGGCATGGATATCCGCAGCGAGCGCCGCTCGCTCGAACGCGGCGCCCATATCGTCGTCGGCACGCCCGGCCGTCTCTGCGACCATATTCGCCGCAAGGCGCTCGACATGTCGGAATTGAAGGCCGCCGTGCTCGACGAGGCCGACGAGATGCTCGATCTCGGCTTCCGTGAAGATCTGGAATTCATTCTCGATTCGGCGCCGGATGAACGCCGCACATTGATGTTTTCGGCGACAGTGCCGACCGCCATTGCCAAGCTCGCCAAGAGCTATCAGCGCGATGCCGTGCGCATCAGCACACAGGCTGAGGAAAAGCAGCATGTCGATATCGAATATCGTGCGCTCATGGTGGCCCCGAGCGACCGCGAAAACGCGATCATCAACGTGTTGCGCTATTACGAGGCGACCAACGCCATCGTCTTCTGTTCGACACGCGCTGCCGTCAATCATCTGACCGCGCGGTTCAACAACCGCAATTTCGCTGTGGTGGCGCTTTCCGGCGAGCTGACGCAGAACGAACGCAGCCACGCGCTGCAGGCGATGCGCGATGGCCGCGCCCGCGTCTGCATCGCGACCGACGTCGCCGCCCGCGGCATCGACCTTCCGGGCCTCGATCTCGTCATCCATGCCGACCTGCCGACCAATCCGGAAACGCTGCTGCACCGCAGCGGCCGCACCGGCCGTGCCGGGCGCAAAGGCATCAGCGCCATGATCGTGCCGCTGAATGCACGGCGCAAGGCGGAGCGCCTGCTGGAGAATGCCGGAATTTCGGCTGCCTGGGCGCGGCCGCCGTCGGCCGAAGAGGTGAGCGAGCGGGACGACGAGCGGCTGCTCGCCGATCCGATCTTCTACGAAGCGCCGCAGGAGGAAGAGCAGGGGCTGGTGCAGCAGCTTCTCGCCAGCCACGGCGCCGACAAACTCGCGGCCGCTTTCCTGCGCCTTTATCGCACCAATCATTCGGCGCCGGAGGACCTTATCGAGGTTGCCGTCTACGAAGACCGCAGCCGCAAGCGCCGCGACAATGCTGAGCCCTACGAGCCGGCACAGAAGGGACCGCGCGAAGATTTCGGCGCCAGCGTCTGGTTCTCCGTCTCGGTCGGGCGCAAGCAGAATGCCGAGCCGCGCTGGCTGATCCCCATGCTCTGCCGCAACGGCAACGTCACGAAGCGCGAGATCGGCGCGATCAAGATGCAGCCCGAGGAAACCTATGTGGAGATCGCCGCAGCAAGCGCGGAAAGCTTCCAGGAGGCCCTCGGTCCGAACAAGACACTGGAACGCGGCATCCGCGTGACCCGGCTTTCCGGCACGCCGGATTTCAGCCGGGCGTCATCGCCGAAACCTTATGCCGGCAAGGCGTCCCGTGACGAGCGGCCGGACGATTCGTTCCGCAGCGAGCGGCCGAAGAACAAGTTCGGCAAGGGTCCGGGCGGCGGATATGCCGCAGCCGATAGTGGCAGCCAGGAAAAGCGGGACAGCAAGCCCTGGAGCAAGAAATCGGGCAAGCCCGGCTTCGAAGGTCCGAAACCCGACAAGCCAAAATACGACAAGCCGAAATTCGAGGGCCCCAAAAGAGAAGGCAAAGGCGGCGCCGGGCCGAAGGCCAAGTTTTCGAAGAAGAAGCCGGCCTGATTTCGCCGGCACCTCTCTGCCGCGGCGAGTGGGGAGCTTGGCGTGATGTATTCAGCGGGGAGCGAAGGTGATGGTGGAGACGGCGATACTCAGCGTTCCGGTTTTCAGTACACTCTGCAACGAGGCCTTCCGGCTAAGGCGGGCAGTCTTCGTACATGAGCAGAAGGTTCCCGAAGCCGAAGAATTCGATAGCGACGATCTCACCGCCCACCATATCGTCGCCGTCACCCGCACCTCGCCATGAAGAACTACTGAACCATCGGGCTTCAGACGACGATGAACCGCCCCGTCATGCCGCAACCCGATCCGGCCGCCTTCATCAAGGCCAACCTGCAGATATCGCCCGTTCCCTCCATCCCTGAAATCCTGCTTCATCAGGCGGGGCCAGCGAGCGGTCTCTGGCGGCTTGCCGGCCGCAGACAAGCCGATCCGGCGCCCTACTGGGCCTATCCTTGGGCCGGCGGCGCCGTGCTCGCCCGTCACCTGCTCGATCGGCCGGAGACGGCGGCTGGTCGACGTGTCCTCGATCTGGGCGCTGGCTCCGGGCTCGTCGCCATCGCGGCGGCGAAGGCCGGAGCAATGGCCGTGGCGGCAATCGACATCGATGCCAATGCCATCGCTGCGATCGGCCTGAACGCGGCGATCAATAGCGTGAACATTGCAGCCGTCGCCGCCGATATCACCGAGGCCTCCCCACCAGAAACTGATCTGCTCGTCGTCGGCGACCTGTTCTACGATCCCGCCCTTGCCGTGCGGGTGATGGGCTTCCTCCGGCGTTGCCAGGCCGCCAGCATCGAGGTGCTGATCGGCGATCCCGAGCGCGCTTATCTTCCGCAGGGAGAGCTCAGGCGAATCGCCACCCATGCGGTTGCGGATTTCGGCGCAGGCGGCGGGGCGGCCCAGGCCGGCGTGTTCACGCTTTCCTGAAACCGTTGAGGCGGAAGCTATACCAGAAGGTCAGGCCGCAGCAGCATGACCGGGCAGGGCGCTCCGGCCGGCAGTTCCGGCGCATGCGGCGGGCGGATGATGAGGCAGTCCGAACGGGCAAAGGTCTTCATCATCGACGAATCCTGCTTGTCGAAGGGTTCGACCAGCCAGCCGCCGGCAGCGGATTTCGAAAGCCTGGCCCTGATATAGTCCTGCCGGTGGTCGTTGGCGCGTAGTGTGACGGTCGCCTCCACCATTGCTTCGCGCCGCACCGGCGGCAGGCAGGCGAGCTTGCGGATCAGCGGCTCCAGGAAGAGCAGCGAGCAGACGAGGCTCGAGACTGGGTTGCCGGGCAGCCCGAGCACATGCGTCTCCCCGAAGCTGCCGACCATCAGCGGTTTGCCGGGGCGCATGGCGATGCGCCAGAAATCGAGCTGCATGCCGGCCTCGATCAGCGTGGCCTGCACCAAATCATGATCGCCAACCGAAGCGCCGCCCAGCGTAACGATGACATCGACCTTGGCGTCCCGCGCCTTGTCGATTGCCGCGGTAATCCTGGCCTTATCGTCAGGCACGATGCCGAGATCGAGCACGTCGGCACCGGCCCGGCGGGCAAGGGCTGCAACGCCGAACGTGTTCGACGCAATGATCTGCGAAGGGCCGGGCGTGCTTCCGGGCGGCAGCAATTCGTCGCCGGTTGCGAGGATGGCGATCAGCGGACGGCGCAGCACTTCGACATCAGGCCGGTTCATGCCGGCGGCGACCGTCAGTCGGGAGAAATCGAGCACGGTGCCCGCGGACAGCACGGCTTCGCGTTCGACGAAATCCTGGCCGCGGGGACGCACATGCTGGCCCTGCCGTACAGGGAAATTCGTTTTGATGCCGCCGTCGGTCTTTTCGGCATCCTCCTGCAAGAGGACGCTATCGGCACCTGGCGGGACAGGTGCGCCCGTGAAGATGCGGACAGCCTCGCCCTTGCCGACGCGTCCCCCGAAGCCGTGGCCGGCGGCGGAGGTGCCGATAACCTTCAGCACGGCGCCTGGCTCCGGCGCGTCTTCGCAGCGCAGCGCATAGCCATCCATGGCGGATGCATTGAAAGGCGGCTGGGTCAGGCCAGCCTTGAGATCGACGGCCAGGACGCGACCTTCGGCCTCGGCGAGCGGCAGCGTTTCGGATGCTGCGACGGGGTTTGCACGCGAGAGCAAGCGGCTCAAGGCCTCGGCGACCGGTAGAAGGTTCATTTCGCCTCCGGGCGACTGAAATCACCAGATTTGCCGCCGGATTTTTCGAGCAGCCTGACGCCACTGATCTCCATTGCCTTATCAGCGGCCTTGGCCATGTCGTAGATCGTGAGACAAGCGACCGAGACCGCGGTCAGCGCCTCCATCTCCACGCCGGTCTTGCCGGTGAGCTTGGCAGTCGCTCTCACGCGCAGTCCGGGCAGGGCGGCGTCTTCCTCGATCTCGACCGCGACCTTCGTCAGCATCAGCGGATGGCAGAGCGGGATGAGATCGGCGGTGCGTTTTGCCGCCATGATGCCGGCAAGACGGGCCGTGCCGATCACATCGCCCTTCTTGGCATTGCCTTGCCGGATGAGAGCGAGCGTTTCCGGTGCCATCTTTACATGGCCCTCGGCTGTTGCAATGCGCACCGTCTCTGCCTTGTCGGAGACATCGACCATATGCGCCTCGCCGGAGGCGTCGATATGGGTGAGGCCGGGCTTTCCGCCGCTCATATCATTCGGCCGCGATGGCGGCTTCGCCGAAGAGCAGCGAGCGGGTGGCGGCCGTTACGTCGTCCTTGCGCATCAGGCTTTCGCCGACGAGGAAGGTGTTGATGTCGACAGCCTGTAGGCGCTTGCAATCCGCATTGGTGAAGATGCCGCTTTCGCCGACCAGCAGCCGATCATCAGGCACCATTGATGCCAGCGTCTCGCTGACCGTTAGGCTGACCTCGAAGGTACGCAGATTGCGATTGTTGATGCCGACGAGCGGCGAGGAAAGCTTCAGCGCGCGTTCCATTTCCGGCGCGTCATGAACTTCGACCAGCACGTCCATCCCGAGCGAGAAAGCCTCGTCCTGAAGGCGCTCAGCATCGTCATCGCTCAGCGAGGCCATGATGAGTAGAATGCAGTCGCCGCCCCAGGCGCGCGCCTCATGGACCTGATAGGTCTCGAACATGAAATCCTTGCGCAGCGCGGGCAGGGCGCAGGCAGCGCGCGCTGCCGTCAGGAATTCCGGTGCACCCTGGAAGCTCGGCGTGTCGGTGAGAACCGAAAGGCAGGCAGCGCCACCGGCTTCATATGCTTTTGCAAGTGCTGGCGGATCGAAATCCGGCCGGATCAGACCTTTGGACGGGCTTGCCTTCTTGATCTCGGCGATGAGGCCGAGCTGGCCGGCATCGCGCTTGGCGACGAGCGCCTTGTGGAAACCGCGCGGCGCCGACTGGCCGGCCTGCATGGCCCTCAGATCCGCAAGCGAGGTCTTCGCCTTGGCGGCCGCGATTTCCTCACGCTTGTAGGCTTCGATCTTCTTCAGGATATCGGTCATGAGGCGATCCTAGTCGATATCGTTGGATACGGCGATCAGTTTGTCGAGGGCAGAGGCCGTGGCGCCGCTATCCAGTGACTCCGTGGCGAGCTTCATTCCGTCGCGGATCGTCCCGGCTTTGCCTGCAATAACGAGCGAAGCGGCGGCATTGGCGAGCGCGATATCGCGATAGGCGTTCTTGGCACCGGCAAGCACATTGCGGAGTGCTGCGGCATTGACGGTGCCATCGCCGCCCTTGATATCGGCGAGCATGCAGGGTGCTATGCCGAAGTCATCAGGTGAAAGCTCGAAAGTACGGATCTGACCGTTCTCGAGTGCAGCGACACTGGTCTTGCCGGTCGTGGTGATTTCGTCGAGGCCGTCACCGTGAACAACCCAGACGCTTTCGGAGCCGAGATCGCGCATGACTTCGGCAAGCGGCACGACCCATTGCGGTGCAAAGACACCGAGGAGCTGGCGCTTGACGCCAGCCGGATTCGAGAGCGGTCCAAGCAGGTTGAAGATGGTGCGTGTGCCAAGCTCGACACGGGTGGGGCCGACATGGCGCATGGCCGAATGATGCTGCTGCGCGAACATGAAGCCGACACCGGCCTCGGCAATGCAGCGCGAGATCATTTCGGGAGTGACCTCGAGATTGACGCCGAGGGCGGCAAGGCTATCGGCGGCACCGGATTTCGAACTGAGTGCCCGGTTACCGTGCTTGGCGACCGGAACGCCGGCACCGGCGACAATCAGGGCCGCCAATGTCGAAATATTGTAGGTGCCGCTGGCATCGCCGCCGGTGCCGACGATATCGATCGCGTCGGCGGGGGCTTCTACCCGCAGCATCTTGGAGCGCATCGTGGTAACAGCGCCGACGATCTCGTCGACCGTCTCGCCGCGAACACGCAGTGCCATCAGGAAGCCGCCGATCTGCGAAGGCGTTGCCTGGCCGGACATCAGGATATCGAAGGCCTGGCGGGCCTCGTCACGGGTCAGGGGCTCGCGGCTTGCTGCCTTGGCCAGAAGCGGCTTCAGATCGGTCATGCGGTTCAAGCCTCCTAGCGGACCGTCGCCTTCTCGGCGAGCGTCTGGTTGATCTGCGCGCCGTACTGCGTCTGCAGCAGGTTGACCATCTGATCGAGAATATCATCGCCGGCGGCATTGGCCATGGCGGTGATCTGGGCATCGCGGTTGTTCAGCACGTCGCCGGTCGGCTCAGCGTTGACCTCGGTGACCTTCAGCAGGATCTGCGTCGAGGGATCGGCGCCGACAGCGCTCGCCACCGTATCGGTAGGTCCGGAGAAAGCGGCACCGATACCGCCACGGCCGAGGACCGGATCGTCGGTGGAACGGGTGAAACCGCTCTTGCTTTCAACAGCGATGCCGAGCGGCGCTGCGATATCGGCAAGTGCGGTGCCCTTCGCGGCTTCGGCCTTCAATTCTTCAGCCTTCTTGGCGAGTGCCGCCTTCTGCTGTTCCGCCGTCCAGTCCTCGACGGCCTTTTCGCGCACCTCGGCAACCGGACGATCGCGATCCGGCGTGATTTCGCGGACGTTGAACCAGACATAACCGTCATTGCCCATCGGCAGCGGCGGCGCATCGACGCCGACCTCGGTCTTGAAGGCTTCGCCGAGCAATTGCTGCTTGATCGGAATATCCTTGATCTCGTTGCCGTCCTTGCCGGCGCCGGTCATATCGACGGCATCGACGGTCACAGCCTTGAGCTTCAGCTGGTTGGCGATATCCTCGAGCGTGGCGCCGCCGGCGCGCAGGTCCTCGATGCGGTCATGAACATTGATCACTTCCTGAGAGGCATTGGCGAGCGCCAGCTGCTTGCGGATATCGTCCTTCACCTCGTCGAAATTCTTCATCGTCTCCCGCTTGATATGGGTGACGCGCAGGATGACCGGACCGAAGGAACCATCGACAACGGGCGTCGTGCCGCCATCGGTCGCAACCGCGAAGGCGGCTTCGGCAACAGCCTGGTCGGGAACCTTGTCCTTGGTGAATTCGCCAAGCAGCACGTCGCTTGCCGTCTTGCCCTGGTCGGAAACTAGCTGGTCGAAGCTGGTGCCGCTCTTCAGCGCCGTTTGGGCGGCAGTGGCAAGATCCTTGCTGGCGAAGGTCAACTGCTCGATGGTGCGGCTTTCCGGCGTGCGATAGGCATCCTTGCCCTTGTCGAACGCCTCACGGATCTGGTCGTCGCTGACAGTCGCGGCATCGGCGATATCGACGGGCTGCAGCTTGAGATAGATGAGCTTACGGTATTCCGGTGCGCGGTAGCGCTGTTTGACACCTTCGAACCACGTCGCCAGCACGTCGTCGGCCGGCGCCTTGATCGGCTCGATATTGGCGGCGGTGAGCAGCAGATAGTCGACGCTGCGGCTTTCGTTGCCATAGAGCTTCAGGGCATCGACCAGCGTCTTCGGCGCTGTGAAGCCGTTGGAGACGGCATCGACGATCTGGCTGCGGACGGCGACCTTGCTGCGCTCCTTGATATAGTCGTCCTGGCGGATGCCGGCGTTGCGCAGGCGCGAGATGAAGAGCTCGCGGTCGAACTTGCCGTTGACGGCCTTGAAGGCCGGATCGTCGCCGATCAGCTGGGCAAGGCGATCCTCGGAGAGGCCGAGATTCATGTCTTCGGCGAGCTGGTCGAGCGAGGCGCCGGCAACGAGCTGGGAGAGCACCTGCTGCTCGACGCCGAAGGCGCGGGCCTGCTCGGGGGTGAGGCGAGTGCCGAACTGCTGGCTGAGGCTTGCCACCTGGCGCTGATAGGCGAGGTGGAATTCGTTGACGTCCACATGCTGATCGCCGACGGCCACGACCGTGGTGCTGTTGCCGCCCGTTATCAGCGAGCGGGAAACGCCCCAGATGCCGAAGGAGGCGACCAGCAGAAGCATCAGCAGCTTGGCGACCCAGGTCTGAGCGGCTCTTCTCAGAAGATGGAACATAGAAACGCAAACCTCGCAGTATCATTGACCCGCACGCGGGCAGACATTCGACGTTCCTTAGAACAAACCCGACAGGAAATGAAGGGTTTGTCGCGCGAAAAGCTGCGTGGAGCGGCGGGCGGCGCGCGCGGCCCTGACGGGCAACAAAAGATCGGCTGCGGCGGAACCTTTCCGGCGGTCATTTCGTTGAAGCGGCATCCCAGGAAATAGGAGCAGACCATGGCAGAATTGAAAACCGCTTCCGCCGAATCCACCGCTGCGCGCGTCAAGGCCGATATCGCAGCAGACGATCTGTCGGCGCAGGTCGCGGCGCTGCGCGAAGACCTCTCCAGGCTGACCGACAGCGTACGGGCGCTGGGGCAAGGGGCAAAGTCCGTGGTGAGCGACGAGGCTTCGCTGATGACGGAACGGCTGCGCGACAAGGTTCGCGAAGAACCGCTCATGGCGCTCGCGGTGACGGCAGGTGTCGCTTATCTTTTCGGCCTGCTGAGCCGCCGCTGAAAATGGAGTTTGGGCAAGGAAAGGCCGGACGCCATGAGCGCCCGGCTTTCAAATATTATGTGCGCTAACGGCTGTCGCGACCGGGTCAGCGGCGGATGACGCGGCCGATTGCGATCAGAATGCAGGCGCCGACGAAACCGGTGATCAGATAACCCAGCCAGCCGGCCAGCGGCTGAATGTGCAAAAGACCCAGGATCCAATTGGCGACGATGGCGCCGACGATGCCGAGCAATATGTTCATGAGCAGGCCCATATTGCTGCTCATGACCTTTTCCGCCAGCCATCCGGCGATACCGCCGATGATGATGGCCGCAATCCAACCCACGCCTGCGTTTTCCATGGTGTTTTCCCTCCTGACAAAACGACTCGAATGAATGCACGAAACGAAAGAAAGTTCCACTCCCAGAGGAACTTAAACAGCGTTCACGGATGTAGCTGCGTGACCGGCGTTTCCAGCGCATGAACGGCGATTTGAAACAGAAGACCGGCGATCGCAAGTGTCGCGAAGCCGAAAGGCATGATCAGGCTCTTGCTAAACATCTTTTTCTCCCCCGTTTTGAGTAAAGCATAAGCTGATATAGACGCTTCGCAAGATTATTATTAACGGATGGTTAAGTGTGAAATTTAATTAAAATTTAAACTACTGCCTCCCGCAAGTTTTCTTCTGATAACTATTGAACAATAATATAAGGATGAAGTAATTCCAACTCCTGATAGAACGGTAACATCTATTCGGCAGCTGATATACTTCGTCTTCATGGCACAGATGTCAGCGATCAATACTGACCGGTCCGCAGTTATTGCAATCAAAACACCGGTCGATGACGGCAGATCTGCACACCGCCTGGAACGGAGTTTTGATCGGCGTTAAACCCAGCGGGTGCGATCAGAAAGTGATGCCGGCCATCATCGGCCGTGCCCGCCGGCTGCTAGCGGATTGATTTTGGCGGGGATTGCACCATTCTTCCCGGATCGCGATTCAATCGGGGAAACATTTGATGCCAAAAGCTGCCATCGCCCTTGCCTGCATCTGCCTGCTCACGCTTTCCGGTTGCGGCAACACCGCGCGCGGCCTGAAGAAGGATGGGCAGGAAACAAGCCACGCATTGGACAATGCGACACATCGGGTGCTTTCAGCCGGTGCCAAGAAGTAGTCTGGCGACGGCATGACCGCCGTTTTGCACAGCGGGCGTCGCTTGCTTCAACAAAAAGGGCCCGCCTGGGGTAAGGCGGGCCTGGACTAACAGAGAGAATGACGGACAGAAGCCGTCTTTTAGCGAGTAAAGCACTTCTTCAAGCGCATGACCCTACGTCGTTCAACGTAACCACGACCGAGGTCGCCTGGGCAACGGTCGTCGGAATCACGTCAAAAATTGCCCCAGTTCTGGGCGCGGGCACGGGCGCGGATGATTCTATATTCGCGACCGCCATAGAGCGAGCCGATGGTCAGCAGAATCGTCAGAAAGTCCCAGATGATGTGCATCGTATCCTCCTTGGATTGAATGCCTCTGCCGTCGATCGGTGAAGATACAATAGCAATCTTTCGAACGTGCTTATATGACAAGAAATCGGGATAGGCGAAGCATTGCTGCCTTGGCGCAAACCACCGCTCCCTTCAGCCGATCGCCGCGCAGGCGTCCCGAACACACGCACGCAGCCAGCGATGCGCGGGATCGGCATCCATCCTCGGATGCCAGAGCAATGAAACCGTGATGTCAGGCGTGGAGACGGGCAGGAGGAAACTGTGCATTCCCACCCGCAAGGCTTCGGTGTGCCGTTCCGGAACGCTGGCGATCAGGTCTGAAGCGCGGGCGAGAGCCAGTGCGGTCGAAAAGCCGCCGACGATCGTGACGATCTGCCGTTCCAGCCCGAGCACAGCAAGAGCATCGTCGATCAATCCTTTGTCGCGCCCGCGTCGCGACACGGAGATGTGCCGACCGGCCGTATAACGGGACGGCGTCATCTCGCCCTGACAAAGCGGATGCCCCATCCGCACGACGCCGATGAAACGGTCGCGGAACAGGGCCTGCGTCCGCACCTCCGGCCCGGTCGCCTTGTCGACGACCCCGGTTTCCAGGTCGACAGTGCCGTCGCGCAACGGGGCGCTGTCCTTGTCCGGTTTCTGCATGAAGCGCAGCCGCACGCCGGGCGCTTGCCTGTGCAGGCGTTCGATGAGTTGGGGTCCGAAGTTTTCGACGAAGCCTTCGCTGGTGCGCAGCGTAAAGGTTCGGACCAAACGGTCAAGGTCGAGCGCCTTGGCAGGTCGCAGGACCGCTTGTGCATCCTCGACGATCCGCCCAACCTGCTCACGCAGTTCGAGCGCCCGCGGCGTGGGGACAAGGCCGCGCCCGGCCCGGACCAACAGCGGATCGCCGGTCGTTTCGCGCAGTCGCGCCAGCGCCCGGCTCATCGCTGACGGGCTGAGCCGCAATCTTCGGGCCGCGCGCGCAACGCTGCCTTCCGTAAGCAACACATCGAGGGTGACAAGCAGGTTGAGATCGGGTGTCGACATCAGTCGGTCATAACATGGTTTAATCGCGATGTGGCGTCAAACGCATAAATGAAGTGCAAATAGTGCGTCTTCCGCCATATCAGGCCGAGGACTAGGTTTTCGGCGGCTCCATCCAGGAAGCCGCGAGAAAACGGAGTTCACGATGAAACCAATCGTTGCGGAAGGAGGCGAGGCAAACGCTGAACGGACACCCTCCGTCCGATGGGCGCTTGCCAGCCTTTCCTTATCCATGCTGCTGCCGTCGCTCGGCACCAGCATCGCCAATGTTGCCCTGCCGTCCTTGGCGAAAGCGTTCGATGCCGCTTTCCAGGACGTCCAATGGATCGTGCTGGCCTATCTCCTCACGATTACCATCCTGATCGTCAGCGTCGGACGGCTCGGCGACACGACCGGCCGCAGACGGCTTTGCTCATCGGCATCCTGCTCTTCACGCTGGCTTCCATCCTGTGCGGCCTCGCGCCGACCCTATCGACGCTGATTGCGGCGCGCGCCCTGCAGGGCCTGGGCGCGGCGATCATGATGGCTCTCACCATGGCCTTCGTCGGCGAGACCGTGCCGAGGGCGAGGATCGGCAGCGCCATGGGGCTGCTCGGAACGACGTCGGCGATAGGCACCGCTCTCGGTCCGTCGCTCGGTGGCGTTCTGATCACAGGATTCGGCTGGCCGGCCATCTTCCTCGTCAACGCGCCGCTCGGCGTGCTGACCTTCGCTCTCGCCTATCGCCATCTGCCTGCCGATAGCAGCAGAGGGAAATCAGATCGGGCGGGCTTCGACATTGCGGGCACCTTGCTGCTTGCCCTGACGCTCTCGGCCTATGCGCTGGCGATGACGATCGGGCATGGCAGGTTTGGTCCGCTGAATGTGGCTCTGTTGCTGGCCGCCGCGCTTGGCACCGGTTTCTTCGTGTTCATCGAGGCGAGAACGGCTTCACCGCTGATTCGATTGGCGGCGTTCCGCAATCCGGTGATGAGCGCCAGCCTGGCCATGAATGCGCTCGTTTCGACGGTGATGATGGCAACGCTGGTGGTCGCCCCATTCTACCTTTCCCGAGCGCTCGGGCTTGACCAAGCGCTCGTCGGAATCGTCATGTCGATCGGCCCTGTCATTTCCACCCTGAGCGGTGTGCCCGCCGGCCGCCTGGTCGACCGTCTGGGCGCACCATTCGTGATTATCGCCGGGCTCGCGGCCATGGCAGCCGGCTCCATCGCTCTCACCGTGTTTTCCGGGATTGCCGGCTACATCGCTGCCATCGCCATCCTGACACCGGGCTATCAACTGTTCCAGGCCGCCAACAATACGACCGTCATGATGGACGTCCGTCCGGAGCAGCGAGGCGTCATTTCGGGCATGCTCAACCTGTCGCGCAACCTCGGGCTGATCACCGGCACTTCCGTCATGGGAGCGATATTCGCGCTTGCCTCGGCGGCGTCGGACGTCGCCATGGCGCGTCCTGAAGCCGTTGCATCAGGTATGCGGACCACTTTCGCCGTCGCAGCAGCGCTGATTGCCGCCGCGCTTGCCATCGCGGCCCAAACTTACAGGCGCCGCCGAGCACCCGACCCCGGGTAGTTGTCAGCGATGGTTTCCGCGCCAGCACAACCGAGACCAAGGTCCGATCCATCCCGGACTTCAGACCCATACCAAAGCGTCGGTCGCTGCCGTAGATCTTTGCGCCATGGCTGGAGTTTGGGAGTTTTGTCTGTGACCAAAATCTTCGTCGTGGCGATGATACTTACGCCGCTTGTGTTCTGGGGTTCCATTGGCGCTCTGATATATTCGCTCCTCTCGTGAACGAGCTTCAACCCGTCATTCCAGCAAGGCTGATCGGCGCCGGGCGCAGACACGTACGCCCTGCCACCGGTAATCTCGGCAACTCGGGCCTCATAATCTTCTCTGGTGTGGATCATCGTATGGCCCACCGCTCAGCTGGAGGGCTGAACCATTGGCAGACGGCCATAGTGCGGGTCGGACAAATGGTAAATGGCGGAAGAGGTGGGATTCGAACCCACGGTACGGTTTCCCGCACGCCGGTTTTCAAGACCGGTTCCTTAAACCACTCGGACACTCTTCCAGGCAATTGAGAAGCCCAAAGAAATTCCGTTTCGGCGTTTCTTTTGGATCGGTGTTGCTACCGAATTGCTGCCCATTCACTCACAGGCGGGCTTTGTAGCAGCTTTGATCGCAGCGTCAACTTGTTCTGCGGTGTTCAACTCATCGCCGTATAGATGATGCATAAATCGGCTGCCTGGAGAGAGCCAGGTGCCCATGAGGGGCTGGAGAAGCGGCTTACGTGGCCGCTTCTCGGCTATTGTCAAACCAGGACGGTGAAGTTGTCGAAGGCGAGCTGCGGAAAGCCTGTGGGCTCTGTTTCAGGCTCGATATCGAAGCGGATGAAGTCGACAGCTCCGAGCGCCTCCAACGAAATATGCTGGCCATCGGCAATGGTGTCTCCATGGACCATCACAGCCATCTCGCTCACCTTGTTGCCATCGATGTAGCCCTCGAAGGTGACAAGAGCATCGACGCCTTCGTAACCCGCGTCAAAATTGGTCGCGACGTCGACGCCCTCAATTGTGAAGAGCTTGCCGTCAACGCGATCGAAAAAGGGATTGTATGGATTGCTGACGACGTACTCGTTGCCGCTGGATTCAGCGACCGCCCACAGATTGCCGTCAACCTTGTCGCCAAATTTGAAGCCGGCATAACCTGAAGCGATATCCGATTGCCCGGGATATTCTTTGGGGGCGTTTTCGAAATCGATGGAATACAGTCCTTGCGGAGGTGCGTTGACGGCGATGTTGAAATCGGCGACGTCCGTACCGCCTTTTCCATCGGAGATCTTGAACGAGAATTTCTCGGAGAAGGATTTTCCTGGCTCAAGACTTGCCGGATCATCGACCGCGTAATTGTAGCTGCCGTCGCCCCAAATCGTCAGCGTTCCGTGCTCGCCCTCAATGGTAAGATATCCGGGCTCACCTGCTTTGTTGGGAATTCTCACACCGTTGACGAACTGAACCTGAAGCAGGTCGCCATCCGGATCCGATGCGTTGTCGAGAAGGCTTCCTTCAATGGCTTCCATGGGTGAGTAGTCGTGGATCAATACGCTAGGCACTGTTGGTTTGTGATTTGCCATGGCTCGTCTCCTGAAGATGAGCGTGGAAAGGACGCCGGGCGCACCCCGAACGCCGCAAATAAACTTTCCACCTCACCTTGAGTCAAGCAACAAAACACACGCACGAAGGGAAATACGGCTTGCGAAGCCGCCGCCCTCAATAACTCATGCGTGTCAAATGTGCGGACAGGCCACCACTGAACGAAACCTTTAGGCGCGGCTGGCGCCTCCAATCCGGAGCTTTTCGAGCATGCAGACGCCGCCAGCCGCTTACCATGTGCCCCGCTTCGGCACGACGATTTCGGGCATCATTGCGGCGGTGAGCGGGCAGGGCGGCGGGGTTGGCGTTAGCAATCTGTAAACCATAATCATTAGAATTGTCGCTATCGCTGCGAAATCGTTCGCAAATTTGCCACGATGCCAGCAAGATTAAGCTCTCGTTAGGCGGGTGGGAATAAGGCGCTATTGATCCATTATCGGGCGAAGTTCCTTAACCATATGAGCGGCGTGGGACACATGAAACTGGAATACGGGGCGGCGTCATTCGCAACGACAGCGCGGTGGCTGGCGATATCGGCGATGTGTGCGACGGTTGCAGCGTGCGGCACGACACAGGCGGTGCCGAAGAAGAAAGCCCACGGCAAAGAGTATTTCTCCGAATCCGAATATGGCGTGAAGGCGAGCCCGCGGGTCGCCACCGGCAACAATATCCCCAAGGGCGGCGGCCGCTACATGGTCGGCAACCCCTACGAGGTGAAGGGCAAGTGGTATTACCCGAAGGAAGATTTCGCCTATAGCAAGGTCGGGATCGCCTCCTGGTACGGTTCTGCCTTTCACGGGCGCCTGACGGCGAACGGCGAAGTCTATGACCAGATGCATCTTTCGGCCGCGCATCCGACTTTCCCGCTGCCGAGCTATGCGCGCGTCACCAATCTCGAGAACGGTTCGTCCATCGTCGTTCGCGTCAACGATCGCGGTCCTTATCATGAAGGGCGCATCATCGATCTTTCCAACAAGACCGCCGACATGCTGGATCTGCAGCACAGCGGCACCGGCAAGGTACGTGTGCAATATGTCGGCCGCGCCCGCATGGACGGCCATGACATGCCTTACCTGATGGCATCCTACGCGCCGAAGGGCAGCCGTCTTCCGGGGATCAATCCGGAAGGCCAGATCGCAACCGGCGTGATGGTCGCCTCCAACAGCCGCAAGATCACCCGCGACCAGTTGCAGAGCGCGGAAGACTACGAGACCCAGCCCGCCAACGTGCCGGTGCCGATGTCGGCGACATCCTATGCCGGTTCGACGCCGAGCGCCCGCTACAATGCAGCGCCCGCGCTCGCCCCGGCTGCCCATGTCCTGGTCGCGCCGTCTGCGCCCGCAGGCAATGGCATGCAGGCCTTCGACCAGATGGTCGTGCTGCCGGAAATCGGCCCCATGCCCTATGAGCGCCCCTATGGCGGGGGATCGCTTGCGCTCGGCTACCAGAACGAAGAGGTGAGGACGGTGACGGTCGATCTCGCCTTCGACGCGGTGATGGTGCGCAATGACGGGCTGACGCAGGAGTCGATCCTTGCCTCGGCAAGGCGCCAGCAGGCAAAATCCGCCGCGCGCTGAGCATGGCAATTGCATCGGATTTCCTCTCGCTCTAACCTCCTTACAGACGACGCTCGTTCGATGGGAATTGCGATGCTGAAGCCTATGCTTCGCCTTCTTGCGTGCCTGATGCCGCTCGCCACCGGCGCGCTCGCAGCCGATGGCGGCACTGTCGGTTTCGCCACCAAGGCGACGCAGGCCTATATGATCGAGGCGTCGACCCGCACCGTGCTTCTCGCCAAGAACGAGGACCAGGGATTTTCGCCGGCTTCGCTCGCCAAGCTGATGACTGTGGATCTTGTCTTCGAAGCGGTGACGAAGGGCCAGATCACGCTCGACACCGAATATCCGGTTTCCGAATATGCTTGGCGGACAGGCGGCGCACCGTCGAGGACGGCAACGATGTTTGCCAGCCTGAAATCGCGCGTGCGCGCCGAGGACTTGATCAAGGGGATCGCCATACAGGGCGCCAATGATGCCTGCATCGTGCTTGCCGAAGGCATGGCGGGTAGCGAACAGCAGTTTGCCGAATCGATGACGCGCCGCGCCCGGGAGCTCGGCATGGAGAAGGCGGTATTCGGCAATTCCACCGGACTTCCCGACGGCAAGGGGCCGGATAGCAGGAGCAAGGTGACGGCACGGGAGATGGTGACGCTCGCCGCCGCCCTTCAGCAGTCCTATCCGAACCTCTATCCTTATTTCAAGCAGCCGGAATTCGAGTGGAACAAGATCCTCCAGCGAAACAGGAATCCGCTGCTGGGTTTCGATCTCGGCGCCGACGGGCTTGCCACCGGCTTCACAGAAGGCGAGGGCTATTCGATCGTCGCTTCGGTTGAGCGCGACGGCAGACGACTGTTCCTGGCGCTTGCCGGCATCGCTTCCGACAAGGAGCGGACGGAGGAAGCCAAGCGCGTGCTCGAATGGGGGCTGACCGCATTCGAGAACCGGCAGATTTTCGCTGACAAGGAAGTCATCGGCGCAGCCAGCGTCTATGGCGGCACGGCGCGCACCGTCGATCTCGTCGCCAAGGCGCCCGTCAGCGTATATATTCCGATCAGCAATCCCGACAGGCTGTCGGCGCGCATCGTCTATCACTGGCCGCTGACGGCGCCGGTCAAGCCGGATTACCAGGCGGGCACGCTCAGGATCTTTGCCGGCAGCCGACTGCTCAGGGAGGTGCCGCTCTATACGGTGCAGGCGGTAGACGAGGGCTCGCTCAGCAGCCGGGCGGTCGACGCCATGCTGGAACTCGGCGAATCGCTGTTCTTCTCCTGGCTCTGGGACAAGTCGGCACCCGGTTGACGCCCTCTTTCCGATGCAATTTGCCGGGAAAGGTGAATATGTCGCCGCGGCTAAAGGTTTTCCTCCCTGGTATCTTCGGATAGATAGAAGGGGCGGGGCGCATGCGGCGCCCGGAATGCGGGAAGTTGTCATTGTCATCCGGTGCGGGATTGTTCGTTACGTTTGAAGGCGGGGAAGGCGCTGGGAAATCCACGCAGATCCGCCGCCTCGCCGCGGCGCTGAAGGGCGAAGGTCATGATGTGCTGGTGACGCGGGAACCGGGCGGATCGCCGGGTGCGGAGGCCGTGCGCCACGTGCTGCTGTCAGGTGCTGCCGAAGCCTTCGGCACGCGGATGGAAGCGATCCTTTTTGCGGCGGCGCGCAACGACCATGTCGAAGAGGTGATCCGGCCGGCGCTTGCCGCGAGCAAGATCGTGCTCTGCGACCGCTTCATGGATTCCTCACGCGTCTACCAGGGCATTACCGGCAATCTCGAGCCCGATTTCATCGAGACGCTGCAGCGTATCGCCATCAACGGCGTCATGCCCGATTGCACTGTGATACTCGACATCCCTGCCAGGATCGGACTGGAGCGGGCGCAGAAGCGCGCTGCAGCCGACGGCCCCGACCGCTTCGAGAAAGAGCGGCTCGAGACACACGAGAAACGGCGCGAAGCCTTTCTCGATATCGCCGCCCGCGAGCCGGAGCGCTGCCACGTGATCAATGCCATGCAGGCGGAAGAGGCGATCGCCGCCGAGATCCTGGCGATCGTCAGGCAGCTGCTGACGCCATCAGGCCAGATCAGGACACCGGAAGCCGCCCATCATGAGTGAGGAAAGGCCCGGACTGCTCGACGGCGCTATCTGGCCGGCGGAAAACACTCGGCTGTTCGGCCATGAGGAGGCGGAAGCCTTCCTCGCGCAGTCCTACCGGTCCGGCAAGGGCCATCACGCCATCCTGATCGAAGGGCCGGAGGGCATCGGCAAGGCGACGCTTGCCTTCCGTTTCGCCAATCACGTGCTCTCGCATCCCGATCCCGACACTGCGCCGGAAACGATCGGCGATCCCGACCCGGCCTCCGCGGTCAGCCGGCAGATTCTCTCCGGCGCCTCGCACAATCTCCTGCACCTTGCCCGGCCGGTGGATGAAAAGACCGGCAAGGTGAAATCGGCGATAACGGTCGACGAGGTGCGCCGCGCCGGCAAGTTCTTCTCGCAGACGTCGGGCACCGGCAACTGGCGAATCGTCATCATCGACCCGGCCGACGACATGAACCGCAATGCCGCCAACGCTATCCTGAAAATCCTGGAAGAGCCGCCGAAGCGGGCGCTGTTCCTGGTGCTGTCGCATGCGCCGGGACGGCTGCTGCCGACGATCCGCTCGCGTTGCCTGCCGCTGAAACTGGCGCCGCTTGCGGACGACGCGCTTATCGCCGCCCTCGATCATCTCGGCATAGCAGGTGAGGACAGGGCAGTGCTTTCGGCGGCCAAGGGCAGCGTCGGCGAGGCGCTGAAACTCTTGAACTACGGCGGAGGCGACATCATCGCCGCCTATGACGAGATGCTTTCGGCCGAGGGGCCGACGGCGCGCAAGGCGATGCATCGGCTGGCCGACGCGCTGTCCGGCAGGGAAAGCGACACGATCTTCGATTTCTTCGTCAGCCATATCGGCGACGACATCATGAGCCGCGCGCGGGCAGCAGCAGGCGAGGGGCGGATCGCTGCTGCGGAACGGCTGGCGCGGCTCTATTCCGAGATCACCGAGCGGCTCGCCATTTCCGACGGCTATAATCTCGACCGCAAGCAGACGATCATCAGCATTCTCGCCGATATCAAGCAACCGGGCCTCTAAAGCCAGCCCGGAGATCGCCGAGCGCGCCCGCTAAGGGGTAGGGGCTGCCGTCTCGGCACGAACCCGACAGCAGAGGGGCATCATACATACCTCCGATCAGCCGGCCAGCAGCTTCCATGCGACGACGGCGAGCGTGGCGGCCAGGACGATACGGATGGTGCGTTCGTGCAGCTTCGGCGCCAGAAGACTTCCGGCGATAATGCCGGGAATCGAACCGATGAGCAGGGCAAACAGCATTGCCCAATCGATTTCGCCGATAAACCAGTAACCCATGCCGCCGATCAGGGTCAGCGGTACGGCATGGACGATATCGGAACCGACGATCTCGCGCACGTCGAGCCTGGGATAGAGCACCAGCAGGATCGTCACGCCAAGCGCGCCCGCGCCGACCGAGGTCAAGGTGACGAGGACGCCGAGCAGGAACCCCAAAGCGACGGTGAAGGTGACGATCGTGGCCGGCCGCGGCGGCGTGCGTTCGCCGATGGCGCGACGCGCCAGCTCGAGTATCTGGCCTCGGAAGACCAGCATGATCGCGGTCATGACGAGAAGCCAGCCGAGCGCGGTGGTGATGGTATGGGCGACGCCGATGCTCTTGCGATCGACGCCGGCCAGCATCCACAGCATCAACAAGGCTGCCGGCACGCTGCCGGCGGCCAAGCCGCCGACGATCTTCCAATTGATGCGCCCATGCATGCCGTGAACGGTGGTGCCAGCCGTCTTGGTGATCGCTGCGTAGAGAAGATCCGTGCCGACGGCGGTTGCAGGGTGGACGCCAAAGAGCAGCACCAGCAGGGGCGTCATCAACGATCCGCCGCCAACGCCGGTGATGCCGACGAGCGCGCCGACACAGAGACCCGAAAGCGAATAGAGAGGCTGGAATGTCAATCGAGCGCCTCCGACGGCGCGCGACTACGGCACTTCCGGTAAATGAAAATTGGCACTTCGTTTTGTCCCGCCCTCTTTATCCCGACGGGTAAATTGCGTCCGTTCATGAGTCAAGCTCACACGCCGGTCCCGGAAATCATTGATGACTGGAAAGTTGATGTTTCGCTTGGCGGTGACATGCGCTAAGAGCGGCTGACCATTTTTATAGAGTAAGCCGGACATTGGCCGCCATGACAGACAAGACACCTTTCTACATCACCACCGCGATTTCCTATCCCAACGGCAAGCCGCATATCGGCCATGCTTACGAGCTGATCGCGACGGATGCGATGGCGCGCTACCAGCGCCTGGACGGCAGGGACGTCTTCTTCCTGACGGGGACCGACGAACACGGCCAGAAGATGCAGCAGACCGCTCGCGCCGAGGGAATTGCGCCGCAGGCACTCGCCGACCGCAACTCCGGCGAATTCCAGGCGATGGCGAAGCTTCTCAACGCCTCGAACGATGATTTCATCCGCACCACGCAGGAGCGTCATCACGAGACCTCGCGCAACATCTGGAACCTGATGGCCGACAACGGCGACATCTACAAGGACAGCTATGCCGGCTGGTATTCGGTGCGCGACGAAGCCTATTACCAGGAAAACGAGACGGAGCTGCGCGCCGACGGCGTGCGTTACGGACCGCAGGGCACGCCTGTCGAATGGGTGGAAGAGGCAAGCTATTTCTTCAAGCTTTCCGAATACCAGGACAAGCTGCTTGCGCATTACGAAGCAAACCCTGATTTCATCGGTCCCGCCGAGCGCCGCAACGAAGTGATTTCCTTCGTCAAGTCGGGCCTGAAGGATCTCTCCGTCTCGCGCACCACCTTCGACTGGGGCATCAAGGTCCCGAACGATCCCGCCCACGTCATGTATGTCTGGGTCGATGCGCTGACCAACTACATTACTGCGACGGGCTATATCGAAGACAAGAATGGTCCGAGAGCGAAATATTGGCCCGCAGACGTGCACATCATCGGCAAGGACATCATCCGCTTCCACGCCGTCTACTGGCCGGCCTTCCTGATGTCGGCGAAGCTGCCGCTGCCCAAGCGCGTCTTCGCCCACGGCTTCCTGCTCAACAAGGGCGAGAAGATGTCGAAATCGCTCGGCAACGTCGTCGATCCGGTCAATCTGGTCAACCATTTCGGCCTCGATCAGGTGCGCTACTTTTTCCTGCGCGAAGTCTCCTTCGGCCAGGACGGCAGCTACAGCGAAGAGGCGATCGGCACGCGCATCAATTCCGATCTCGCCAACGGCATCGGCAACCTCGCCAGCCGCTCGCTGTCAATGATCGTCAAGAATTGCGACGGCAAGATCCCGGAATGCGGACCGCTGACGGACGAGGACAAGGCGATGCTGGCGCAGGCCGACGCGCTGCATGCCTCGACACGCGACGACATGGGCAAGCAGCTCATCCATCGCGCGCTCGTCTCGATCATCGCTGTCGTTTCGGAGGCCGACCGTTATTTCGCCGGCCAGGCTCCGTGGGCGCTGAAAAAGACAGATCCGGCGCGCATGGGCACGGTGCTTTACGTTACAGCCGAGGTCGTGCGCCAGATCGCAATCCTGTTGCAGCCCTTCATGCCGGATTCATCAGGCAAGCTTCTCGATCTCGTGGCCGCGCCTGCTGACAAGCGTGATTTTGCCGCCCTCGGCGAGGCAGGCCGCCTCGTTGCGGGAACGACGCTGGAAGCGCCGACGCCGGTCTTCCCGCGCTATGTGGCTCCGGAGGCTTAAGACCGTGCTGGTCGATACGCATTGCCATCTTGATTTCGCCGATTTCGAGGCGGAACGCGACGAGATCGTCGCGCGCGCCCACCAGGCCGGCGTCGCGCAGATGGTGACGATCTCGACGCGCGTGCGTAAGCTCGACGGGCTGCTCGCCATCGCCGAGAAATATCCATCCGTCTTCTGCTCGGTCGGCACGCATCCGAACAATGCCGACGAAGAGCTCGACATTCAGACGGAAGACCTGGTGCGCCTGGCGGATACCCATGAAAAGATCGTCGCGATCGGCGAGGCGGGTCTCGATTATTTCTACGACACGCAGAAGCCCGAGGACCAGCAGACCGGCTTCCGCCGCCATATCGCGGCTGCGCGCGAAACGCAGCTTCCGCTTGTCATCCACAGCCGCAGCGCCGACGAAGACATGGCTGCGATCCTGACCGAGGAAACGGGGAAGGGGTCCTTCCCCTTCATTCTGCATTGCTTCTCGGCCGGCCCGGAACTGGCGAAGACCGGCGTCGAGCTCGGAGGCTACATTTCCTTCTCGGGCATCCTGACCTTCCCGAAATCGGAAGAGCTGCGCGACATCGCCAAGACCATTCCGCATGAGCGTCTGCTGGTGGAAACCGACGCGCCGTATCTCGCGCCGAAGCGCTGGCGCGGCAAGCGCAACGAGCCGTCCTATGTGGTGAATACGGCCGAGGTGCTCGCCGACACGATCGGCCTGTCCTATGCGGAGGTTGCGCGGATCACGACCGAGAACGCTTTCCGGCTGTTTTCGAAGATGCCGAGGATCTAGCAGCGTGCTCTACCGGCGGCGTTTCACCATTCTCGGCTGTTCGTCGTCACCGGGCGTGCCGCGCATCACCGGCGACTGGGGCGGCTGCAATCCCGACAATCCGAAAAACCGGCGCACGCGCGCCTCCTTCATGGTGCAGCAATTCGCACCGGACGGCGGCGTCACAACCGTCGTCATCGACACCGGGCCGGATTTTCGCGAGCAGATGATCAGGGCAGGGGCCGACCACGTCGACGCCGTGCTCTACAGCCATCCGCATGCGGATCATATTCATGGCATCGATGATCTGCGGGGCTTTTTCCACAATACACGCCGCCAGGTGCCGATCTATGCCGATCAGTTTACGATGGAAAGGCTGCGCGAAGCCTTCGGTTATTGCCTGGAAACGCCGCCGGGCAGCAACTATCCGCCGATCGCGCTGCCGTTCGTCATCGAAAACGTCGACGAACCCGTCGAAATCAGCGGTCCCGGAGGCAAGATTGCCTTCCACCCGCATATCCAGCAGCACGGCGATATCTACTCACTTGGCTTCCGCATCGGCGATGTGGCCTATTGCAGCGATATCAGCGACTTCCCGCCGCAAACCGTCGAGAAGCTTCATAATCTCGATGTGCTGATCATCGACGCGCTGCAATATACCTATCATCCGAGCCACCTGTCCCTGGAGCAGTCGCTTGACTGGATCGGCCGGTTGAAGCCGAAACGTGCGATACTCACGCATATGCACACGCCGCTGGACTACGACGCGGTGATGGCGCAGACGCCGGACCATGTGGTGCCGGCGTATGACCAGATGAGCTTCGAGACCGAAGTCAGGATCCCGGCCTGAGCCTTGGACCTAAGGACGGGCCAAGGCCCGTTACTGCATGTAAGGCAGAACCTCGACGGCGCCGCGATGGATCATGTCGAGCGAGACGTAGAGGATGATCAGCAGGCCGACATAGGCGATCCAGCGATGCTGATTAAGCAGCCGGGCGATCAGGTTTGCGGCGATGCCCATCAGCGCGATCGACAATCCGAGGCCGATGACCAGAACACCCGGATGTTCGCGCGCAGCACCGGCAACGGCGAGCACGTTGTCGAGCGACATCGACACGTCTGCAATGACGATCTGGGTCGCCGCCTGGAAGAAGGTCTTTTTCGGCGCGCCTTCGGCGTTCGTCGCATCGTGATCCCCGCCATGACCGGCGCGAATCTCGCGCCACATCTTCCAGCAGACCCAGAGGAGCAGCAATCCGCCGGCCAGCAACAGGCCGACAATCGCCAGCAGATAAACGGCGACGCTGGCAAAGATGATACGCAGGACGGTCGCGGCCAGAATGCCGACAATGATCGCTTTGCGGCGCTGGGAGGCCTCCAGGCCGGCGGCCGCAAGGCCGATGACCACCGCGTTGTCACCGGCGAGAACGAGATCGATAGCGATAACCTGCAGCAAAGCCGTCAGAGCGGCTGCCGTAAAGAAATCCATAATGATTACCCCCAATGCGTTAGAAGCGTGCTAGCGTCTCGGAAGTTTGGCGTCAACCGCTGAGAGGATGCGTCAAGCCTCGCTATCCATGACGCGGCGCATCCGGAATGCGCAGGCGACAGCGTTATGGAACTAGAGGCGAGGGGGCTGCATCGCTGTCCGGTCCATTGCCATTTCCCTGGAACATTCATCTCATCCGCCGGTTCTTCCAGTCAGGAAACCAGGCCGGATCGACGGCTGTGTCTACATCGAGAGGAGAGCCCCCGTGAGCAACATTTACAAGGATACCAATCCAGCCTTCCCAGGCCGGGCAGGCGGCGGCAGCCTTGCCGCATTTTTCGACAGCCGATCGGAAGCCGAGTCCGCAATCTCCCGCCTTGAAGACGCGGGTGTTCCGACGGCGAGGATACGGTTGATGCCGGGATATGAGGCGGATGGAAAAAACGCCGGCGTGGTGAGCGACGACCGCAGCGGCTTCTTCGACGCGCTGGCGGACTTCTTCTTCCCCGACGAGGATCGGGCAGTTTATGCGGAGGGATTGCGGCGCGGCGGCTTCCTCGTCCAGGTCAGCGACATCGATGACGCCCTCTATGAAACCGTCCACGACATCCTGGACGATGAGGGCAGCATCGACTTGGATGAGCGGGCGGATCTCTGGTCGTCGGAGGGCGCATTTCAAGGTGCATCGAACACGGGCTTTGCCGGACCTGTCCACGGCGGCAAATCCTCGGAAGATCTGGCCGTATCGGAGAGCGCATTCGAAGAACGTGAATCGTCTCCGGCTACCGAAGACACGCGTCCGGTCGCGACGCGAGACACCGCGCACGGAAGCGGCAAGGTGCGTGCCTATACGTTCACTGACACCGGCTCCGCGCCATCGAGCGATGACGATCGGCAATCGCAGGCCCAGTCGCAAGGCGGATCGCAACAGAGCCAGGATTTCAGACGCGATCACTGATGCCCCAGAGGCCTGGCTGCAAAGCCGGGCCTCATTCCGTTCAGCCCGCATATCGAGGACATGTCCATGCAATCATCCATCAACCGCGACGGCTTCCTTCCGCCCGACCCCGACGAATTGATCGAGGAGGGCGAGTTGCCTTTTGCCGACGCCGCGAGCGACCAGGCCGACAATAGTTTGACCGCTCTGCAGCGGGAGGTAAGGCTGCTCAGCGTCCGCATCGGCGTGCTGCGCGAAGATGCAGAGGCGGCGCTGAAAGCCAAGGCGACATCGATCGATGCAAACGCCCACGTCCAGCTCGGCGACTATCCCTGGCTTAAGCTCGCCGCGGCGACAAGCGCAGCCTTTATCACAGCCAGGATCCTTCGAAGCCTTCCGTTCGGTGCGCTGCTTGCCGGCTCTACCAGTCATTTCGCAGAGACGAGACGGCGGTGAAAAGCTGGCATGCGCAAAAGCTTGACGGACAGCGTTGCGCGCCATCACAGGAAAGGCCGGGGCGGGACTTCCGCGAATGCGCAGCCAGAACTTTCTCGAGCTTTATCTGAATGATGTGGTTATTTCCTAAACCGTTTGTTCCGGCTTTTGAAGATGCGGGAAGTGAGCCGTTTGGCCCGCCTTTGAGGTTCTGCAGGTTCTCCCACCCAAGCTGCGGCGGTCGAACGGCGCGAAGTTCTCATGATGATATGGCGATTGCCGGCTCATCGAGAACAGCGCAGAGCGGGCAGGGCCGCGATGTCAGTGGCATAGAGATGAGCTTCGACCGATCGGCGCCTGGCCAATAATCGGGTATGCGTCCGCCAAACAGGTTCATCGATTGACGTTGATCGCGCAACGTTTCACAAAGTTCCAAGCCTCTACCAACCAGAAGCGATGACAACACGCGGGACCACGATTACATGCACATCAACGATGTCCGTCATCCTTTGCGGAAAGTGTCCACATTCCTGGCGGTCGTATTTTCGACGCTTCTGCTGGCGAGCATAAACCAGACCTTGGCGGCCGAACCCTCTGCCTCCCCAGCACCGATCCGCGTTATTATCGAACTGCCGAATGATGATTCCGGACGTGCGCTGGTCAATCGGATAGTTCCTGGCAATCAGGAACCGGCGCAGCCTGCGGCGGTCTCGCAAGAGGCCGAACCGCCGTCGATTGCGACCTCACTTCAGGATCTGCGCCAGAGGTTACTTACACTCCTCAATGCCGTTCCAACTCTTCCGGGGCAGATCCAGGCTGCAATCCGGCTCTTCCAGGCAGATGATCGTATCGACCCTCTCGGTCTCGTCTTGGCGGTCATACTCTTCGTAGCGGGCGGATTCGTTGCGCAGCGCATCGCCTGGTGGTCAGGGCGCGGCCTTCTCCATTTCGTGCTGACCGCACCTGCCGACACCATCCGGCAGCGGATCAAGCTCCACGCAGGTCGGCTCTCTATGGGGCTTCTCGCATTGGCCGGCTATCTCATCGGAAGCCTTGGCGCGTTTATCCTCTTCCCATGGCCTGCCGTGTTCCGCGATGTCGCACTCATCCTCTTGTCAGCCGCGCTCATGGTGCGCCTTGCCGTGCTTGTCGGCCGCATTGTCATCGCGCCAGGCGCCCGCCTGCCGCATATGCGGCTGTTGACGCTTGTCACGTCGCTTGCCTGGTTCTGGTACTACTGGCTCCTCGGAATTGTCGCAATATTGGCGGCCGGCTGGGCCATCATCGAAGTGATCCGGACGATCGGGGCGTCAACCATCCTGGTCGATCTCTTTACCGCGGCATGGCTTGGTGCGGTTTCAATTGCGCTGCTCATCATGATCTGGCTGCGGCAGTTTCGTTCTGATGGACCGCAGGTGAACCGGCTGATCAGCGTGGGCTTCAGCGCGAGCATTATTCTATCGTGGCTTTTATGGGTGTCCGGGCTCCGCGGTGCGTTCTGGACGGTGATCGTCATCACGCTTTTGCCCCTTACCGTCTCGATAGCTCGCGATATCATTCGGCACATCATCATACATCCCGAGAATGAGCGCGCCGCCGAAGATCCGACCGTCTTGGGATGGTCAGTCGTCATTATGCAAACGCTGCGCAACGGCCTCATTGTGGCTGCCGCGCTCCTCATTGCCCGCTCGTGGAATGTCAACCTCAGTGACCTCGCCGCATCCGAAACGGTGACCACACGTTTAATCCGCGCGGGAATCCGCATCGTTATCGTGTTGCTGGTGACCGACGTCATCTGGAAGCTCGTAAGCACTCTGATCGACACTCAGATGGCCGTGGCGTCGCGAAGCGGGAACGGGGAGCAGGAGCAGGGGACCGACGCACGCCGGCGTCAGCGGTTGAATACTCTTCTTCCCATTCTTCGCAATGTGCTGTTCCTGGCGATCGGAGCTGTTGGCTTCTTGATGATCCTCGATGCCGTTGGCATTCAGATCGGACCACTCCTGGCGGGCGCCGGGGTCGTAGGCATAGCCGTCGGCTTCGGTGCCCAAACACTCGTCAAGGACATCATATCCGGCGTTTTTTATCTGTTCGACGATGCCTTCCGCATCGGCGAATACATCCAGGCGGCAAAATATAAGGGTACAGTTGAAGGCTTTTCGCTGCGATCGATCCGCTTGCGACACCACCGCGGCCCGGTCACCATCGTTCCTTTCGGTGAACTCGGCGCAGTGCAAAATCTCAGCCGCGACTGGGTTATCGACATCATTACTCTCACCCTGAACTATGACAGTGACCTCGAGGAGGTTCGCAAGACCATCAAGCGCATCGGTGTTGAGCTCCTGGAGGACGCTGAACTTGGGCCTAACATCATCGAGCCCTTAAAAATGCAGGGGATCGAGCAGATGGCGGACTACGGCGTGCAGATTCGGCTGAAGTTCATGGCAAAGCCCGGCGAACAGTTCGGCGTTCGCCGAAAGGCGCTCGCCATGCTCAAGAAGACATTCGCGGAAAAAGGGATCCAGTTTGCAACTCCGACGGTTCATGTTTCCGGCGGTCCGGCCGATGCCGCGGCAACCGCTGCCGCGTCGGAGCTCCAAAGACCATCAAAAGTCATCTCGACACCTGAGGAATAACAACGGCGAGCGCATGTGCGAGCTTTCGGTCGAATCCCGTCAAGGCAGCTCGCGACGAAGGTATGCCATTGTAATCAAATGGCATATTCTTGTTCCATAATCTATCTTATGCGATAAAGATATGTAGCCGCAAAGTTGAAGTGTCCTGTTTCTGCAAAGTTGGAATGTCACTCTCCCTCCACCTGAACGGCGCCTGGAGCCTTCCCTGATTTAAGAACGTTTCCGAGGCGGAGCGCGCATCGCCCTTAGCCGGCGGATCGTCTCGCAGCCCTCGGTCGCCGACGAAACCGCGGTCTTCCTGCCGGCCGCTTCGGCCGCAGCGTCCACCAGCTGGAACGCATATTCAACCGCAGCTTCCGTATCGTCTTGACAGAGTTTCTCGCCGCTGCAGCGGGTTTCAAGCAATCGTCGGACCCGGCGCTTGATCACTGGCACGACGAAGCGACCCGAGTGAGTGAAAAGCTGTCGTAAGCAGCTGGTTGCGACCACTTCGCAAACCAATAGCTTTCCCTCGATTTCGCCGAACGTGGGTACAGCGAATCGCGCTCCTCCCGTCCTGCAGTCACGATCTGTAACCAACATCTTCGTTCTCCTGTCATTTCAGTTTCATCGACCGCCTTCAGTACCCAACGCGGGATCTCCGCTCCCCATAAAATATAGGGTCAGATCCGACATCGTCGGCCCTCACCCGTCAGCGCATTCTAGACGGCCGGAACAGGACCGCCTTGCGCCAGATCAATGAACGGCCATTCGAAATTGCATGAATTCATTCTGTGAGGCACCCGATCGCTGTCGACGCGCATCGAGATGCCCGCGCTTTTCTGCTACTGAGGTCCATCTCATGCGGCGCGCAATGCCGCTGGGATCATCGGCCAAATCCGACGACGAAAGGTCAAGCCAGGAGCAAGCCGGCAAATCCGGCAAGGGTGGCGAAAACGCCGGCGATGGCGAGGCGAATGGCATAGCCGATGCTCCCCATGCTTGCTGCAAGAACGGTCTTTGCAAGGAGATTGGCAAAGGCCGCGACGGCGATGGCGTGGGCAGCCGCTTCCGCCGGCACCTGTGCGTCCGGCAGTTTCGCAACGACAAGCGTTATCGCATCGAGGTCGCCAAGTCCCGTGATGAAAGCAAGGGCAATCAGCGACTGGGTTCCGAAGACGATCATGGTCATTTTTGTCAGGATCATCACAACAGCAAGAACAAGCGCGAAACGCAGTACGACCATCACCTCAAGCGGGTTTCGCGGTGAAAAATCGGCGCCGTCGTCGGCGCGCCGCAACGACGCGGCAAGGCCGGCTCCTATGGCAAAGACCACCGCAGCGGCAGTGAGTGATGGAGCCAGTTCCCTGAAAACGGCCGGTGCAATGACGCCGCAAATCAAAAGCACGCGGACAAGCGAAACCGCTCCGGCCAGCATGGCTCCCGCTGAAAGAAGTGACGAGATCGCAGGCATCTGCGTCGACTGGCGGGCAAAGGAAAGCGTCAAGGCGGTCGATGAGACGATGCCGCCGCTTGCCCCAGTTAGCAGTATTCCGGCGCGAGCGCCGCTGAGCCTGATCAGGATATAACCGGCAAACGAGACGCCTCCCACCAGGATCGTCATCATCCAAAGCTCGAAGGGATTGATCAGCTGCCAGCGATCGATCGGCTCGTTGGGAAGGATCGGCAGGATAACAACCGTCATCGTCAGCAGAATCAAGGCGGCTCTGAGCTCGAGCCAGGTCAATTGCCGGAGAAATCCATGCAACGGTTCCCGCGCGGCGAGAAGGACCGTGACTGCAACAGCGCTCGCCGCCGTTACCGTCATATCCGCAACCACGGCGGCATACCCGAGCGCAAACACCATTATTGCCGCGATAGCCCCGGTAGCGCTGTAATCCTCTTCCCGCGCAGCCTGCAAACGGCTGAACAGGAGGACCGTGACGCAGAAGAACCCAAAGATGGCCGTCGGCAGAACCGGCCCGATCACCGGCTGCAGGAAACCGCAGACCCCCCCGAGAAAACTGGACAGGCCATAAGTGCGGATGCCCGCCACCCTCTTACCCGCGGCGGCGTCACGATCCTGCCAGCCGCGCTCTATACCGACCAGAATGCCGATCGCAAGCGCAAGACTGAGACGCTGGAATGCTTCTGTCGTCACCAAAGATGTCATCATTCGATGGTCCGGAACTGGCGGGCTGCTCCATCGCTCAGAGCGCCCTCGCCGTCTAAGTCTTTGCCATTGATCCGCAGCCGTCGTTCGGCGGCGTTCAGACAGGGCGGGACAATCGTCGTCATGGTCTTCCGGCTCCGCACCGATTTCATTTCAATATATTGCAATATGACCTACGCCGGCCACTGCCTTGCGAAAGATCAACGCAGGCCGCTGCGGCAATGAAGTGGCAGACGAGAATGGACCGGACCCCATCGTTTCCGCAGGGCAAAACGACGTGGAACCTTTGAGCACTTGGGACATTGCCTCCCTGCTATCAGGCGCTCTGAATTGCGTCACCTGCACCATAGGAGGATTTCATCATGATGAGCGGTCCATTGAAGGCGCTTCTCGCCGTTCTTGCCGTTGCCGGCTATCAGAACAGAGACAAGATCGGGGAACTCCTGCGGGGTCTCCAGAACCCTCAGCAGCCGGGCGGGCTTGGCGGAGCTGCCGGTTCGGGCGGTCTCGGCGATCTTCTCGGAGGGTTGACGTCAGGCAGCATCGTCAGCGGCGGCCTTGGCGATCTCCTCAAGACATTCCAGCAGAATGGTCACGGCGACAAGATAGAGTCGTGGGTGAGGCCCGGCCAGAATGCCGATATCAATGACGGCCAGCTCGCGGAAGCGATAGGTCCTGACGTTCTCAACGAGATTGCAGGGAAGACCGGCCTTTCGCATCAGGAGATTCTCGGACGGCTGAGCCGCGATCTTCCCAAGGCGGTTGACGACCTGACCCCGAATGGAAAGGTGCCGAGCGCCGAAGACGATGTTTTGTCCTCCGCAAGCCAATCAACCGGCTCCCCTCGCCCCGGCATGGTCTGATACCGGGACGACTGGCGCGCGGCGCAGCAAAACAACCGTCCGAATGGAATCCCGTCGGCTAGAGCCTTTCCGGGTTAGATTGAAGCATTCTGTTGGCTCAAACGGAGTCGGATGATCGACCGGCCGGCGCGCGTCGTAGCCCAGTTCTACGGCCAAGCCGGCCGGTCGATCAGGCGGCCCGTTTCAGCCAACCCGAAGGGCCGGGCATATTTCCGCCAGGATCAAAGGCGATCGGCTCGGACGTACCTTGGGGTATGCCCGTCGCCAATCGCCTTTGCCCTGACGAAAATCTGCTCCGGCAGAATGCTTCAATCTAACCCGGAAAGGCTCTAGTTTATTGCCTCGGTTACGAGCTTCGTATTGAAGTAGGCCTCCATGGCTTCGCTGCCGCCTTCCGACCCGTAACCCGACTCTTTCATGCCGCCGAAGGGCAGCTCCGGCAGCGCCAGTCCATGATGATTGATTGACAGCATGCCGCTTTCGATGTCGCGGGCAAGGTCGGCGCTCGTCTTCGCGGACGTCGTGTAGGCATATGCCGCCAGCCCGTATGGCAGGCGGTTGGCCTCCGCAACGGCAGAACCGTAGTCCGAAAATGCGCTGACGATCGCCATGGGACCGAAGGGTTCTTCGTTCAGCACGCGCGCATCTCGTGGAACGTCCATAAGAACTGTCGGCTGGAAGAAATTGCCGAGATTGCCGATCCTTTTGCCGCCGGTTGCGATTTTCGCGCCGCGCATGACTGCGTCGGCCGTCAGCGCTTCCATGGCTTCGACCCTTCGCGGGTTGGCCAGCGGCCCCATGGTTATGCCATCGCTCAATCCATCACCGACGGTGACTGCCTCGGCCGCCTTGACGAAGCCGTCGAGGAATTTTTCAAAGACGCGCTCCTGGATGAGGAAACGTGTTGGCGCCACGCAGATCTGGCCGGCATTTCGAAATTTCGCAGCGGCCAATATCCTGACCGCAAGATCGATATCCGCATCGTCGAAAACGAGAGCCGGCGCATGGCCGCCGAGCTCCATCGTGACGCGCTTCATATGGGCGCCGGCGAGCGAAGCCAGATGCTTTCCGACCGCGGTCGATCCCGTGAAGGAGATCTTGCGGATAACAGGGTGCGGGATGAGGTGACCGGAAATATCGGCCGGAATTCCGAAAACCAGATTGAGGACGCCCGCCGGCAGGCCGGCGTCAGCAAAGGCGCGAACAAGCTCGGCGCAGCTTGCCGGCGTCTCCTCCGGCCCCTTCAAGATGATCGAGCAGCCGGCCGCAAGAGCTGCCGAGACTTTTCGCACCGCCTGATTCAACGGGAAATTCCAGGGGCTGAAGGCGGCCACCGGGCCGACAGGCTCCTTGACCACCATTTGCCTGACATTGGTTGCTCTCGGTGGGATCAGGCGGCCGTAGGCACGGCGAGCCTCTTCGGCAAACCAGTCGATGATGTCGGCAGCACCCATCGTTTCCGCCTTGGACTCTGCCAGCGGTTTGCCCTGCTCCAATGTCATTAGTCTCGAAATGTCGGCAGTGCGGCCGCGCAGGATCTCGGCTGCGCGGCGCATAAGCTTTGCCCTGTCGAACGCACTGACCTGCCGCCATTGTTCGAACCCTGCGGCGGCGGCCGAAAGTGCTTCGTCGAGATCATTCCCGCCGGCATTTGAAACGCGGCCGATGACCTCACCCGAAGCGGGATTGACGATGGACAGGTGCGCGTTCGACCCGTCCCTCCAGAGGCCATCAATGAAAAGCTGGGTATCCGGATAAGCCGACATATCGCTCTCCATTGCTGTCAGTAACCGAGCGCACAACCATCTTTTCGATGATCGGAGCCGCCCAGCAGCGTGTTGTGTTGATCGTCGATCCAGATCGCCTGAGCACCGCCGATCGCCCAATTCGGAGCGACAACCTTGAAACCGCGAGCTTCAAAATCGTGAGCGATGGAGGTGCGAAGAAGTGCTTCGGCCTCGACCGTCGCCGTGCCGGGGAGCGGAAAGAGCCGGGGCAGATCGATGGCGCTCTGGATGTCCAGACCGAAGTCGAACAGCTTGGAAAGGAAGTGGGCGTGGCCCATCGCCTGATAGTGCCCTCCCATGACCCCGAACGACAGGACAGTTTTGCCTTGGCGCGTCACCAGCCCGGGGATGATCGTGTGCATGGGTCTCTTGCGCGGCCCTATCGCGTTCGGATGGCCCTGTTTCATCCCAAAGCTCTGTCCACGGTTGTGGAACAAGACGCCGGAGTTCGGCGCCATCAAGCCGCTGCCGTAGGGATGGAAGATCGAGTTGATGAAGCTGGCAACATTTCGGTCCTTGTCGACGACCGAAATATAAACCGTGTCCGAATGCTCGGCGCCGTCGAAGGCCGCCGCGGCGTCGGCAACTCCATTCAGGTCGATCTTGGCGGCAAGACTGTCGGCGAGTTCGTCGGACAACAGGAACTCGACCGGAACATCCGATACTTCAGTGTCGGCTATCCTCCGGTCACGGGCGGCATAGGCCAGCCGCGTGGCTTCAACTTCAATGTGCAGATTGTCGACGCCGAGTGGATCGCCCCTGCGTTCGAAGCGCTCCAGGATCTTCAGGATCATCAGTGCGATGATCCCCTGCCCGTTCGGCGGGCATTCATGCACCGTCCATCCTCGATAGGTCGCGCTGATGGGCTTCACATATTCGCCGGCGGCAGACGCAAAATCCTCAAGCGTATGCAGTCCCCCCAACGAATTCAGCCGCGCCACCATGTCTTCCGCCACGGGACCGCGATAGAAGCCGTCACGTCCCAAGGCTGCTATCGTCTCCAAAGTTTGGGCCAATTCCGGCTGTCGTTGAACCGATCCGACGGGCGGAACCTCGTCATCGACCAGGAAAATACGGCGCGTCGAGGGATCGCGCAGCAGCATATCGCGTTGGTTGGAGAGGTCGGCGGCCACGCGCGGCGTGATCCCATAACCGTCGCGCGCCAGCGCTATCGCGGGAGCGAGAATTTCCGCCAGCGACATCCTTCCATGATCGGCGACAAGGCGCGCCCATGCATCCACCGCACCGGGAACGGTCACCGCATGCGGCGACGATCGCTCGATCGAAGTGATCCCGTTGTCCCGGTACCACTCGAAATGTGCCGCAGCCGGTGTGCGTCCCGAGCCGTTATAGGCAACGACATCATCATTTCCATTTGAGGCAAGCAGCGCAAAGCAATCACCGCCGATGCCGGTGGATCCGGCCTCGACCACGCATTGCACGGCGCAGGCACCCACCGCAGCATCGATTGCCTTGCCGCCGGCTTTGAGGATATCGATCGCCGTCAAAGTCGCCATAGGATGTGATGTTGCTGCCATCCCATTGCGGCCGACAGCTATCGATCGTCCCGGCATTTCGAAGTTTCGCATGTCGTCGATTCCCTTGCTCAGTAGAGGCCGGTCGCCCTGGCCCAGGTGTAGGTGTCATCCAATGCACGGGTGGAGCGATCGAACAAGTCGTTGATCTCAGCCTCGGTGATGATAAGCGGCGGGCAAAGCGAGTAGTTGTCGCCAAGCGCGCGTGTGATGACGCCATGGACCTGGGCCTGCTTGCCTGCGTGAATGGCAATGCCGTCCGCTGGCTTGAACTGCTCTTTCGTTTCCTTGTTGCGAACCAGTTCGAGAGTGCCGATGAGGCCGCGGCCGCGGGCGTTGCCCACGAGCGGATGGTCGCCAAGTTCGTTCAATCGCCGCTGGAATACTGGGGCGACGTCCCTGACGTGGCCGACAATGTCGCGCTCCTCGTAGATTTTCAAGGTTTCCAAAGCGACGGCGGTCGCAACAGGATGGCCGCTATAGGTGAAACCATGTCCGAATGTTCCGATTTTCTCGCTCTCTGCGACGACTGCGGAATGGACCTTCTCGTTGATCATCAGTGCGGATATCGGCTGATAGGCTGCAGAAAGCTGCTTTGCCATGACGATCATATCCGGCTGAAGCCCGAAGCTTTCGGAGCCGAACATCGTGCCGAGCCTGCCGAAGCCGCAGATGACTTCATCGGCGATCAGCAGCACGTCGTATTTTTTGAGGATTGCCTGGACCTTCTCGTAATAGGTCGGCGGCGGAACGATGCAGCCGCCGGATGCCATCAACGGCTCGGCGAAAAATGCACCGATGGTTTCCGGGCCTTCGGCGAGGATCATCTGTTCGAGCGAATCGGCACAGCGCGTCGCAAATTCCTCTTCCGTTTCCCCCGGGCGGCCGTAGCGATAAAATTCCGGGCAATCGGTATGCAGCACCCGGTCAATAGGCAGATCGAAATCGCGATGGTTGTTCGGAAGGCCGGTCAGGCTGGCCGAAGCGATCGTCACGCCGTGGTAGGCCCGCATCCGCGATATGATTTTCTTCTTTTCCGGCTTGCCGATGGCATTGTGATAATACCAGACAAGCTTCATCGCCGTGTCGTTGGCCTCGGAACCCGAATTGGCAAAGAACACTTTCGACATCGGCACCGGTGAAAGCTGGATGAGCCGGTCAGCAAGCTCGACTGCGGTCTCATGCGTCTTGCCGCCGAAGCTGTGATAGAAGGGCAATTCCTTCATCTGGCGGGTTGCCGCGTCTACCAGCCGTTGTTCACTGAAACCGAGCGACGCACAAAACAGCCCGCCAAGCCCCTCGATATATTTATTGCCGTCGCTGTCGATGATGTGGATCCCCTCACCCCTGGCGATCACCATCGGGCCGTCCTTCAAATGCTGCGAGGCGTTTGTATAGGGATGAAGAACGAAGGCGGCGTCGCGGGATTCGAGGGAATTGAGAAGGATGGTCACAGTGGTTCTCCAAATGATGGGTGTGTTTCGATGGCGACGCTGGGCCGGTCAGCCGGCGCGACCTCTCGGTGCGCCGGCTGCCAATCGCTGCCGAAATGGGAGCTCTTCCGCTTGATCAATCAAGCTTCGTCTTCATCCACTTCTCAGCGAGCTTGTTGATGGTGCCGTCCGCTTCAGCGGCTTCGATCGCGGCATCAAACATCGACTTCAAGACGGTGTCGTCCTTGCGAAGGCCAGCCGCGATGCCCTGCCCGAAGACCCCACCCTTGAAGGTCGGACCCGCGATCTTGTAGTCTTTGAAGTCGTCCTTGCCGAGCGTTGCATTCAGTGACGTCTTCTGGGCGACGACAGCATCGATGCGACCGGCCTGGAGGTCCAGGTCATGCTGTTCGACCGTCTTGTATTCCCTGGTATCGACGACACCCTTGAAATAGGCATCGAGAAACGCAGTGTTCGCCGTCGAGACCTGGGCGCCCACGGCCTTGCCCTTCAGGGCGTCCCGAAGCGGCTGCAATTCCTGCTCGACTTTCGCCTTGTCGCCGGCGAGATCGACCGTCGTTCCCGTTCCCGGCAGATCTGCGAGAGGACCTGATTTATCGACCATGAAGGCGGCCGCAGTCGGGGCATAGGGCTTGCTGAACGAGATGACGGCAAGACGCTTTTCGGTAACGATCATCGAAGCCATGATGGCGTCGAACTTCTTCGCGTTGAGCGATGGAATGAGCCCGTCCCAATCCTGGGCGACGATGGTGCACTTGATCTTCATGCGAGCGCACAGGTCGTTGGCAAGATCGATCTCGAACCCTGCGAGCTTGCCGTCCGGGCCGGTAAAATTCCAGGGCTCGTATGCGCCCTCGGTTGCAATGGTGATCTCCGTCGGTTTCGTCTCTGCAACGGCAGCGCCAGCCGACAGGACGCCAAGCAGAGCGGACGTCAGCAAAAGTTTTGATACTTGCATTTTGGTATTCCCCTTTTTGTTGCGCCCTGCCCCTTTTCCAAAAGCAAGGCTGTGGCAGACTCCACGCGTCCAGCGATTTGCTAGGACGCGCGAACCTTGATTGCCTCTGCCGTCAGGCAGAGGAGTTCGAATAAGACCTGAGCGGCAATCTGCGCCGTGTTCGAGGTTGGATCGTATTGCGGAGCGATCTCTACGACGTCGCCGCCGACGATGTTCAAACCTGCAAGTCCGCGCAGAATTCCAAGCGCCTGGGCTGATGTCAGCCCACCGACCTCAGGGGTCCCGGTGCCGGGCGCAAAAGCCGGATCAAGAGAATCGACATCGAAGCTGACGTAGGTCGGACCCGATCCGACGATTTCTCTCGCCTTTGCGATCACGCCCCTTATGCCAAGGTCGCCAACTTCTTCCGCGTGGATGACGGTCATGCCCGACGCATAGGAGAATTCCCAAAGATACTCGGAATTCCCTCGAATTCCGATCTGGATTGTGCGCCTGGGGTCAAGAACGCCATCCAGAACCGCCTGGCGGAACGGTCCGCCGTGATGGAATTTGCAGCCCTCAAATGAACCGCCCGTGTCGCAATGCGCATCGATGTGGATCATCCCCACTGGCTGATGCCTGCCAATCGCCTTGAGAATGGGAAGGCTGACCGAATGGTCACCGCCGACCGCGAGCGGCACGACACCAGCCCCTACCAAGCGGTGGACAAATCGTTCGATATCTTCGTGAGACACAGCAAGATCAAAGCGGCTTTTGAACGGGACATCGCCCACGTCGGCAACGCGCGCATGGGCCGTCGGGACGGCTCGCAGGACATGATCGTAGGGACCGACGCGATCGACATTGCGTACGGCTCTCGGTCCGAACCGTGCACCCGATCGGTTCGTCACCCCGAGATCCATGGGGATTCCGAAAAGCGCAATGTCTATGTCCATGAAATCAGGCGATGCATCCGGACGATACGGAGCCTTCAGCAAGGTCGGAACACCGCAATAAGGCGCCTGCCGGCTATCGCCCTCCCCGAAAACCAGTTCGGCGACCTTTCGAAACTCAGGATCGAACACTTCACCGCCTGAAGCATTCGAAAAACGCTCCCGCAATTCGTCCAGGCTGAGAATCTCCGGCATCGGACCTCCACGTGTTCTGCCCCTTCAGGCCGCGATCAAAAAGCGGATGAAGAACCATTGCTTGTTGTAGCCAACATTGTATACATAATCGTATTCTGCTTGATCGAGCAAGAGGGAAAACGTTATGGTGTCATTCGCCGATACCGGTGAATGGACCAGAGATGGAAGGGGAATTGATTGGCACCGACCAAAACGGAACAGCGAGGATCATTGCGCGAGAGCACGTATGCGCAATTGAAGGACCTGATCCTCAGCGGCCAGCTTCGCCCCTCGGAGCGCCTTTCGGAAATTGCGCTTGCCAAGCGTTTCGGCGTCAGCCGTACGCCGTTGCGTGAAGCGCTGATGAAGCTTGAAGAGGAAGGGCTTATCGTCGGGCAGCGGAATTTCGGCTACACAGTGACCGATCTCGACGTCACCAAATTCTGCAATCTGCTGGTCGTTCGCGAAGCGCTCGATGTTTGCGCGGCCCAACTCGCCTGCGAGATGGCGACTGAGGAAGACCTTGATCGGCTTCGGGGCGTCATCGCCCAGATGGTGGAACTCAAGGAAACGACCAATGAGACGCCGTCGGACGCCGCGCGGAATCTCGATCTTGGACTGCACATCCATCGCGTGATCGTCGAATCGACCCGAAACGAGGCCCTCGTGAGGGCGACGGATCAAATTTACCAGCAGCTTCGCCTCGCACTTTGGCTCGAAGTCCTTTGGGTCGATCTGGAGCACACGGATCTCGATGAGCACCGAGCGATCGCAGATGCCATCTGCGCACGCGACCGGGAGGCGGCCGCCATTGCAGCGCGGGCCCATGTCCAAAGCTCGCTCAAGAACATGTCGAAGCTCCAGCGCATTTGGGCGCACCGGCGCGCTGCCGAGTGAAGCAACCCTGATCTGTCACCAAGAGGTCCACGCATGGCATTTATCGGTAGTTATCTGGCTCTCGTCGGTTTCGGGCCGACCGGTTGGGGCTGGCTGCTTCTGACGGCAGCGGCCATGACAATCGGTGTATCCATCTGCGGCTTTCTGGCTGGAACGGTGATCGGCTCGGTCGTCACCTTCATGCAGCTGTCCCGCCACATGGCGCTGCGCTGGCTTGCCGACTGCTACACGACGGTCCTTCGCGGTGTACCGGACCTTCTGGTCATCTATCTGTTCTATTTCGGCGGCAGCGCATTCCTCGGATCTATCGGCGGCCTGTTCGGGTATCAGGGTTTTATCGGAATGCCGGCTTTCTTGACCGGGACCTTGGCGCTTGGCGTGGTCTCGGCAGCCTATCAGGCCGAAGTATTTCGAGGGGCCTACAAATCGGTTGCACGTGGCGAACTTGAAGCCGCCAGCGCCGTCGGTATGCGGCCATGGCACAAGTTCAGGCGCATCGTCGCCCCGCTCGTCCTCCGTTACGCCATTCCTGGCCTTGGAAACACCTGGCAGCTCGTGTTGAAGGAGTCGGCATTGATATCCGTCACGGGTCTCGTCGAACTCCTGCGCCAGTCGCAAATCGCGGCCGGATCCACCCGCCGACCCTTCGAATTCTACCTGTCAGCGGTCATTCTCTATCTCGTCGTAACCTGGTTCTCCTCAATCGTATTCAGACGAATGGAAGCTCGAACGACCCAGGGCGTAAGGAGAGCGCTATGACGGATATCGGTTTCATGTGGGATACGTTTCTCACGCTTCTGACCGGCGTGCCCCTCACCCTCGAACTTGCGGTCACGTCCATCCTGGCAGGAAGCATATTGGCGCTTGCACTCTCGCTACTGGCGGTGACCGGCGGTGCAACAGGACGAAACATAGCCGGCGCCTATGTCTTCGTCTTCAGAGGTTCGCCTCTCCTCGTTCAGATGTTCCTGATCTACTATGGGCTCGGCCAGTTTCGGCACGGGTTACAGGACCTCGGGCTCTGGTGGTTCTTTCGCGAGCCCTATTGGTGCGCGGTGCTCGCGCTCACTCTGAACACGGCCGCTTACTGCAGCGAAATTTTCCGCGGCGGCCTGCGGGCGGTTTCCAGCCAGGAAATCGAGGCGGCGCGCGCCTGCGGCATGTCGGGCGTTCTTCTGTTCCGACGGATCATCGTGCCCATCGCCATCAGGCATGCGCTGCCGGCCTACGGCAACGAGATCATCCTGATGCTCAAGGCAACGGCGCTCGCGTCCGTCATCACGATCATGGAAGTCACCGGCCTGGCCGGAAAGTTGATCGCCGACAGCTTCCGTGCCTTCGAGATCTTCATCGTCGCAGGGGCGATCTACCTTGCAATCAATTTCATTGTTACGCGCATGCTCTTGCTGGTCGAATTTTGGCTTTCGCCTCACATGCGTATGCGGCTGCAATCTTAGATGGGAGTATGCATGTCTGACAGGGGAACAATTTCGGCGAGCGACAATAAGGACAAAAGCGCTGCCGTTTCGGTCAAGGAACTTCGGAAATGCTTCGGCCCACTGGAAGTCTTGAAGGGCGTTTCGTTCGAAGCGCACGAGGGCGATGTGATATCCATTCTCGGTTCGTCCGGATCGGGCAAATCGACGATGCTCAGATGTCTCAATATGCTCGAAACTCCCGACAGCGGGGAAATCCGTATCGGCGGCGAGGTGTATGGCCTGAAGAAAACGGGGCACAGAACCGTGCCCGCCGACCGCAGGCAGGTCGATCGGATGCGCGAACACATCGGCATGGTGTTTCAAAGTTTTAACCTCTGGTCGCACATGACGATCCTGGAAAACCTGATCGAAGCACCGGTGCACGTGCAGAAACGCGACCGCGCGGAATGCATTGCAGAGGCCGAAGCTCTGCTTGAACGGGTCGGTATCGCCGACAAGCGAAATTTCTATCCCGCGCACCTCTCCGGAGGGCAACAGCAGCGCGCTGCGATCGCGCGCGCGCTCGCGCAGCGTCCGAAGGTCATGCTGTTTGACGAGCCGACCTCCGCCCTCGATCCCGAACTCGTCGGTGAAGTGCTCAAGGTGATGCGCTCGCTTGCTGAAGAAGGTCGCACCATGCTTGTTGTGACGCACGAGATGGCGTTTGCGCGCGACGTTTCCAATAAAGTGGTGTTTCTCCACAAGGGTGTCATCGAAGAAACCGGCGCACCTGCCGAGCTTTTCACGCAGCCGAAGTCCGAACGATTTCGGCAGTTTCTGTCGGGACGAGGCGACGTCGTTTGACGTCTGCTCCAGATCAATGCCGACACGCCGGTCGCCGCTCGTTTAGCGCTTGCGGGCCCGGGGCAGCAGGTTCATGCTTGTCTTCTGTATTGAAGCCCGCCGATAGCGGCTGAATAGCCGGAGCAAAGTGGGCTTTTCGTGAGACGCGTGCGATGGAGTGCGCCGGCTGCGGTTTCGATATTCAAAGCGGTTTTGCTTTCTGTCCGCGATGCGGCGCAAGGCAACCGCTCTCCTGCGCCGCCTGCGGCTTCGCGTGCCAACCCGATTTTGCCTTCTGCCCCCGATGCGGCGCGCCGCTTTCCGGCAAAGTGCAATCCGCATTGAAGCCGAATGCCGAGCCGGCGGTAACGGATAAATCAGACAGCGATGCCGACCGGCGGCCGGTCACCGTGCTCTTTGCCGATCTCTGCGGCTTCACCACCCTGAGCGAGCAGATCGACCCCGAAGTCATGCGTGTGCTTCAAAACGAGTTGTTTGAAGAAATGACCCAGGCGGTCGAGACTTATGGAGGCTTCGTCGACAAGTTCGTCGGCGATGCGCTGCTGGCGTTGTTCGGTGCGCCTGTCGCGCATGAGGACGATCCGATTCGCGCGCTTAACGCCGCACTCGATATGATCGATCGGGCCACGAAGGTCGGCACGCGCTGGCATTCACGCGCCGGTGTGCCGCTGCGTCTGCACATCGGCATCAACAGCGGCCCTGTCGTCACCGGCAGTTTCGGTGCGATCAGCACAAAATCCTATTCCGTGACCGGAGACACCGTGAACACGGCGCAGCGCTTGCAATCCATGGCCGGCGAAAACGACATCCTCGTCGGACCGCTGACCTATCGCCTCACCCGCCATGCCTTCGCCTTCGACAGCCTCGGCGCGCAGACATTGCGCGGCAAAAGCGGAAACGTCCATGTCCATCGCCTGACGGGCCTCCTGGAAGCGCCGCATACGGCGCGTGGACTCGAAGGATTCGGCCTGCAAGCGCCGATGATCGGACGGGATGCTGAGCTGTCGCGGTTGCTGACATGCCTCGATCTTGCCTGCGGCGGTGCTGCACAGCTTGTCCGCCTGATCGGCGAAGCGGGTATCGGCAAGTCGCGGCTGGTGAAAGAATTCGTCGCAATCGCCGCCAATACCGCCCGTTTCCAGGGACTGGCCATCCGCCAGGCCACCTGCTCTCCCCTCGGCGAACAATCCTACGGCACGCTTGCTGCGGTCGTGCGTAGCGCCTACGGCATCGGCGAGCGGGACGATCCCGAAAGGACACGGCACCTGCTGGCAACGGGGTTCCGCGCCCTTGATCTCACACCGGAGGACGTCGACGGGTTGTTGCCGCTGTTTCTACATGTCCTCGGCTTCGGCGACCCTGACGGCGCGTTGCGGCACATCGAACCGGAGCAGTTGCGGCGACAGATCTTCTATGCGGTCCGCACCGTCTTCGAGCGGCGGCTGGGGCAAGGTCCTCTGCTGCTTGTTATCGAGGACCTGCATTGGGCGGACGCCGCCTCGCTGGAAGTGCTTCGCTTCATGATGGATCGGCTGGAGCGCAGCCGGTTGATGATGCTCGTGGTCTACCGGCCGACATCGAAGACCGACCCGCTGAATTCCAATCGTGTCAATGTCACCGTGCAACGTCTTGACCCACTCTTTGCAGCCGATGGGCAGAAGCTGCTTGCCGCCTTTTTCGGCGAGGCTCACGGCAAGCTGCCGGTCACGATGCGCAAGCGCATCCTCGATCGCGCCGGCGGCAACCCGCTTTTCATCGAAGAAATCCTTCGGGGACTGATCGACATGGGCACGTTGCACCATGATGGTCAGCACTGGCACGTGGCGGCCGAAGACACCGTTGTCGATATCCCGGTCAATCTGCAGGCCCTGCTGCTTGCCCGTGTCGATCGTCTGCCGCAGGAGATAAGACGGTTGGCGCAGGAGGCAGCGGTGGTCGGCCCGAAGTTCGATACCGCCCTCCTGCGCACTGTCGCCACCGATCCGGCCGGCATCGATGCCGCATTGGATTACCTTTGCGATGCCAATATCATCGAGGAATTGCGCGGCCCCGATGCCGTCGTGTCGCCGGGCTATCGCTTCAGCCAGACGCTGATGCATGACGTCGTCTACCACAATCTCCTGCTCCAACGGCGGATGGAGCTTCATCGACGGATCGGCCAGGTGCTGGAACGCCAGTATGGCGCGTCGCCCGACCGGCTCGAGCATCTGGCGTTGCTCGGCCATCACTTCAGCCTGACCACCGAAAAGGCCAAAGGAGCCGCTTACCTGATGGCTGCAGGCGACCTGGCGCGCAAGACCTACGCCAATGACGATGCGATGCGCCTTTACCGTCAGGCGCTTGCGGCCTTCGCAAACGAGGCGGAGGTGACGCCGGAGCAACTGGCGCTCCTGGAGCGTCTTGCCGATCTATGCGGCCCGGCCGGTCTGCGAGATGCTGCCCTGAACCACTACCAGCGCGCGCTTGCGATCCAGCGCACCAGGGACGACCCTATCGCCGCGGCGAGGATACTGCGAAAGATCGGCCGCCTGCACCTCGATGCAGGGCGCCGCGATCAAGCGGAGACACATTGCGCCGAAGCCGAAGCGATGATCGCGACGATAGATGCGCCGATCGAACATGCGCATCTCCTGCAGGAGCGCGGCCATCTGGCTTTTCGCATGGGGGATCAGGCCGCGGCCGCCGAGTGGGCGACGCTGGCGCTGCAACGTCTGCAAACGCTCCCGATCGATGGGACGACCGAGGCTGGACGGGAGGCGGCGCGAGCGATGGCGGAGGCGCTAAATACCAAGGGTGTAGCACTTGCGCGGCTCGGACGTCGCCGCGAGGCCGTGCAGGAAGTGGAACACAGCCTCTCGGTCGCCGAAAAGGCCGATCTGCAAAGTGCCGCCTGTCGCGCCTATTCCAATCTCGGCGTTCTCTACACGATCGTCGACCCGGCCAATGCCATCAGGATCTGCCGGCGCGGGCTGGAGGTGGCGACCCGCATCGGCGATCTCGGCTTCCAGGCGCGCCTTCTCGCCAATCTCGCAGTCGCCTGCTGCACTTTCACCGATCGCTGTGCTGCAGAGGGTGTACCGGCGGCGGAAAGGGCCATCGAAATCGACAGGGCGCTCGATCAGCGCGATCATCTCTCCGTTCCGCTGATCGTGCTTGGCCAGATTCATCAATGCCACGGTCAGCCGAAGCTAGCTCGTAAGTATTACGAGGAAGCCCTTGAGGTTGCGGAGGAAATTGATGAACCGCAACTGCTCTTTCCGTGCTATGATGGCTTGGCGACACTCAGCCTCGAACATGACGACATGGACGAGGCGGAACGGTATTTTACGCTGGCACAGGATGTGTGCATCCGCCACAACCTCGATCCAGGTACGCTCGTCGTCTTACCGTTTCTCGACTGACTTGTCCTCGTTGCGGTGATCGCCTGAAATCGATTTGGCAAATCGATTCAAAAGCATAAAGGGAGGAATGAAAGATGCAGGAGAACCACGTAGGAAGACCATTGCAGCCAGGAGATCGCGCGCCGAACGTGGTGCTGGATGCGATCACCCGTCAGGGTAAGATCGCTATCGACGATTTTCGCGGCCAGAAGCCGGTGCTCGTCGGGTTGTTCCGCGGACTGCATTGCCCCTTCTGTCGCCGGCAGATCGCCGCCATGGCCGAACTCACTGACGCATTGCAGGAAAAAGGCATCGACAGCCTGACCGTCGTCAACACGCCGATCGACCGCGCTCGCCTCTATTTCCGTTACCATCCGCTTCCCAATCTGCTGGCGGCCTCGGATCCCGAACGGGTATCGCACAAAGCCTTCGGCCTGCCGAACCTTCAGTTCACAGAAGACGAGAATGACTGGCCGCACAAAATCAGCATGAATGCGGTGACGTCTATGCGCATTGACATGCCGGACGAGCTTCCAGCGCCCATGGACCTGATGGCCGCGGTGGAATATCTCGACAAGGCGGACGGCTATGACTTCACCGAGGACGACAAGCAGATGATCGCCACCGGCCACGGCCAACTCGTCGGCGAATTTCTGCTCGATCGGGATGGTGTCGTGCGCTGGTGTTTCACTGAAGTCGAGGACGGTGGCAGCCATATGTTCGGCGGCCCCGCGCCGCGGGAAGTGATGTCGGCAGCGTCGAATATGGCTGTTTGAAGCGAATGAGGCCGCGCTTGAAGGGTCGGACGCTTGGACAAGGCGGGCAACTTCCAGTCCCGCGTGATCGCGCCCTTATTCCGTCCTGAACTTGGCGTGGCAGGTCGTGCAGGTCTGGAGCATGAGGTGGAACGCGTGTTCCGCCGGCATTGCCGATAGCTCCTGCTCGTTGCGGACGTGGGTGCCGAGCGGCCCGCCGCCCATGGCCTCTCCAGGCTTCATGCGCATGCTGGCGGGCATCGGTCCTGGGTTATTCTGCGCAGCGGCGTCCAGCGCGACCGCGTAGTCGCGCAGGTCGTTCGCGATGCGGTCGAACCGCTCGCGCTCCTCGCGGATATTCGGCCTGGCCTTCGACTGTGGACTGGCGGCCTCGGATGCGAAATGCCCAGAGAGCACGACACCCGACCTGTCGCGGATGGCGTCGGCCGCCGATCTGAACTCGGCAGCCTTGTAGTTCGCCGGATCCTTGAACATGTCGGAGATCCTCTTTGCCGCCGCGGCCATGGCCTTCATGTCCGCCTGCCGAAGCGCTACGACATCCTCGGCTGCCGACGACGGGACTGCGGTGATCAGCACCGCTTCCACGACGGAGAACAGTCCGAAAATGATCCGTCTCATAAGGCTGCGTTCCGAATCCGAGATCATGCCACTTGCTTCCGATATCCGTTCTCATCTGGGCAGCAAAAAGGCGGACGCCCTCCCCGATACGCTGCCATCTCACGAAGGGGGCAATCAGGAAGCGTTAACCGTCGCCGACTAATCTGAGCCTCTCGCTGGGAGAGGATCGATGAAAGGTGGCTATTCGCTGGCCCAGATAGGGCTTCACTGGCTGATCGCCCTCATGGTGCCGGTCCAGTATCTGACGGGCGGCAGTATCGAGAGAACCCACCACGCCGTCCACATGGGCATGACCCCATCGTACTGGGACGTCGTCCAGCACCACCTTCACAACTACGCGGGAATAGCGATCGGAGTGGCGATGGGCGTGCGGCTGGTTGTTCGTATCCTTCAACCGCCTGAAACGGGTGAGCCCACCTCATGGACCGGTCGGGCCGCCTCGGCTCTTCACCATGCCTTCTACGCCGCGATCATCGGGCAGGCCTGCATGGGATTCGTCGCGAGCTACTTCTGGTTCGGAATTGCCCCATACCACGTCATCGGGTCGAGGATCATACTGGGAATGGTCGCGCTGCATCTCGCCGCTGCAGCGTGGCACACGCTGGCGGTTCGCGACGAGACTGTCGACCGGATGGTGTTTCCGCGTCGAAAGTAGTCAATCGAAAAATTGAAACGTGGCCAGCGCCAGAACGACGTAGCGTCCTGTCTTGGCAACGAACACCACCGACCAGCAGGGGCTCCGACTGCATCGGCAATATCGTCACCGCACCGAGAGCGGCGGCGAAAAGGCCGAAGTATGATGCGAAATCGATCATGGTTAGAAAAGAACGGCTCCTGTTGACCTTACCACCGTGGGAAGCTCTAGCCTGTGCACACCGTGATGTTCGCGCCACATAAAGGACTCGAAGATCAACGAGACATAGGTCCTAATTGAAATCGCGCTGCTTTGCATGTAGCTCGTTGGGAATGGGCAAGATGTACCGAATCACAATGAGCAGACTGCTCGTGATGATGCGGCTGGTGATCATCGTATCACTGGCGGGGTACTCGATGTCGAGCGCCAACGCCGCGATGCACGGCTCCTCGTTCCCCGATCTGAAAGCCATCGTCTCGGACGTAATGCCTTCCCATGAAGGCCACGACATGACGGAGGCCGCCCGTCACGGCCACTCGCACGGCGATGTGTCCGATGATGGCGATGGCCCGTCGAAGCTCGTCAAGCAGGAATGCTGCAAGGACTTCTGCGGCGGCTTTGGCATCATCTGTGCAGGCCCCGACGTCGGGGGGCCTGTCGTGACCTCGATCCGACAGTTCGCCGACGACCGCACGACCCTTGGCGAACTGCCGACCCTCGACCGTCCCCCGAATATCTGAATAGAGACGCGCCCGCTTGATCGGGTCCAGCCGGACGCCTGCCTTTTAGGCGAGCGCCCGTAGGCTATCTCTTATTCGGAAATTTCATAATGAAACCCTCTCTTTTCGTGGTGGGGCTGCCGCTTGTTATCGGCGGCTGCGCATCCACGCTTCCTCCCGACGTGGTGGCGTCCCCCGCTGCAGTCGAACAGCCGTCCCCGCGCCCGATCGCATACCAGTCGCCGATCTCGGGCTATGTCGCCAGGCAGCCCGTCGATCCCAAGCCGTGGCGTAGACAGAATGACCTGCAGTCTCCCCCGAAAGGAGACGCCTCATGATCGACCTTAGAAAACTGATGTCCGTGCTGGCGTTCCCGCTGGTGCTGAGCGGCTGTGTCACGGGCGCCGAATATTCCAGCAAGCAAGCAGGCTTCGCTTCCGTTGCCGACAAGACAGCAATCGCGACCGCGAAGCAGACAGTCTGGATCCAGAACCAGAACCAGGCCCGCTCTGCCGCCGCTGAGGTCAAAGACCTGCTCGCGCGACGGAAAGTCCTCGACGTCGAGACGGCCGTCCAGATCGCGCTGCTCAACAACAGGGGTCTCCAGGCCGCATACGCCGATCTTGGCGACAGCGCCGCCGACGCCTGGCAGTCGACGATGTTCATCAACCCGACCGCCTCCATCGGCACGACGGGCATGGGGACGCCGGAACTGGAGGCGTTCAAGACCATCGAGGGGATGATCACCACGAACATCCTGGCGCTCGCGACGAGGAACCGGGACATAGCGATCGCCGACACCCGCTTCCGGCAGGCGCAGTTGACTGCGGCGGTAAAGACACTCCAGGTCGCCGCCGACACGCGGCGAGCCTGGATCGGCGCGGTGGCGGCCTGGGAGAACGTCGGGCAGCTCCAGCGCGCTCAGGCAACAGCGGACGCCGCTTCCGAGCTCGCGGAGAAGCTGGGCGAGACCGGCGCGATGACCAAGGGCGCCCAGGCCCGTGAACATGTGTTCGTCGCCGAACTTGCCGGAGAGACCGCGAAGGCCCGCCTGGCGGCACGCCTGACCAAGGAGGAGCTGACGCGGCTCATGGGTCTTTGGGGCTCCGACCTGGACTACCAGGTTCCCAAGAGCCTGCCGCCGCTGCCTGGGTCCGTCGCCAGACGCGACACCATCGAGACCGAGGCACTCCGAAACCGGATAGACCTCCAGGTGGCGAAGCTCGAACTCGAGGCCACTGCCAGGTCGTATGGTCTGACCGAAGCGACGCGCTATGTCACCGACCTCGCGATCCTGACCGGTTTCGAAACCGAACGGGAAATCGAGGACGACGAGAAGAAGACGAGGACGACGGCCCAGGTCGAACTGGAGTTCGCGATCCCGATCTTCGACACCGGCAAGGCCCGGATGCGCAAGGCCGAGGTGGCCTACATGCGTGCGGCGAACCAGCTGGCGGAGAAGGCCGTCAACGTCCGGTCGGAGGCGAGATCCGCGTATGAGGCCTACCGCTCGAACTACGACATCGCCCGACACTACCGCAATAGCGTCGTGCCGCTGCGCACCAAGGTCGAGGAGGAATCCCTGCTGACCTACAACGGCATGATCACCAACACGTTCGAGCTGCTGACCGACACCCGCGACAAGATCAACTCCATCCTGCTCTCCGTCAACGCGAAGCGTGACTTCTGGCTGGCCGAAGCCAACCTCGCGCCTGCGATCTACGGCGGCGGCGCGACGAACGCGTCGGCAGAGACCGAGGTCGCCGCTGCTTCCGAGAGCGGCGGTGGCGGCGGCCATTGAGAAAGGAAACCACCATGTTCAATAGACGACAACTGTTCGGTGCCAGCGCGGCCATGCTGGCGGCGGGAGCCTGGACGAAGACGTCGGCGATGGGCCTGCCTGACGCCCCGACAATGGAATCGGCGGACATGCAGCCGCCGCTTCACCCGACCTCGGGTCCGGACTACCAGCCGGTCGTCACCCTCAACGGCTGGACCCTACCCCACAGAATGAACAATGGCGTCAAGGAGTTCCACCTCGTCGCCGAACCGGTTGAGCGCGAGATGGCCGACGGCATGACCGCCTACCTCTGGGGCTACAACGGCCAGTCGCCAGGCCCGACGATCGAGGCGGTCGAAGGCGACCGCGTCCGCATCTTCGTCACCAACAAGCTGCCGGAGCACACGACGATCCACTGGCACGGCATGATCCTGCCGTCCGGCATGGACGGTGTCGGCGGGCTGACGCAGCCGCACATCCCTGTCGGCAAAACCTTCGTCTACGAGTTCGACCTCGTGAAGTCGGGAACCTTCATGTACCACCCGCATTCCGACGAGATGGTGCAGATGGCCATGGGCATGATGGGTTTCTTCGTCGTCCATCCGAAGGATCCGAAGTTCATGCGCGTCAACCGCGACTTCGTCTTCCTGCTCAACGCCTACGACATCGATCCCGGCTCCTACGTGCCGCGGATCATGGAGATGACCGACTTCAACATGTGGTGCTGGAACAGCCGGGTGTTTCCGGACATCAGCCCCCTCGTCGTTTCCAAGAACGACCGGGTGCGGGTCCGCGTCGGCAACCTGACGATGACGAACCATCCGATCCACATGCATGGCTACGACTTCGAGGTAACATGCACCGACGGCGGGTGGGTACGTCCAGAGGCGCGATGGCCGGAGGTATCCATCGACATTCCCGTCGGGGCGATGCGCGCCTACGAGTTCGACGCGAAGTATCTCGGCGATTGGGCGATCCACTGCCACAAGTCGCATCACACGATGAACGCCATGGGTCACGACATCCCAACCTTCATCGGGGCGGACAAGTCGAAAGTCACCGAAAAAATCCGGAAGCTTCAACCTGATTACATGCCGATGGGAACCAAAGGCATGGCCGATATGGGCGAAATGGAAATGCCCATTCCCGAGAACACCGTCCCCATGATGACCGGCTGGGGTCCGCACGGCCCCATCGAGATGGGCGGCATGTTCTCGGTCGTGAAAGTCCGCGAGGGTATCTCGGCGGACGACTACTCCGATCCGGGCTGGTACGAAAACCCGCCCGGATCCCAGGCCTGGGAGTGGACCGGCGAACTGCCGGACGCGACCAAGGCCAAGGACGCGAAAACCCAAATCACGCCAAAGCCGACAAACGGCTGAGATTCAATCTCCCACACCCAAAAAAGGATCTACGCATGAGGAATTTTGTACTGGCACTGGCTCTCGCAGCCCTCGCGATCCCCGCGTTCGCCTCCGGCAACCACGCCGGCGGCCATGGCGAGAAGATGGTCATCGGAGAACCCGGCGACAAGGCCAAGGCGACGCAGACCATCCGCGTCACGATGAAGGAAACCGAAGACGGGAAGATGTTGTTCACCCCTGCCGTCTTCAACGTCCGCAAGGGACAGACGGTCAAGATCGCGATCAAGAACGCCGGAACCGTCGACCACGAGTTCGTGCTCGATCAGGAAGACAAGATCATGGAGCACAAGAAGGTCATGGAGAAGTTCCCGGAAATGGAACACGCCGATGCCAATTCGATCCGCCTTCCGGCCGGCCAGTCCGGCGAGATCGTCTGGAAGTTCACCACCGACGGCGAGTTCAAGTTCGCCTGCCTGATCCCCGGCCACTATGAGGCCGGCATGCACGGCGATGTCAGCGTCGCCGGAAAGTAATCGAAACCAAGGAGACACAGAGATGAAATCCGCAATGATCAAAATCGGCGTAGCCGCCCTGCTCTCGGCCAGCGCTGCCTTCGGCGCATTCGCTGAGGAATTCACCAAGGGCGTCGTCAACAAGGTCGATGCCAAGGCGAAGAAGGTCACCATCAAGCACGAGGATCTGAAGAACCTCGACATGCCTGCAATGACGATGGTCTTCCGCGTCGAGGACCCGGCTCTGCTTGAAAAGCTGAAGGAAGGCTCGAACATCGAGTTCGTTGCCGAACGCGTGAATGGCAAGCTGACCGTCACCGAGGTAAAATAGCTACCTCCTGCCGCCCGGATCGAGGCCGGGCGGCAGGACGTCGAGGAGTGGAGACGATGCACAGGAGAAGCTTCATCGCGATGGCGGCATCCGCCCTGGCGTTCGTTGACGGAGGAGTCCGCGCCGCCGCCCCGGCGAAAATGACAGTCTACAAGGATCCAAACTGCGGTTGCTGTCATGAATGGTCGAAGGCGATGGCTGTGGCAGGATTTTCCGTCGATGTCCGCGACACCGACGACCTTGCCGCGGTCAAGGCACGGCTGGGCGTGCCTGCCGACATGGAAGGATGCCACTCCGCCATCGTCGACGAATACTACCTTGAGGGACACGTCCCGCTCGAAGCCATCCAGCGTCCGCTTCGGGAGCAGCCGCCGGTCCGAGGATTGGCCGTGCCGGGCATGCCACCTGGTTCGCTGGGGATGGGCGACGCCCCCCAGGCATCCTTTGACGTCTATGCGATCCCCTCGGGGACAGGCGCGCCATACGTGTTCATGCGGGTCCGCCCTCATAAGGGATGACATCGCGATCGATTAACCCATGTCGTACTGCCGGTCAGGAAACCGGAGCGGTGCAGAGCGCTGCCCAGAGATCGTATTTCCAGTCGGTTCCCGGCTGCGCCGACACGTCGATCGCATAGTCGGCAGAGTTGATCCGGACCATGGCGGGCGAAACGCAGCGCACACTCGCCTGGTGTCTTCCTCCGTCCCGATAGAGCACTGTCCCGCCACCGTCAAATTCCGACAGCGTAATGACGACGTCGAAATCGAAGGCGGGATCGCCGGACGCAGTTCCCTCCGCTAAACTGAGGCTGACCGACCGGCTGCCGCCGAACGAAGCGGTGTGGAAGACAGCGAGCTCGGACGCCGCCGACATCGATGCGGGCTGCGCGCAAAGGATCAGAGACAGAAGGACTCGGCGCATTTACCCCTCCCGTGGTCAAATGCATTCCAGTTCTATCATATCCTCGGCCTCGCTACGATCGCATATTGCGTCTGGCCGAGCGTCAGATAGTGCAAGCAGCCTCGTTTTGATGGCGGTGATCTTCACGCTTCGCTCGGAGATGAACATGCGCGTGGTCAAACGCCGCTCCTGAGTGTGCCTGCTCGAGGCCGACGGCCGGGTGTCAGACCAATGTCATCGAAAGCGCCTAAGGGATCGCGCCTGATGCCGTCGCCAGGAGGTGCTGCCAATGGCCACATTGCAACAGGTCGCATTCCGGGCGGGCTGCTCGCTGGCGACCGCAAGCCGCGTTCTCAACCGCAACGGACCGGCGAGTGATCTGATGGTGCGCAAGGTACGCCGGGCCGCCGCCGAGCTCGGCTATCGACCGGCCGGCCTTGCCGTCGGCCGGCTGGGACGCAGGCCCGTGGTCGGCGTGCTGATCCCGAGCATCACCAATCCTGTCTTTGCCTCGTCGCTGTCGAGCATTCAGAACCGCATGCTGGTGGCCGGCCACGGCGTTCTGATTGCTCAATCGAACTACGATCCGGCGCGCGAGGCCGATGCCGTTGCAGCACTCCTGAACGACCGGCCGACCGGGCTGATCCTGACTGTTTGCGATCCATCGACCAGCGAGGCGCTGCTTGCGAAGCTCCCGCCGACCGTGCTGCTCCACAATCTGCCGACGGCGCAGTTTCAGGCGGCCGTCACCGTCGACAATCGCGGCGCCGGCCGCGAGATCGCAACGTTCTTGATCGGCATGGGCCACCGCCGCATTCTCTTCCTCTCCGGCAATTTTGCCGCCTCCGATCGTGCGCGACTGCGCTACCTAGGCTATCTCGATGCCATGGCGGAGGCCGGGTTGACACCGCTCGATGCCGTGCAGATTCCCTTTGTCGGCGGTTATGACCAGCTCGATCTGAGTGACGTGATGACCTCACTCTCTCCCACAGCGATCGTCGCCTCCAACGATCTCCTTGCGCTCGGCGTTATCGGCGCGCTGAAGCGCGAGGGGCTTTCGGTGCCGGGAGATGTTTCGGTTGCCGGCTTCGACGGCATCACCATCGGCAGGCTGATCGACCCGCCGCTGACGACGATCGAAATGCCCGACGCCAGCATGGGCGCGACGGCCGCCTCATTGCTTCTCGACATGGCGGAGAATGCCGCCCCGGCCCGCCATCTCGATGTCGCCTATGTGCTGCGCCGCGGCGGCACGGTGCGTGCCATCTGAAACCCGCGAAACACAAAGGCCGCCACGTCGGCGTGGCGGCCCTGCCTCATTTCTGCTGATGTAGCCGATCAGCTGCGCGGCAGCATGCCCTCGACATCGGCAGCCGCGTCGTCGAGCGCTTCCTTCGGCTCGGCAGATTGGTCGACGATGCGCGAAAGGTTGTCGACGATCGTCTGCGTGACCTTGACGCCGTTCGAGCAGGGGAAGGCATACCAGGGGATCATGACCGGCATCTGGCTAAGACCTGCCTGGAACAACGGGTTCTGCTTGTAGAAATCGCCGAGATATTTGGGCGACTTGGCGGCAAGCTCGTTATTCGGGACATAACCGGTGCCGGGCACGACGACGGAGGCGCCGTAAGGGCCGGCTGCAAATTTGGCGAACTTCCAGGCAGCGTCCTGCTTGGCGGCGTCATGCGTCAGGATGACGACGGCGTTGCCACCCGTCGGCAGATGGCCGTTCACCGGATCGATCAGCGGGATTTTTGCGGTGCGCAGATCAAACTTGTTGCCGACATTCTTGATCGTGTTGCGCAATGCGCCTGTTGTCTGGAATTCGAAACCGACCTTGCCGGCTGCAAAAGCCTGTTCGCCGGCGGGCTTGGTGAAAACGGGCATGCCGCCTTCGGTGACCAGACGATGCAGGACTTCGACGGCCTTCTGACCTTCCGGACCGTTGAAGGCGACCTTGCTTTCGTCGTCGCTCAGCATCTTGCCGCCGGCGCCGAAGAGCAGTGCCGAAAACATCCAGTCGTCGCCCTGCCAGCGGAAATCGATACCATCGACGCCATTGCCGAGCGCCTTGATCTTGCCGCCTAGCGCGATGACCTCATCCCAGGTCTTCGGCGGATTTTCAGGATCGCCGCCGGCTGCCTTCACGAGATCGGCGTTGTAATACATGATCGGGTTCGAGGTGGCGAAAGCCAGGCCCACCTGCTTGCCCTTGACCTGGGCGAGCTTGAGGATCGTATCGGAGAAGCCCTGCTCGGCCATGTTGCCGTCTTTCTTGACGAGCGGGCCGAGATCGACGGCAACGTCGCGCTCGTCGAGCATGCGCAGGCGATTGAGGCCAATGAAGGTGATATCGGGCATTTCGCTGGTGCCGACCTGGCGAAGGATCGTCTGGATACCTTCTTCATAGGTCGCCGAGGGGCTGGCGAACTGGATCTTGATGTCGGGGTTTTCTTCCATGAATTTCTTCGAGATCGTGTCCATCACGTCCTTGAAGAAGCCCGGCATCGGGTAATGAACCGTCAGCGTCGTCTCGGCATGCGCGGGAAGCGCGATTGCCAAGGATACGGCCGCTGCGGCGAGAAGCTGGGTGATATGTTTCATCGCTCGTTCTCCTGGTTGAAGCCGGTCAGCCTTTGAGACCGGTCATGGTGATGCCCTCGACGAAACGCTTCTGCGCAAGCAGGAAGGCGGCGACGAGGGGAAGGGTAATGATGAGGGTCGCCGCCATCAGCGCGCCGTAGTCGTCGCCGGCTTCGGCGGCGCGGAAATACATCAGGCCGAGCGGCGGTGTGGCGTAGTCCTGCTTGCTGATGACGATCAGCGGCCAGTAGAGGTCGTTCCAATGGGCGACGACCGAGAAGATGGCAAAGGCGGTGACCGCCGGCCAGGCATTCGGCACGATGACGCGGGCGACGATGCCGAGCTCTGACATGCCGTCGAGACGCGCGGCGTGGATGAGATCATCCGGCATGGCGCGGAAGAACTGCAGGAACATGAAGATCGCGAAGACCGAAATGGTGAAGGGCGCGACAAGGGCGGCATAGCTGTTGAGCAACGAGGCGCGGTCAAAGGCGACATAGAGCGGCAGCGCGGTGGCATGGATCGGCACGAGAAGGCCGAGCATGACAAGCACCATCATGGCCCGGGCGGCGCCAAAGCGCAGCTTCGCCATGGCATAGGCGCAGGGGATCGCCACCAGTATCTGGAAGAAGAAGATCAGCCCGCAGACGACGACGCCATTCCACAGGAGCCGCGCCATCGGCACCCGGCTCAAGGCCTTGGTGAAGTTCTCGACATAGGTGAGGTGCGTGGGGATCAGCGACAGCGACGAGGTAAAGATGTCGCTCTGCGCCTTGCCAGCCGTCGAGATCATGAAGACGTAAGGCGACAGGAAGATGATCGCGCCGAGAGAAAGCAGCGTCAGGCGGATGATCCTGCCGAGGGAAAAAGCGCTGGTCATCATGTGTAATGCACCCGGCGATCGAGAATGCGGTACTGCAGGAACATCAGCACCACCAGGATCAGGAGGAAGACCACCGTCATCGCCGAGGCGTAGCCGACGCGCAGGTAGACGAAACCTTCCTGGTAGATCGTGAAGAGCAGCACTTCCGAGGCCTTGTTCGGGCCGCCGTCCGTCAGCGTCTTCACGATCTCGAAGACCTTCACAGCATTGGTGATGCTGATCGTGATGACGAAGAGCGTCGTCGGCCCGAGCATCGGCCAGGTCACCAGCAGGAAGCGATCGAACGAGGATCTGGCGCCGTCCACTTCGGCTGCCGCGTAGAGCTCGCGCGGGATCGCCGTCAGCCCGGCGAGGAACAGCACCATGTTGAAACCGACCGATTGCCAGACGCCGATGATCGACAGGCTGTAGAGGACCGTGCCGGAGCTGCCCAGCCAGTTCGGGCCGGGAAGGCCTGCAAGCGCCAGAAGCGCATTGATGGGGCCGATGGTGGGATGGAACATATATTGCCAGACGGTTGCCATGGCGACGATTAACGAGGCGACCGGCAGGAAATAGGCGGTGCGAAACAAGCTGCGTGCTGCCGTCTCGCTCTCGATCAGCATGGCGATGCCGAGCCCGAGAAGAATCGATATGGGTGCGACGATTGCCGTGTAGACAGTAGTATTCCACAGCGATTTGCGGAACGTGCGGTCGGTGATCAAATGCGCGTAATTCTCGAAGCCGACGAAACGGAACTTGCCGTAGCCGAGTTCGAAATCGGTGAAGCCGAGCACGATGACGGATGCCACCGGCAAAAGCACGAAGAGGAAAAGCAGGACGATCGCCGGCAGCACCAGCATCCAGGCGATGCGGGCCTCGCTGCGCCGATGCGCAATAGCGGGATTGCCTGGCACGGCCATGGAGACGACGCTAGCCATGTGCCCTCTCCCGCTTGATGTCACTTGCGGCGAACCCGCCACCGGCCTCGGCGCGAGCGGCCAACCGGCTGCCGTCCTCGGCGAAAGCCATTGTCCTGCCCGACGACAGCCGCAATCCGACCGGGTCGCCGGCTGCAAGGCCTGCGGCTTCGGGCGGCTGAACCTTGGCGATCACGCTCTCGCCGATCGCATCGAGACGGCAATAGAGGATGACTTCCGACCCGAGGAATTCGATGCGCTCGATCCGGGCGGCAAGCCCGTCCTGGCGGTTCCTGTCTGGAAAGACGAACTCGGGGCGAATGGCGAGCGTGACCGGTATTTTGCCGGCAGGCGGGTTTTCCAGCGTCAGGCGCATATCGCCGAAAGCAACGACACCGTTCTCGGCTTCCGCCGGCAGCAGATTGATACGCGGCTGGCCGATGAAGCGTGCCACCTCGATATGGGCGGGATCGTCGTAGATCACCTCCGGGCTTGCGATCTGCAGCAACCGGCCGCCCATCATCACGGCAACACGGTCCGCCATCGACAGCGCTTCCGCCTGGTCATGGGTGACATAGAGCGTCGGCACACCGGCGCGGCGATGCAGCTCGACGATCTCGCCGCGGGCATGGACGCGCAGATTGGCGTCGAGATTGGACAGCGGCTCATCCATCAGGAAGATGCTCGGCTGGCGCACCATGGCGCGGGCGAGCGCCACGCGCTGACGCTGGCCGCCCGACATCTGACCGGGCTTGCGGTCGAGCAGATGGTCGATCTTCAGTGAAGTCGCCATGTCCCTGACGTCGCGGGCAATCGTCGTGCGAATGGTCCGCTGGTCCGGCATCAGCGATCCCAGAAAGGGCAGCCGCTGCATCCTCGACAGCCGGCGCATTGCCAGCGGCACGGCGATATTCTGAGAGGCCGTCAGATGCGGATAGAGCGCGTAGGATTGAAAGACCATGGCAATGTTGCGGTCGGCGGCGGCGATACCGGACATGTCTCGCCCACCGATCAGGATCTCACCGTGGTCGGCATGATCGAGGCCGGCGAGGACGCGCAGAAGCGTGCTCTTGCCGCAGCCGGAGGGGCCTACCAGCGCGATGAATTCGCCGGCACCGACATCGAGGCTGACGCCGTTGAGGATCTGGTTGCCGCCGAAAGCCTTGGTAATTCCCCGAAGCGAAAGCGCGCTCATTCGACGGGCTCCCGCGGCTTGACCGCCTGCGGATAGACCTCGTGCACGACATCGTCGAGTACATGCGCGGTCATGCCGGGAATAGCGACGATCGTGCTTGCGACATCGGCATCGAACTCATGGATGACGGCGCCGATCAGGCGCTCGCCCGGCATCTCCCGCTCCATCTTGTTGATGATGAAGGCGGCCGACGGCGCCCAGGTCAGCTGGGTATTGTCGAAACGACCCTGCCAGGCCCAATGAAGATGGCCGCTTGCGAAAAGCGCCACGTCGTGGGCCGCGATCAGATCATAGAGCCGGCGCCGCTGAGCAGGACGAACGCTCCAATATCCGGTATCGCCTTCATCGGGCGCATCGACGAACAGTGGCTTGTGCGCGAAGAGTGCCACGCGCCGCCCTGCCCTTTCGGAAAGCGCCTTGGCGAGCCAGTCGAACTGGGCCTCTTCTTCGTCGTCCTCATGGCCGAGAAGCAGCGAGTTCAACCCGACGAAGCGCCAGCCGGCCGTATCTTCCAGCCAGCGGTCGTCACCGGCAAGGCTGCGCCAGCGCGCCAGTCGCTCGGCATTGACGGGCTGATCGGATTCTTTGAAGTGGCCGACGTCATGATTGCCGGGAACGATCAGCATCGGGATCGACACCTGACGCATCAGATCCATCGAGAAGGTGATATCCTCGTCCTTGTCGGCCCCATCGACGGTGAGATCGCCGGTGTGGACGATCAGATCGGCGCCCGTCTCCTCGATCCATGTCAGGAGCGGTGCCCAATTGCCGTTGAAGTGCGGCTTGTTCGGGCTGAAATGGGTGTCGGTGATCTGAATGATTTTCACGGGGCGCATCTCCAAGACAGGGGAAGCGCGAGATGTCGTCACACGCGTCCCTTCCTTGGCACCTCTCTAGGAGGCTCCCATGTCAAACAGATATCTGATGTTTTCAGCTGTTTCTCAGTTGTGACATCAATCTGTCATGCGAACGCTAACCCGCCGTCCGCGGATTAGCGGCGCGGCGCATTGGCTGGGATGGATGAAACCGTTGCCGAGACGGGATCGCTCGCAGGAAATGTGTCCTCAAGTCCCTCCTCGAGTTCGTCCTCCAGCGTTTCGCGATCTTTGCTCGAACGTGCACTGGCTTGGCCGAGAAGGCCCTTGCTGCCTTCATCGAAGTTGCCGTTGCTCAGGGCATCGTAACGGTTGACGCTGCCATCCGTGCCGGGGCCGGTAAATGCCGTCAGCTGAAGCATCATGACCTTGGCGTGATCCACCGCCGTTTTCTCATCGAGTTCGCCATTGGAGTTGTCGATCCTGACTGAAATCGATTCCCCTCCCTCACCCAGAAATTCGACGGCAAGGAAGCCGCCAGCCTGCGTCACCCGCGTTTCGATCAATTGCATGGGAAACCTCCTGTGCTCACCACATCAACGGCGAGCAAGGTTCGGAGTTCCATCGAGACGCCTTTCGACGCCGCAAGCAGTCGAGCCGAATGCGTCTTCCGCCGGCCGTTTATGGTTAATTTATTAATAATTCGGGATTTATAAATGGAGCCAAGCGGTCCGGTACGTTGCGGAGGAACCCCCGATGATTCTGAAAATCCTTGCCCCGAAAATCGACGGCGATTGCCATGACACCGGCACCTATCCCGATGGGATTTTTGCCGAAAACCGAATCGATCTGTCCATCCGCCGTGACGGCCGTCGCCGCTCGCCGCATGAACGCGATTACGGCGCTGACAGGAAACTGGAAAACCTGCCGCTCGGCTTCGCCTGAGGTTCCCGCCGCCCAAGGCGGCAAGCATCACAGCCTGCGGAAGACAAGAACACCTGCCGCAGGCAGCACGGCATTGAGCGCTCCCGCCGTGGCCCTGATCTTTGCGCCGCCATTGCCGACATTCCAGCCGCCATATTCCTGAGCATCGGTGTTAAAGACCTCCTCCCAGAGGGCATCTCCCAGGCGTTCGCTATGCAGCCAATAACCGTCATCGAAAGGAGCGTCGTTCAGCGATCCGACCACAAGGAAATCCTCGCCGTCGTTCCACCGGTGGAATGCGATTACCCGATTTTCGTCATGAACCAGGGGAATGGCGATGTTGCGCGAACGAATAGCTGCTTCGCGGATGCTGAGTGCGATCAGGTCGCGATAACAGCTGAGCAATCCTGCTCCGCCATTCTTGGCTTCGCCTAGAATATTCTCCCGGTTGTCGAGGAAATCATCGTAGCGATAGGGCTTCTGGGCGCCGATTTCCTCGCCCATGAAAAACATCGGCGTCCCGGCCGACAGCAGCGTCATCGCTGCAGCGAACCTTGATCGCGCCTCGGCCCACTTGCGGGTTTCGCCGACAACAGGCGCGAAATTGACCGCGATAACAGCAGTTCGCGCCGATCCCTCTCGATTGCCGCAATCGTCATGCGACTGGTTGTAGACCACCTTTGATCGCGCGCTCGTGCGCAATGCGCCGGCAAATGACGACATGGTCAGAGGCCGCTCGTCGCCGAAACCGGCATTCTTCAGCAGCTGCGCCTGCGCACCGCCATGATATTCGACGAGATTGTGATGAAAATCGCCGTACCAGGTCGCGTCGAAGCCGAGTCCGTCGCCAGTCAGGCTCGGTTCCGTCATCGCCGACCAGTCGGAATAATCTTCGGCCGTCAGGAAAAGCTGCGGTTTGATCAGCCGCATTGTGCGGGTCCACTGCTTTAAGAATTTGGCGCCGAAGGCCGCGGCCCGGTCAGCGCGACGACCGTCGGCGTGCAGAACCGGATATTGATGGATCGAGCTCGTCTGATCCAACCGGAAGCCATCGATATGGCAGACGGAGACGAGAAAGGCGGCGCTCGAAATGAAAAGCTGGCGCACGGCTTCTTCATCGAAGGCAGGCGCCCATCCTGTGGAGATGTTATCGATATATCCGCCTCTGGGATCGGCGTAGTCCTCGGGCCGTCCTTCGTACCAGTAATAGATATTGCGCGTGTGATCGTTGGAATCATAGGCCCATTGCGCGCGCTCGCCGTCCGGATCGAAGTGGTTGTAACAAACATCGAGGATGACGGCGATGCCCTGTTGATGGCACGCCTTGACGAACATCTTCAACCGGTCCGTGCCGCCCGCGCCCTGGTCCGCGGCAAAGAAATGCGACGTGCCATAACCCCAGTTGGCCCGGGACTCGAATTCCGCAATCGGCAGCAGTTCCACGGCGTTGACGCCCAGCGCCGAAAGATGGTCGACGAATGCGATGGCGTCATCGAGCGTGCCGGGAGCGGGCTTGCCGAAACCCAGCGCGCCGACATGCAACTCATAAATGACCAGATTTTCGAGCCGGTCCGGAAGCGGCCGTCCCGCAACGAACTCGTCCGCCCAGAAAGCCTCGGCGGCAACCTCCTGGCCTGAAGGGAGCACCGCCCGTTTCGGATCGCAGACGACCGAACAGCTCTGCGGTCCGTCCAATGCCGCCGGCGATCCGTGATAGATTGCGCCGTCGGGATCGAAATCTCCGACGCCGATCTGCATGAGAGACCAGATATCGGTCCGGTAGGCGAATGATCCATCGTCCTTGGTGACGCGGTACATATAGGGCGTACCGACGATGCCGTCGAAATCGGCAAGCGTGCCACCATCGCCGGTTTCAGCGATCCAGAACCCATCCGTGGCCCTTCGCATGGCGATGGTTGCGACCGTGCCGGTGCCGTCATCGGCGATATAGCCGATAGCGGGATCGGCGAGCACGAGCGAAACCTCTTTGGCGTTCGGCGCCCAGACCGAGAAGCGAATGCCGTCGGCGGCGCCGGACCTTTCAACCCGATTGGCCCCCAGACGGCCGATCCATGTCAGATAGTAGGTCTGTGGCGCTATGTCCCGCTGGAGATCGAAAGCGCGCTCGCGACGCGACAAGGTCTCGTCATCCAATTCGGCGGCGATCGCCCAGAGGTTCGGTGTATCAGGCCGATCCAGCTCGATACCCCAGCGAAAATTCGTGCCGATCCCGGCATCGGGAAAGGAAACATCTGCAATGAAGACCTCATATCCGTCTTCGTCATGGGAACGCCGCATGGGAACGGACGTCCAATTGTTCGAATGCCGGCCGTGCTCGTCCCAACTGCCACGAAGGCGGACATTGTCGAATTCCGTCGACGGCAAACCACTACGAAACCGGAATTGAACATTGACGGTCATCGGATCCTCCAAACCTGCATCGGATTACGTCATGCAATGGGGTATGCGGCCGTCTCAGGCGGCATGATCAGCAGGCTGAATGCAAAAAGGCAAGCACCAATTCCGCGGCAATTGCGATGCGACGCAGGTCACATTCAGAACAATAAATCATGGTTAACGGGCAACACTGCACGGCCCTCCCCGTGTATTAAATCGATTCGGCTTCAGCAAATGGGCATATATTCCCACAGCCGATTCCCTTGTAAACTGGGAGAAAAACTTATGGCTCAAGCTGTTAGAATAAACGATATTATTCGTTCCTTTGGCATCGACACGCATATCGACTATACAGACGGAAAATATTCCAATGTCGGTGAAGTTGTTAAAGCTCTCGACTATCTTGGCCTCGACACGGTCCGCGATCATGCCCCCAACACTGCTTCCGATCCCAACGGTCAGACGCATCTCGGCGATGCGGCCGCAGCCGGCGTGCAATTCGTCTTCAGCGCCCAGCGGGAAGTGGACCCCGCGACCGTCGCCCAGCGGCTGCATACCTTCGTGCAGGCCCATCCCGGTTCGGTCGTCGGCATCGAAGGTCCGAACGAAGTCAACAACTGGCCGGTCAGCTATCACGGCCTCAGCGGCCAGGCAGCCGCGCTCGCCTATCAGAATGACTTGTTTGCCGCCGTCAACGCAGATCCCCTGCTGAAGAATATCCCGATCCTCGGCTTTACCGGATATACGGCCGCTTCCGCGTCCGACTACACGACGATCCACACCTATGCAAAAGATGGCGACCAGCCATATTCCTGGCTCTCCCGGGAATCCGGCGTTCAACGCGCTGCCGATCCGGGCAAGCCGCTTGCAATCACCGAGACGGGCTATCACACCTCGCTTACCGCCGACACCAACGGCGGCTGGGAAGGCGTCAGTGAAGCGACGCAGGCCAAGCTCGTGCTCAATACGTTGATGGACGGGGCAGCGCTCGGATCGAAAAACACGTTCATCTACGAACTGCTGGACGCCTATTCCGATCCGCAGGGTACCAATCAGGAAAGGCATTTCGGCCTTTTTCATCTCGACTATTCCGCCAAGCCCGCGGCGACGGCAATTCACAATCTGACCGAAATCCTCGATGACGGCGGCGCGACCGAGGCAAGCTTCAGCGCGGGGACCCTCAACTATTCGATCGACGATCTGCCGTCGTCCGCACACAGTTTGCTCACGGAAAAATCGGACGGCAGCTACCAGATCATCATCTGGAACGAGCCCGACATTTGGAACCAGGCCTCCGACACCGCCATTCAGGCCGCGACGTCAGGCGTCAAGCTCAATCTCGGGGCCTCCTTCGGTTCGGTGGAGGTGTTCGATCCTCTGGCCGGAACGACGGCAATCAAGAGCCTCAGCAACGTCTCGTCCCTGACGCTTGACGTCGTCGACCATCCCCTGATCGTCAACATCAAAGGCGGCAGCGCCAGCACGCCTCCACCGGCCGGCGACCATCTCTATGGCGGCACCGGCAACGACACTTTCACCGTGAGCAACCCCGCCCAAATCGTCGACGAAAGCAAAGGCGGTGGAACCGACACTGTCATGTCGTCGATCAGCTTCAGCCTCAAGGATACCGCGCATACGATCGGAAATGTCGAGAATCTGACGCTGACCGGCACCGCCAATCTGAACGGCACGGGGAATGCCCTGGCGAATGTTCTCACCGGCAATTCCGGCAACAATATCCTCGATGGAAGCACGGGCGCCGACCACATGTCGGGGCACGCCGGCAACGACACCTATGTGGTCGACAATACGGGCGATTTCGCCGATGAAACAGGCGCATCCGGCAAGGACACCGTCAAGGCTTCGATCTCCTTCAATCTGGCTGATCAGACACGCACCGCCGGAACGATCGAAAACCTCGCCTTGACCGGAACGGCCAATCTCAGCGCGACAGGCAACAACGCGGCCAACCTTCTTACAGGCAACGACGGAAGCAACATTATCAATGGCGGCAAAGGCGCCGATCAGATAACCGGCGGGCTCGGTAACGACAAGCTGATCGGGAAAGCCGGCGCGGACATTCTGACCGGCGGCGGCGGAGCCGATTCCTTCGTCTTCGACGTGAAGCCCGACAATCTCAGCGTCGACAAGATCCGGGATTTCTCTTCCGCGGCGGGCGACAAGCTGTTGTTCGACCATGCGATTTTCGCCGCACTCAGCCTCTCCGGATTTTCGGATGAGAATTTCGTTCTGGGAACGAAAGCGCTCGAGGCCGATGATAGGCTGATCTACGATCAGACCAGCGGCGCTCTATTCTTTGACGCGGATGGAAGCGCAGCGGGCAGCGCAGTCCATGTCGCCGATCTCGACAAGTCTCCCGCACTTCACTTCAGCGATTTCCAGCTTCTCTGATCGGGATAGCGGCCGTTCTGGCCGCCTCCACCACCATCGAATAGAATGAATTTCCGCGGCATGACAGGCAGCCGGCGTTCCCGCGCCCCTCTTGCCGCCGCGAATATCCGCCACATTCTTCCATTGACGCCACTCGTGCAGCAGCGGAGAAGCCTTTGCCCTGGATCGCCTATATCGCCCATTTCATCGCCGCAGCCTTTCTGACAAACGGCGTGCCGCATTTCGTCAACGGCGTCAGCGGCCGGTCTTTCCGCATCCCTTTTGCGCCGCGGGCAAAGCTCGGCTCGCCGACAGCCAATGTCGTCTGGGGCTGGGCAAATTTCCTCATTGCCTTCCTGCTCTTTGCCAATATCGGGCCGCTCTATATCGGCACGCCGGGCGATACGATCTTCGTCGCGGCCGGCATGCTCGTCACCGGCATCGTCCTTGCTCGGATTTTCGAGAACCAGTCTCGATAGTAACTTGCATGATGATAGTCACTGTTGTAGTGACATCAGCCATGCAGCGGACAAGCTTCAGCAATTTCAAATGCCCGGCGGCACGCGCGCTCGACAGCGTCGGCGACTGGTGGAGCATCCTGATTCTGCGCGACGCCTTCCAGGGACTGTCGCGCTTCGATGAATTCCAGAAGAGCCTCGGCGTGGCGCCAAACATCCTGACGCGGCGGCTGAAGCATCTGACCGATGAAGGGCTGTTCGAACGGCGGCTCTATCAACAACGCCCTGCCCGTTACGAGTATGTCTTGACGGAAAAGGGACGCGATTTCTTTCCTGTCCTGATGACGCTGTTTTCCTGGGGAAGCCGCCATATTCCGGAAGAGGACCTCGCCTTCCTGCTCGGCGATGCTGCCTCCGGCCAAGAGCGCAAAACGGTGCTGGTCGACGCTCAGACCGGCGAACAAGTCACACCCGAGAACACCAGCCTGCTTGCAGGCCCAGCCGCCGATGACGGGGTGCGCGAACGGATCGCCCGAATGCGCGCATGGTATCTCGGCATCGACGCATAGAGAGGAAATGCAATGGATCGTATCGTTGTCACCGGCATGGGACTTGTCTCGCCACTCGGCACCGGCGTCGAGCCCGCCTGGAGACGTCTTCTCGACGGCGGCTCGGGTCTGAGGGTGCTGGCGGAAGATATCGTCGGCGAGCTTTCGGCCAAGGTCGGCGGTATCGTTCCCAGCATCGCCGAGGACGCGGAAGCCGGTTTCGATCCCGATCGATACGTGCCGCCCAAGGATCAGAAGAAGATGGACCGCTTCATCCACTTCGCCATGGCGGCGACGGAAGAAGCGGTGAAGCAAGCCGGCTGGATGCCTACAGACGAAGGCGAGCGCGAGCGCACAGCAACGATCATCGCCTCCGGGGTCGGCGGTTTTCCGGCGATCGCCGAAGCGGTGCGGATCGGCGAGACGCGCGGCGTGCGGCGGCTATCGCCCTTCACCGTGCCCTCCTTCCTCGTCAACCTTGCAGCCGGCCAGGTCAGCATCCGCTACGGCTTCAAGGGGCCGCTCGGCGCGCCGGTGACGGCTTGTGCGGCCAGCGTCCAGGCGATCGGCGATGCGGCGCGGCTGATCCGCTCCGGAGAAGCTGACGTGGCGATCTGCGGCGGCGCCGAAGCCTGCATCGACAAGGTCAGCCTCGGCGGTTTTGCCGCCGCCCGCGCTCTTTCCACCGGCTTCAACGACACGCCGGAACTTGCGTCGCGCCCCTTCGACACGGCACGCGACGGTTTCGTCATGGGCGAAGGCGCCGGCATTCTGGTAATCGAGACGCTGGAACATGCACTTGCCCGCGGCGCCACACCGCTTGCCGAACTCGTCGGCTACGGCACTGCGGCAGACGCCTATCACATGACCTCAGGCCCCGAGGACGGCGATGGCGCCCGCCGAGCGATGGAAGCGGCATTGCGGCAGGCGAAGATCCCCGTCTCCGAGGTTAAACACCTAAATGCGCATGCGACTTCGACACCGGTCGGTGACAGGGGCGAAATCGCAGCGATCGGCACGGTCTTCGGCCGCAATGGCGGCATCGCCGTCAGCGCGACGAAATCGGCGACGGGCCATCTGCTCGGTGCGGCCGGCGGGCTGGAGGCGATCTTCACCATCCTCGCATTGCGCGACCAGATCGCACCGCCGACCCGCAACCTGGATGCGGCAGATCCGGCCGCCGACGGCATCGATATCGTCGGCAAGACGGCGCGGCCGGTGGCGATGGACTATGCCATTACCAACGGTTTCGGTTTCGGCGGGGTGAATGCCAGCGCCCTCTTCCGGCGCTGGTCTTAGCGCCCATTTTCCTTGCGCCGGAAATGGCCTACACTTCTGCTTTATCGGGATCATTTCCCGATGGAGCCGGAGATCAATCCATGCGCGCCTTCTTCGCAGTTTTCATTCTGTGTGCAGCGTCCATCCTCTCCCACGCATCGGCCCGCGCCGAAGATCCGATAGACACGACGCGGACGATGATCGAGGAACAGATCAAGGCCTTCCTCAAGGACGATGCCGAGACCGCCTACTCCTTCGCCGCCCCCGGCATCAAGGCGATGTATCCCGACAAGAACCTGTTCTTCGCCATGGTCAAGAAGAGCTACGAGCCGGTCTATCACCCCGGCAACTACGCTTTCGGGCGCAGCCGCTCGATCGACAACGGGGCGCTGATCTACCACGAGGTGCTGATTTCAGGCCGCGACGGCAAGGATTGGACGGCGATCTACCAGATCACGCGCCAGCCGGACGGCAGCTACCGGATCAATGGGGTGCAGATCATGCCCAACGCTGACAGCAAGGGCATTTGAGCGCTGGCAGACGCCGGTCACTATTCCGATAATCGAAATAATCACTTTCACCTTTTGCCAATTAACGTAGTCGAGCGAACGGCTATTGTTGGTTGCAGACGCCGACGGCGACGCTCGGTGATCTTCAACCAAGGAGAAATGTGATGAAGAGACTGATCCTTTCGCTGTTGCTGGCAACCGTCAGCATCGCCCCTCTTTCTCAGGCTGTTGCAGCTCCAGCCAAGCAGGCTGCGCTCATCCGCCAGGCTGCCGTAACCGTTCATTATCGCTCGGCCAAGATCGATGGTGTCGACATGTTCTATCGCGAAGCCGGCCCTGCCGATGGCCCAGTGGTTCTGCTGCTGCACGGCTTTCCGACATCGTCGCATATGTTCCGCAATCTCATCCCATTGCTTGCAGATCGCTATCACGTCATTGCACCGGATTATCCGGGTTTCGGCCAGAGCGGCGCTCCCGATCACGCGAAGTTCGCCTATACGTTCGGCCACTACGCCGACATGGTCGACACGCTCATGGGCCAGGTTGGCGCCAAGACATATGCGATGTATGTCATGGATTACGGCGCACCGATCGGCTACCGTCTGGCGCTCAAGCGTCCCGAGCGGGTTACCGGGCTGATTATCCAGAACGGAAACGCCTATGACGAAGGTCTGCGCGCGTTCTGGGATCCGATCAAGGCCTATTGGGCTGATGGCTCGCCCGAGAAGCGGGGGGCTCTGTCGAACCTCGTCGCTCTCGAAACCACCAAGTTCCAGTATACCGATGGCGTGAAGGATCTCTCGCGCATCAGCCCCGACAACTGGGTTCAAGATCAGGCGCTGCTCGATCGGCCTGGGAACAAGGACATTCAACTGGATCTGCTCTACGACTACCGCACGAACGTTCCGCTCTACCCGCAGTTCCAGACGTTCTTTCGCGAGCGCAAGCCGCCGGCGCTGATCGTCTGGGGCAAAAACGACAAGATCTTTCCGGTGGAAGGCGCCCATCCCTATCTGCGCGATCTTCCGAACGCGGAAGTGCATATCCTTGATACGGGCCATTTCGCTCTGGAAGACAAGCTCGATGAAATGGCGCCCCTCATTCACGACTTTCTCGACCGGAAGGTGGCAAAGCGCTGAGCTAGCGTAAGGCCTGCGCATTCCACGGCGAATGCGCAGGCTCGCATGCTTATTGCTTGCGGAGAGTGCTTTGACCAAAGATCTCATTACGCCGGTCATGCTCATACAGATCGAACTTGCGATTGCGAGCACGAGAGGTGATCGCGATTCTCTTGACTTGTTGGAGATCGACGCAAAGCGGATGGCACTTACGGCGGCAGAGATCGACGCTGCAAAACGAGGAGCGAGTTTTGATGCAATCACCAATATCGCGATTAAATTCGCGCTTGCCGATTACGCCGACGACGCGGCAGAAATAACGGCCGCGAAGAAGAAACTGGCTGCTTTCGGTGTGGCCGCCTTAGCTCCTCGTCTCCACGCCTTCGTGCAGGGGCTAAAACTGCCGACGTCAATATAGAATGTTCCCGTTCAATGGCCTGCTACACGAAGGGTTCATGCGTTGCGATCGTCCCAAAAGCGTTTAATTCTGCAATCCTGAAACGATGTACGGGATGATTGCGGCTCGCATGGACAGATGGCAGGCGATGAGAGTGTTCGTGAAGGTCGCGGAAACAGAGAGCTTCGCCGCGGCTGGGCGACAAATGCACATGAGTCCCCCGGCAGTGACGCGCATCGTTTCCTCGTTGGAAGCGGTTATCGGAACGCGCCTCCTGACCCGCACGACCCGATCAGTGAAGCTGACGGAAGCCGGGGCCAGATATTTCGGGGATTGTCAGCGGCTGCTTACCGGTCTCGAGGAAGCAGACGCGGCTGCTGCAGGGGCTTACGGCAAGCCCACCGGCACGCTCACCGTCACCGCTTCGGTGATGTTTGGCACGATGTTCGTTTTGCCCATCATGACCGAATATCTCGATCTTTACCCCGAGGTCACCGGGCGGGGCCTTTTTGTTGACCGCGTGGTGAACATTGTCGACGAGGGTATCGATGTCGCTGTCCGCATCGGACACCTGAGCGACTCCGGTTTCACCGCAACGCGTGTCGGCCAAATAAAGCGAGTGATTTGCGGATCGCCTGCGTATTTTGAGAAGCACGGCATTCCGACAGTGCCCAACGATCTCGCGCGCCATCAGATCGTAGCATCCACCAGTGCATGGACGTCGCTGGAATGGCGCTTTGGAGGAGCAGGAAAGGCTGCTGTGCGCGTCAACCCCCGCCTCTTTTGCAACACCAACGAAGCTGCAATCGCAGCGGCAGCGCGTGGCTGGGGTTTGACGCGCGTTCTTTCCTACCAAATTGCGCCTCAGCTTGAATCGGGCGAGTTGCAGACGGTCCTGTCCGACTACGATGAGGAAGCTCTACCCATCCATGTTGTCCATCCCGATGGACGGTATGCCTCAGCTAAGGTCAGAAGCTTCATCGATTTTGCTGTCGGAAAATTGCGAGCCAATCCGCATTTCAGCTAGAGCCTGTTTCAGCTTCACAGCTTGAACCTTTCTAGCGGCTTAGACCGGTTGGAGGTCCCCTCTCGCCCATTCCTCCTGCGTTTCCGCCATGAAATCGGCGAAGCGGCCTTCTGCGATCGCCTTGCGGATGCCCTGCATCAATTCCTGGTAATAGGCGAGATTGTGCCAGGAGAGCAGCATGCCGCCGAGTGCTTCGTTGGAGCGGACGAGATGGTGCAGGTAGGCGCGGGAATAGTCGCGCGAGGCCGGGCAGTTCGACTGTTCGTCGAGCGGGCGCATATCCTCGGCATGGCGGGCATTGCGGATATTGACCTTGCCGCGGCGGGTGAAAGCCAGGCCATGGCGACCGGAACGGGTCGGCATGACGCAGTCGAACATATCGATGCCCCGGGCGACCGATTTCAGCATATCGTCAGGTGTGCCGACGCCCATAAGGTAACGCGGCTTTTCGCCAGGCAGTACAGGAAGCGTCTCGTTGAGCATCTTCAGCATCACCTCCTGCGGCTCGCCGACCGCAAGACCGCCGACGGCGTAACCCTTGAGATCGAGCTTGGTGAGCTCTTCCGCCGAACGAATGCGCAGCGCCGGGATGTCGCCGCCCTGGACGATGCCGAACATCGCCTTGCCTGGCTGTTGGCCGAAGGCGACCCTGCAGCGCTCGGCCCAGCGCAGCGACATTTCCATGGCGCGCTCGATCTCCTTCGGTTCGGCGGGCAGCGCCACGCATTCGTCGAGTTGCATCTGGATGTCGGAGCCGAGCAGCCCCTGGATTTCTATGGAGCGCTCCGGCGACATGTGATGCAGGCTGCCGTCGACATGGGACTTGAAGGTCACGCCCTGTTCGTCGAGCTTGCGCAGCCCCGATAGCGACATGACCTGGAAGCCGCCCGAATCCGTCAGGATCGGATGTTCCCAGCGGATCAGCTTATGCAGACCGCCGAGGCGGGCGACGCGCTCGGCCGTCGGGCGCAGCATCAGGTGATAGGTATTGCCAAGGATGATATCGGCGCCGGTCTCGCGTACCTGGTCGAGGTACATGGCCTTGACTGTCCCGACCGTGCCGACCGGCATGAAGGCCGGCGTGCGGATCGTGCCGCGCGGCATGGAAATTTCGCCAAGGCGTGCGCCGGCATCGGTCTTCTTCAGGGTGAACTGGAAGTTCTCGGTCATTTGTCTTTCCGGAAAAGAAGGCTCGCATCGCCGTAGGAATAGAAGCGGTAGCCTGTCGAAATGGCGTGTTTATAGGCCGCGTGCATCGTTTCGAAGCCGGCAAAGGCCGAGACCAGCATGAACAGCGTCGAGCGCGGCAGGTGGAAGTTGGTCATCAGGATATCGACCGCCTTGAAGCGGTAGCCGGGCGTGATGAAGATGCCCGTGGGGCCGGCCCACGGCTTGATCTCGCCGCTGTCCCCCGCCGCACTCTCGATCAACCGCAACGAGGTCGTGCCGACACAGACGATGCGCCCGCCGTTTTTCTTCACCTCGTTCAGCCGCGCGGCAGTCTCGGCGCTGACATAGCCGCTTTCGAGATGCATCTTGTGATCGTCGGTGTCATCGGCCTTGACAGGCAGGAAGGTGCCGGCGCCGACATGCAGCGTCACGAAATGGCGTTCGATACCGGCTTTGTCGAGCGCCTCGAACAAAGCCGGCGTAAAATGCAGGCCGGCCGTGGGAGCTGCGACAGCGCCCTCCTCGCGCGCGTAGATGGTCTGATAGTCGGCGCGGTCGCGCTCATCCTCCGGCCGCTTGGCGGCGATATAGGGCGGCAGCGGAATGTGGCCGACGGCGGCGATCGCTTCATCAAGCGCAGGGCCGGAGAGATCGAAGGCGAGCATCACTTCGCCTGCCTCGCCCTTTTCTTCCACGGTCGCATCAAGCGAGCCGATCATGCAGCTTTCGCCGCTGTGGCCGAAGGCAATGCGATCGCCCTCCTTGATGCGCTTGCCGGGCTTGGCGAAGGCCTTCCATTTGTTGGCGCCGACACGCATGTGCAGCGTCGCCGACACCTGCTGGCCGCCTGCACCTTCGCGATGGCGAATGCCTTCAAGCTGCGCCGGAATAACCTTGGTGTCGTTGAATACAAGCGCATCACCTGCCCGCAGAAAGGATGGCAGATCGGAGGCGCGGTGATCGGAAAGCATTGTCTGCCCGTTCGGATCGACGACGAGCAGGCGCGCGCTGTCGCGCGGCTCGGCGGGCCGCAGCGCAATGCGTTCATCCGGCAGGTCGAAATCGAAGAGGTCTACGCGCATAAGGGCACTTTCAAGCAAAGCGAAACCCGCCCCGCGCTTTCACGCAAGGGCGGGTTTCAGCAGAAATCACAATCAAACGTCGGCGGCAACCCGCAGAGAGACGATCGAGTCCGGATCGGAAACCGGCTCGCCGCGCTTGATCTTGTCGACGTTGTCCATGCCTTCGATGACCTGGCCCCAGACGGAATACTGCTTGTTCAGCCACGGCGCATCGGTGAAGCAGATGAAAAACTGCGAATTCGCCGAGTTCGGGTTCTGCGAGCGCGCCATCGAGCAGGTGCCACGGACATGCGAGGTCGCAGAGAATTCAGCCTTCAGATCGGGCTTGGAGGAGCCGCCCATGCCGGCGCGGCTGGGATTGAAGGTTTCCGAGCCCTTCTTGCCGAATTCGACATCGCCCGTCTGGGCCATGAAGTCCTGGATGACGCGGTGGAAGACGACGCCGTCATAGGCCTTCTCGCGGGCGAGTTCCTTGATGCGGGCGACATGCTCCGGGGCGACCTGCGGCAGGAGCTGAATGACAACCTTGCCCTTGGTGGTTTCCACAATGATGGTGTTCTCGGGGTCCTTGATCTCGGCCATTGCCTTCTCCTGTTGTTTTCTTCTCGTCGCTTACTTCTTGCCCAGGGTGACCTTGATCATCCGGTCGGGATTGCTGACTTCGCCGTTCTGGCCTTCGCCCTTCTTGATCTTGTCGACATTTTCCATGCCGGAAACAACCTTGCCGACAACCGTGTACTGGCCATTAAGGAAGGAACCGTCGGCGAACATGATGAAGAACTGCGAATTGGCGGAATTCGGATCCTGGGCGCGTGCCATGCCGACCGTGCCGCGTACAAACGGGGTCTTGGAGAATTCGGCCGGAAGGTCTGGCAGGTCAGAGCCACCGGTGCCGGCCTGGCTCGCGTCGAAGTTCTTTTCCATGTTGCCGTATTTCACGTCGCCGGTCTGGGCCATGAAGCCGGGGATGACGCGGTGGAAGGCGACATTGTCATATTCGCCCTTCTTGGCCAGCGCCTCGATCTGGGCGACATGCTTCGGCGCTACATCGGGCATCAGCTGGATGACCACGGGGCCGTTCTTCAGCTGGATGGTGAGATAGTGATCGGCCGACTGGGCGAAGGCATCGCCGGCGAAAGAGGCGAGATACAGCACGCCGGCAAATGCGAGATAAAAGAGTTTCATGTGAGCTCCGTTGGGCGTTATCCGCCTAGTCTTTGCGCTTGGATGTGAGGGCTTGCAAGACGGCTGCCGGCACGAAAGCGCTGACGTCGCCGCCCATGGCGGCGATCTGGCGGACCAATGTGGCGGTAATGGGCCGCGAAGCCGTTCCCGCCGGCAAAAAGATGGTCTGAATATCAGGCGCCATCGTCCTATTCATTCCGGCCATCTGCATCTCGTAGTCGAGGTCGGTGCCGTCGCGAAGGCCGCGGATCAGCAGCGTTGCGCCATGGGTGCGGGCGGCATCGACGACCAGATTGTCAAAGGCGACGACGGCGATGTCGCCGGTCTTGGCGGGCAGAACCTCGGCAAGCGAGCGGCGGATCAGCTCGGCTCTCTCCTCGAAGGAGAAAAGCGGCGCCTTGCCGGGATGGATGCCGATCGCGACGATGACCTTTTCGGCGACGTTCAGCGCCTGGACCAGAACATCCACATGTCCGTTGGTGATCGGGTCAAAGGACCCCGGATAAAAAGCTGTCGTCATCTGGCCCGACCGTTGGTTTGACGCCTTTTGTCACGGATGCCGCCTTCCCGCAAGTGATTTGGCCAGCCGATCCGGGCGACTGAACGACGGATGAATAGACCGTTCAAGGCCGTTTCAGACACCATCTGCTTAACTCGGATCGTCAAGTCGGCCGATGCCATTCCGGCATCCGGCGCCCTCCGAAAGACCAAGTCCATGCTGATCGTGCTCGTTGCACTTGCCGTTGTTTTCTCCCTCGCCGGTGAAATGGCCTACGGCTATTTCGCCGATCGCTACGAGGTGAACTGGCTACGGCCGGAGCTTGCCGAACACGCGGCGATCGTGCGCGCTGCTCGGGGCCGTCTGCGTCCAAAAACGAGCTTCGAATCTGAACGCCAGATGAACGAGACATTCAAAGTCGCTTCAGATCGGGCTTGCTAAACACCCGCTCAACATCCGGCGGAACCAATTTTAAACGGATGCGTTCATTCAACCGACACATAGATGCGACAAGCGCGCCAGGAAGGACTGAATATGCCCGGCAAGATTACCATGATTAACGTAGTCTGGATGGCAATGATCACGGGTATGCTTACTGCAACCGTCGCTCTTTATGATCAGAAGGTCGATACGTCCAAGGTTTATGGTCCCTATGCTTCGGCCCGGACGGCCGTAGTGGGCCAATACTGACGGGCGAGAACGCAACTCCCCACGAAAGGAATGCCTATGTTCACGATCTTGACAGTGCTCACAGCCCTTATCAGCGTCATGTTCATAGTGTCCGTGGCCTCGACGATTTCCGCGCTCAGGCGCGAAGGCGAAGAGGTAAAGGCGCTCAACGAAAAGCATAGCGCATTCTGACATTCCCCCTTCCCCACCTCGAGCGACACCCTTCCGTCGCCGAGGCTATTCAAAGCCGGATGCACCCAGCGTCCGGCTTTTTTCTCAGCTTGATGCCGGGCGAAGCGCCAGGCAGCCGCTCTTTCGCACTGGCAGAACGAGAAATGCGCCTTTGACATAAAGCGCGCGGACATAATCGGCGCGCTCGCTCGTCACCACGGCAAAACCCCTGCCCCATCGAAGAATGGAGACACCGTCCGGCAAGGCGGCAGGCTCCATGGCGCGTACGGTAAAGACCATAGCGGCCGGCGCCTTGCCCGTTGCCGCGAAGACAACCGCAAACAGCATGAAGACCGCGACAACGACCGCAATCGCAATGCCTGTTCCGCGTGCCAGGCGCCTCACCATGGCGTCACCCATTTGATATGTCAGAAATCGAATATATGCTCAAGGCCGGGATCGGCAATCTGCCGGTCTCGCAGCAGGAGCGAGAGATCCGCCATCTTGACCGACAGAAGCAGGCGGTCGCCATCGAAGCCGGCGCGCGGGAGACGCGTGATAACCTCGCCGGGCAGATCGTTCTGGGCAGCGCCGGAAGGCATGGTCAGCGACACCATGATCTCGTCATTGCCCGCAATTTCGCGGATTGTGCCGCCGGCCCTGACAATCTCGGCGAGGATATGGGTGAAGCGATCGTATCGCGGCGTCTCGATCAGCACACCGTCAGTTCTGTCGGAGATCACAGCAACATCGGGTATTTCAGAAAGCGTGGCGGCCGGCAGGCCTGATACCACCGAGCGGATCGTCAGCTTCGCCTCGCCGGTTGCGGCCACAGCACCGGCGATCATGCCGGCATAGGCGATCTTGGCCCGCCATTCGCCGCCGAGCGCGAGCCGGCGCTCCCAGCCGCGCAGCGGCTCTTCCATCGGGGCGGCCCAAAGCCTGTCGATCCAGGGCTGGAAGGGATACTTGTACCACGGCGTCTGACGCAGGAACGCCGCATAGTCGATCGCCATGTCGCGGGCAACGATATCCTGCTGCGTCTTTTCGCTGCCGCGCCAGAGCGCGAACACCCGGCCCACGGTTTCCTCATAGGCAGCTTTCAGCCCCATTTCGAGCGTGAAGCTGACGCCGATGGTAGCAATCATCATCCGAGTCTGACTATCGGCGCCGCCATGACGATCAGCGATGCGGGTCAGCGCGCAATCGGCGACCCAGAAATCCTTGACGCTGGAGATATAGCCAAAGCCATATTCGTCTCCGGTCTTCAGGGTCTCGGCGAGGCCGTCATAAGCATAGACGATATGCCACTCCGGATAGGTGAGATAGGTATTGGCTTCCTGCCGGCGGAATTCCGGCTCCGATATCAGCGGCCTGTAGGTATCGGGTTCCGGGTCGGCATGGCAGAAGGTCTCGACATAGGCGACCGGGCTAAGCAGCAACAGGATGACGATGACGAGGAGGGCCAGAAGCCAACCGATGATTTTCAGGCGCCGCCGCATTAGGGGGCCTCGCGACGGAAGATATAGCTGGAAACGATCGCCGCACCGCCAAGAAAGAGATGCGGCAGGTTGGCCAGGATCTTGAACGTAAAGGGAATATCCTGGATGCCGTAGTTGACGATGCCGAGGTCGAGGTAGCCCGATCCCGTGATCAGCCCGAGAAGGCCGTCGCTGAAATAAAGCAGACCAAAATAGAAGAGGAAATTTCTGGATGCGCGGGCTGAAATAAACGCCGCAATGCCTGCCCAGGCCGCCGAAGCGAGATGTAGGCTGTCATCATAAATATCGAGCGCGAAGATGCCGAAAGCGCGCCCCTGCGTATCGGTCAGCCCCGGAATGTAATTCAGCGCCGCCGCAAAGAGCAGGGCCACGGTATAAAGCACTGCGGTCAGCCGAAGCCTGGACATGCAAATCCTCCTAGAGGCTTCCGAGATAACGATCCCAGAAATGATTACGGAAGGTGAGGCCGGGATCCAGCCGGCGCTTGGCCGCTGCAAACTCCCCGGCTCTGGGATAGGCGCGTATGAACTGATCCGGCCGGGGATGCGGCCGATAAGGCAGATAGTAGCTACCGCCGATATCAAGCACGCGCTCGATCAGCGCCTCGGTCATCCGCTGCATGTCGGCCTCGCCCCTTACTGTCTTTTCCTGCGAGAAGAGCATCACAGCGGCGATCCGAGATTCCCCGGCGTAGGCCAGTACGCTGTCTCGATCGGTGTCCACATAACGCAACGTGATGTTCAGGAGCTGCTGATAAGATGCCGGAATGACATCGCGGCAGGCCGCGACGAAATCGGCAAAACGCGTCGGCGACACGAAATATTCGTGCAGGATATCCGTGCGGGACGGATCACGATCGTCGAGCGTGATGACCGGTTCGTTCATCAGGCTGTTGCGCGTCGCCTGCCTCGCAATCGGCGGTCCGACGACAGCCTCGGTCCACCAGCGGAAATGTTTGGCTGCGTCCGAACCGAGCTGCGCCCGGAAGATTTCGCGCGAGATATGGCTGACAAAACCCGAGCCGGCGGCCGCGGGTATATTCGTCTGATCCGGGGTGGCGCGATAGGCAATCAGCAGGGCATCCTCGAAGAAGCGATCGAGAGAAACATCCATGCGGCCATAGGCCATGTTGATCGAGCTGTCGCTTTTGAGAATCTCGGCAAAGCGCCGCCCAAGATCCTCGCCGGCAAGATGCTCGAATGTCGGTTGCAGCAGCACGTTCGGTACCATATCCAGCTCAAGCTCGGTGATAACCCCGAAAAGGCCGTATCCGCCCATGGCATGATTGAAGAGCTCGGCGTTTTCCTTGCGTGAGCAGGTCAGCAGATTGCCGTCCGCCGTCATCAGCCTGATGGAGCGCACGGTGCTGCCGCAGCCGCTGAACGGAACCGGCCAGCCGTGGGCATTGACCGAAAAGGTGCTGGCGACCCCGAAGTCATTGTTGGACTGCATGACGGCGGGCGAGAAGCCGATGGCATCGAGCCTCGAAATCACCGTCGACCAGCGCGTGCCGGCGGCGACGCGGTAGGTCCGGGCGGATGTATCGGCCTCCAGCCAATCCTGATCGAGCGTCAGCGCCGTGCCGTTCTCGGCAAGGCTCTGGCCGCCCATCGAATGGCGCGCGGCGCTGGCGACGAAGGGCCTGTTGGCTTTGACCGCCTCCGAAAGCGCGGTGCGCAACCGGCCGATCATCGCCTCCTGCGGCGGCTCCCTGACGGTCAGATGGGTGGCGACCCGCGTCGGCGTTAGCTCTCCTGCATCATTGAGAATGACCGCGCCGTCTTCGGCGGGAATTTCCGGTGGAAAAACCGGTCCGGAATCGCTTTCGGGCTGCAGGAAATAGCCGCCCGTGGCAGCCCCCGCGACGGCCGAGATGCCCGCAAGCACCCCTCGCCTTGTCCACTTGCCCATAACATTCCCCCTCGGATGAATCGGCAAGCCCTTCATAGCGCAATAAAAAACCGGGCGGCAGGGGCCGCCCGGTTCAGAATGAGAATGTGGCGAATTATTCGCCCGACGGCGTTTCGTCGGTTTCGCCAGCGGGAGCCGCGCCTTCGGAAACGGCTGTTTCCTCACCCGCCTCCGCCGTCTCGTCGTCCTCCGGCTCGCTGATGCGCTCGACGGACACGACCTTCTCGTCCTTGGCCGTCGAGAAGATGGTGACGCCCTTGGTGGCGCGGCTAGCGATGCGGATGCCGCCGACCGGCACGCGGATCAGCTGGCCGCCATCGGAGACGAGCATGATCTGGTCACCGTCATCGACCGGGAAGGCCGCGACCAGTTCGCCGATCTCGCCTGTTTTCGACGTGTCGGTGGCGCGAATGCCCTTGCCGCCACGGCCGGAGATGCGGAAATCGTAAGAGGATGAACGCTTGCCGAAGCCTTTTTCCGAGACCGTCAGCACGAACTGTTCGCGTGCCTTCAGCTCTTCATAGCGTTCGTCGGAGAGTTGTCCTTCTTCAACGACTTCTTCTCCAACCAGCGCAATATCTTCTTCGTCAACGCCCGTCGCCCGGCGTTCGACGGCGGACCGCTTGAGATAGGCAGCACGCTCCCAGGGCTCGGCATCGACATGGCCGACGATCGTCATCGAGATGATGCGATCGCCATCGCCGAGATTGATGCCGCGCACGCCGATCGAGTTGCGGCCGGCAAAGACGCGAACGTCGTCGACCGAGAAGCGGATGCACTGGCCGAGCGCCGTCGTCAGCAGCACGTCGTCATCTTCCGTGCAGGTCTCGACGGAGAGGATTTCGTCGCCCTCCTCCTCGAGCTTCATGGCGATCTTGCCGTTGCGGTTGACCTGGACGAAATCCGACAGCTTGTTGCGACGAACCGTGCCGCGCGTCGTCGAGAACATGACGTCGAGATTATCCCAGCTCGCCTCATCCTCAGGCAAAGGCAGGATGGTGGTGATGCGTTCGCCGGGTTCGAGCGGCAGCATGTTGATCAGAGCCTTGCCGCGCGAGGTCGGCGTGCCGATCGGCAGGCGCCAGACTTTCTCCTTATACACAATGCCGCGCGAGGAGAAGAACAGAACCGGCGTATGTGTATTAACCACGAATAGCCGGCTAACAAAATCCTCGTCACGAGTGGTCATGCCGGAGCGGCCCTTGCCGCCGCGACGCTGGGCGCGGTAGGTGGTGAGCGGCACGCGCTTAATATAACCGAGATGCGAGACGGTGACGACCATGTCCTCGCGGGCGATCAAATCCTCGTCGTCCATTTCGAGGCCGCCATCGACGATCTCGGTGCGGCGCGGCGTGCCGAACTCGTCGCGGACGGCGATGAGTTCGTCCTTGACGATGGTCTGAATGCGGACGCGCGAGGAGAGAATATCGAGGTAATCCTTGATCTCTTCGCCGATTTTGTTGAGTTCGTCGCCGATTTCGTCGCGACCAAGGGCTGTCAGGCGGGCGAGGCGCAGTTCGAGGATGGCCCTGGCCTGCTCTTCAGAGAGATTGTAGGTCAGGTCCTCGTTGATGCGATGGCGAGGATCGTCGATCAGGCGGATCAGGCTTTCGACGTCTTCCGCCGGCCAGCGGCGCGTCATCAGCTCTTCGCGGGCCGACTGCGGATCGGGTGCCTGACGGATGACGCGGATGACTTCGTCGATATTGGCAACGGCAATCGCGAGGCCGACCAACACATGGGCGCGGTCACGCGCCTTGCGGAGCAGGAATTTCGTTCTCCGGCTAACGACTTCTTCGCGGAAGGAGACGAAAGCGCGCAGCATGTCGAGCAGCGTCAGCTGTTCCGGCTTGCCGCCGTTCAACGCCACCATGTTGCAGCCGAAGGAGGTCTGCAGCGGCGTGTAGCGATAGAGCTGGTTGAGGATGACCTCGGCATTGGCATCGCGCTTCAGCTCGATGACGACACGATAGCCCTGGCGGTCGGATTCGTCGCGCAGGTCGGAGATGCCCTCGATGCGCTTTTCGCGCACCAGTTCGGCCATCTTCTCGATCATCGTCGCCTTGTTCACCTGGTAGGGAATCTCGGTGATGATGATCTGCTCGCGGTCGCCGCGCATCGGTTCGATGGCGGCGACGCCGCGCATGATGACCGAGCCGCGGCCGGTCTCATAGGCGGAGCGGATGCCGGCGCGGCCGAGGATCTTGGCGCCCGTCGGGAAGTCAGGACCTGGAATGATCTGCATCAGGTCCAGCAACTCGATCGCAGGATTGTCGATCAGCGCGATACAGCCGTCGATGACTTCGGAGAGATTGTGCGGCGGGATATTGGTCGCCATGCCGACGGCGATGCCGCCGGCGCCGTTGACGAGCAGGTTCGGGAACTTGGCGGGAACCACGACCGGCTCGGAGAGCGTGCCGTCGTAGTTGTCGCGGAAATCGACGGTTTCCTTGTCGAGGTCGTCGAGCAGCGAATGGGCAGCCTTCTCCAGGCGGCATTCGGTGTAACGTTCGGCCGCCGGCGGATCGCCGTCGACGGAACCGAAATTGCCTTGACCGTCGATCAGCGGCAGCCTGAGCGACCAAGGCTGCGCCATACGGGCGAGCGCATCATAGATCGCAGCATTGCCATGCGGGTGGTATTTACCCATCACGTCGCCGGTGACGCGGGCGCATTTGACGTATTTCTTGTTCCAGTCGATGCCGAGCTCGGACATGCCGTAGAGGATGCGCCGGTGCACGGGCTTCAGGCCGTCGCGCACGTCGGGCAGCGCGCGGCTGACGATGACGCTCATGGCGTAATCGAGATACGACCGCTGCATTTCCTCCATGATGGAGATGGGCTCGATGCCTGGCGGGAGCTTCCCGCCGCCGGGGGGTGTTTGCTCAGTCAAAACAGATCACGATCTCTTCTAGAATCACTTGAAGATTTATAGCGGAAAGCCTGTTCCCGCGCCAATTTCACAGCGCGTTTTGAACAGGCTTTTGCGGCTTAAAGAGGGTAAAACACATAAGTTTCGCGGCCGGATCGAGCAAATCCGCCCCGGGCCGCCGCAGGATATTTGCCAAATCGAAATCGCCGCTTCACAATCATAAAAAACCACGCACCCATATGGGGTTCCGGAGAGACGATGGCAAGCGCCGACCAGTTGATCAACGCCTTCACCACGCTCCTCGTCACCATCGATCCGCCCGGGCTTGCGCCGATCTTCCTGGGGCTGACTACGGGCATGAGCCGAGCCGAGCGCACACAGGTGGCGCTGCGCGGCTCGACCATCGCCTTCATCATTCTCGCCATCTTCGCGCTGTTCGGCGCAAGCGTGCTCGGCGTGCTCGGGATCTCGATCGGCGCCTTCCGTATCGCCGGCGGGCTTCTGCTCTTCTGGATCGCCTTCGAGATGGTGTTCGAAAGGCGGCAGGAACGCAAAGAGAAGGCCACCGAAGCGGCCGTCACCAAGGATCATATCGAGAATATCGCCGTCTTCCCCCTCGCCCTGCCGCTGATCGCAGGCCCGGGCGCGATCTCGGCGACGATCCTGCTTGCCGGCACGCTGGCGACATCTGTCGGAAAGGCGCAGTTGATCGGCGTCATTGCCGCCAATCTGTTGCTGACCTTTCTTATGCTGCTCATCGCCGAAAGGCTGGACCGTTTCCTCGGCGTCACGGGCCGTGCCATCCTGACGCGGCTTCTCGGCGTCATCCTCGCCGCGCTCGCCGTGCAATTCGTCGTCGACGGCGCGAAAGCGGCGCTCAATCTGATCAGCGCGACGCCGCACTGAAACAGCAGCAAGATCGGGATCCACCCCGATCGACATCATGATCAAAGAAAAAGAGCATGATGTCGTCCAAGACATCATGCTCTCAGGTCTTTCAAGCCACCAAAAGTACTCGATCAGAACGGGATGTCGTCGTCGAGATCCCGCGAAAAGTTGCCGCCACCGCCGCGGCTCGGCGACGAGGAAGGAGCCGGCGCGCCGTAATCGTCGCCATAATCGTTGCCACCGGCGCCACTGCCGCGACCGCCGCCGAAGCCGGAGCTTGCACCGCCGCCTTCGCCGCGACCGTCGAGCATCGTCAGCGTCGAGCTGAAGCCCTGCAGCACGACTTCGGTGCTGTAGCGGTCCTGGCCCTGCTGATCCTGCCATTTGCGGGTCTGCAGTTGGCCTTCGATATAGAGCTTGGCGCCCTTCTTTACATATTGTTCAACGACCTTGCAGAGGCCCTCGTTAAAGACGACGACGGTGTGCCATTCAGTCTTCTCGCGGCGCTCGCCGGAATTTCGGTCGCGCCAGGTTTCCGAGGTCGCAATACGAAGATTGGCGATCGGCCGGCCATCCTGAGTGCGGCGGATTTCGGGGTCTGCGCCCACGTTTCCGACCAGAATTACCTTGTTCACGCTACCAGCCATGCTTTTCACCCTGCCTGCCGCCCTGCCCGGCGGCGTTAATCGATCAGCGCACCTTAAACCAAAGAGGACCGCCGATGCGCGTAAGCGGTCTTTAATCCACATGTTTATCCCATCAGAAGGCCGCATGCATTCATCAGGAATTTTGTTCTTTATTTGTTCTAATTTATCCGTATGATCCTGTCAACAGAATCGAAAACCTTCAGCCTTGTGGATATTCAGCCTCGACTCGCCGGTCGGCATCACTAAATAAGGGCTGTTATCCAGAAAACCAAAGCAGAGACGATGAGCGAACTGAAGACGATCTCCATCCGCGGCGCGCGCGAGCACAATCTGAAGAGCATCGATCTCGATCTGCCGCGCAACAAGCTGATCGTCATGACCGGTCTTTCCGGCTCGGGCAAATCCTCGCTCGCCTTCGACACGATCTATGCCGAGGGCCAGCGGCGCTATGTCGAGAGCCTGTCGGCCTATGCCCGGCAGTTCCTCGAAATGATGCAGAAGCCCGATGTCGACCAGATCGACGGGCTGTCGCCGGCGATTTCGATCGAGCAGAAGACCACTTCGCGCAATCCGCGCTCGACGGTCGGCACAGTCACCGAGATCTACGACTACATGCGCCTGCTTTTTGCCCGTGTCGGCGTTCCCTATTCGCCGGCAACGGGCCTGCCGATCGAGAGCCAGACCGTCAGCCAGATGGTCGACCGCATCCTCGCTTTCGGTGAAGGCACCCGTCTTTATATCCTCGCGCCGCTCGTGCGGGGGCGCAAGGGCGAATACAAAAAGGAACTGGCGGAGCTCATGAAGAAGGGCTTCCAACGCGTCAAGGTCGACGGCCAGTTCTATGAGATTGCCGAGGCGCCAACGCTCGACAAGAAATACAAGCATGACATCGACGTGGTGGTCGACCGCATCGTCGTGCGCTCCGATGTCTCGGCACGCCTGGCCGACAGCCTGGAAACCTGCCTGAAGCTCGCCGACGGGCTGGCGGTCGCCGAATTCGCCGACAAACCGTTGCCGCCGGAGGAGACCTCGGCCGGCGGCTCTGCCAACAAGTCGCTGAACGAGACGCATGAACGCGTGTTGTTTTCGGAGAAATTCGCCTGCCCGGTCTCGGGCTTCACCATTCCGGAGATCGAGCCCAGGCTCTTCTCCTTCAACAATCCCTTCGGCGCCTGCCCGACCTGCGACGGTCTCGGCGCGCAGCAGAAGATCGACCCCGACCTGATCGTGCCCGAGCCCGAGCGCACGTTGCGCGACGGGGCGATCGCGCCCTGGGCCAAGTCGACCTCGCCCTATTACAACCAGACGCTAGAAGCGCTCGGAAAACATTACGGCTTCAAGCTCGGCACGCGATGGAACGATCTGTCCGACGAGGTAAAAGACGTCATCCTCAAGGGCACCGATGACAAGATCGAGTTCCACTATGCCGACGGCGCCCGCTCTTATACGACCCACAAGAATTTCGAAGGCATCATCACCAATCTCGAGCGTCGCTGGAAGGAGACGGATTCGGCCTGGGCACGCGAGGATATCGAGCGGTTCATGTCGGCCGCCCCCTGCCCGGCCTGCAACGGCTATCGCCTGAAGCCGGAAGCGCTCGCCGTGAAGATCAATAGGTTGCATATCGGCGAAGTGACGGAGATGTCGATCCGCATCGCGCGCGACTGGTTCGAGGCGCTGCCGGCAAGCTTCAACGCCAAGCAGAACGAAATTGCCGTCCGGATCCTCAAGGAAATCCGCGACCGTTTGCGCTTCCTCAACGATGTCGGCCTGGAATATCTTAGCCTGTCGCGCAACTCAGGTACCTTGTCGGGCGGCGAGAGCCAGCGCATCCGTCTTGCCTCGCAAATCGGCTCGGGTCTGACGGGCGTGCTCTACGTACTCGACGAGCCTTCGATCGGCCTACATCAGAGGGACAATGCCCGGCTGCTCGACACGCTGAAGCACCTGCGTGACATCGGCAATACCGTCATCGTCGTCGAACATGACGAGGATGCGATCCTGACGGCCGACGACGTGGTCGATATCGGCCCGGCGGCCGGCATTCACGGCGGTCAGGTCATCGCGCACGGCACGCCGCAGGACATCATGGCCAATCCGAAGTCGCTGACGGGCAAATACCTCTCCGGCGAACTCGGCGTGCCGGTTCCCGATGAGCGCCGGAAGCCGAAGAAGGGCCGCGAGATCAAGGTGATCGGCGCGCGCGGCAACAATCTGAAGAACGTCACGGCATCGATCCCGCTCGGGGTGTTTACGGCGGTGACGGGCGTTTCCGGCGGCGGCAAATCCACCTTCCTGATCGAGACGCTCTATAAATCGGCGGCAAGGCGCGTCATGGGCGCGCGCGAGAACCCGGCCGATCACGACCGCATCGACGGTTTCGAGCATATCGACAAGGTGATCGACATCGACCAATCGCCGATCGGCCGCACGCCGCGCTCGAACCCGGCGACCTATACCGGCGCCTTCACGCCGATCCGCGACTGGTTCGCCGGTCTGCCGGAAGCCAAGGCGCGCGGCTACCAGCCGGGCCGCTTCTCTTTCAACGTCAAGGGCGGACGCTGCGAGGCCTGCCAAGGCGACGGCGTTATCAAGATCGAGATGCACTTCCTGCCGGATGTCTACGTCACCTGCGACGTCTGCCACGGCAAGCGCTATAATAGAGAAACGCTCGACGTCACCTTCAAGCAGAAGTCGATCGCCGACGTGCTCGACATGACGGTGGAGGAAGGCGTCGATTTCTTCGCGGCGGTGCCTGCCGTGCGCGACAAGCTGCAATCGCTGAAGGATGTCGGCCTCGGCTACATCAAGGTCGGTCAGCAGGCCAATACGCTTTCGGGCGGCGAAGCGCAGCGCGTCAAGCTCGCCAAGGAGCTGTCGAAACGCTCGACGGGACGCACGCTTTATATTCTCGACGAACCGACGACCGGCCTGCATTTCCACGATGTCGCCAAGTTGCTCGAAATGCTGCACGAGCTGGTGAACCAGGGCAATTCCGTGGTGGTTATCGAGCACAATCTGGAGGTCATCAAGACGGCTGACTGGATCCTCGACTTCGGGCCCGAAGGCGGCGACGGTGGCGGCGAGATCGTGGCAGTCGGCACGCCGGAGACGATCGTCAGGGAGAAGCGTTCCTATACCGGACAGTTCCTGAAGGAATTGCTGGAACGACGGCCGGCGAAGAAGGCGGTTGCGGCGGAATGACGATGAGGCCGGCGTCGCCCGATGATCTGGAAACGATCGCGACGCTGACAACAGCCGCCTATCGGCCCTATACCGAGCTTCTCGGCGCTCCGCCGATCCCGGTGACGGAAGATTATGCGCCGCGGATTGAACGCGGCGAGGTCTGGCTTCGCGAGGTCGACGGCGAAACGGCGGGCCTTCTGGTCGTCGAGCGGCATTCCGATCACCTCATGCTGTTCAGCGTCGCGGTCTCGCCGGCCTTTCAGGGTGCCGGACATGGGCTTTCGATGCTGCGCTGGCTGGAGGAGAGGGCGCGGGAATGGGCCATGCCGGAGATCCGGCTCTATACGAATGCCCTGATGGAACGGAATATCGCGCTCTATCGCGCCTTCGGGTTTCAGGAAACGGGTCGCCGGCCGAACCCTTATCGGCCAGGGTGGACGCTCGTCGACATGACGAAAGAGATCAATGCGGCCTGAGCGGCTGCCAATAGGGAGGACGACATGACGAAATCCGGCACTATCCGCACCGGCATCGGCGGCTGGACCTTCGAGCCCTGGCGCGGGCATTTTTTTCCTGATGACCTGAAACAGAAGGACGAGCTGAATTATGCCAGCCGCCAGCTGAAGGTCATCGAGGTCAACGGCACCTATTACAGCACGCAAAAGCCTGCGGTCTTTGCGAAATGGGCAGCGGATGTTCCCGACGGCTTCATCTTTTCGCTGAAGGCGACGCGTTTCGTCACCAACAGGCGGGTGCTTGCCGAGGCTGGTGAATCGATGGAACGCTTCCTTTCGTCGGGCATCAGCGAACTCGGCGACCATCTCGGGCCGCTGCTTTGGCAGTTCGCGCCGACCAAGAAGTTCGATGCGGAAGACTTCGAGGCCTTCCTGAAACTGCTGCCGGAAAGGCAGGACGGGCTGAAGCTCCGGCACGTCGTCGAGGTGCGGCACGATTCCTTCAAGGTGCCGGAATTCGTCGCGCTGCTGGCCAAATATGGGGTAGCCCCGGTTTGCGCCGAACATTTCGAATATCCGATGATTGCCGACGTCACGGCCGACTTCGTCTATGCCAGGCTGCAGAAGGGATCGGACGATATTCCGACCTGCTACCCGGAAAAAGGCCTGAAGGCCTGGGCAGATCGGCTTGAGACCTGGGCAGAAGGCAAGGTCCCCGATGATCTGCCGCTGATCGATAAGGATCGCAAAGTAAAGGCCGAACCGCGCGACGTCTTTGCCTTCATGATCCATGAGGGTAAGGTCAATGCGCCGCACGGGGCAATCGCCCTGCAGCAGACGCTGAAGAAATAAGCCAGAGGCTGAACCTTGAGCCGGCCAAGCGCCGATTAGCCTAAAGCGGCGCTACCGCAGCCGCGAGATCCTCCGCCGTCAGCCCCTTGCCGACGCGGTGGCCTGCCTCTCCATGCAGCCAGACGCCGGCGGCGGCGGCCTCGAAGGCCGGCAGGCCCTGGGCGAGCAATCCGCCGATGATGCCGGCGAGCACATCGCCGGAACCGGCGGTGGCAAGCCAGGCAGGTGCATTGGTATTGATGAGCGCGCGGCCATCCGGCGAAGCGATGACGGTATCGGCCCCCTTGTAGACGATTGCGGCATTGGCGCGACGGGCAGCGGCCACGGCCTTATCCACCTTGCCGAGCGCGCCGTCGCCGGCGATATCGGGAAAGAGCCGTGAAAATTCGCCCTCGTGCGGCGTCAGCACCAGACGTGGTTCACCCTGGAAAAGGTCGTAGAGCTGTTGCGGCTCATCCTTGAACGAGGAGATGCCGTCGGCATCGAGCACGAGCCGGCGCTTTGCGAGAGCCGAGACGAAACCGTGTGCCCTGGCGCCGATGCCGAAACCGGGACCGAGGACGAAGGTCTGCAGCCGCTTGTCGGAGAGCCAGCTTTGCAGTTCGGCCTCGTCGTCGATTGCATGCAGCATGATCGCGGTCAGATGCGCGGCATTGGCGGCCATCGCCGCGCGCGGGGCGGCGATCGTCACCAGACCCGCGCCGACCTTCAGGCCTGAGATCGCCGACATGCGCGCAGCCCCCGTCTTGTCGGCATCGCCCGAGAAGACGACCAGATGGCCGCGCTTGTATTTGTGAGTTTCCAGCAGCTCGGCCGGCAGCACGCCTTTCCAGGCCTCGGGCGTGTTCTCGGCGATGACGCCGCTCGCCCCGGCCCTGACGATGCGAGCGGGAATGCCGATGTCGAAGACCTCCAATCGACCGCAAAGCTCCCTGCCCGGCATCAAGAGATGGCCCGGCTTGCGCGTCATGAAAGTGATGGTGTTATGCGCCCGGAAGGCTGCGCCCAGCACCTTGCCGGTGCGGCCATCAAGGCCGGAGGGCAGATCGATGGCGAGTACCGGGATAGCCGCCTCGGTGACACGGCCGATCAGCGCGCGCACCTCCTCCGACACCTCGCGGCCAAGTCCCGCCCCGAACAGGCCGTCGATGACGACGTCGCCGGCTTCGGGCCGATAATGCCCGAGTTCCTGCTCTTTGAGTGCGCAGCCGGCGCGAGCGCGGGCGGCATCGCCTTTCAACCTGGAGGGATCACCGAGATGAAAAAGCGTGACCGCCGCTCCGCTCTGCTGCAGATGTCTTGCCGCGACATAGGCGTCACCGCCATTATTGCCGGGGCCGCAGAGCACGATGAACCGCTGAGCACCGGGATGCAGTCGCAAGGAGGCTGCGGCGGTGGCAGAACCCGCCCTTTCCATCAGGCTGAGAGAATCAATCCCTGATGCTGCAGCGGCCGCATCGACGGCGGCCATTTCAGCAGGCGTGAGAAGAAGGTTTGACAGATCGCTCATCACCCTATTCAATTCAAAAAACGCCTAAAAAACAACCGCTCAGCATGAGAAAGCTGGGCTTTAAATTTAGGCATTCGCCTATATTTTCATCGACTCGAGATGTATTTTCGCAAGTGCGAATACACGCGATTTTTTCGGATTTCGATGCAATTTCGATCTGGCGACGATGTTTTTGCATTTATCCGTCACCAAAACGACTTAGATTTTCCCGCAAACGCACCGGTTTCGACAAAATCGGCGCCTTTTTTCGATAAGATGGATTTCAAACTGGCACGATATCTGCATCATATCCCGCGAGCGGGAAAATTCCTGCCATAACGGAGAAGCGGAGAGACATTTTCTCATGAAAAAGATCGAAGCGATCATTAAGCCCTTCAAGCTCGACGAAGTGAAGGAAGCCCTTCAGGAAGTCGGCCTGCAGGGTATCACTGTGACGGAAGCCAAGGGCTTCGGTCGTCAGAAGGGCCATACGGAACTCTACCGCGGAGCCGAATACGTCGTCGACTTTCTGCCGAAGGTAAAGGTGGAGGTCGTATTGGCCGACGAGAACGCGGAGGCCGTCATCGACGCGATCCGCAAGGCGGCGCAGACCGGCCGCATCGGCGATGGAAAGATCTTCGTGTCCAACATCGAAGAGGTTATCCGCATTCGTACCGGCGAGACCGGCATCGACGCCATCTGACCACTTTGCCAACCGCGCAAAGTCCGATACCGTCACCGCACAATCGAACACCCACCTATTGTCATCGCAAATCGGAGGAACGTATTTAATGGCGACCGCAAGCGAAATTCTGAAGCAGATCAAGGAAAACGACGTGAAGTTCGTCGATCTGCGTTTCACCGATCCGAAGGGCAAGCTGCAGCACGTGACGATGGACGTTGCCTGCGTCGATGAAGATATGTTCGCTGACGGCGTCATGTTCGACGGCTCCTCGATCGGCGGCTGGAAGGCCATCAACGAGTCCGACATGGTGCTGATGCCCGATACCGAAACGGTGCATATGGACCCGTTCTTCGCTCAGTCGACCATGGTTATCGTCTGCGACATCCTCGATCCGGTGTCCGGCGAGGCCTATAACCGCGATCCACGCGGCACCGCCAAGAAGGCCGAAGCCTACCTGAAGGCATCCGGCATCGGCGATACGATCTTCGTCGGCCCGGAAGCCGAATTCTTCGTCTTCGACGACGTCAAGTATAAGGCCGATCCCTACAATACCGGCTTCAAGCTCGATTCGACCGAACTGCCGTCGAACGACGACACCGACTATGAGACCGGCAACCTCGGCCACCGCCCGCGCGTCAAGGGCGGCTATTTCCCGGTTCCTCCGGTCGACAGCGCTCAGGACATGCGTTCGGAAATGCTGACGGTGCTCTCCGAGATGGGCGTCGTCGTCGAAAAGCATCACCATGAAGTTGCGGCTGCCCAGCACGAACTCGGCATCAAGTTCGACACGCTGGTGCGCAACGCCGACAAGATGCAGATCTACAAATACGTCGTGCACCAGGTGGCGAACGCCTACGGCAAGACGGCGACTTTCATGCCGAAGCCGATCTTCGGCGACAACGGCTCGGGCATGCATGTGCATCAGTCGATCTGGAAGGGCGGCAAGCCGACCTTCGCCGGCGACGAATATGCAGGCCTTTCCGAAAGCTGCCTGTTCTACATCGGCGGCATCATCAAGCATGCCAAAGCGATCAACGCCTTCACCAACCCGTCGACGAATTCCTACAAGCGTCTCGTCCCGGGCTATGAAGCACCGGTTCTGCTGGCATACTCCGCCCGCAACCGCTCGGCCTCCTGCCGCATTCCGTTCGGCTCCAATCCGAAGGCCAAGCGCGTCGAAGTCCGCTTCCCGGATCCGACCGCCAACCCCTACCTCGCCTTCGCCGCCATGCTGATGGCAGGCCTCGACGGCATCAAGAACAAGATCCATCCCGGCAAGGCCATGGACAAGGACCTCTACGACCTGCCGCCGAAGGAACTGAAGAAGATCCCGACCGTCTGCGGTAGCTTGCGCGAAGCGCTTGAAAGCCTCGACAAGGACCGCAAGTTCCTGACAGCAGGCGGCGTCTTCGACGACGACCAGATCGATGCCTTCATCGAGCTGAAGATGGCTGAGGTGATGCGTTTCGAAATGACGCCGCATCCGGTCGAATACGACATGTACTATTCGGCCTAAGCGGCTGATAACACGGAAAGCCCCGGTGCGCCGGGGCTTTCGCCTCCCAGGTCATGGACGCCACTAGGAGGATATGACGTTCATGTGACGAACTCGCGCAAAAATCTTGATTTGCGCGGCACCAATCACCAAATTTGGTGATGAAAGGAAGTCGTACCATGAAAGAAAGACTAGCAAAGTTCAGTATCGGCGAAGTGGTTCGGCACAAGGTATTTCCGTTTCGCGGCGTCATCTTCGACGTTGATCCTGAGTTCGCGAATACGGAAGAATGGTGGAATTCCATTCCGGCCGAGGTGCGCCCCAGCAAGGACCAGCCCTTCTATCACCTGCTCGCCGAAAATGACGAAAGCGAATATGTGGCCTACGTCTCCGAGCAGAACCTGGTGAACGACGAAAGCGGCACACCGCTTCGAAACCCGCAGATCTACCAGATTTTCGATCGGGCCCCGTCAGGGCAGTTCAAACCCAAGGTGAGCTTCGCCCACTAGATCGGGTATCCCACAGCATGCAACAAGGCCCCGTCTCTCTCAGCGGGGCCTTTTCTTTGGGCAATAAAAAACCCGGTGCGAAGCCGGGTTTCTTTATCAAATATGATGGCAGGATTACTGCGCCTTGGCTGCCTTCTGGGCGTCTTCCAGCTTCTTGCGGGCTTCCTCGGCCTTCTTCTGCATGCCCTCCTGCAGGCTGCGCTGGCTTTCAGCGAGCTTGGATTCGGAAACCGGTTCGCCGTCATAAGCGCCGGTAAAGCCTTCGAGCGAGATCTTGATCGGGTTCGGGGCGCGGCGGAAATTGATCGAGGTGAAGATCACGTCGCTGCCCTTCTTGAGGCTGGCGATCATCGCGTCGGTCAGCGGAATTTCCGCGGTGCACTTATCCGGCAGGCAGACGGCGTAGTCGAGCTTCTGGCCCTTGCCGCCGTCGATCTGCATGATGATGCCCGGGGGGATCAGGCGCGCGGTGGGAACCGAGACCTGCAGGAGCTTGCGGTTGATCTTGCCGGTGACCGAGATCAGGCCGACTGCCGTGACGAGCTGGCCGCCATTGGCAAGGATCAGGTTCTGGACAACACATATGTCGTTGTCTTCCTGCTTGCTGCAGGTCTTGTACCAGCCGAGCTTCGGCGCGCCGGCTGCCTGCGCGTCGGCCGGAGCCTGTGCCGCTGCATCCTGTGCAAAGGAGGAGACCGGAGCCGAAGCGGCGCCGAACATCACTGCCAGAACGGACAGTGCTGCCCGCATTTTCTTTTCAGACTTGAACATCATAACGAATTCCGTCTCCTGATATCCGTTCGGGGCAGCGACTTTGCCGCCCCAACCATCGGGTCGTTCGGCACTCCACCTCATGGAAAAATAAGGCAAATGCATGACCCCAAAACTTCGGGTTCACCTGTTACATCGCAGCGTTCAAGATATCCAGCATTTCTTTGGCAAATTGAGCGGCAATTTCGCAGCCGTGCCAAAGAAATCCCCGCTTAGTGTTGGAATCGGTCGACCCCATGATAATCTCCGCGGTGAATCATGCCCGTTTTTGCGGATCAAGGATTGCCGAATGCTCCGGATCGTCGTCCCCCTCGTCCTGTCGCTGCTGTGCGGCACTGTTGCTGCAGAACCGCTGCACGGCATAGCGATGCATGGCGAGCCGGCATTGCCGCCCGATTACAAACACTTCCCTTACGTCAACCCGGATGTGAAAAAGGGCGGCAAGATCACCTACGGTGTCGTCGGCACCTTCGACAGCCTCAACCCGTTCATCCTGAAAAGCATGCGCACGACGGCGCGCGGCATGTGGGATCCGGACTATGGCAATCTCATCTACGAATCGCTGATGCAGCGATCGAGGGATGAGCCCTTCACGCTCTACGGCCTGCTGGCCGAGACGGTGGAGTGGGACGACGACAGGACCTTCGTCCAGTTCAACCTCAATCCGAAGGCGAAATGGTCGGATGGCCAGCCGGTGACGCCCGAAGACGTGATGTTCACCTTCGAATTGATGCGCGACAAGGGCCGCGTCCCCTTCTCCAACCGACTTAACGTCGTCGCCAAGATGGAGAAGGTCGGCGAGCATAGCGTGCGCTTCACCTTCAACGACAAGGCCGACCGCGAGACGCCGCTGATCTTCGGCCTTTTCCCGGTGCTGCCAAAACATGCGATCGATCCCGAAACCTTCGACCGCACCTCGCTGACGCCGCCGGTCGGATCCGGTCCCTACAAGGTGAAGACGGTGAAGCCCGGTGAGAGCATCACCTATGAACGCGACCCGAATTACTGGGGCAAGGACATTCCCGCCAAGGTCGGCACCGATAATTACGATCAGATCACCGTGCAGTATTTCCTGCAGGACACGACGCTGTTCGAAGCCTTCAAGAAAGGCGATGTCGACATCTATCCAGACGGCAATCCCGGCCATTGGGCCAATGCCTACAATTTCCCCGCCGTCACCTCGGGCGCCGCGGTCAAGGACGTGTTCACACCTAAACTGCCAAGCGGCATGCTCGGCTTCGTGTTCAACACGCGCCGGCCGATCTTTGCCGATCCCAAGCTACGTGAAGGGCTGTCGCTGGTGTTCGATTTCGAATGGGCGAACAAGAACCTCTATTCCGGCGCCTACAAGCGCACACAGAGCTTCTGGCAGAATTCCGAGCTGTCGAGTTTCGGCGTTCCCGCCAATGCAGCGGAGCTGGCTCTGCTCGGGCCGATCAAGGATAAAATCGCGCCCGATATTCTCGACGGCACCTATAAACTGCCTGTTACCGACGGCTCCGGTCGTGACCGCGATGTGCTGAAACAGGCGGTCGGGCTGTTGAAGCAGGGTGGCTATACGATCCAGGGCGGTAAAATGGCCGATGCCTCCGGCCGCCAGCTCGCCTTCGAGATCATGACGCAGAATGCCGACCAAGAGAAGCTCGCCGTTGCCTACCAGCGTTCGCTGCAGGCGATTGGCATCGCCGCGTCGATTCGCACCGTCGATGATTCGCAATATCAGAGCCGGACGAATAGCTTCGACTACGACATGATCATGAAGTCCTATACATCGTCGCTCTCTCCCGGAAACGAGCAGCTCGGCCGCTGGTCTTCGGCTGCGCGCACGCGCGAGGGTACGGACAGCTTTGCCGGCGCCAACGATCCCGATCTCGACACACTGATCGACCACGTATTGCGGGCGCGCTCGGCCGAGGATTTCACCGCGGCGGTGCGCTCCTACGACCGACTGCTGCTTTCCAGCCATTATGTGCTGCCACTCTATCATATGGACCAGCAATGGGTTGCCCGCAGCAAGCGCATCGGCCATCCCGACACAGTGCCACTCTACGGCTACCAGCTGCCGGTATGGTGGGATGCGAGCGCGCAGTAGCAGGTCGCCGAATTACCTCCCCTCGGAGGCACACCAAAAGCAAGGAAAATCATTATGGAGCGTATCACCGTCGACGTCGTCTCGGATGTCGTTTGCCCCTGGTGCTATCTCGGCAAGGCACGGCTGGAGCTCGCCATTGCCGAAGTGCAGGATGAGATCGGCGTCGACATCAACTGGCGGCCGTACCGACTCAACCCCGACTATCCCAAGGAAGGCGTCGACCAGAAAAAGGCGCTGGCGCAGAAACTCGGCGGCGAGGAACGCGTGGCGCAGGCGCACAAGATGCTTACTGACCTCGGCCGAGAGGTCGGTATCGCCTTCGATTTCGAAGCGATCAAGATCGGCCCGAACACGCTCGACGCCCATCGGCTGGTGCACTGGGCAATGATCGAGGGTCGCGAGAAGCAGGACACGGTCGTCACCGCGCTGTTCAAGGCGAATTTCGAGGAAGGCCGCAATGTCGGCGACCACGGGGTGCTGCTCGATATCGCCGAAAAGGCCGGCCTCGACCGCTCGGTCATCGCCTCGCTGCTTGCCTCCGATGCCGATAGCAATCTGATCGTCGCCGAGATCCAGGCAGCGCAGGAAATGGGCGTCAACGGCGTGCCGTTCTTCATCTTCGATCAGCAGTATGCCGTCAGCGGCGCTCAGACACCTGACGTGCTGGCGAACGCGTTACGCGACATCGCCAAGGCGAAGGCCGAGGCGCGATCGGGGCTTAACTGACGGACGGCAAGGCTCGATAACGGCCTCAGCTCTAACCCAGAACCGGAACGCAGCGCACCTCGGTTTTCACCGAATTGGCGATAAAACATTCCTCATGGGCGCGGTGATGCAGCGCTTCGAGCTCGCTCAGCGAGGGCTGCTTCTCACCACCGAAGACGACATGCGGCCTCAGCGTCACCACGGTCATGGCAAGACGCCCCTCGGCATTCTTCTCCATGATACCTTCGGCGGCATCGGTGTAGCTGTTGACGCAGAAGCCCAGTTTCGCGGCGATCGACAGGAACCAGAGCATGTGGCAGCTGGAGAGCGAGGCGACGAAGGCCTCTTCGGGATCGACTGCATCCTCGGCCGAATAAGGCAGCGGAACGACATGCGAGGAAGAGGATGCCCTCACCTCGACGCCGCCGTCGAAGGTCCAACGGTGGACGCGGCTGTAGCGGTTGTCGATGAAGGTCTCGCCGTGGCGCTGCCAGGCGATCGTTGCGCCGTATTTTGCCATCTCCCTCTCCTTCCCTCTATTTCGTCAATTCAGCCAGCTGCGTCATGATGACCGCGGCACCTTGCAGACGTTTTTCCGGCGTCGGCAGGTCGCGTGTCAGGAACAGGCTATGATCGGGGCGGATCTTTGCCATCGTGCCCTGTTTGCCGATATAACCGACGAGGTTGGCCGGGTTGGGGAATTCCTTGTTGCGGAACTGTACCACGACACCCTTCGGGCCTGCATCGAGCTTTTCGACATTGGCGGTGCGGCAGAGCGACTTGATGTAGACGATCTTCAAAAGATGCTGGACTTCGATCGGCATCGGGCCAAAGCGGTCGATCATCTCGGCGCCGAATCCGTCGATCTCCTTGAGCTCGGTGATTTCGCCGAGACGGCGGTAGAGCGCCATGCGCAGATGCAAGTCCGGCACGTAATTGTCGGGAATCATGACCGTCGTGCCGACCGAGATCTGCGGCGACCAGCCGGTATCGTGGATCTCGTCGACGCCCTTGACCTCAGCAACCGCCTCTTCCAGCATCTGCTGGTAGAGCTCGAAGCCGACTTCCTTGATATGGCCTGATTGCTCCTCGCCGAGCAGATTGCCGGCGCCACGGATATCAAGGTCGTGGCTCGCCAGCTGGAAACCGGCGCCGAGTGTATCCAACGACTGCAACACCTTGAGGCGGCGTTCAGCGGTTGAAGTCAGTACCTTGTTGACCGGCAGCGTGAAGAGCGCGAAGGCGCGCACCTTCGAGCGGCCGACGCGGCCGCGCAGCTGATAGAGCTGCGCAAGGCCGAACATGTCAGCGCGGTGGACGATCAGCGTATTGGCTGTGGGCACGTCGAGGCCGGATTCGACGATGGTTGTGGACAGCAGCACGTCGTAGCGGCCCTCATAGAAGGCATTCATGATGTCTTCGAGTTCGCCGGCCGGCATCTGGCCATGGGCGACGGCGACCTTCAGCTCAGGCACATCCGATTGCAGGAAGGCATGCACATCCTCCAGATCGGCAAGGCGCGGGCAGACGTAGAAGCTCTGGCCGCCGCGATAGTGCTCACGCATCAGGGTCTCGCGGATGACGAGGCTGTCGAAGGGCGAGATGAAGGTGCGCACCGCCATGCGATCGACCGGCGGTGTGGTGATCAGCGACAGTTCGCGCACGCCGGTCATGGCAAGCTGCAGCGTCCGCGGGATCGGCGTCGCCGACAGCGTCAGCACGTGGACGTCGCTCTTCAGCTCCTTCAGCCGCTCCTTGTGCTTGACGCCGAAATGCTGTTCCTCGTCGATGACGAGCAGGCCGAGATTGGCGAATTTGATGCCGGCGCCGAGCAAAGCATGGGTGCCGACGACGATATCGGTCTTGCCGTCCGCCACTTCCTTCTTGGTCAGCGCCAGCTCCTTGGCGCCCACGAGACGCGAGGCCTGCTGGATACGCACCGGCAGCCCCCGGAAACGCTCGGAAAAGGTCTTGAAATGCTGGCGGGCGAGCAATGTCGTCGGCACGACGACGGCGACCTGGGCGCCGTTCATCGCTGCGACGAATGCGGCGCGCAGTGCTACTTCGGTCTTGCCGAAGCCGACGTCGCCGCAGACGAGACGGTCCATCGGCCGGCCGGCGCCGAGATCGGAGCGCACCGCCTCGATGGCGTTATCTTGGTCTTCGGTCTCGTCATAAGGGAAACGGGCCGCAAATTCGTCATAAAGGCCTTCGGGCGTCGTCAGCATCGGCGCGTGGCGCGTCAGGCGCTCGGCGGCGATGCGGATCAGCGCATCGGCCATGTCGAGCAGGCGCTTCTTGAGCTTGGCCTTGCGCATCTGCCAGGCGCCACCGCCGAGCTTGTCGAGCTGGGCTTCAGTGCCCTCGCCGCCGTAGCGCGAGAGAAGGTCGATGTTTTCGACCGGCAGGAAAAGCTTGGCGTCGTCGGCATATTGCAGCTCGAGGCAGGCATGCGGGGCGCCTGCCGCCTCGATGGTCCTCAGCCCGATGAAGCGGCCGATGCCATGTTCGGCATGGACGACGATCGAGCCCTCGTCGAGGCCGGCAACCTCCGAGATGAAATCGGCGGCGCGTTTGCGGCGCTTGGAGCGGCGCACCATGCGGTCGCCTAATATATCCTGCTCGCCGATGACGACGAGGTCGCCGGCCTCGAAACCGGATTCGAGGCTGAACACGGCAGCGGCCGCCTCGCCTCTTGCCAGCGAGCCGACATCCTTCAGCGCCTCGACCGGCTTCACCTTTTCCAGGCCGTGCTCGTTCAGCACCTGCAGCAGGCGCTCCAGCGAACCTTCGGTCCAGGCGGTGACGAGCACCTTCGCCCCGGCGGCGCGACGATCGGCAATATGCTTGACGACGACGTCGAAGATATTGACGCGTTCGGCATCGCCGCCGCCCTCGGCATTGGAGCGGGCCCAACGCTGGCCCTGGCGGGCGTCGACATTGACGACCCGCCGCGCTTCGCCCTCGTGCTCGTTGAAGGGGCTGATGCGGATCGCGCCGAGCGCGTCGAGGGTTTTGACGAAAAGCTTGCTGTCGAGATAGAGCTGGCCCGGCGTCACCGGCTTGTAGGGCGTGCCCTGGTTCATCTGGCCCTTTGTCGGCTGGCCGGAATTCAGGCGGGCGTCGTAATAATCGAGGACGAGCTTGGAGCGCTCCTCCGCCGCCTCACGCACCGTATGGTCGGTGACGAGCCGAAAGCCGCTGAGATAATCGAAGACGGTATCGAGCTTCTCGTAGAAAAGCGGCAGCCAGTGCTCCATGCCGGGGTAACGGCGGCCCTCGGAGACGGCGAGGTAGAGCGCGTCGTCGCGAGTGGTAGCACCGAAGGCCGAGAGATAATTCTTGCGGAAGCGGCTGATCGTATCCGGTGTCAGCGTCACTTCGCTCATCGGGTTGAGATCGAGGGAACGTACCTGCCCCGTCGTGCGCTGGCTGGCGGGATCGAAGCTGCGGATGCTCTCCAGAGTATCGCCGAAGAAATCGAGGCGGACCGGCTCTTCCGAGCCCGGCACGAAGACATCGAGAATGCCGCCGCGCACGGCATATTCGCCGACTTCTCTGACGGTTGCGACGCGCTCGAAGCCATTACGCTCCAGGCGGCCGGCGAGATCGTCCATGCGCAGCTGGTTGCCGGGACGGGCCGAAAAGCTCAGGCTTTCGATGACATCCTGCGGAGCCACCTTTTGCAGCATTGCATTAGCGGTGACGAGCACGATTGCGGCATGTGGCTTCTTGCGATGGGCGATGAGGCCGCCAAGTGCCGCAAGCCGGCGGGCCGAGGTATCGGCGCTCGGCGAGACACGGTCATAGGGCAGGCAGTCCCAGGCCGGCAGGCTGAGAACCGGAATATCGGGAGCGACGAAGCCCAGCATCTGTTCGAGATCGGCCATGCGATGGCCGTCTGATATGATATAGGCGACCGGCTCTCCCGTGCGGGCAAGCTCGGCGAGCAGCAGCGTTTCGAGACCTGCCGGCACATTGCCGATCGTCAGCGGCTCGGCAATGGCCGCAAGCTTCTTCGCATCGAAACCAGGGATCATTCCGGCGTCCTGAGGGGCTTGTCGAAATCGGGCTTGTAGGCGGCGAGGCGTGCAAACATCGGCGTCTGGAAACGCTCGGGCACCGGCCATGTTCCCATGACCCAGCGGACGAGGTCATTGTCCTCTTCCGCCATGATCGTCTCGAACTCGTCGAGCTCGGCTTCCGAAAGCGTCGCGATCTCGGCCTCGGCGAACTGGCCGAAGACCAGATCCATCTCGCGGATGCCGCGATGCCAGCAGCGGAAAAGGATCCGGCGGCGGCGCGGGTCGAGACCGGCACTCGTGAGCGTGACACCTGTCATGGCATTACCTTCCTGTTGATGCGCCTCTATAGACCCTCGAAAGCGGCTTGTCAGCCTTGCCAAGGCCGCATTGTTCATCGCATTTTGCCCGCATGCGCCCCGCCATTCTCGATCCTTTGTTTTCCCCCATTTCGGGCCTTCCGGGCGTCGGCCCGAAGATCGCCGAACTGCTGGTCAAGCTGCTTGGGCGCGAGACGGCGGAAGATTGCCGGGTCATCGACCTGCTCTTTCACGCACCCTTCTCGCTGATCGACCGGCGCAACCAACCGGGAATCGCCCGCGCGCCGCAGGGCGCGATCGTGACGATCACGGCGCGTGTCGACCGGCACCAGGTGCCGCCACGCGGCAAAAGCAATATCCCCTACCGGGTCTTCCTGCATGACGAGACCGGCGAGCTGACGCTGGTCTTCTTCCGGGGACAGGCGGCTTGGCTGGAAAAGCAGCTGCCTGTTGACGCGGAGGTGACCGTCAGCGGCAAGATCGACTGGTTCAATGGACGCGCCTCGATGGTGCATCCCGACTATATCGTCAGGGCCGACGAGGCGGAGACCCTGCCGCTCGTCGAGCCGATCTATCCGCTGACAGCAGGGCTTTCACCGAAGACGCTGCGCAAGATCATCGACGCCGCCCTGCCGCGTTTTCCCGAACTGCCGGAATGGGTCGATGTCGCGCTGACGCAGAGAGAGGGCCTGCCGTCGATCCGCGACAGCTTCCATATGCTGCACGAGCCGCGCGACCCCACGGACATTGACCCGCAGGCCCCTGCCCGGAGACGGCTTGCCTATGATGAGTTCCTTGCCGGCCAGCTGTCGCTGAGCCTGGTGCGGCAGAGGCTGCGCAAGGTGGCGGGCCAGCCCGTGCATGCGACCGGCGCCCTCAGCAGCAAGATCCTGAAAACCTTGCCCTTCTCACTCACAACAAGCCAGAACGAAGCGATCGCCGAGATTTTGAAAGACATGGCCGGAACCGATCGCATGCTGCGGCTGCTGCAGGGCGACGTCGGCTCCGGCAAGACGCTGGTGGCGCTGATGGCGATGGCGGCGGTGATCGAGAGCGGCGGCCAGGCTGTGCTGATGGCGCCGACCGAAATCCTGGCGCGGCAGCATCACGCGACGATCTCGAAATTCGCCGCTTCCGCAGGGCTCGGCATCGAGGTGCTGACCGGGCGCACCAAGGGACGCGAACGGGAGGACATCCTGGAGCGCATCGCTTCCGGCGCGGCGCAAATCATCATCGGCACGCATGCCCTGTTCCAGGATAGCGTCGCCTATGCCAATCTGATGCTTGCCGTCGTCGACGAACAGCATCGCTTCGGCGTGCATCAGCGGCTGCGGCTGACTGCCAAGGGCATCTCGCCACATATGCTTGTCATGACGGCGACGCCAATCCCGCGCACACTGGTGCTTGCCGCCTTCGGCGACATGGATGTCTCCAAACTCACCGAGAAACCGGCCGGCCGCAAGCCGATCCAGACGATCACCGTGCCGATGGAGCGGACCGGCGAAATCGTCGGGCGGCTGCAGGGCGCGATCGCCGAGGGCAAGAAGGCCTACTGGATCTGCCCGCTGGTCGAAGAATCCGAAGAGCTTGACCTGATGTCGGCCGAGGAACGGCATGCGACACTCGTCTCCGCGCTCGGTCCCAATATCGGCCTGATCCACGGCCGCATGAACGGGCCGGAGAAGGACGCAGCGATGATGGCGTTCAAAAACGGCGAGACCCGGCTTCTCGTCGCCACGACAGTCGTCGAGGTCGGCGTCGACGTGCCGGATGCGACGATCATGGTGATCGAACATGCCGAACGCTTCGGCCTGGCGCAATTGCACCAGCTGCGCGGCCGCGTCGGGCGCGGCGACGAGGCCTCGACGTGCATCCTGCTCTACAAGGGGCCGCTCGGCGACACCGGCCATGCAAGGCTCTCGATCATGCGGGAGACGGAGGATGGCTTCCGCATCGCCGAGGAGGATCTGAAGCTGCGTGGCGAAGGCGAATTGCTCGGCACACGGCAATCCGGCACGCCAGGCTTCCGCATCGCCAGCTTGGAAGCACATGCTGATTTGCTTGAGATCGCCCGCAAGGATGCCGCCTATCTCATCGAGCGCGATCCCGAACTGACGAGTGAAAGAGGACAGGCGATTCGCACCCTGCTCTATCTCTTCCGCCGCGATGAGGCGATCCGGTTTCTGAGAGCGGGATAAAGCGCGCCGCGGCGCGCTTTAAGTCTTTGTTCTATGCATGTCGTTTCCCCAAAACCGCGGAACACTTTTGGGCGACATGCATCAGTCCGCCTTGGAAACCGCGACCGGCTTCGGCCGCGCCAGATGCTTCTGCTTCGGCCCGGCGTGCATGTGTTCCGGCGCCACGAGGCCGCCTGAAATCAGGAACTTGGCGGCATCTTCCGGCGACATGTCGAGCATGACGATCTTTTCGCGCGGCACGAAGACGAGAAAGCCCGCCGTCGGCACCGGCGTCGGCGGCAGGAAGACGGCGACCATATCCTGGCCCATGGCATTGAACTTCGAAGCGATCTCGCCCTTGGCGTCGGTGGCGATGAAGACCAGCGCCCAGAGGCCCGGACCCGGATATTCGATGAGGCCGACCTTCTTGAAGGAGTTCGCCTGCTCCTTCAGCACGGTCTCGAAAATCTGCTTCACGCTTCTGTAGATCGTGCGCACCAGCGGCATGCGCTGGACGACCGATTCGCCGAACCGGACGATGCTCTGGCCGATGAGGTTTTTGCCGAGAAAGCCGACAACGGTGATCAGCACCACTGCGATCAGCAGGCCGAAACCGGGAATGGCGAAATTGAGATAGCTTTCGGGGTTCCAACGCGCCGGAATATAAGGCCTGACCCAGCTGTCCGACCAGTGGATGAAGGTCCATGTCAGCCAGATCGTGATCGCGATCGGTGCGCAGATAATCAGGCCCGCGAGAAAATTATTCCTCAGCCGAGTCGCGACCGGCATTCTGGGGGTGTTGTTGGTCATCGTTTCCTGATGAGCTCCATCTCAGTCGTGGACAGGCCGGAACGCCGGCCCTTCCCCCTTGTCCGCAGACCAAAATTGCCAGAATTCGGCGCGCCGCACAACACGTTTCGGCGCGCCCATTCCAGCCCAGGAGGCTTATTCCACCGTTACGGATTTCGCCAGGTTACGGGGCTGATCGACATCGGTGCCCATGAAGACGGCCGTGTGATAGGCGAGCAGCTGGATCGGCAGCGAGAAGATCATCGGCGCGATAATTTCATCGACGACAGGCAGGATGATCGTTGCCATGGTCGGCAGTTTCGAGGCTGCCGCGCCGGCTTCATCGGTGATGAAAATGATGCGGCCGCCGCGGGCTGCGACCTCCTGCATGTTCGAGACGGTCTTGTCAAAGAAACGGTCGAAGGGAGCGATGACGATGACAGGCATGTTCTCGTCGATCAGTGCGATCGGGCCGTGCTTCAATTCGCCGGCGGCATAACCTTCGGCATGGATATAGGAAATTTCCTTGAGCTTCAGCGCGCCTTCCATCGCAAGCGGGAAGCTGGTGCCGCGGCCGAGATAGAGCACGTCCTTGCACTTGGATAGCTCGCGCGACAGGCTTTCCATCTGCGGCTGGATAAGGTTCAGCACACGGCTCATGATGCGCGGCATTTCGGCGAGATGCCGCACCAGCGCCCTCTCCTCATCGGCGCTCACTGTACCGCGCGCCTTGCCGGCGCCGATCGCCAGCGATGCCAGCACGGCAAGCTGGCAAGTGAAGGCCTTGGTCGAGGCGACACCGATCTCAGGCCCGGCCATGATCGGGAAGATGGCATCGGATTCGCGGGCGATCGTCGATTCACGGACATTGACGACGGCGCCGATCTTCAGGCCGTTCTCGCGGCAATAGCGCAACGATGCCAGCGTATCGGCGGTCTCGCCCGACTGCGAGATGAAGAGTGCGGCCTGCGACGGCGAGAGCGGCATTTCGCGATAGCGGAATTCGGAGGCGACATCGATCTCAACAGGCAGGCGGGCATAACGCTCGAACCAGTATTTGCCGACGAGGCCGGCGAGATAGGCAGTGCCGCAAGCCGAGATCGCCAGGCCGCTCGCCGCCTTGAAGTCGATCGCGGCGGCATTCGTGCTGATCGTGTTCTCGGCGAAATCGACATAGTGGCTGAGCGCGTGGGAGATCACCTCCGGCTGCTCATAGATTTCCTTTTCCATGAAATGGCGATGGTTGCCCTTGTCGACGACATAGGCGGTCGCCTGCGAGATCTGGCGGGCGCGCTTGACCGGCTTTCCGGTAAAATCGAGCACTGAGACCCCATCGCGGTTGATGACGGCGCAATCGCCGTCGACGAGATAGGTGATCTCGTTGGTGAAGGGCGAAAGCGCGATCGCATCCGAGCCAAGGAACATCTCGCCGCGACCGTAGCCAACAGCGAGCGGCGGGCCGGAACGGGCGGCCATAATCGTGCCCGGATCGGCCTTGAGCATGACGGCGAGCGCGTAGGCGCCGGTCACCCGGTTCAGCATCTTCAGCATGGCGGCGCGCGGTTCCAGGCCTTCACGCAGGTATTTCGCCATCAGATGGGCGACGACCTCGGTGTCGGTCTGGGTCTCGAAGACCGATCCCTCCTCCGTCAATTCGTCGCGCAACTCGGAGAAATTCTCGATGATGCCGTTGTGGACGACTGCCACACCTTCGACGAAATGCGGATGGGCATTGGTCTCATTGGGAATGCCGTGGGTCGCCCAGCGCGTGTGGGCAATGCCGATGGTGCCGGGCAATGGTTCGGCGTCGAGGCGCTTCTCCAGATTGAAGAGCTTGCCCTCGGCACGGCGGCGATCCATCACGCCGTCATGGATGGTGGCGACGCCGGCGGAATCGTAGCCTCGATATTCAAGACGCTTCAGCGCATCGACCAAGCGCCCGGCAACAGGCGCAGTTCCGATGATCCCGACAATGCCGCACATGCAATTTCCTCATAAAGGCTTCGATAACGAGGCCAGTCCTAACGATTCCCGCTTATTTCTCAATCACCTCGGCGGTCACTTTCAATTTCCGCCGGTTACGCAAGGCCGGTCAGGCTTTCGCCTTCTTCGCCGCCTTGATGGCGAGCGCGCGTTCGCGCAGCAGCGTCGCACGTCCCGGTTTGATTTCCTGACGGGCGCGCCCGAGCGCCAGCGCATCGGCCGGTACGTCGACGGTTATGACGCTGCCGGAGGCGATATAGGCGCCGTCGCCGATGGTCACTGGCGCGACCAGCGAAGAGTTCGAACCGATGAAGGCGTTTTCGCCGATGACTGTCTCGCTCTTGTTGACCCCGTCATAATTGCAGGTGATCGTGCCGGCGCCGATATTGCTGCCGGCGCCGATGACGGCATCACCGATATAGGTCAGGTGGTTGACCTTCGCGCCCTCGCCGAGCCGGCCGTTCTTGACCTCGCAGAAATTGCCGACCTTCGAGCCGTTGCCGAGATCGGCACCCGGCCGCAGCCGCGCGAAGGGGCCGACAGTCGCGCCCCCACTGACATGGGCGCCCTCGATATGCGAGAAGGCATGGATGACCGCGCCGCTGTCGATCACTGCGCCAGGACCGAAGACGACATTCGGCTCGATCAGCGCATCCTGGCCGATGACGGTGTCGTAGGAAAGAAAAACCGTTTCCGGGGCGATCATGCTGACGCCTGAAAGCATCATCTCGTGGCGGCGGCGCTCCTGCCAGAAGCGCTCTATGACGGCAAGTTCGGCGCGGTTGTTGCAGCCGGTCATCTCGATCTCAGGGGCATCGACGGCGGTGACGCGCCCACCGAGCGAACGGGCGATCTCGACGAGATCGGTCAGATAATATTCGCCCTTGGCATTGGCATTGCCGATGCGCTGGAGAAGATCGAGCGCCTTGCGGCCGTTGATCGCCATCAGCCCGCTGTTGCACCAGGTGACGGTGCGCTCGGCGTCGGTCGCGTCCTTCTCCTCGCGGATGGCGATGAGTTCACCGTTCTTGACGAGCAGGCGCCCATAGCCTGTCGGACGGTCGGTGTGGAAGCCGATGACCACGATATCACTACCATCGGCAAGACCCTGGCGGGCAGCCTTCAGCGGTCCATCGGTCTGGAGCGGCACGTCGCCATAGGTGACGAGGATGTCGTCATAGCCCTTGGCGATCGCTTCACGCGCCGCGAGCACCGCATGGCCGGTGCCGAGACGCTCCTTCTGCAGATAGGATTCAATCCCGACGCCGCCGATATCGGCCGCCTTCGCCACATCCTCGGCATCACGGCCAACGACGAGTGCGACGGACGAGATGCCGGCGGAGGCCACCGCCTCGACCACATGGGCGATCATCGGCCTTCCGGCGATCGGATGCAGCACTTTCGATTTCGAGGATTTCATCCGCGTGCTGTCACCGGCGGCAAGAATGACGGCAAGACAAGTGCGTTCCATGATTTGCTCCGCGAATCCGCGCCATGAGGCGGCTTTTCTGCCTCATACTGCATAATTTCGTAAATCGGAATCGATTTGAGGATTAAATTATGCGGCAATTCAAAGTGCTACAGCGTCCTTTGCGTGTGTAAGAGACACACAGCGCGGCAGATAAGCACAGCTTTTACAAAGGGGAAATTGCGGCCGAAATCGACCCTATGACCGCCTGGGAACCGCGGGCCGCGAAGGCCTCGCGCACATGATCGCGGCCGTCCACGATCACAACTTCCATGGCGCGGCGCGCGGCGGCGCTGTCGCCTGCAACAATCGCATCGACGATGCGCATGTGGGTGTCGGCGATATTGGCGAAACCATTTTCCGAGGGCGGCGTGCTCATGCGGAACATGCCGACAAGCGCCGCCTCGATGAGGCTGCCGAGTGTGCGCATGAAGGGATTATGCGAGGCTTCAGCGAGCGCCAGGTGAAAGCGCAGGTCGGCGAGCGCCAGGCTGTCGGCGGTATGACCGGCCGCCGCCATCTCAAGCGCCAGCTCGCGCAGCATTTCTATATCTTCCTCATTCGCCCGTTCGGCGACCAGACCGGCGGCGAAGGGCTCGACGGCGAGACGGATATCGTAAAGCTGCAGCAGGAACTCTTCTGTCACACCGTTGTCGAAATGCCAGGCGATGATCTCGCTGTCGAACATGTTCCAGAGGTTCTTCTCGGTCACGCGCGTGCCGACCCTCGCCTTGGCGACCACCATGCCCTTGGCGGCGAGCGTCTTCATCGTCTCACGCAGCACCGTGCGGGACACCTTGAAGCGTTGCGCCAGTTCGGTATCGCCCGGCAGGATCGAGCCGACGGGATAGGTGCCGGCGACGATCGCTTTGCCGAGTTCGTCGACCACTTGAGCGTGGCTCGTCCGGGTTCTGCGCCCTGTCTTGCGTGTCTCGATCAGTTTGTTGCGCAAGCGACCCGTCTCCTCAGGCATACCTCTTGTTCAGGCTGGAAAGGAACAGGATGGCTTTCTGCATCAGGATGAATGCAAACAGCAGAAGGCCGATCAGGATCTTGGTCCACCAGCTCGACAGCGTGCCGTCGAAGGTGATGTAGGTCTGAATAAGCCCCTGGATCAGGATACCGATCAACGTTCCCGCCACAAATCCCGCTCCTCCGGTCAGCAGCGTTCCTCCGATAACGACTGCCGCGATGGCGTCGAGCTCGACGCCGACTGCTGCAAGCGAATATCCGGCAGAAGTGTAGAGCGAAAATACGATTCCGGATAGGCCCGCCAGAAAACCCGACAGAGCATAGATCTGGATCGTCGTGCGACCGACCGGCACGCCCATCAGCCGCGCCGTCTGCGGGCCGCCGCCGAGTGCATAGACGTTTGTGCCGAAGCGGGTGCGGTGGGCGATGAAGACACCGGCGGCAAAGACCAGAAGCATGATGCCGCCGATCAGCGTCAGCCGTCCGCCGCCGGGAAGACGATAGTAGAGGCTCGTCAGCGTCGAATAATATTCGTGGTCGATCGGAATGCTGTCGATGGAGAGCACGAAGGCCATGCCACGCGCCAGGAACATGCCCGCAAGCGTGACGATGAAGGCCGGCATTTCGAGATAGTGGATGATCGCGCCCATGATGGCGCCGAAGGTGGTGGTGATGACGAGGACAAGTGCGAAGGCAAGCAGCGGATGGATCGACGTTTTCTGAAGGATGACCGCCAGGAAGACCCCGGTGAAGGCGATGACCGAACCGATCGACAGGTCGATGCCGCCTGAGATGATGACGAAAGTCATACCGACGGCAGCAATGCCGAGAAAGGCGTTGTCGGTCAAAAGATTGCCGATGACGCGCGTCGACAGCATGTTCGGATATTGCAGCGTGCAGCCGGCATAGGCGAGCACGAAGATGACAATGGTCGCAAGCAGCGGCAGATATTTGGAGTTCATTTCGGCTGCTCCATAACGCCCTGCCGGCGGCTGGCGAAGACGGCGAGCGATTGGACCGCCGGAGACTGGATGACGAGGATCACGATGATGATGACCGCCTTGATGATCAGGTTGAATTCGGGCGGGAAACCGGATGACAGGATGCCGGTATTCACCGCCTGGATGATCATTGCGCCAATCAGCGATCCGAGAATGCTGAAGCGACCGCCGAGCAATGAATTGCCACCGACGACGACGGCCAGGATAGCGTCGAGTTCAAGCCAGAGGCCGGCATTGTTGGCGTCGGCGCCCTTGATATCGGCTGCGACGATGATGCCTGCAATCGAGGCGCAGAGGCCACTCAGCATATAGACGGCCATCAGCAGCACCGGCGTCTGAATGCCCGAGAGCGTGCTGGCGCGGCGATTGATGCCGACGGCCTCGATCAGCATGCCGAGCGCCGTGCGGCGAACAAGCAAGATGACGAGCAGGCCGACGAGCAACCAGATGACGACGGGCATCGGCAAGAGGGCCATGGAGCCGCTGCCGAAGAAGGTCAGGCCGTCATTGTTGAAGGTCAGGATGGCGCCTTCGGTGATGAGCTGTGCGATGCCGCGGCCGGCGACCATCAGCACCAGCGTGGCGATGATCGGCTGGATATTGAGGACAGCCACCAGGAAACCGTTCCAGACTCCGCAGGCAAGTCCGATCGCCAAGGTCAGGAAAATTGTGTAAGAGACTGAACTTCCTGCGACAATTGACGATGCAGCGACGGCGCCGCAGATGGCGATGACTGCGCCGACGGAAAGGTCGATGCCCTTGGTGGCGATCACCAGCGTCATGCCGATCGCCAAGAGCGCCACCGGCGCGCCGCGATTCAGCACGTCGATCAGGCTGCCGTAGAGGCGTCCGTTTTGAACCACAACATTAAAAAACTGGGGCGACGTTATGAAATTCAACAAAAGAATGACAACGAGCGCGATCAATTGCGGCGCCAGGCGATAGGCCAGCGCGTTCAGCGAGGACCTCATGCCTCCTCCATCTTATGCTCGGCGGCGGCGATGGCTTCGACGATGCCGGCGGCCGTGATACGTTCGCCTGTGAGTTCGGCGATATGTTGCCTGTCGCGAAGTACGATGACACGTGAACTATAGGCGACAAGCTCTTCAAGTTCCGATGAAATCACGATCAGCGACATTCCATCGGCGCAGAGTTTTTCGATCAGCCGGATGATCTCGGCATGGGCGCCGACATCGATGCCGCGGGTCGGTTCGTCGAGGATCAGAAACTCCGGATTGGTCGCCAGCCAGCGGGCGAGGATCGCCTTCTGCTGGTTGCCGCCGGAGAGCAGCCGGATCGGCTTCTCGCGATCGGTGGTGCGGATATCGAGCGCCTTGATGTAACGATCGGCGAGCGCATTCTGCTCCGCGCGCGAGAGCGGCCGTGTCCAGCCACGGCGGGCCTGCAGGGCGAGCGCAATGTTTTCCCGGATCGACAGGTCGCCGATGATGCCATCGGTCTTCCGGTCTTCGGGGCAGAAGCCAAAGCCTTTTTCGATTGCTGCGCGCGGACTTGAAAGCGTCACAGCCTGGCCGTCGATCGTGGCACTGCCGCTATCGGCATGTTCGATGCCAAAAAGGAGTTCGGCGGTTTCCGTGCGGCCGGAGCCGAGCAGCCCAGCGACGCCGACCACCTCTCCGGCGCGCACCTCAAGATCGAAGGGCTTGACCTTGCCGCGTTTGCCGTAGCCTGCGAAACGGTATCGGACATCGCCCGCAGCAACGCTGCGTTCCCTGGCGGCCTCTTCGACATGCGCCAGTTCGCGGCCGAGCATCATGGCAATCAGGCCCTGGCGCGGCAGATCGGCGGCATCGCGGGTGCCGACAAGCTTGCCGTTGCGCAGCACGGTTATGCGATCGCTGATCGCATAAACCTGCTCGAGAAAATGGGTAATGAAGACGATGCCGAGCCCGCGTTTCTTCAGATCCTCGATAATGCGGAAAAGCAGCTCCACTTCGTGGCTGTCAAGGCTTGCCGTGGGCTCGTCGAGGATTAGCACCTTGCCGGAGAGATCGACGGCACGAGCGATGGCCACCACCTGCTGGACGGCGACGGAGAAACGGCTGAGTTCGGCTGTGACGTCGATATCGATGCCATAGCCGGCAAGCAGATCGCGCGCCTTGCGGTTCATCGCGCGGATGTCGGTCATGCCGAAGCGTCTCGGCTGGCGTCCGAGAAAGAGGTTCTCGGCGACGCTCAGATTGGAAAGGAGGTTGACCTCCTGGTAGACCGTGCCAATGCCGAGCTTCTGGGCGGCAAGCGTATTGGCCGGATTGATTTCCTGGCCGTCCAGCGTCAGGCTGCCGCCGTCACGATGGTAGGCGCCTGTAATGCACTTGATCAGCGTCGACTTGCCGGCTCCGTTCTCGCCGAGCAATGCATGAACCTCACCACGGCGCAGCGTGAAATCCACCTTGTCCAGGGCGACGGCGCCGGGGAAGAATTTCGATATGCCGGAGGCTGCGAGAATATTCTCGAAATTTTGAACCATGAGGGCTGCGGTTTCCTGATATTGCGCCTTACGCCTGTGCCAAAAAAGGGCATGACGCCCTGATGGTACCGGCAGTTCCGCACCGGCCCATGATGGACCGGTGCGGTTCCAGGTTTAATCAGTAGCCCTGGCCCTTCTTCTCTTCATAGACCTTCATCGGGTCGTCAGCAGGCGTGTAGAGCTTGGACTCGGTCTGGATCCACTTCGGCGGAGCCTTCTTGTCCTTCAGATAGGCGTCGAGCGCATCGAAGGCCGGGCCTGACATGTTCGGCGTCAGCTCGACCGTGGCATTGGACTCGCCTTCGGACATAGCCTTGAAAATGTCCGGCACGGCGTCGATGGAGACGACGAGGATATCCTTGCCGGGCTTCAGACCGGCTTCCTTGATCGCCTGGATGGCGCCGACGGCCATATCGTCGTTATGGGCATAGAGCGCGCAGATATCCTTGCCGCCATTCTCGGCCTTCAGGAAGCTTTCCATGACTTCCTTGCCCTTGGTGCGGGTGAAGTCACCGGTCTGGCTGCGAACGATCTTAAGGTTGTCGTGGCCGGCAAGAGCCTCTTCGAAGCCCTTCTTGCGGGCGATGGCCGGCGACGAACCGGTCGTGCCCTGCAGCTCGACGACATTGCACTTCTTGTCGCCAACGGCCTTGACCAGGAAGTCGCCAGCGACCTTGCCTTCGTGGACCAGGTCCGACGTAACCGCCGTCAGGTAGAGATCATCGGGAGCCTTGATGGTACGGTCGAGAAGGATGACCGGAATCTTGGCTTCCTTGGCTTCCTTGAGAACGTCGTCCCAGCCGGTTTCAACAACAGGAGCAATGAGAATGGCATCGACGCCCTGAGCAATGAAGGAGCGCAGAGCCTTGATCTGATTTTCCTGCTTCTGCTGCGCATCGGCAAACTTCAGATCAATGCCACGCTTCTTGGCCTGCTCCTTGGTTACGGTCGTTTCAGCCGCACGCCAGCCCGATTCCGAGCCGATCTGCGAGAAGCCGACGGTCAAGCCGCCAGCCGAAGCCGAACCGAACATGCAGGCAGCAAGAATCGTGGCACTCAAAAGTGCAGTCTTCAATTTCATGATTTCCTCCCAATGCCGCATCTCGCGGCGCAGGGTCAAAAAATCATATAGTATTACTTTTGTAAATCGGAATCTTCGCAAGCACCGGGAAAAAAAGAGCGCCCACAAGGGGCGCTCTTCGCAACTGCGAATTGAGTGCTATTTATTGTGCCGGCAGCTTGTCGTCGACGCCTTCGACATAGAAATTCATGCCGAGAAGCGTGCCGTCATCGGCCTTCTCGCCGGCCTTCAGCCAGGGCGTTCCGTCCTGCTTGTTGATCGGGCCGGTGAAGGGATGCAGTTCGCCTGATTTGATATTGGCTTCGGTTTCCTCGGCCATTTTCTTCACGTCGTCGGGCATGTTGGTATAGGGCGCCATCTTCAGAATGCCGTCCTTCAGGCCGTCCCAGCTCTGCTCGGACTTCCAGGTGCCGTCCAGAAGCGCGTGAACACGCTTGGAGTAGTAGTTACCCCAGGTATCGACGATCGCCGTCAGCTGAGCCTTCGGGCCGGCTGCAATCATGTCGGAGGCCTGGCCGAAAGCATGGATGCCGCGTTCTTCGGCGACCTGCATCGGCGCTGTCGTGTCGGTATGCTGCGTCAGCACGTCGACACCCTGGTCGATCATCGCCTTGGCGGCATCGGCTTCCTTGCCGGGATCGAACCAGGTGTTGACCCAGATGACCTTCAGCTTGAAGCTCGGGTCGATCGACCTTGCGCCCTGCTCGAAGGAGTTGATGCCCATCACGACCTCGGGAATCGGGAAAGAAGCGATGTAAGCAGCGCCATGGTTCTTCGAGGTCTTGGCGGCGATCTGGCCGAGGATGTAGCGGCCTTCATAGAAACGCGAGTTGTAGGTCGCAAGGTTCGGGCCGGACTTGTAGCCGGTGCCGTGCTCGAACTTGACCTTCGGGAACTTGGCGGCGACCTTCACCGTCGCATCCATGAAGCCGAACGAGGTCGTGAAGATCAGCTTGCAGCCGGAACGGGCAAGGCGCTCGATGGCGCGCTCGGCATCCGGGCCTTCCGGTACGTTTTCGAGGTAAGGCGTGTCGATCTTGTCGCCGAACTCCGCCTGGACCTGCTGGCGGCCGAGATCGTGCGCCTGCGAATAACCGCCGTCGGTATGCGAGCCGACATAGACAAAGCAGACCTTCGTCTTGTCCGCGGCCCCAGCGGCGGAGGAGATGCCGATCACGGCGGCAGCCGATGCGGCTAGGGTGAATGCTAACTTCTTCATGGTGACCCCTGTTGGTTTGAAGTTATTCCGGAAACCCGTCTTATGTTCTTGTTCTATCGCTCCGGTACGAAGGCTTTTCCAAGCGACGCGGGCGTATTGATCAACGTCGTGCGCCGATTATGGGAAATGATGATGAGAACCACAATAGTCGCGGCATAGGGCAGCATCGAGAGGAACTGTGAGGGAATGCCGAGACCGAAGGCCTGCGCGTGAAGCTGCAGGATCGTGACCGCGCCGAAGAGATAACCGCCGGCGAAAACCCGCCACGGCCGCCAGGACGCGAAGACCACCAGCGCCAACGTGATCCAGCCGCGACCGGCCGACATGTTTTCCACCCATTGCGGTGTATAGACGAGTGAAAGCTGCGCGCCGGCAAGACCGGCACAGGCGCCGCCGAACATCACCGCTAGATAGCGCGTGCGGATGACATGAATGCCGAGCGCATGGGCCGAACCGTGATTGTCGCCGATCGCCCTGAGCTTGAGCCCCGTCCGGCTGCGGAACAGGAACCAGCTGACGGCGAACACCAGCGCGATCGACAGATAGAAGATCAGATCCTGCTTGAAAAGAACCTGACCGATGACCGGAATATCGGACAGAACGGGAATGACGATCTCTTCGAGCCGGATACCGGGCACGCTGACGAAGGGTTCGCCCAACTGGCCGGATGCGCCAAGACCGAGAAGGGTCAGCGCCAGACCGGTTGCCACCTGGTTCGCCACCAAGGTCAGCGTCAAGAAAGCGAAGAGCAGCGAGAAAAGCGCGCCGGCGACGATGCCGCAGATAATGCCGACATAGGGCGAGCCCGATATCTGCGCGCCGGCGAAAGCGGCGACCGCGCCCATGATCATCATGCCTTCGACGCCGAGATTGAGGACGCCGGAGCGTTCCGTCACCAATTCGCCAAGCGCCGCGATGACGAGCGGCGTGGAGGCGGTAATGACCGTCAGGAGAATGGCTTCGAAGATGCTCATGCGGCACCGCCCCTTACCCGCGACCAGATGATGCGGATTTTGTAATAGATCAGCGTATCGCAGGAGAGCACGAAGAACAGCAGCAGACCTTGGAAGACGCGCGTGACCTTGTCCGAAACGCCGATCGAAAGCTGCGCCGCCTCACCGCCGAGATAGGTCAGCGCCAGCACCAGGCCCGAGGCGATGATGCCGAGCGGATTGAGGCGGCCGAGGAAGGCCACGATGATGGCGCTGAAACCATAGCCCGGCGAGATCGCCGGCTGCAGGTGGCCGATCGAGCCGGAGACCTCGCAAATGCCGGCGAGACCGGCGAGCGCGCCGGAGAAGAGGAAGCTGAACCAGATCATCTTCTTCGAAGAGAAGCCGGCGAAGCGCCCTGCCCGCTCCGACTGGCCGAGCACGACGATCTCGAAGCCCTTCAGCGTATACCGCAGCATAAACCACACACCGATCGCCGCGACGATGGCAAAGGTGAAGGCCCAATGAGCCCGGCCCGATTCTTCCCAGATCGCCGGCAGCACCGCCTCCGGCGCGAAATCGCGAGAGACGGGAAAGTTGAAACCCTTCGGGTCGCGCCAGGCGCCGCGAATCAGCCAATCGAGGAAGAGCTGGGCGATATAGACCAGCATCAGCGACGTCAGGATCTCGTTGGTGTTGAAATGCGCTTTCAAAAGCGCCGGAACGGCCGCGAAAAGCGCGCCGCCGAGTGCACCAGCGATCAGCATCAGCGGCAGCACGAGCGGCGAATGCCAGTCGTAGAAGACGATCGGCAGATAGGAGCCGGTAATGGCGCCGATGGTGAACTGGCCTTCGGCGCCGATATTCCAGTTGTTCGAGCGATAACAGACGGCAAGGCCGACGGCGATCAGGATCAGGGGTGCGGCCTTGATCGCCAGTTCGTGCAGCGACCAGACCTCGAGCAGCGGCTCGACGAAGAAGGCATCCAGCGCCTCGACCGGATCCTTGCCAAGCATGGCGAACATGATGGCGCCGAATATCAGCGTCAGGACGAGGGCAAGGAGCGGCGAGACGACGCCGAAGAGCTTCGAGACGTCGGGGCGTTTTTCAAGTTCAATGCGCATGGACTGCCTCCGCGGCAGAACCGCTCTCATGCAAGCCGCCCATCAGCAGGCCGATCTTTTCACGCGTCAGTTCGCTCGCCGGGAACGGCCTGGAAAGGCGGCCTTCGGAGATGACGGCGATATCGGTCGCCACTTCGAAGATCTCGTCCAGGTCCTGGCTGATGACGACGACGGCCGAACCGCTTCTTGCAAGATCGACCAGGGCCTGGCGGATGCGGCTTGCCGCCCCGGCATCCACACCCCAGGTCGGCTGGTTGACGACCAATACCGCCGGCTGGCGGTCGAGTTCACGGCCGACGATGAATTTCTGCAAATTGCCGCCGGAGAGCGAACCGGCGGCCGGATCATCACCGCTCTTGCGGACATCCATGGCCTCGGAAATGCGCCTTGCGGCGGACTTCACCGCGCCGTGGCGGATGATGCCGAGCAGGCCGAGAAACGCCTTGCGGTCCGACTGGCTGCGGGCAAGGACGAGATTGTCCGACAGTTTCATGGCCGAGACGGCGGCATGGCCATGACGCTCCTCCGGCACGAAACCGGCGCCGAGAAGGCGGCGGGCGGTAATTCCCTGATTGCCCACCTGCCTTTTGCGGATGACGATCGCCTCTGCCGAGGCGACCGGATATTCGCCGGAGAGAGCATCGAAGAGTTCGCTCTGCCCGTTGCCCGCGACACCAGCGATGGCAAGGATTTCGCCCGAGCACACCGTCATCGACACATCACGCAGCGGCATGGCGAAAGGCGTGCGCGCCGCGACGGAAAGGTTCGCGACGGCAAGTTGCACGTCACCCTTGTCGCTGCGCTCCGGATGGGTAACGGCCGCCACCTCGCTGCCAACCATCATGCGGGCAAGCGAGGCCGGCGTTTCCCGCTTCGGATCGCAGGCTCCGGTCACCCGGCCGTGGCGCAGAACGGTCGCCCGGTCGCAGATGCGCTGCACCTCTTCCAGGCGATGGCTGATATAAAGCACGGAACGTCCCTCGGAGCGGAGCTTGAACAGTGTCTCAAACAGCCTGTCGGCCTCCTGCGGCGTCAGCACCGAGGTCGGCTCGTCGAGGATAATCAGCTTCGGGTTCTGCAGCAGCGCGCGGACGATCTCGATGCGCTGACGCTCGCCGACCGAGAGATCGGCGACATGGGCATGAGGATCAAGCGGCAGGCCGTAGGCGACGGACAGAGCCCTCGCCTCCTCGGCGATCCTGTCGATCGGGATGGCGTCATCGAGCGACAGCGCGATATTTTCGGCAACCGTCAGCGCCTCGAATAGAGAAAAATGCTGGAAAACCATGCCGATGCCGAGCTTGCGGGCTTCGCCTGGCGAAGTGATCGAGACCGGCTCGCCGTGCCAGAGGATTTGTCCGGCCGTCGGTTCCAGCACACCAAACAGCATCTTTACCAGCGTGGATTTGCCTGCGCCGTTTTCGCCGAGAAGCGCATGAATTTCGCCCGGCGCAATATCAAGATCGATTTCATTGCAGGCAGCAAAGCTGCCGAAAAATTTGGTCAACTTCTGGACCGATAACAACGCACCGGAATCCGGTACATTCAATGGCGACACGTTCCCCTCATTTCTTCTGCCAACCGGTCCGTTCGGATCTCATGGAATCAGCAGCGTCGTTCCTGTTGTTTTTCTTGCTTCCAGATCCGCGTGAGCCCGCCCAACCTCACGCAGCGGATAGGTTTGATTGACATTGATACGCACTTTGTTGCTTTGCACAACATCAAATAGCGCGTTTGCACTGTCGATCAGTTCCTGGCGGGCGGCGATATAGGTGAAGAGGGTTGGCCGCGTTGCAAAGAGCGAGCCCCTCTGCGCCAGCGCCGAAAGGGTGAAATTCTCGATCGGCCCGGAGGATTGGCCGAATGAGGCAAAAAGACCGCGCGGCTTCAGGCAGTCGAGCGACTGTGGAAAAGTGTCGCGGCCGATCGAATCGTAGACGACATCCACGCCCTTGCCGCCTGATATCTCGCGGACACGGCCGACGAAATCTTCACTCTTGTAGTTGATCACATGGTCGTATCCATGAGCAAGCGCCAGCTCGACCTTGTCCTCAGAGCCCGCAGTGCCGATGACAGTGGCGCCAAGCGCCTTTGCCCATTGGCCGGCGATCAGCCCGACGCCGCCGGCCGCGGCATGGAACAGGAGGACGGTTTCCGGACCGACTTTGAAGGTGCGGTTGAGCAGATATTCGGCGGTCATGCCCTTCAGCATCATCGCGGCCGCCGTTTCGAGCTTTATGCCGTCCGGCACATGGACGAGATGCCGGGTCTCGATGTTGCGTTCGCTGCTATAGGCACCATCGGCGCTCGCATAGGCGACACGGTCGCCGACCTTGAAATCCTCGACGCCAGGACCGACCGCCGTCACGGTGCCGGCGCCCTCCTTGCCGGTGACGAAGGGCAGTTGCGGTGCCTTGTAGGTGCCGTTGCGGAAATAGACGTCGATGAAATTGAGGCCGACCGCCGCCTGCCTGATCTGCACCTCACCCACAGACGGTGGCGGAAGATCGACATCGACATAGTCGAACACCTCCGGCCCGCCCGTCCTCGAGAATGAAACCGCCTGTGTTTTCGTCATCTTGCCTGTCCTAAGCTTCGCGTCCAAGGGTCGGGAAGAATTGCAGCACCGCGCCGATGACGTAAAGATAGATTCCGGTCACGATGAAGAGAATGAGCGCCCATTCAGGCGTGTCGAAATGCATCAGCAACGAATAGATGCCGAGCGCCGACCACAGGAAAAAGACGCCGAGATTGAGCGGGCGCAGCCTCTTGACGCGGACCGGATGCAGGAAATTGATTGGCAGGAAGGTCAGCACCACCGAAACGGTGACGACGGCGAGCGCCGTCGTCGCGCTGGCATCGATGACGAACAGCGTGAAGACGATCATGTTCCAGACGACGGGGAAGCCGGAGAAGAAATACTCCTCCGTCTTCATGCCCATATCGGCATAATAGATGGCGCTGGAGACGACAATCATGCCGGCGGCGACGAAGGACCAGGGTTCGCCGATCATGCCGCTCTGATAGAGCGCGAAAGCCGGCAGAAGCACATAGGTGACATAATCGATGATATTGTCGAGCGTATCGCCCGACCAGTTCGGCAGCACTTCCTTGACACGTACCTTGCGGGCGATCGGACCGTCGATGCCGTCGACGAGAAGGGCAAGCCCCAGCCACCAGAACATGTCGATAAAGCGGTGCTCGGCAGCCGCGACGACGCCGAGAAATGCAAGGAAAGAGCCGGAAGCCGTCAGGATATGGACGGAAAAGGCGCGCATTTCCGCATAAGGAACACGCTTGTAGTTGAAAATCTTCATATTCCCCCGACCGCCCTATCGCGCTCGCTCCGGCAAGCGTCTTTTTTCGCCATCATCACCGGTCCTGTTCCTGTACAGGTTCGGCGCCTAGGTCTTTGTTGTCGCACCGTTTTTGCCGAAAGCCGGCGTCCATAGCAAGGCGCGCCGCTCTAATATGCATCCTTTGCCGGGCTTCGCCAGCGCGAAATATAACATTCCCCGCCCGCCATTGAATCCTGACAGTAACACGCATATTTCCTTTCATGAGCGCTGGATGGAATGGAATGCCTTTAATTCCGGCCCGATATGTAATATCTGCCTCGCATCCGATAGTTCATCCGACGAAACGGGATCCTCTACCGCAATGAACGCGCCTGCAAAGACCGAAGACTTCGCCTCGTCCATCCCCGCCGGTGTTTACGCCGAGACGGTGCTTGCCGTGACGCATTATACCGACCGGCTCTTCCGCTTCACGATGACCCGGCCGCAGGGCTTCCGTTTCCGTTCCGGTGAATTCGCGATGATCGGCCTGATGGTCGAGGGCAAGCCGGTCTTCCGCGCCTATTCGATCGCCAGCCCTGCCTGGGCCGAAGAACTTGAATTCTTTTCTATCAAGGTGCCGGACGGCCCGCTGACTTCGCATCTGCAGGCGATCAAACCAGGCGACCAGGTGCTGATGCGCAAGAAGCCGACCGGCACGCTGGTGCTCGACGCGCTGACACCCGGCCGTCGTCTCTACATGTTCTCGACGGGAACGGGCATTGCGCCTTTCGCCAGCCTGATCCGTGATCCCGAGACCTATGAGAAGTTCGAGGAAGTCATCCTCACCCATACGACCCGCGATGTCGCCGAGCTGAAATACGGCTTCGATCTCGTGCACGAGATCCAGAACGATGAGTTGTTGAAGGAAGTCGTCGGCGACAAGCTGCGGCATTATCCGACGGTCACGCGCGAGGATTTCGCATATCGCGGCCGCATCACCGATCTGATCTCCTCCGGCAAGCTGTTCACCGATCTCGGCGTGCCGCCGCTCGACCCGGCAATCGACCGCGGCATGATCTGCGGTTCCTCGGCAATGCTGAAGGATACCAAGGAACTGCTCGAAAAGGCCGGCCTCGATGAAGGTGCCAACAGCAAGCCCGCCGAGTTCGTCATCGAGCGCGCGTTCGTCGGCTGACGCTCTACTAACAACCAGATCTGACAGCGGCTCCTGAAACGGGGCCGTTTCTATATGTGGGCGAGATAGTCGATCAGCGCCGTCATGGCGGCGCGCGCCTCATCCGGCTTGCCCGCATGGATGGCGCGGATGACGGCGACATGCAGCGAGATCGAGCGATCCATGCGTTCCGGGCTTGCGGTGGAGTACCAGAGACGGCGCGAATGGGTCTGCACCGGGCCAAGCGCTGCCATGATGAAGCCATTCGGACAGGCATCCTCAAGGATTTCGTCGAAAGCCTTGTCGGCGGAGAAGAAGCCGGCGAGATCTCCCGTGACGGCGCATTCCTCCATCGCGCGGGCGCATTCGACGAGGCGCGCGCGCTGTTCGTCGGTCGCATGTTCGGCGGCAAGGCCTGCCGCGATCGGCTCCAGTTCGCGGCGCACCTGCATGACATTGCCATGGTCCTCAGGCGCGATCTCGGCAACCTGCAGCCCGACACGCGCCTTCACCAGGATCAACCCCTGCCAGGCGAGCTTCTGAATTGCCTCGCGAACCGGCGTACGCCCGTGACCCGCCATATCGATCAGCTGCTTTTCGGTGACAAGTGCGCCAGGTTTCAGCGCCAGCGTTACGATCAGATGCTCCAGCGCGAGATAGGCAAGATGGCTCTGTGAAGTCTGCATGCCGAAAATCCGACTCCCAAATTGATATTTCACGCGCGGACAAGCCGAGAATTGAAGGCAAGTCTCACTGATATATCATAATGGAGACAGATAGATAACAAGGCTTCGAGGTCAAGCGCTTTCCGCACGCTTTCGAAAAGCCCGGCTGGAAACCGAGATCGAATTTTGACATGGGTCCTTGGCGTTGGCGAACATATAGCCGTCAGCCTTGTGAATAGCCCCGAACTCCAGGCCATTCTCCGCGCATCGCCTGCAAAAGCCCTCGACATCCTCCACGTCGAATACGAGCTTGACGGTGGATTGGCCGCTCCGCTGACCCTTAGCGGCCTGATGAAGCATTATATTCGCGCCGCCGTCCTGAGAAGCCAGTTCGACGATCCTGTCGCCGGGCAGGCCAATCGCCTTGAAACCGAAATGCTTCTCATAAAACCGCGCCGTTTCCTCGACGTTTTTGGCGTAGATCAGCAGTCTGTTGAGCGGCACGATGCTGCCCTCCGATAGCGGTTATATTCGGTTCATAGGAGTAGAGGGGCGAGATATGTTTTGCCATGCCTGAGCGGCTTTTTTATTCGTGCCGCAGCGCCTCGATGGGGTTCAACTGCGCCGCCCTTCTCGCTGGGAAATAGCCGAAGATCATGCCGATCGCCGCGGAGAAGACGAAGGCGACGGCGACCATGAGGGGGCTGAAGACGAAGGGCACTTTCAGCAGCGTCACTGCGCCGAAACCGAGGCTCAAGCCGAGCACGATGCCGGTGATGCCGCCGAACAGCGACAGCGCCACGGCTTCGACCAGGAACTGAGTGAGCACTTGGTTTTCGAGCGCGCCGATTGCCAGGCGGATGCCGATCTCACGGGTGCGCTCGGTGACCGAGACCAGCATGATGTTCATGATGCCGATGCCGCCGACGAGCAGGCTGATTGCGGCGACCGCACCGAGCAGGCCGGTCAGCAGTGTCGTCGTGCCGGTCATCGCCTCGGCGATCTGCGTCATGTCGTTGACGTTGAAATCGTCCTGCCGGCCGGGAATGATCTTACGGCGCTCGCGCAGAAGATTTTCGACATCGGACTGCACCTTGGCAGTGGAAAAACCGTCGCGCGCCGAGATGATGATCTGCGGAACGTTGCTGTTGCCGCTGATGCGCCGCTGGAACACCTTGACCGGCATGATGACGACATCGTCCTGATCGGTACCCATGCCGGACTGGCCGCGCTTGGCAAGCACACCGATGACGGGGCACGAGACCTTGCCGACGCGGATCTGCTGGCCGGTGGGGTCGGCGCTGCCGAAGAGTTGCGAGCGCACCGTCTCGCCGATGATGCAGCGCGCCTGGCCGCGTTCCTCGGAGGGCAGGAAATTGCGGCCGAGCGCCAGATCCCAGTCCTGCGCGACGAAATAATCGTTGGTGGTGCCGGAGACGCTGGTCGAATGGTTCTGGCCGCCGAAAATCACGGTCGCTGTGGATTGGTTGAGCGGCGCCACCGCCCTGAGACCGCCGATCTGGTCGCGAATGGCCGCGACGTCCTTGATGCTGAAACGCTTGGCCTCGGAGCTCGCCCGGCCGGGACCGAACTGGCCGGGACGGACGAACAGCATGTTGGTGCCGAGCCGTGACAGCTCGGTCGAGACTTGTGCGGTCGTGCCGTTGCCGATCGTCACCAGCGCGATGACGGCGGCGACGCCGATGACGACGCCGAGCACGGTCAGGAAAGAGCGCAGCATGTTGCGGCTGATGGCGCGCAGCGCGAGCTTCAGCGTCTCAAAGAACATGATCCGCTCTCCTGCGGTGCTCGACCTCAGTCTCGAGCTTACCGTCGACGAACCGCAGCAGCCGCTGCGCATAGGCGGCGATATCGGGCTCGTGCGTGACCATGACGATGGTGATGCCCTGCTCGCGGTTCAGCCGCGTCATCAGGTCCATGATCTCGACGCTGGTCTTCGTGTCGAGATTGCCTGTGGGCTCGTCGGCCAAAAGCAGCGCCGGTTCGGTGACGATGGCCCGCGCGATCGCAACGCGCTGCTGCTGGCCGCCTGACAGTTCCTGCGTCTTGTGATGTTCACGGCCGGACAGGCCGACCAGCGCCAGGGCTTCGTGGGCTCGGTCACGCCGCTCGCGCACCGCCATGCCGCGATAAATCAGCGGCAGCTCGACATTTTCGACGGCCGAGGTGCGCGACAAGAGGTTGAAGCCCTGGAAGACGAAGCCGAGCATGTGACGGCGCAGCAGTGTCAACTGGCCGCGGTCGAAGCCACTGGTCGGGATGCCCTGGAAGATGTAGTCGCCGCCGCTCGGCACGTCGAGGCAGCCGAGGATGTTCATCGCCGTCGATTTTCCAGAGCCAGATGGCCCCATGATCGCGACGAATTCATGGGCGTTGATCGCAAGGTCGACATGGTCGAGCGCGCGGATCGCCGCCTCGCCCTGGCCGTAGACTTTCGAGACCTGCCTGAATTCGATGAGCGGCGAGCTTGTCATGCGTCCCCTCGCCTAATTCGTCCGCAACGTGGCGTCGGTCACCAGCGCGTCGTTCTCCTTGATGTCGCCGGAGACGACCTGGGTGAACTGGCCGTCGGATGAGCCGACCTGGATGACGACGGGCGTCGGGCGGCCATCGCGCAGCACCCAGACGCGGCGCTCGGCGCCCGTCAGCGCCGGACCGGAATCGCGGCGCTGGCGCGGCGGACCGAAGAGGCCGAAAATGCCGCGACCGCGCCGTTCCGCCTGCGCCGGGGCGTAGCGCAGCGCGGCGTTCGGCACCATCAGCGTATCCTTGACGGCCTCGACGGTGACATCGGCCGTCGCCGTCATGCCGGGGCGCAGCAGCAGGTCGGCATTATCGACTGACAGTACCGCCTTATAGGTCACGACGTTGTTGACCACTTCGGAGGCGAAGCGGATCTGCTCGATCTCGGCCGGAAAAGTCCGATCGGGATAGGCGTCCACGGTAAACTTCGCCTTCTGGCCAACGGCGATATGGCCGACATCGGCCTCGTCAACATCGACCTGCAGCTCCATCTTCTTCAGATCGCCGGCGATGGTGAAGAGGATCGGCGCCGAAAGCGAGGCTGCGACCGTGGCGCCCGGATTGACGGAGCGGGTGAGGATCACCCCGTCGATCGGCGAGACGATCTTCGCCTTGGCGAGGTTGACCTCGGCAAGCTGCAGATCGGCCTCCGAGGCCAGCACCTCGGCTTCGTTGATCTGTTTGGCGGCAACGGCGGAATCATATTTGTAGGTGGCGTCGTCGAGACTCTGCTGGGTGGAGACGTTGCTCTTGACCAGGCTCTTCAACCGCTCGAGCGAGGTTCCTGCCGATTGCATGTCGGCATTGGCCTTGACAACGTTCGCCTTGGCTGAGTTGAGTTTGGCGCGCGAGCTCTTCACATCCGCCTCGAGCTTGTTGGTGTCGAGGAGGGCAAGCACATCGCCCGCTTTAATCGTGCTGTTATAATCGACGTTGACGTCGCGGACCGTGCCGGAAAGCTCGCTCGATATATCCACCTGCTCAGTCGGCTGCACCGAGCCGGTGGCGGTGACGAGCACCGTCAGGTCGCCGCGTTTAGCCGGCTGGCTGGAATAGCTCATTTCACTGCGCCCGCGGCCCATATAGACATAGGCGGCGATAGCGGCGGCGGCGATGACGACGAGAAGGACGATCAGGCGCCCGCGCCAACGGCGGCCCTTGCCTTGCCTTCCCGACGCGGCGAGAACCGCTGCGAGGTCGGGCGTTGCGCCAGCCTTTGCTCCGGTTTCGTTGCCGCTTACGATTTTGTTCATATCGTCCTCGATCAGTCAGTGGCCGTCCCGGCCCTACAGCGAAATAATCACAATGCAGATGAACCGACGATTAGCGTCGCGCCGAACTGGCACGGAATTGCGGATAGGTGAAATGAAATATTGGTAAGGAAAGTCAAGTTTCTGTGCGCTTGAGCATGGGGCGCAAACTGTGCGGCGGTTTTGCGATCAAGGCATGCGGCAAACCAAAGACAAAAAGCGCCCGTCAGTGCGCATCCTCGGCAAATTGGTCCGCGCCGGACAACGGATGCAGCCACGGTTCGCGTCGCTTGATCCAGACCTCAAAGCTGGGCGCAAGGTCGGTCGGCGGACTGTCGAGAGAGCCTAAGCGAATTTCCGCCTCATCGTCCCTGAGGCAGAAAAGCCTGCTGCCGCAGACGGGGCAGAAGCTACGGCCGGCGAAGCTGGCGATCTCGCCGCTATGGGAGAAAGCCGGGCGCGGCCAGACCGCAAAGAAAACGAAGGCGGAGCCGCTCGATTTGCGGCAATCGGCGCAGTGGCAGAGGCCGACACGAAGCGGTTCGCCTTCCACCTGATAGGCGACCGCCCCGCAAAGGCAGCTTCCGGTTCGGATCTTCATGATGGGGCGTCAGGCATCGAGACTGGTCGGCAGGCCCGGCGGGCGTCGCTTTGCCGCCATCAACAGGTCGAGCTCCGTGGCGGATGGACCGAACTTTTCGTAAAGCCGCTTCGCCTCCTTGTCGTCGAGCCGGTATTTCCTGGCAAATTCGCTGATGCTGTAGGGGCGGCCACGCAACACTCTTCGCGCCGGGGTCGCCGTATTCGGTGCGTCGGTCATGGTTTTCTCCTTTCATCAGATACTCTGTAAGCTAGAGCGATAGGACGAATAGGGAAGAGCCGATGGACTGCACCGGCTCTTCCAGCATGGTGGATCGGGTTCGTTTCCGGAACCTTCTTGCCGATATGCGCATTTTCAGATCGAGGTTGCGGGCCGCGCCAAGCGGACGCGGTGGTGCCGGAGAACATCGGGATTTTTCCGCTTTCTCCCGATGGCCAACGAAACGGCAGACGAGCTCCCTACCCGCCCGGTCCGCTTCCCCATCCCGTCTCGTTGCGCATTTTTTGCGATATGCTTTAGGAGAGGCGCTGGCCATCCTCGCCGAAGAGGTGCAGCACAGCGGGATCGAGATTGAGCGGCAGGCTATCGCCCGATCTCATCCGCTGCTGGCCGGCAAAGACCGCAATCAGCTTCTTTCCGGCGGCGTCGGCATGAACGACCGTCTCGGAGCCCAGTTCCTCGACGAGGATGACGCGGGTGTCCAGCCGCGTCGCGGCAGCCGCATCGGCAAGGGTGATGTGTTGCGGCCGGATGCCAATGCTGATCCTTTCGCCGACCGGACGAGTTTCACGCGCGATGGCGGAAAGGCGGTGGCCACCGACAGTTTCGACCTGGGTGAACCCGCCCTCGTGACCGATGATTGCGCCCTCCAGGAAATTCATATGCGGCGCGCCGATGAAGCCGGCGACGAAGCGGTTCGCCGGCTTGTTGTAAAGTTCGAGCGGCGTTCCGACCTGCTCAATCCTGCCGCCTCTCAGCACGACAATGCGATCGGCAAGCGTCATCGCCTCGACCTGATCATGGGTGACGTAGATCATCGTCGCCTTCAGGCGGGCGTGGAGGGCCGCGAGTTCGGCGCGCATGGTGACCCGGAGCTCGGCGTCGAGATTGGACAGCGGCTCGTCAAGCAGGAAGGCATCCGGCCGGCGGACGATAGCACGGCCGATGGCGACACGCTGGCGCTGGCCGCCGGAGAGCTGGCCCGGCCGGCGCTGCAGGAAGGGTTCGATCTCCAGCATGCGTGCGGCATCGGCGATGCGCGCTTCGATCTCGGCCTTCGCCACCTTGGTGTTTTCGAGGCCGAAGGCGAGATTTTCCCGCACGCTCATATGCGGGTAGAGCGCATAGGACTGGAAGACCATGGCAAGGCCGCGGTCGGCGGCGGTGATACCGGTGACATCCTTGCCGTCGATAGCGATGCTGCCGCCGGTTGGCTTATCGAGGCCGGCGATCAGGCGCAGCAGCGTCGATTTCCCGCAACCGGACGGGCCAACAAAAGCGACGAACTCACCGTCGTTGACGGCAAGCGAGACATCGCGAATGACTTCGACGGCGCCGAAATTCTTGACGATGTTCCTGAGTTCGAGCCCGCTCATGCGCTCTCCTGTTTCATATTATGAGCCCGCCTATTTCAGTCCGGAACCGGCAATACCAGTTGTGATGAAGCGCTGCAGGAAGACGAAGATCAGAACCACCGGGATCATCGAGACGACGGTCATGGCGAGGATGTAGTGCCATTGCACGTTGAGTTCACCGGCATAGACGTTGAGGCCGACCTGCAACGTGTAGAGTTCCTTGCGTGAGAGCACGATCAGCGGCCAGAGGAAATCGTTCCAGCGCCAGACGACCGAGAAGATCGCCAGCACCGCCAGCGCCGGCGCCGACAACGGCAGGATGATGCGCCAGTAGATCTGCCACTCGCTGGCCTTGTCCATGCGGGCGGCGTCGATCAGCTCGTCGGGGATCGTCAGCATGTATTGCCTGAGCAGGAAAACGCCGGTCGGGGTCGCGACCGTCGGCAGGATGACGCCCCAAAGGCTGTCAAAGAGGTTCAACGTGCCGATGACGGAATAGAGCGGCACGACGATGACCGAGAGCGGCACCATCAGCGTCGCCAGGATCATCAGCATGACGGCGGTGCGGCCGGGGAATTGGTATTTCGAGAGCGCGAAGGCGGCCATGGAATTGACGAGCAGCGTAATGGCCGTCGCAGCGACCGTCACGAAGACGGAATTGCGCAAGAACAGGAAGAAATCGAAGCGCTGGAATGGTTCGGTGTAGTTGCCGCCGGCGAATTCGACCTTACGCACCGGCGTGCGGTCCTTGATGTTGGCCTTGACGATCTCACCGGGCTGCTTCGGATCGACCATCTGGCCGATGATACCGATGCGGCGGACTTCGGCAAGCACGCGGGTGCTACCATCAGGCATGATGACATTATAGAGCGGCAGCGGCTTGTCGTAGCCCGATACATCAGCCTGTTCAGTAACATAGGGCAAGAAGGACGGCGGGAATTCGGCAAGTGCTGCCGGCGTCTTGAACGAGGAGAAGACCAGCCAGACGGCCGGACCGAACATCAAAAAGACGCCCGATATCAGCCAGATCCAGGTGACCACATCCGTCCAGTGCCAGCCACGCCCGCGGCGGCGAAGGAGGAAGGCGCCGACAGCGCTCATTGGCGTGTTCTCTTCTTCTCGTTGCGGGCGCTGACACCGAGCTGGATCAGCGTCAGGATAACAAGCACGATGCCCATCAGGATCGACGCGGCCGATGCAAGCCCCGGATTGCGCAATGAACTCGCAAAGCCGGTCTCGTAAATATACTGGGTGATGTACATGGTGCTGGTGCCCGGCCCGCCGCCGGTCAGCACGAAGACCTCGTCGAAGATCTGCACAGCGCGGATCAGCGCCAGTACCAGGACGACGATGAGGTTCGGCATCAACAGCGGCAGGGTGATGCGCCGAAAGATGCGGGTCGGGCTCGCCTTATCCATCGCCGCCGCCTCGTAGAGATCCCTGGGGATCGCCTGCAGGCCGGCGAGCAGGATCAGCGCGTAAAAGCCCATATGCGCCCAGACCGAGACGAAGACGGCGAAGAAGAAGGACCAGAACCGGTCGCTGAGCCAGGAGAACGGCTCGAAGCCGAAGGGGCTCAGCGCATAGTTCAGCAGACCCTCGCGCTGCAATATCCATTTCCAGATCAGGCCGACGACAACGGGCGACAGAAGCACCGGAAAGAAGAAGACGGCGCGCCAGAAGCCGCGATTGGAAAGCGCTCGATTGAGGATCAGCGCCGTTGCCAGCGCTGCGACCAGCATCAATGTCACCTGGAAGACGACGAAGACAGCCGTGTTGCGCACGGCCGCCCAGAAGGTGTCGGCGGCACAGGTCGAGGGGTCGAGATAAGAGCCGCAATCGAAGAGGATCCGGTACTGGTCGGCGCCGACATAGGTCCTGTTCTGCAGGAAGATGGCGCTGCCGCTCGTCGTCGAATAGATGAAGTTGATGACCAGCGGCAGGAGCACGAAGACGGTGAAGATCAGCATGTTGGGCGCCAGGAAAACGCCCGCCATGCCGTTCAGCCCCGTCAGCTTCTGCCAGGCGCGCATGGGAATATCGACGAGCCCCATGGCAAGCCGGACAGGCGCAAGGAGCGCCTGCCGCAGACCGGTTTTGACAGGTGGTTCTGAAGAAACCATCTTCGCCGCTATCTATTCTTCCGTCAGTTGCCGGCGACCTTCGCCTTGATGTCCTCGTCGATGCGGGCATAGGCGTCGTCGAGCTTCATTTCGCCGGCGATCACCTGGCTGATGCGGGCGACGATGGCGCTGTAATAAGCGTCCGACCACTTCCAGCCCGGCAGCTTCATGGCGGGTGCCGCCGTCTGGCCGGAGGCATCGACGAAGGCCTTCAGCGCCGCCTTCACATGCGGATTGTCGGTCTTGAAGTCCAACTGGCCGGAGGCGACGCCCTTATGAGCCGGAATGAACAGGCTGCGCTCGGCGAACTCCTTCTGCACGTCGGCGCTCGCCAGGTAATCCATCACCTTGGCGACGTCCTTCGGGTTTTTGGTGTACTTGACGGCGACGAGACCGGCGCCGCCCTGCATGCCTGAGCATGCAACGGGCCCGCATGGGCTTCCGGTCACGACCCAGTCGAAATTATCGCCAATCTTCTGGGCGAAGCCCGAAACCTGCCAGCTGCCGGAATAAAGATAGGCAAGGCCGCCATTGATGAAGTCCTCGGCAGCGGAGCGGTAGGTAGAGCCGGCGGCGCTGACCCAGACGTCCTTGTTGATGGTGCCGTCCTCGTTCCACTTAACGAAACGGCCGAGGAAGTCCTTGGCGCCTTGATCGATCGGCGCAGGCTTGCCGTCGGCGGCGATGTAGTTGGCGCCGTAGGAGATGTTCGGGCCGGAGACGCGATGGCCGGAGCGGTCAATCGCCATGGCGAAGACCTTCTGGCTGTCGGCGACCTTCTTGGCAGCCGCCGCCCAATCGTCCCAGGTGGCTTTCGGGCCGGGGATCTCGACACCGGCCTGATCGAACAGCGTCTTGTTGGCGAAGCCGCCGGTCAGCGTCAGCTGCGTCATGAAGCCGGTGATGGCGTTCGAACCGTCAGGGCGCATCCAATCGGCCTGGGCGCCGAAATTGTCGTCCCAGTATTTCGCGTCGGTGAGATAGGGGCGAAGGTCGAGCCAGTGCTGCGCAGGCGCCTTCAAATTGGTGACACGGGCGATATCCGGCCCCTGCCCGGCTTCCAGCTGCACCGGCAACTGTTCCTTGACGACGTTGTAGGAGACCTCGTCGAGAATGATGTTGATGTCGGGATTGGCCTTCGAGAAGCGCGACAGCAGGTCCTTGATCACATCGCCTTCGCCGCCGTCGGAATACCACATGATACGCACGTCGCCGGCGTGGGCCGCAACGGAACTCAAAAGAACCGCAGCGAAAGCCGCGCCGATCGATTTCATTCTGGTCATTTTGTCCTCCTCCTGACCGATGAATTCCTATGTCCGGCTGGTCCTCCTCCTGCCGGACACCTCGCTTACGAGGCCGCGCGCCTAGGCTGCCTGCCCGGTACCTCCAAATGTACCGCGTCTCCCCGCACCGACCAGTCCGAAGGACGAAGAATACGGCCTTCGGCGCGCACGGTACCGTCCTCTTCGAAGACGACCTGGCCATAATCCGGATCGATGACGATCAGTGCGCCCTCGTCGTCCCGGCGGGCCGAAAGCCTGGCGAAACGCGCCTGCATGCCGTCAAGGCCGCCGTCGCGCTCGAGATCGGAGAGACGAACGATCCAGCGGCTTTTTCGGCCGGCGAGCCGCAGCTCCATACCGGTCGTCGGGCCCTCCTTCACCGGCGTCAATGCTCCGCTGCCGATCAGCATCGTTAGACCGTTGCCGGAGCGGGCAAGCGCCAGATTGCCGTCAACTGCGGTTTCGTCGAAGGCCTCGACAGGGAACCAGGCATGGGTGAAATTCGGCTGGCCTTCATGGATCTCGAAATCGAGGATCGCCAGATCGCGATACTGGTGCACGCGCGGCAGCGTTCCGCAGCCGCCCCAGAAGCTCGGACGCCCGTAACCGAACTGGATGGTTTCTCCGGGATGGTTGATCCAGATCTGTGCTTCCGGCCGGTCGCCCAGGCGCAAATGCAGCACCGTCTCCTGATAGCCCCAGGCGCCGGGTCGATAGTGCGCAATGGTGCCGAGCGCGGTGTCGCGCGTCTTGTAATGATAGAGCGCGGCGAAGCGGTTCTCGCCCTGGGAAAAGGTCCATTCCTGCGCGTCGTCGGATTGGTGCGCGGCAATATCGGCCAGCGACTCGGGGAAACGCAATCCATGATCGCGGATGCAGACGGCAAGCTGCGGCAAGGCGTGGACGCGCCGGCCATACCAGCCACGGCCCCAGAGAAGGCGGGCGATGGCTGACAGTTCGACCGAGCGGCCGGGGCGCAGCGTGTGTTCGTAGGAACGGCCCTGGCTGCCGGTCAGCATGCCGTGATGGGCCGAGCGAGCGACGATCTCCATCAGGCGGACGATGCTGGCACTCGCCCGAGCACGGATCGTCTCGTCAGGCGCGCAGGCGGCCAGCGCCGTCAGGCCCTTAAGGTCGATCGGGAAATAGGGAACGGAATTCCACTCGGCCATTTCCCAGCGCTCGAAGTGATCGAGCCAGGCCCGCACGCGCTCCTCGCCGACTTTCATCTGCTCGACGCCGGTGCGGCCGGAACGGACGAAGACGGCGTTGGGGAAAAGCCTGCCGCCGAGATAGGCGGCGGTATGGAAAAGAAGCGCGTGGTTTTCCGAAAAATACCACTGAACGTCGTTGCCCGGCTCGTCCATCCAATAGCGATAGCGGAGAACGGCCTGCTCGATCCTTTCCCGCAGACCCGGCGACAGTAGATCGCTCCAGCGCGTATAGGCAAACAGCAGCGGCACGAGCACGAAATCGGCACAGTCGTGACAGTCCTCGATGACCGGCAACATGGCCGAGATCATCGCCTCGGTCTCCTCGCCGCCCTGCCCCAGCGCCAGGCGCGCAAAGGCGCAGACCGTGTCAGGCTCGGAATGCGCCGCGACCTCGGCAAGCGCCTCGGCGACGCGGTCATCCAGCGCGGCGGGCGCTTCCCCCTGGGGGTGACAGATCTCGACGCCGAGCGTGCGGCCGATGGAAAACTCGCCGGCCTTGAAGGCGATTCGGAAATGGCGGAAATCAGCCGGCATCCGCTCTGACGTGCCGAGATCAAGCCTCGTCGCCCCTTTCTCCAGTTCGAAATCATAGTCGAAACGTTCGGTCGACATGAAGTCGCCTTCGATCTCGACATGACAGGTCAGCGCCACCGGCAGCGGCTTGGGGAAAAGGATCGTTACATCCTCGCCGAAATAAGCGGTGCGGTCGAACCTGATCCCTTCGAGGATCGCTTCAAGCGCATCCGCATCACCGGCCGCGACGGGAACGGGAACCGACGTTTCGACCTCCGGCCCTTCGAGATAATCCAGCTGGAAATAGAAACGGGCGTCGCGCTCGGCGAGATCGTCGAAATAGATGAGGATCTCATTGAGGCCAGCCGCCAGCTCGACCTCGAAGACCTGTTGGGCCTCGAGGTTGCGCTCGTAGGGCGCCATGAAACCCCGTTCGTCACCGTTGACGAAGAGGATTGCGCCGCCACAGGTCGACAGGCGAAGCGTCGCAGGCCCCGCCGACCGGGCATCCAGGAAGGTGCGTGCACAGCAGCCGATGCGCGTCGGGCGAAACCAGAAGCCGGACAGGTCAACGCGCGGGGACCCGAAGGGAAGCCACCAGCGGGTGGCCTCGAATTCGGCGGCCGGCTGCGGCCGCCGTCCGGAGAATGCTTGCTTGAATTCAGTGCGGCAGGGATATTCATGAGGAATGAAGTTCTTCGTCTTGGTGACGAAGAAGAAGGGATCCATCCTGCCTTCCATCGGACGGTCGTCGACGTCATAACGCTCCTGCCACAGATGGGCGAGCTGCCAATAGACGATCGGGTTATTCTTCGCCGTTGCACGGCGGAAATAGGCTTGCTGCTCGGCGGCCATGCTTAGCCCACGCGAACCTTGAAATGCCGGACAAAACGCCGACGGATGGACTGGCCGTCAAACCGCATCTTCAAAGCCTCCCTGCTCTGTTGCTTGTCGCGGACTCCTCGCGACAATTGTGCATAGGCATTCCATTTGCGCAATCTGAAAGATTTTTGCATAAAGGGAGAGGGAGCGAGGAGATGCCTATGACGGCGGACCAGAAAAAAGGCAGGCGCACGCGCCTCGACGACATTGCCGCCAGATGCGGCGTCTCGATCAGCACGGTGTCGCGAGCGCTGGCAGGTGAAAAAGGCGTAAGGCCGGAAATTCGCAAACTGGTGCTGGAAACGGCGAGCGCCGTCAGCTATGCCTTGCCGGCAAGTGTTGCGGGCAAGAAGGTGATGCTCGTCGCCTCCGGCGCCGCGATGATCGACTATGTCCGCAACCAGTTCACGCTTTACGTTCTTGAAGGGCTGAATGCGCGTGCATCCGCCCTCGGCATCGAGGTGGCGATGCGCCCCGTCGCCGACAAAGGGGATGAAGCGCGCGTCATCGCCGAAATGCGTGACGACGTGAGCTTCGGCGGCATGCTGATCCTGACCGTCGACGAGGAAGATATGCTTGCAGCAGCCGCAAATCTTGGGAAACCCGTCGTGCTCGTCAACAGTGACGATCCCTATATGCGGCTTTCGAGCGTGACGCCCTGCAACCGCTCGGCCGCCTTCATCGCCGCCGAGCGGCTGATCAAGGCTGGGCACGAACGCATCCTGTTCATGCTGCGGCCGGGGCGACGGACGATCGAGCGGCGTCTGGAGGGCTGGCGCGATGCCCTGCAGCATCACGGGCTGAAAGCCGGTGCCGATCTGGTGCTCGAAGTCGACGACTGGCTGCCGGAACTCGGTGCAGAGGCGATCACCCGGCTCGTCCGCCAGAAGGGCCTGTTCTTCACTGCCGTCCTGACGGCGGGCGACAGTCTTGCCGACGGCGCCGTGCGCGGATTGCAGGCGGCGGGTTATGCCGTGCCGCGGGACATCTCGGTCATGGGCATAGACGACCTGCCGCAATCAGCCTTTCTCAATCCGCCGCTCTCGACGGTGCATATTCCGATGCGCGAACTCGGCGCCACCGCGCTCGATCTGCTGCGTGACATGATGCTCGGCCTTGCGACTCCGCGGCGGCGCGTCGAGCTTTCCTGTCATCTCGTCGAAAGGGGCAGCGTCGCCGTCGCCAGCCGCCCGACTGCCGCTGACCAGATTTGAGCCGATCGCACGAGGCCGGAGGTTATACCGACACCATGAAATTCTTGGCAATTTCCGGCAGCGCTCGCAGAGCCTCTACCAATACGGCCCTGCTGCATGCGCTGCAGTCGGCTGCCGGTTCGACGCATACGGTCTCGGTCTATGACCGCGTGGGGGAACTTCCGGTCTTTTCGCCCGATCTGGAGTTTCCGGAGCCTCCGCTTGAAGTGGCGGCGCTTGCAAGAGCTATAGCGGATGCAGATGGACTGATCCTGGCCAGTCCCGAATATATCAGGTCAATTCCTGGCGGGTTGAAGAACGCCATCGACTGGCTTGTCTCCCGTGACGAGGCGATCGGCAAACCGATCGTGCTTGCGCACGCATCCCATAGAGGGGATGACATGCTGCACCAGCTACGCGTCGTTCTCGCCACGCTCAGCGATCGATTCAACGAGGAGCTCTTCCTTCGGTTCCACCTGATGAAGCTTTCCCCGGACGAGATTGGCAAGCATCTTTCCGAGCCTCGGCATCAGGACGAGATGCGCCGTTTCCTCGACGCTTTCGCAAGCTATTGCAAAGCAGCCTGACGTTTTGTGGGTCGATCCCCATCAAGCTTCGATGAAGCTTGCCTCAAAGAGCTCTCGCGCATAGGCATCATGCGTGATGCCGGCCTGCAGATCTTCCTTGGTAAGCTCATCCACGAAGCCGCCGTTCTTCATGATCAACACCCGGTCGCACATATGCGCGATGACAGCGAGGTCGTGACTGACGAGCAGATAGGTCAGTCCCTTCTCTTCGCGCTGATCGGCAAGCAGGTTCAGAATTTCGGCCTGGATGGAGACATCGAGCGCCGAAGTCGGCTCGTCGAGCAACAGGATCGGCGGTGACAGGATGAGTGCCCGGGCGATGGCGACGCGCTGCCTCTGGCCACCGGAAAGCTCGTGCGGAAAACGGCTTGCAAAACTCGCGGGTAAACCGACCTGGACCAGGGCCTTTTCGACCTTTGACCAGATATCGGAATGCCGCATTGCGCGTAGCGGTTCCGCCAATGCGGTGCCGATGCGATGACGGGGATGGAGGGATCCATAAGGGTCCTGAAACACCATCTGGGCGATGGTCAGTTCCTCGCGGGAGCGCTTCTTTCCGATCGGCTTTCCGCCGAGCTCGATCTGGCCCGTCCAGCTACCTTCCATTCCGGCGAGGCAACGCAGCACCGTCGATTTGCCGCATCCGGATTCGCCGACGATGCCCAGGGTCTCCCCCCGGTTGACCTGAAAGCTGACGCCTCTGACGACATGATTCCTGTTCTTGCCCGACGCAAAGGTGACATCGAGATCCTGCACATTGATCATTGCGCTGTCTCCAGATCGAGTTTCGCCCTGTCGAGAACCGCGAGCCGGCGAACCGGGTTCTTCGGGTCGGGCAGCGCTGATATCAGGCCGCGGGTATAGGGATGGCGAGCCTCTTCCAGGCTGGTCAGGGTTTCCACGATCCTGCCGGCATACATGACGATGATCCGCTCGCAGAAGGCTGCCACCATGCGAATGTCGTGGCTGATCAGCAGCAATCCCGAATTATTCTCTCGCACCAGCTCATCGAGCAGCAGGAGCACGTCCTTGCGGACGCTGACGTCGAGAGCCGAGGTCGGCTCGTCGGCGATCACCAGTTTCGGCCGGGCCACCAGCATCATCGCGATCATCACGCGCTGGCCCATGCCGCCTGATATCTGGTGGGGATAGAGCGCCATGACCCGATCCGGATCACTGATGCGCACGCGCGCCAGCATGGCGTGGGCAGCATCCTGCGCCTGGCTTCCGCGAAGGCCGAGATGAAGGCGCGCGGATTCGGCGATCTGCTTGCCGATCGAAAGCACCGGATTCAACGAATAGCGCGGGTCCTGCATGATCAGGGCGATATCCTTGCCCCGAAGCGCGCCCATCTGACGCTCGGTCTTCGAAAGCAAGGAACTGCCGGCAAGATCCAGGCGCTCGGCGGATTGCATGGCGGCCGGCGGCAAAAGGCGCATGATGGCACGGCCCGTCGTCGATTTGCCGGAGCCGGATTCTCCGACAATGCCGACACGTTCGCGTCCGACGTCGAAACTGACATTGGAGACGGCGGGCACGGCGCCCCTTCCGAAACGAACGCTCAATCCCTTGACTGACAGAACGGGCTGAAGATCACGATCTTGCATGGCGGGGATCCAGAATGTCGCGCAGAGCATCTCCGGCGATGTTGAAGGCAAGGCTCGTCAGCAGGATTGCGATACCCGGCATGACGGCGACCCACCAGTAATCGAGCATGAACTTGCGGCCGTTGGAGATCATCGCGCCCCATTCCGGCGCGGGCGGCTGGGCGCCGAGCCCGAGAAAGCCGAGAGAGGCCGCCGTCAGGATGATGCCCGCCATATTGAGCGTCAGGCGAACGATGACTGAAGGAATGCACATGGGCGCGATATAGAGAAGGAGGATGCGCATCGGCGAAGCGCCGTAAAGGCGGGCGGCGACTACATAGTCGGCGTTTCGGACGACGAGTGCCTCTGCCCGGGCAAGTCTTGCGATCGGCGGCCATGCGGTGAGCGAGATGGCGATGATCGCCGTGCCCAACCCCGCGTCGAGCGCGGCGGCAAAGGCAAGCGCCAGGATCAGCGACGGAAAGGAGAGGACAATATCGGTCGCGCGCATCAGAAACGCATCCGTATTGCCGCCGAAGAAACCCGCGACGACACCGATCAGGAGGCCGATCGGCCCGACGATCAGCGAGACCGCAAGCACGGTCTGAATGGTGATGCGCGTGCCGAAGATGAGGCGGCTAAGGATATCCCGGCCGAACTCGTCCGTGCCGGCCGGATGAGCGAGGCTTGGAGGCTGCAAAGCATCGCCAAGCGCCTGAATGGTCGGATCATAGGGCGCCAGAAGCGGCGCGAAAATCGCCACGACGCAGAGGATGCCGAGGACGGCGAAGCCGGCGAGACCAAGCGGCTCGTCGGCCAATTTACGGCCGGCGCGCGCAAAAGAGGCAGCAACACGGCTCGGCACGCTCGGAGGCCGGATGCGAATCTCGCTGTGGACGGCATCGCTCATCGGGTTGCCTCCCTCATACGCGGATCAAGCACGGCGTAGGCGACGTCGGCCAGGAAGTTCAGCAACATAAAGATGAATCCCACGATAATAGTGGCTGCGACGATGGCGTTCATATCGCCGATCATCAGCGCGTTGGTCATGTACTGGCCGATGCCCGGCCAGGAGAAGACGATCTCGGTCACGACAGCGCCTTCGAGCAGCCCGCCATAGGAAATTGCGAGAATGGTGATCAGCTGCACCGCGATATTCGGCAGGACGTGGCGCAAAATCGTGCCGGTCGGACTCACGCCTTTAGCGCGGGCGGCAATCACATAGTCCTGGCTCAACTGCTCCAGCGTGAAGCTGCGGGTCATGCGGGTGATATAGGCCATCGCCGCGTAAGCGAGGATGAAAGCCGGCAGGATGATATGGCCGAGCGCATTCCAGAAGATTTCAGTCTCGCCCTGCAGCAGGCTGTCGACCAGCAACAGCCCGGTCTGTGGCGTGACGAGGCCTTCGTAGAACACGTCGACCCTGCCCGGCCCGCCGACCCAGTTCAGACCCGCATAAAAGATGACGAGCCCGACGATGCCAAACCAGAAGACCGGCACCGAATGCCCGACGAGGGCGATCACGCGGGCAAGCTTATCGATCAGGCTGTCGCGGAAAAGGGCAGCAGTAAGCCCGAGCGGAACGCCGACGAATGTCGAAATGATCACGGCAAGCGTTGCAAGCTCGAACGTCGCCGGAAAGGCCTGGGCGAGGTCGGCAGAGACCGGATTGCCGGTCAGAGCGGCCGTGCCGAAATCACCGTGCGCCAGCCCGTAGAGATAGAGGTAGAACTGCTGGTAGATCGGGAGATCGAGGCCGAGACGCGCCCGCATCGCCGCATAGGCGGCGGGATCTGCGAGCTCGCCGACGATCGCGCCGACGGGGTCTGTGGGCAGGACGCGGCCGATCACGAAGGTCACACATAGGAGGATGAACAGGCTGACCAGCAGATGCGCCAAGCGTCGGCCAAATTCGGCTGCGGAGAGTTCCTTCATGATCGGCTGCCTCGGGGGTATTACTGGGTTTCAGACTTTGTGACGTCCTCGAGGCGAGTCAGCTGGGTCGGATGTCCCACATATCCCTGTACCTTGCTTGACAGGACGATCGGCTCGAAGCGCTCGAAGAGCGGAAGCACCGCCGGCTTCTGTTCCACGAACATCTTCTGCATCTGAACGTAGAGTTCGCCGCGCTTCTTCGGGTCTGGCTCCATTGATGCCTTGGCGGTCAAGGCCGTCAGTTCGGGAATGTCCCAGGCCGAGCGCCAGACGAAATTGCCGGCATTGTTGGCCTCTTTCGAATTGTCAGGGTTGGAGGAGAACTGCTCCATCGATCCGAGGACATTCGGCATGTAGGCGCTGGTCTGCGGGATCAGCAGGTCAAAATCCCTGGCGCGATGGGCGGCGATGATTTCCGAGCCGTTGCCCTGCTGGATATCGATTTTGATACCGACCTGAGCGAGCGATGCCTGGATCGCCGTGGCAAGATCGATGCGCGGTGTCTGGGCGATGGTCTTCAGCGAAAGCGAAAAACCGTCCTTGAACCCGGCCTCGCTCAAGAGCTGCTTGGACTTTTCGACGTCGAGATGCCAATCGGGATTGGGGATCGCATATTCGAAATTCTCCGGGACGGGAACGTTTCTGGCCCGTCCGTAAGGCCCCATGATCGTCTTCTCTATGCCCTTGTAGTCGATGCCGTAGGCAATGGCCTCGCGAACTTTCGGGTTGGAGAGGTACTGATTGCCGGCATTCATCGACAGCACGTAGAAGCCGCCGGTGGGAATCCGCTGAATGGCGAAGCCCTGCTTGTCCTTGAATGTCGCAAGATCCGATGCCGTCAGAGCGCTGGCAATATCGATATCCCCGCGCTCCAGCATCAATCGCTCGACCTGGCTTTCGGGAACGTGCCGGACGATGACGCGACGCATCTTCGGAACGCCGGCCACATAATCCTTATTGGCGTCGAGGATCACCAGTTCGTTCGGAGACCAGCGATTGAGGGTGAAGGGACCGGAGCCGGCCGAGTGCGTCCGCATCCAGGCGTTTCCCCAGTCATTTTCGGCGACATGCTTCTGCACTTCGACGCTGTCGACCACGCTGGTGGTCGAGGTCGTGAGCCGGTAGAGCAGCATTTCGGCCGTCACCTGACCGGAAAAATCGATGCGCACAGTCTTGTCGTCGACTGCCGTGACGAGCTTGTCGACATTGTCCTTGTCATAGCCGATGCGCTTGAGGTTTGCGGCAGCGGCCTGATCGAGCTTCAGGAGGCGTCCCAGCGAATAGACGACATCTTTAGCGGTCACCGGATTGCCGGTGGCGAATTTGGCCTGGCGCAGCGTGAAGGTGATGCCCTTGTCGTCAACCTTCCAGCTTTCGGCCAACTGCGGCACGATCTTGCCGTCAGGGGTGCTGTTCACCAGCCGATCGTAAAGGTTCGACATGATCTCGACCGCTTTTCCCTCGGTCGCCTGATGCGGATCGAGGGATAGAACCTGCGCCAGGGATGTCCCTATCACCAACTGGTCCTTCGGCGTGGCGGCATGCAATTGCGGCGCGGCGATCGTCAATGCGCCAATGACGGCGCCGGCGAACAGGCCCTTAGAAAAATGCTTCATTGTAACTCCTCCCTGGATTACTATAGGAAACATATTATGTCGCCCGTATGTCGTATTATGATTTAACGAAGTCGGATATGATTTGCAAGACCCAGCGGGTGACCTTGATGCAAAGGGATTGGGAACAGGAAATGACAACACTCAGCCGCGGTCGGCAAAGACTGGCGCAGCAGGTTATCGATCAGTTGCGGGCGCAAATCGAGGCGGGGAAGCTGCGCGTCGGCGACCAGCTGCCGACCGAGCCGCAGCTTGAATCGACATTCGGCGTGAGCCGCACGGTGGTGCGTGAAGCCATTGCCGATCTAAGGGCAGCAGGCTTCGTCAAGCCGATACAGGGCAAAGGCGTCTTCGTCGCCGATCCCAAGGCTCATTCGGTATTGTCACTGACGCCGGTGGAAATCAAAAGCATTCCGGAAACCCTGGAATTGCTGGAGTTTCGGATGGCGGCAGAGGGCGAAGCGGCAGCAATCGCCGCCTATCGCCGCACCGCCGAGCAGGAGGCGGCCATCCGCGAAGCCAACCGCAGAATGGCAAGCCTCATCGAAACCGGGCAGCAAACGGTGGAGGCGGATTATGCCTTCCACATGGCGATCGCCGCCGCCACGAACAACCGGTTCTATGTCGATGTTCTGCGCCATTTTGGCCCGAGAGCCATCCCCCGCGGCCAGTTTCCGACACTGCCCGAAGCCAACGATCGCGACTATCTCCAGAAGGTTTATGCCGAACATGTGGAAATCCTGTCGGCCATCGCCGACCAGGATCCGGAGCGCGCCCGCCAGGCAATGCGTGCGCATATGATGGCAAGCCAGCGTCGCTACCGCATGCTCGCCGAGCAGCAATAAGGCTCGACTCTCTCAAAAATTCATATTATGTCATATGACATTATGAAGATTTGAGAGGGACTCTGATGTATCTGGGAACACAGGTGGCAGCGCGAGATGACGACGATTATCGCATCTTCGCGCAATTGGGTGTGAAGCATATCAGCGCCGACCCGCCGGGAAAGCCGAGCAGTTGGACGCTTTCCGATATCGAGCGCCATCGCGACAAAGTCGAAAGCTTCGGCCTGATCCTCGACATGATCCAGCTGCCCCTGCCCTCGCAGCCGATAGAGAAAGCTTCCTATCCCGACATCCTGCTCGCCGGCCCCGAACGCGACAGGCAGATCGATGCGGTCTGCCGGATGATCGAGAATGTCGCCGCGGCAGGTATTCCCGCGGTAAAATATAATCTCAACCTGATCGGCATTCCCCGCACGCCCGATGAACCAGGACGCGGCGGATCGCTGAATGCCAGCTTCCGCTGGGACAGGACGGACCAGCAGGCCGCGCCCGGTCTTGCCGGCGTTCTCTCAGAGGATGAAAACTGGGAACGGATCGACTATTTCCTCGAACGTGTCGTTCCTGTTGCCGAGAGTAACCGCGTCAGGCTCGCCTGCCATCCGCACGATCCCTATACGCCGCCGGGGTACCGAGGCGTCACGCGTGTCTTAGGCACGGTGGAAGGCCTGAAGAAATTCGTGCTGATGCGCGAAAACCCTTATCACGGCCTCAATTTCTGCCAGGGCTCGATCGGCGAGATGCTCGAAAATCCCGGCGAAGAGATCGACGACGTCATTCGCTGGTTCGGTCGGCGCGACAAGATCTTCAACGTTCACTTCCGCAACATTCGCGGCGGCAAGCTTTCCTTCATGGAGACCTTCCCCGACGAGGGCGACATGGACATGGTCCGCTCGGCCAAGATCTACAAGGAGGTCGGCTTCAAATACATGCTGATGCCCGACCATGTGCCGACCGTCAGCGGCAAGGACCCGTCCGCGACCGCCTTTGCCTTCTGTTACGGCTATATCGCCGCACTTCTGCAGATGCTCGAGAGCGCCTGACACGGTCAATTTTCAACACGTAAGGAATAGGACTTGATGATGAACCCGATTGAATTGAAGAAGGCCGTCGGCAGTGGTCTCCTCTCGTTCCCGGTTACGCATTTCGACGATCAGCTCAAATTTGACGAAGCGAAATACCGCCGTCATGTCGAATGGCTTTCGGGTTATGATGCGGCTGCGCTGTTTGCCGCCGGTGGCACCGGGGAGTTTTTCTCCCTCAATCCCAGCGAGATCCCGCAGGTCATCAGGGCCGCCAAGGCGTCGGCGGGCAAGACGCCGATCATCTCGGGAACCGGCTACGGCACGTCGCTGGCAATCGAGATCGCTATCGCGGCCGAGAAGGCGGGAGCGGACGGGCTTTTATTGCTGCCGCCCTACCTGATGTTTGCCGAACAGGTCGGCCTGGTCGCCCACGTCAAGGCCGTCTGCCAATCGGTCGGCATCGGCGTCATCGTCTATAACCGCGACAACGCCGTCCTGACCGCCGAAAGCATCGCGCGCCTGGCGGAGGAATGCCCGAACCTTATCGGTTTCAAGGACGGCGTCGGCGATGTCGACAAGGTCATCGAGATCACCACCCTGCTCGGCGACCGTCTCGTTTATGTCGGCGGCATGCCCACCCATGAGGTCTATGCACAGGCCTATTTTGCTGCTGGTGTGACGACCTATTCATCCGCCGTCTTCAACTTCGTACCCGCCCTCGCCCAGCGCTTCTATACCGCCCTGCGCGGGGGCGATCAGGCAACCGTCGACGAGATCCTCAAGAGCTTCTTTTTCCCCTTCGTCGCCTTGCGCAATCGGAAAAGAGGTTACGCCGTCTCCATCATCAAGGCCGGCCTTCGTGTCCTTGGGCAGAATCCAGGGCCTGTCCGCCCGCCTCTGACGGATCTTACCCAGGAAGAACTCGCGCTCTTGGAAAAGATCGTGGAGGCAAATGGCGTCCAACGGATTGCGGCTGAATAATACGTTGGCCGTCCGGGCCGCCGGGCTGCCCAGCGGTTTTGCCATTGGCGGGCTGCCCGCTCCTACAGCGCCACCCCAGTGCCGCGGTCGAAGACATGCACCTGGTCGCTCGTAATACTCGCCTCGAAGACGGCGCCGTAGCGGGCGGGATATTCGCCGTCGACGATGGCGGTTACCTGCTGTCCGGCGAGATCGAAGACCACATGGGTCTGGGCGCCTGTGGGTTCCACCAGCATCGTCCGGCCGGCGAGCGGCGTGCCTGCTGATAGACCGGGGACGAGGTGTTCGGGGCGCAGGCCGACCGTGATTGCCTGACCGGCCTTCACCTTGCGATCGGGCGCGATGCGGATCGCGGTCCCATCACTGAGGCGGGCCGCAGGCTGACCGTTTTCACCGTCCACCGTGCCGTCGAGCATGTTCATCGCCGGCGATCCGATGAAGGCGGCGACGAAGAGATTGGCTGGCTTCTTGTAGAGTTCGAGCGGCGTACCCGCCTGCTCCACCCTGCCGTGATTGAGCACGACGATGCGGTCGGCGAGCGTCATCGCCTCGATCTGGTCGTGGGTGACATAGATCGAAGTGGTCCTCACCTTCTGGTGCAGTGTCTTGATCTCCGAGCGCATCTGCACGCGCAGCTTGGCATCGAGGTTGGACAGCGGCTCGTCAAACAGGAAGACTGCCGGATTGCGCACGATGGCGCGCCCCATGGCGACGCGCTGGCGCTGGCCGCCGGAAAGCTGGGCCGGCTTGCGGTCGAGCAGCTTGGCGAGATCAAGCATGCGGGCGGCCTCGGCGACGCGGGCCTCGATCTCAGGTTTCGCCACGCCGGCGAGCTTGAGATTGAAGCCCATGTTTTCAGCGACCGTCATGTGCGGATAGAGCGCGTAGGACTGGAAGACCATGGCGATGTTGCGTTCGCGCGGCGTCATGCCGTTGACGACCTTGCCGCCAATCGCAATCTCGCCATCGGTTATCTCTTCGAGGCCGGCAATCATCCGAAGCAGCGTTGATTTTCCACAACCGGACGGTCCGACGAGGGCGACGAATTCCCCATCCTCGATATCAAGCGAAATGCCGTGGATGACGTCGACGGCGCCATAGGTCTTGCGGATGTCGTTCAGTTCAACGGATGCCATGAATCCTCCAATGGCTCGGCTCAGGACTTCACGGCACCGGCGGTCAATCCGGCGATGATGTGTCTCTGGGCGACGAAAAAGACGATGATTGTGGGAAGGATGGTGAGCGTGATGAACGCGAGCACCAGCTGCCATTCCGTGCCGTATTCGCCGCGATAGACCATGATGCCGAGCGGCCAGGGATACTTGGATTCCGAATTCAGCATGATCAGCGGCAGAATGTAGCTGTTCCAACTGCCGACGAAGGAGATGATGCTGACGGTGGCGACGATCGGCCGGGAAAGCGGTAGCGAGACATGCCAGAAGAATCTGAGATAGCCGCAGCCGTCGACAAAGGCCGCCTGGAACAATTCTTCCGGAAGGTTGCGAAAATAGTTCCGAAACAGCAGGATACTCATGCCGAGACCAAAGGCCACCTGCGGCAGCACCACGCCCCAATAGGTATCCAGCAGGCCGAGATCGCGGATGCGGATGAAGAGCGGCAGGATCGCCGTCGCCGCCGGAAACATCAGGCCGAGCAGGAAATAATTGAGCAGGAAGGACGAACCGAAAAACCGGACATGGGCGAAGGCGAAGGCCGCCATGGACGACACGATCAGCGTCAGGAGAACGGTGAGTGCTGCGATAACAAGCGAATTGCCGATCTGCAGCCAGTAGCGTTCGCCAAAGAGAATGTCGGTATAGTTCGCCCATTGCCATTCCGTCGGCAGACCGAAGGGATTGGTGCGCAGGTCGCCCAGCGTCTTGAAGCCGCCGAGCGCCGTCGTCAGCAACGGCACGAGCACGATCGCGGCGATCAGGCTTAGCGACACATAGAGATAGATGCGTGTCGACGCGCTCATGCGGATGGAAGAGCTCATATCAGTCATGGCGCATGAAGATCCTTTTGTAGCCGAAGGCGAGCGTCACGCAGATGATAAAGAGCACCACGCCGACGGCGCTGCCGAGACCGACCTGCATGCGCATGACACCATAAGTGTAGAGGAAGGTGACCATCGTCTGGGTGGAGTTGGAAGGCCCGCCGCCCGTCAGCGGCATGATCATGTCGAAAAGCTGCAGCGAGCCGACGACGGCAAAGAAGATGGAAAGACGTAAGGTGGAGCCGAGCAGCGGCAGCGTGACGTAGCGGAATTTCTGCCAGCCGGTAGCGCCGTCGATTTCCGCCGCCTCCAGCACGCTCTTGTCGACGGATTGCAGACCGGCGATGAAGAGCATCATGTGGAAGCCGAAATATTTCCAGACGATGACCCCGAGCACGGCATAGATCGCCACGTCCTTGTCGGCGAGCACGTAAGGGTTTGCGAAGCCGAAGAAGTTGGAAACGGCGGCAAACAGGCCATAATCGCCATCATAGACGAAACGCCAGATGAGGCCTGCGGCAACATCCGCCAGCACATAGGGCAGGAAGAAGATCAGGCGGTAGCCGACGACACCCGGAATGCGATGGGCCAGCATAGTGGCAAGCCAGATGGCAAGCGGCACCTGGATGCAGATCGAGATGACGATGATCAGGCCGTTATTGACCAGCGCCTGGGTGAAAGCCGCATTCCGGAACAAAACCTGGAAGTTGCGGAGCGCGATGAACTCGGTCGGCGTGCCGTAGCCGTTCCATTTGTAGAGGCTGTACCAGGCGGCCTCCCCCATCGGCATGATGACGAAGAGCGTAAACAGCAACAGCGCCGGCGGCAGAAAAATCAGCAGCACCGTCAGCCGGTCGTGCGCGACCGAGCTTTTCCGGTTTGCGGCTCGTCTTGCCGGGCTTACGGCTGATGTCATCGATGGGACTGAAATATTGGCCATGGCTCCTGCTTTCGTATGTCGGCAGCAATGCTGGCGCCCCGCTCTTCATCGGAGCGCCAGGAAGGGTCTGCAAGCGCTGGTTATTGTTCCAGTTCGAAAGCGTCCTGGATCATCTGGGCGCCATCCTTGGAATTCATCTGTCCGGAGACGATTTCCACCGAGGCGTCGTTGACGACACGGCCGACGGCCGCACCGAGATCCTGGTCGAAGAAATTCTGATGCCAGGTCGAACCCGCAAGCTGTGTTGCCGATTCTGCAATCAGCGGGTTGACGACGCCGTCGTCGGCACCGACGGCAACGGGAAGCAACATGCCTGACTTGGCCATCGCGCGCTCGTTGTCCGCATTCGTCAGGAAAGCGAGGAAATCGATCGCCTCCTTGGAGGCCTTCTTGGTGACGGCCCAGCCGTTCAGACCGCCGAGCGTATCCGTCGGCTTGCCCGCGCCGCCTTCGACCGTTGGGAAGACGAAACGGCCGATATTGTCCGACGAAAGCCCCTTGCCGTCGCCGGCATTCTTGCGCTGGTTGGCTTCGGTGCTTTCAAAGCCGAGGATCATCGCCGCCTTGCCGTCACCGAAGACACCGAGCGTCTGCGGCCAGGTTGCGCCGAGATAGCCGGGCTGGAAAGGCTCAAGCTTGCCGAGTTCGGCAAGGTCGTCGCCGGCCTTGATGATCGCCGGATCAAGGAAACCTTCGCCCTCGCCCTTCTTGGCCGCTTCGAAGACCTTTTGGCCGCCTTCGCGCATGACGAGATAGCTCCAGTAGAAATGGATCGGCCATTTCTCGCCGCCGCCGCCCGCAATCGGCACGATGCCGGCCGCCTTGATCTTCTTCACCGCTTCGAGAAAATCGGTCCAGGTCTTAATGTCCTCGGCTTTAACGCCGGCCTTGGCAAACAGCGCCTTGTTATAGAAGAAGCTGACCAGACCGACCTTGTAGGGGATCGCCCAGGTCTTGCCGTCGAAGGTCAGGCCATTGACTGAGGCCGGGGTATAGGCACTGCGCAGTTTGCCGCCATCGGCATCGAGTGCTGCCGTCACATCCTGCAGGGCGCCGGTCTCGGATTGCTGCTTCAGGACGCCACCGCCCCAGCTGAAGAAGAAATCCGGCACGTCATCGGACTGCAGCAGCGTGGGAAGCTTGGCCTTGAAAGCCTCGTTTTCGAGGAACTGCATCTGGATGTCGACGTCGGGATGCTGGGCCTCGTATTTCTTGGCGATATCCTCCCAGACCGCGACGTTTTTCGGATCGAGCTCGAGATGCAGCCACTTGACCACCGTCGTCGCCGAGGCAGCATTTGCTCCTGCCAGCAACATGCCGGCTGCCGCAGCCATGGATGCAATGCGCCTGCCGCCGAAAGCGGCGCTCTTCAGCATAAAATTCATGATTTTCCTCCCAGGGGACCTATCCTCACAATTTTTCCCCAATGCGGATTAATTCAACGGAGCTTTCACCCAATGTCAACCCGACTGCCTGTATTTTTATCAAATGCGCTTGACAGAGCCGCTAAATTGCTTGTTATTTATTTCGTAACCCGTTAAAAATATTGGCTTCCGCCTAAAGAAACGATCGCCGGCTAATTTTCATGAAGACTGCAGATCCAGAATTGATGCGCGCGATCAATCGCTTGAACGTGCTCGATACCGTCCGGCGCCATGGTCCGATCGCGCGCATCGAGATCAGCGAGCGCACCGAACTCTCCACCACCACCGTTTCCGCCATCACCGCCTCGCTGCTCGACGACGGGCTGATCCTGCCGCGCCACGAAGGCGACATCCGCAACGAGGCGGTGCGCGGAAGGCCGCGCGTGATGCTGGAGCTCAATCCCGATGCGGCCCGCGTGGTCGGCGCCAAAATCGCCGCCAACAGAATGGTCTTCGTGGTCACCAATTTCCGTGGCGACGTGCTGTCGAAGCTTGCTCTGCCGATCCGCATCGATCGGCAGCCGATCGGTGTCATCGCCGATCTCGTCGAGGACGGGGTCCGGCGCTGTGTGGTCGATGCAGGGCTTTCGCTGGAGGATGTCGATACTATCTGTCTGGGCTTTCCCGGCGTCATCGAGCATCGCACCGGCTATATAAGAAGCAGCCCGATCTTCCGCGATACCAATGTCGATTTCGCCGCCGAAATGTCAGCGCGGCTTGCAACCCCCACCATCGTCGAAAGCGACGCCCATGCCATTACGCTCGGCCATCACTGGTTCGGGAAGGCACGCGACCTCGAGGATATGGTGTTGATATCGTTGGAACAGACGCTGGGGCTCGGCGTCCTGCATGGCAACCGCCTTTTCCGCGGCGCCGGTGGCCTCAGCCACAACCTCGGCGATCTCGTGCTCGGCACAGGACCCAATGGCATCGTGCGGCTTTTCAGCCAGGCAGGCGAAAGCGCGATCCTGGGTGAACAGCAAGCCGACGGGCGTTTTGCCGAAGCGATCCGTCTCGGGCGCGGCATGAACCATGCCCAGGCACTGATCAAGGCCGATGACGATCGGCTGATCGGGGCCGCCATCCGCGCCGGTGAAGCGGTCGGATTGACCATCGCCAACATCGTCACCCTCTTTGCGCCGCCGCGGGTCATTCTGGTCGGCTCCAGCCTGGCGCTCGGCGAACCCTTTCTCAACAGCCTGCGCGATTCCTATGCACTTGCCATTCCCCCTTCGCTGCGTGGGGTGAGCGAACTCGTCTTCGATGATTCTACAGACGATTTCTGGGCGCAGGGTGCGGCTGCCGTGGCGCTGTACGAACTCTACGAATCGCCCTGGAGCACGACGGGGCCGGCGCTCTGAGGAGCGACACATCAAGATCAATGGAGGAATTCATGGACAAGGTCGGTATCGGCATCATTGGATGCGGCAATATTTCGGGCGCCTATCTCACCGCGATGGCATCCTTTCCCATTCTCGACATCCGCGGCGTCGCCGATCTCAATCGGGAACTGGCTGAAGCGAAAGCTGCGGAATTCAACGTCCCAGCCAAGAGCGTCGAGGAGCTTTTCGCCGATCCCAAGGTCGAGATCATCGTCAATCTGACCATCCCGAAAGCCCATGTCGCGGTCGCGATGCAAGCTCTCGATGCCGGCAAACATACCTACTCCGAAAAGCCGCTCGGGATTAATTTCGCAGAAGGGAAAAAATTGGCGGAGGCCGCCAGGGCCAAGAACCTTCGCATCGGCGCCGCCCCCGATACTTTCCTCGGCGGCGGCCACCAGACGGCCCGCGCCTTAATCGACGAGGGCGTCATCGGCCAGCCGGTCGGCGGCTCGGCAACCTTCATGTGCCCCGGTCATGAACGCTGGCATCCGAACCCGGCCTTCTACTACGAGGTCGGCGGCGGGCCGATGCTCGATATGGGTCCCTATTACATCACCGATCTCGTCAATCTTCTCGGGCCTGTGTCACAGGTGGCGGGCTTTGCAACGACGCCGCGTGCGGAACGGCTGATATCAAGCGAACCGCGCAACGGCGAGCGCATTCCCGTACATGTTCCGACCCATGTCGCCGGCATGATGGCCTTTGCCAACGGCGCCGTCGTCCAGATCGCCATGAGCTTCGATGTCGCAGGCCACAAGCATGTACCGCTCGAGGTCTACGGAACCGAGGGAACGCTTATCGTGCCCGATCCGAACAAGTTCGCCGGCCCTGTGGAGTATCTGAAGAAGGGCGGGCAATTCGAGGACCAGCCGATCACGGCCCCCTATGCCGACGGCAATTACCGCTCGCTCGGCGTCGCCGACATGGCGCATGCGATCCGCTCCAACCGGCCGCACCGCGCCAATGGCGATCTGGCGCTGCATGTGCTCGAAGTCATGGAAGCGTTCCACACCGCCGCCTCGACCGGCAGGACGGTCACCATCACCACGGAGACGGAGCGCCCTGCTCCATTGTCCGATTCCATCGTCGTCGGACGGCTGGCGAAATAAGTTTCAGGAGGAAAGAGAATGCGTGAAGCACTGATCGTTTGGGGCGGCTGGAGCGGACACGAGCCGCAGGAATGCGCCGAAATCATCAAGATCATGCTCGAGGAGGACGGCTTCAAGGTCTATCTCGAACACGGCACCGAGGCCCTCGCCGACCCTTCAGTCCATGATCTCAGCCTCGTCGTGCCAATCATGACGATGTCGAAGATCGAGAAGGAAGAGGTCAAGAACCTCGCGGCCGCGATCGAAAGCGGCGTCGGCATCGCCGGCTATCACGGCGGCGCGGGTGACGCCTTCCGCGACTCCGTCGATTACCAGTTCATCATCGGCGGTCAGTGGGTGGCGCATCCCGGCAACATCATCGACTACACCGTCAACATCACCCGGCCGGACGATCCGCTGATGGAAGGCATCGCCGATTTCCCCTACACTTCAGAGCAATATTACATGCATGTCGACCCCTCGAACGAGGTACTGGCGACGACGAAATTCACCGGCGATCACGCCTACTGGATCGACGGCGTCGTCATGCCCGTCGTCTGGAAGCGGAAATACGGCAAGGGCCGCGTCTTCTATTCCTCACTCGGCCATCAGGCCAAGGAATTCGACGTTCCCGAGATGAAGACCATCTTCCGCCGCGGGGCCAACTGGGCCGCACGATAGGGTTAATATCCCGGGCCGGAAACCGGCCCGGGATTGGATAAACCGACCCAGGATTAGCGGATGATCAGGGCGGTGCCGTAGAGCCCCAGCGCAAACACCGTGTGGGCGACGAGGTTGAGGCACCGCACCTTGTTCGGCGTCGGATGTTTGGAGGCGGCCCAACCGATGCCGAGGCCGGGCTGCAACAGGAACCATCCCGCGCCGACCGTGACGATGCCGAAGATCCAGGCGGGAAGAAATGTCGGTGCGACCAGCCACCCTTCCCCCATGATAATCGCGAAGATCACGCCATAGAGAATGCCGACGGCGTAGTGGCTGATCCAGCCGAGCGCCAATTCATGCTCATAGGGCTCGGCGTCGGCGATCGCTTCATGGAACACCTTGCCGCGACCGAGATGCCAGAACCACCGGCCGACCGGCGCCCAATTGGCCGCCGGCTGGCCGAAGACCTTTGCGAGTACGATCGCCCAAAGGTCCATAAGAATGGTTGCGCCGGCGCCGATCATCAGGCCGCGCCACAGAATATCGAACATTGAAAATCACCGGAAAGCGTTGAATTGCGGAGGCACTACAAAACCATCGCAAACACGCAGGCGCAATGGTCTCGTTGAACGGACTCGCTGCTATCAGGCATCTAATTGTGGAAGCGAGGCGGTTTTGATGGGGCCGTGCCCCGTCATCCGCAAAAAGGCATCGGTGCGGGCGCAAATTGATGCTTTTCGCATGTAGCGATATTCCCTACTCACTGTCTCAAACGGCAATGAGAGGCGCACGGCGATGGCAATGCCATTCTACTGGAACGAACTGAACAGCAACGATTTCGCCGGACTTTCCCCTGACACCACGATCGCCGTGTTTCCGATCGCCTCCACCGAACAGCATGGGCCCCACCTGCCTATTGCAACCGATGTCGCCATCGCCAACGGCATGCTTGCCGAGTTGCGGAAGCAGAAGCCTGCCGATCTCGATTTTCTTGTGCTGCCGACGCAGGAGATTGGTAAAGCCAACGAGCATATTTACGGGCCCGGAACGCTGTCGCTTGGCGCGGAACTGCTCATTCCGGTCTGGACCGCGATCGGCGCCAAGGTTGCCGAAGCCGGCATCCGCAAGATGGTGATCGTCAATTCGCATGGCGGCAATGTCGATATCATGAGCATCGTCGCGCGGGAGCTGCGCGTCCGTTACGGGATGGCCGTGGTTTCCACGCAATGGGGCCGCTTCGGCCATCCCGAAGGCATGATCAGCGAACATGAGCTGAAATACGGCATCCACGGCGGCGAAGTGGAAACGTCGCTCATGCTCCATTTCCGCCCCGATCTGGTGCGGATGGACAAGGCGCAGAATTTCACATCCAAGGCGGAATGGATGCGCGAGCAATCGAAATACATCCAGCCGCTGCCGCCGCATTCGCTTGCCTGGATCGCCCATGATCTCAATCCCAATGGGGTCGTCGGCAACGCGTCGCTCGGCGCAGTCGAAAAGGGCGAAGCGATTTGCCGCCACCAGGTCCGGGGTTTTATCGAACTGCTCTATGACCTGAAGCGCTACCCGCTCTCCAATCTTTATTCAAAGTAAGCGCCCTGTCCGAGACCTAGTTCAGATCGCGGCGGATTTCTCCGTCGCGATGTGGCCTTTGGCCTGCAGCTCCTCCACCAAGCCGGCCAGTTCCGCCAGGAGGTATTCGACAAACAGGCTGGTGGCGGAATCGAGCGGCGCCCGCGCGCGGGCGAAAAGCTTCATCGTTTGGTGGCGTGCATGCGGCTCCGCGATCGGTCGGAAGACCAGTTCGCCCTGCCGGCACTCGGTGATGACATCGAGCGGGTTCAGCATGGTCACCCCTGCCCCCGATTTGACGAGCTTTTTCAACATCTCCGACGCATTGGTTTCCAGGACGGGCTCGACATGCACGTCAAGGCGCGCCATCGCCAAATTGATCACGTCGCGCAGGCTGGTGCCTTGCTGCGCCAGCACTAGGCGCTCCTGGACGATATCCGCCAGATTGATCGGGCCTGAACCGATCAGGTGGTGACCGGGCGGCAAAACCACTCCAATCGGAATGTCGAAATTGCCGAGCGTTCGAATGCCGGGTGTGGCCGGAATATTGAAGCCGAGACCAATATCGACCTCGCCCGAAAGCACCGGGTTGACCGTCATCGTGCCGGCGTCGTTGCGCAATTGCATGAAGACCCTGGGATGCTCCGACTGGAACCGCGCGATGATCTCCGGGAGCGGACCTGCCGCGAGACCGACCGTGGTCACCAGACGCACCTTGCCCGCCTGCTGCATCTTCAGGCTGCGAATCCGTCCTTCCAGCCGCTCGTAATTCTTCAAGACGTCGCGAATATGTTCAATGCAGAGCTCGCCGGCTGCCGTCAGGCGCAGACCGCGCGGCAGCCGCTCGAAGAGCGGCGCTCCCATTTCTTCCTCCAACGCCAGAATCTGTCGGTTGATCGCCGAAGACGCCACATTCAGCCGCGCCGCCGCCTTGCGGATCGAGCCCGAGCGCGCGATCTCGTTGATATAGAGAAGCTTTCTGGAGTGCAGCATCACAACCTCGTTGCACAAAAATAAAGCACACAGCGCAAATTAGGCACAGGCTTTCAATGAGATGCCGAAAAGGCATCATTGCGCACGAAATTTGATGCTTTTCAAAGAGCAAAGCAACCGCTCCTATGAAGAAAATCGGACGTCGCCGCAGACGTTGCGAACTCAGAAGGGGAACGTCGATCATGCCCAATACACTGAAGAACAGCGTCATTTCCGCATTCGTCGGCCTTGGCGGCATGCTTGCCTCCATTGCATCCGCTCAGGCGGCCGATAAAGTCAGCTATGGCACCAATTGGCTGGCGCAGGCCGAGCATGGCGGGTTCTATCAAGCGGTTGCCGACGGCACCTATGCGAAGCACGGCCTCGACGTCACCATCGTGCAGGGAGGCCCGAATGCGGCAAACAGCGCGCTGCTGATCTCGGGCAAGATCGATTTCTACATGGGCGGGCCGCAGGGCGAAATCTCAGCGGTCGAACAGGGTATTCCGCTCGTCGACGTCGCGGCGATCTTCCAGAAGGATCCACAGGTGCTGATTGCGCACCCGGACGCCGGCATCGAGAAATTCGAAGATCTTGCGAAGTTGAAGACGCTGTTTCTCGGCAAAGACGGCTATCTCACCTATTTCGAATGGATGAAGGCGAACTTCAAGGGCTTCAAAGACGAGCAGTACAAGCCCTATAATTTCAGCCCGGCGCCGTTCCTCGCCGACAAGGAATCCGCGCAGCAAGGCTACCTCACGTCGGAACCCTATGAGATCCAGAAGCAGGCCGGCTTCGAGCCGAAGGTTTTCCTGCTCGCCGACAACGGCTACTCTCCCTACTCCACGATGATCACCACCACACAGACGATGATCGACAGCAAGCCTGATGTCGTTCAGCGCTTCGTCGATGCCTCGATCGAAGGCTGGTACAATTATCTCTACGGTGACAACACCAAGGCGAACGAGTTGATCAAGAAAGACAATCCTGAAATGACGGATGGTCAGATCGCCTACTCCATCGCGAAAATGAAAGAATACGGCATCATCGAATCCGGCGACAGCCTGGACAAGGGTATCGGCTGCCTTACAGACGCGCACTACAAGGCATTCTTCGACGAGATGGTAGCGATCAAGGTGTTCAAGCCGGGGACGGACTACACAAAGGCCTTCACGACGAAATTTGTCTGCAAGAGCACCGGAATGGCGATGAAGAAGTAAGCCGCAACGCGGCCTGTGATCCGCTGCAAACAGGGCGGATCACATCCCCTGCATGAACGAGACAGGCAATGCTCCCAGCAGAAGCTCAGGCCCTATCCCCGAAAGAGACGCGCAAGCGGTCGCTTGTTGTCATGCAATCGGTTTCGAAAGTCTTCTCCAGCGGAACCGTGGCCCTTTCAAACATGTCGCTCACCGTCGAAAGCGGTGAATTCATCAGCCTGCTCGGCCCCTCCGGTTGCGGCAAGTCGACAGCACTGCGCATCATCGCCGGTCTCGGCGATGTCACGTCCGGCGCGATCGACTGGCCGAGTTCGCGGATCAATTCGAGGGGCCTTCCGGAGGGGGATATCAGCTTCGTCTTCCAGGAGCCGACGCTTATGCCCTGGAAGAACGTGTTCGACAACGTCCACCTGCCGCTGAGACTCAGGCATATTTCGAAGGCGGCGGCGCATAACCAGATCATGGAAGTACTGAGCACCGTCGGCCTCCAGGATTTTGCGAAGGCCTATCCGCGTGAACTTTCCGGCGGCATGAAGATGCGCGTCTCGATTGCCCGTGCGCTGGTGACGAAGCCGAAGCTTCTGCTGATGGATGAGCCTTTCGCGGCGCTCGACGAGATCACCCGCCAGAGGCTGAACGACGACGTGCTGCGGCTCTGGAAGACAACAGGCATTACAGTCATCTTCGTCACGCATTCAGTCTTCGAATCCGCCTATCTCTCCAACCGCATCGTCGTGATGAAGGCGAGGCCGGGGCGCGTGCATGCGGACCTTCCGCTGACCACCAGCCTGGAACGGGACGCGCATTACCGCACCTCGGAAGAATACCGCAAAGCCTGCGAGACGGTCTCGCATTCGCTCATCGGGGCGATCAATTCGGCGGAGGATCATTGATGAGTGACGAAACCGATACGCCGCCGCCTCTCCCTCAGAGCGCCGCAAGCGCCAGGCGACACGATCTTGCGTTGCGCATCGCCGTCCCCTTCCTCGTCATCGCCCTGTTGATCCTGATTTGGTCCGCCTATGTGAAACTATCCGGCGTGCCGCCTTATATCCTGCCTGGCCCGGTCGCCGTGGCGAACGCCTTCGTAACGGACTGGGGCACGCTTGCCCCTGCCCTTTGGGTCACCACCAAGATCACCTTCATGTCGCTGATGCTGGCGTTGGTCGGCGGCGTCGGCTTTGCGATCTTCCTCGTGCAGTCGCGCTGGATCGAACTCGCCTTTTATCCGCTCGCCGTCATCCTGCAGGTGACGCCGATCGTGGCGATCTCGCCGCTGATCCTGATCTATGCGCCCTCGACGCAGGTGGCGCTGCTGATTTGCGCCTTCCTCGTCGCTTTTTTCCCGATCCTTTCGAATATGGTCCAGGGGCTGAAGAGCGTCGATCACAATCTGATCAACCTGTTCGAACTCTACGGTGCCTCGCGCTGGCAGACGCTGCTCTTTCTCAAACTGCCTGCCGCCCAACCCTATTTCATGACCGGCCTGAGGATCGGCGGCGGCCTTGCGCTGATCGCCGCCGTCGTCGCGGAATTTGCGGCAGGCTCGGCGGGCGCCGGGTCCGGCCTCGCCTTCCGGCTGCTCGAAGCACAGTACCGGCTGAATATTCCGCGCCTCTTCGCCGCGCTATTGATGCTCTCCCTGCTCGGTGTGGCGATCTTCGCCGTCACCTCGTTCATTTCCTGGCTGAGCCTGCATCGCTGGCATGAGAGCAGCCTGAAACGGGAAAACTGATGTCCTATTCCTTCATTTCCCCGCCCAATGCCGGCCGCTTCGTGCTGAGCAATGCGACGCTGCCTGCCGTCGCCGCCGTCGGATTTGATGCGCTAGCCGCCGAAGGGCTCGTCAAAGCCGATATCATCATCACTGACGGCATCGTTTCGGCGCTACTTCCACCTGGCGAGGCGCCAGTGGAATTCGCTAGGTCCGACCTCAAGGACGGCATGGTTTGGCCCTGCTTCGCCGATATGCATACGCATCTGGACAAGGGTCATATCTGGCCGCGCAACGCCAATCCGGACGGCACCTTCATGGGCGCGCTTGAAGCGGTGCGTGCGGACCGCGAAGCCCACTGGTCGGCGGCCGATGTCAGGAAACGCATGGAATTCTCGCTGCGCTCGGCCTATGCGCACGGCACCAGCCTGATCCGCACCCATCTGGATTCGCTGGCGCCCCAGCACCGCATTTCCTTCGAGGTCTTCGCCGAGATGCGCGAGGTCTGGAAGGACAGGATCGCGCTGCAAGCGGTGGCGCTCTTCCCGATGGATGACATGGTGGACACGGCCTATTTCGCCGATCTCGTCGCCGTCGTCCGCGAAAAGGGCGGGCTGATGGGCGGCGTCACCCGGATGAATCCCGATCTCGACAGCCAGCTCGACACGCTTTTCAAAGCTGCGGCCGACAACGGGCTCGATGTCGACCTTCATGTCGACGAGACCGACGACCCTACGGCCGAGACGCTGAAGGCGATCGCGGAAGCCGTATTGCGCAACCGGTTCGACGGCAAGGTCACGGCAGGCCATTGCTGCTCGCTTGCCCGGCAGGACGAGGAGAGGGCAAAGCGCACGGTCGAACTCGTCGCAAAGGCGGGCATCTCCATCGTCTCGCTGCCGATGTGCAATATGTATCTGCAGGACCGCTATCCCGGCCGCACGGCGCGCTGGCGCGGCGTCACGCTTTTCAAGGAACTGGCGGCAGCCGGCGTCGCGACAGCCGTTGCCTCCGACAATACACGCGATCCCTTCTATGCCTATGGCGATCTCGACCCCGTCGAAGTGTTCCGCGAGGCGGTCCGCATCCTGCATCTCGACCATCCCCTGGATACGGCCGCGCGTGTCGTCACCACTTCGCCCGCCGACATCCTCGGCCGGCCTGACATGGGGCGCATCGCCGTCGGCACTGCTGCCGATCTCGTGCTCTTCAGCGCCCGGCGCTGGAGCGAATTTCTTTCCCGTCCGCAGTCCGACCGCGTCGTGCTTCGCCGCGGCAAGGTGATCGACCGCAGCCTGCCGGACTATCGTGAACTCGACAGCGTCGTTGGAGCCTGACATGCCGGATTATCAGACGATCAAAAAGGAACTCGAAGGCATCGCCATCGAAGACAATCCGGCGCTGGTGCGCCAGAAGAGCCGGGATTTCTACTGGTACTCGCCGGTCCTGAAGGCGCAGCTCGACAATGTGACGGCCGATCTCGTCGTCACGCCGAAAAACGAGGAAGAGGTCATCCGGACGCTGAAGGTCGCCTTCGCCCATGGCGTGCCGGTGACACCGCGCGGCGCCGGCACCGGCAATTACGGCCAGGCCATGCCGCTTTCCGGTGGCATCGTGCTGAATCTTGCCGCCATGGACAAGATCAAAGAGATCCATCCCGGCCGGGTCGTCTGCGAACCGGGCATCGTGCTTGCCCAGCTCGACAAGCAGACCAAGGCGCATTCCGGCCAGGAGCTGCGCTTCCATCCCTCGACGGCGCAGACGGCAACCGTCGGCGGCTTCATCGCCGGCGGCTCTGGTGGCGTCGGCTCGATCACCTGGGGCGGCCTGCGCGATATCGGCAATATTTTGCGGCTGCGCGTCGTCACCATGGAGGCCGAGCCTCGCGTGCTCGACCTCACCGGCTGGGACCTCCAAAAGGTCAGCCATGCCTATGGTACCAACGGCATCATCACCGAAATCGAGATGCCACTGGCGCCCGCCTATGACTGGGTCGACGTGCTCGTCGGCTATGACGACTTCATGGCCTCGGTGCGCTTCTCGGACGCGCTCGCTAAGTGCAACGGCATCCTCCTCAAGGAGATCGCCCCGATCGCGGCACCCATCCCGCACGAATATTTCACCCGTCACAAGCCCTATATCCGCAAGGGGCAATCGGTTGTGGTGCTGATGATTGCGCCGCATTCGATGGATGCCTTCCTCGCCTTCACCTCAGCCCACAAGGGCGAGGTCATCTTTCGCTCCGACAAGGTCGAGAGCATGAAAGGCATCCCGCATGCCTATGAGCTTGCCTGGAACCATACGACGCTGCGCGCGCTGAAGGTCGATCCCGGCTTCACCTATCTGCAGGTTCAGTATCCGGGGCCGGATCATGTGGCGAAGGTTGCCAAGATGGTGGAGATCTTCGGCGACGAAGTTCCCGGCCATCTCGAATTCATCAAGTTCGACGGGCAGATCCAGTGCTCCGGCCTGCCACTGGTGCGCTACACCACCGAGGAACGCCTTGAGGAGATCATCAGGATCCACCAGGATCACGGCTGCCCGATCTTCAATCCACACCGCTATACGCTGGAGGAAGGCGGCATGAAACGCACCGACAAGGTGCAACTCGCCTTCAAGCACGAGACGGACCCCAAGGGGCTGTTGAACCCCGGCAAGATGATCGCGTGGGAGAATCCGGACTTCGACTTCGATGCCGGTAAGAACTATCTCTTCCCCGGCCTTGCGAGCGTCATGGAGGCCTCATGAGGGTTCTGGTGCTGCACTCGCACCCGGTCGAGGAAAGCTACGGCAAGGCGCTCTACAAACAGACGCTGGAAAGCTTGCAGAAGGCTGGTCACGAGGTGGATGCCTGCGACCTCTACGCCGAGAATTTCGATCCCGTGCTCTCCCGGCACGACCGGCTCGCCTACCACGATTACCCCGGCAATACCGCGCTGGTGAAACCCTATGTTGAGCGGCTGAAACAGGCCGAAGGGCTGGTGCTGGTCACGCCGATATGGAATTTTGGTTTTCCGGCCATATTGAAGGGTTATTTCGATCGCGTCTGGCTTCCAGGTGTCTCCTTCGAACTGGTCCACGGCAAGGTGGAATCGCGATTGCGCCATATCAGCAAGCTCGCCGCTGTGCTGACCTATGGCGCAACGCCGTTCCGCGCCTTCGTCGCCGGCAATCCGCCAAAGAAGATCGTCAAGCGCGTGCTGAGAGCACAGATCAACCCGCTGCGGCCGGTCACCTTCCTTGCCCATTACGACATGAACAATTGCACTGAGGAAACACGGGCACGGTTTCTGGAGAAGGTGAAGTTCACCATGGAGCGTTTCTGAGGACGTTTACCGCGACCGGCATCTGTCTGTTATTGAACCAGATGGAATGACCACCGAAGCATCCTCGTTCAAGCAGGGAATGCCGATGAAGACGATTCTCAATCCCTCATCTGTCCGCCGCCCATTCGGAAATTACAATCATGGGCTACTGGTGCCGGCGGGCGCCTCGTTGCTCGTGACCTCAGGGCAGCTCGGCATCGGTCTCGACGACAAGGTGCCGGAGGATATCAGCGCGCAGGCAGAGCTTTGCTTCGAAGCAATCAAGGCAATTCTGGCCGAGGCGGAGATGAGTTTCGCCGACGTCATCCGCATTTCCGGTTTTGTGACCAAGCGCGAGGATTTCCCGGCCTATATGGCCGTGCGAGATCGCTATACCCTCGATCCGAAGCCGACCTCGACGCTGATCATCGTCGGCGGCTTCACCCGCCCCGAGTTCCTCGTGGAAGTCGAGGTCACGGCCGCCAAGGTGTTTGGCTGAGCGAGCCGGACGCCGACATGCGCGGTCAGTTGCTGTCGACATCGCCACCGTGCCGGTGGCTCAGAGAACGTCCCGTTCATATCGCGGCGTCCACCCACGGGTCATGCCGCGGCTCATCGCCCTCTCCGCCAACGCCAGTTGCTGGCGCAGATGTTTGCAGTCGTCGAGCAGCGAGCGTATCGCCGCCCTGGCATTGTCGTCATGCCATGCGAGCACGGCTTCGACTTCCCATGCCTGATCGGACCGAGCTTGATCAGGCGATACCTGATCGGGTTTCGAGGTTTTTGCCGGCTGCATCAGTTCAGCGCCAGCGGCAATTGAACCGGGCGCGGCAAGGGCGGTAGCGGCCGGCTGAGTTCTACCTTTTTCTGCCAGGCAGCGCGCCGCAACTGATCCCGCTCGCGCGCCGCGCGGGACGCTTCGACGAGGGCTAGGGCGTTGGCGATCACCTGTTCCGTATGCGTCATGATCATCTCCAATGTTCCTGTTTTGTTCTAAATTAAAACTTTGGCCGAGGAAGTCAAGTGCTGTGACGATCTTGTGCGCAAAATGGCAGGCAAGCTCGAGGTTTCGATCGTCAAACCGAAGGTTTTGATAGTGACGCCGGGAATATACCGGGTATTAGCCCGCAGCTTCTATCACGGCGATGCCGGCCTCTTGCGCCGCCCTGATGAACACGGCGCGTACGTGCTCCGGAGGGAGATCGCCGATAATGGCATCGAGACACGCCTTTACGGCTTCGAAATATTCCTCGCCGTCATCGACGGGCCAGTCGTGGAGAAGCGTGCGCGCGGCATCCCACACAGAGTTAATAACGGCATAATGAGCGAGCCCTATGGAGGCCAAGCCGACCGGTCGAAAATTTGCCGTCTGTCTCACTTTGCTACAGCTTTTCCCAATTTCCGTGAGCATGTTAGTATCTTTGCAATTTCCGTGCCGGATGGGAAGCACTGTTGAAGCGTCGAGGTTTGGCGGGATTTGTTTTGATCGGCGATAGCAGCAGACATGACTCCAATTCCCTGTAGGCCCTCGCTTTCGATACGCGATAAAGCATGGGCGATGCGTGGAACGCCTTCAACATGCTGAAGGTTCCATGGCCTGTAGAGGCTTGCTGATTAAAATTCAGGCTTTCACCCAGAGCTTGCAACAACGCACGTATCAATCATGTATCGACCCACTCAAGGTCGCATTCTGCATGTACTTCATCGGAACATGAGAAGCTCTTCCCAGAGCCATTCGACGCCATTTTCTTTGCCGCAAGCATCTCCAACAGTTCAATATTAGTGCTCGACTGTGCCAGAGGTGGACGGAACAGGGCTCAGACCGTACAATGCGCCACGTCCATATGCGGCGGATCGGGAGGAGCGTGCGATGCCCATCTTCATGGACCGGCACTATCTTGAGGGAACGTCAGCTGCCGAGGTTGCCCAGGCGCATCGCATGGACCTCGATATTCAGGATCGCTACGGCGTCAAATTCCTCACCTATTGGTTCGACCAGCGGCGTGGCACCGCTTTTTGTCTCGTGGATGCACCAGACATGGAAACCGCGCAGTGTGTGCATCGCGAGGCCCACGGCTTCGTCGCCAACGAGATCGTCGAGGTCGCCTTATCGGCCGTCGAGGCTTTTCTCGGCCGAATTCACGATCCTGAGCCAGCACCCGGCCAATCCTTGGGTCAAGTGGATCCCGGCCACCGGGCAATCCTCTTTACCGACATTGTCGGCTCGACCGAGATGACATCGCGCCTCGGCGACCGCATGGCGACCGAACTCGTTCGGGCGCATGACGCCGTGGTGCGCCGATGCCTCAGCCATAATTCAGGCCGCGAAGTGAAGCACACCGGCGATGGGATCATGGCGGCTTTTGCCGAAACGACCGCCGCGGTCGAATGCGCAATGGCGATTCAGAAGGAATTCAAGCATTACAACGGCGGAAACGCCGAGCCCATCCATATCCGCATCGGACTGGACTGCGGCGAGCCGGTCGAGGACAGCAACGACCTCTTCGGCTCGACCGTACAACTTGCCGCGCGTCTCTGTGCGGCAGCCTCGGGTGATCAGATCCTCGTCTCGGAGAATATTTTCCGGGAATACGGCGCCGCCGATCTATTTGTCCATGCGACGCGCCGTCGGCTCAAGGGATTTTCAAAGCCCGTGCTGGCCTTCCAATGCGACTGGACCGGCGCCGGTCTCGGCTAAGTCTAGTCGAGACCGACGCCGGGTTGGTCGCCGACAATAACCACCAACACGTATCGTCATGCGGCAATCGTGAAATGCGAACTGTGCGAAAGTGGTTCCGGGCCGCGCATGACGGCACTGCCATCAGCTGGCTCGGAAGCCGCCTTCCTCAAGCATTGCCGATATTTTGATCGCTAAGCACCCGATCGAATTTGGGGCCGCCCTCGAGCACGCCCGACATCTTCAGAAAACGCCGGAAATTTTCGCGCGCTGCGCTGAGCGGGAAACGCCCGCTTGCCGTATCCCTGCACGCCTTCAACAGCGTATCATATGCCAAGCCTCGTTTGTCCTCCGGCCATTCGTCCAAGACATCGAAGATTTCATCGAGACATGTGATCTGATCGATGAAATGTCTCCTATGAAGAAAAACCGGATCAAACCGAGCTTCAGACATAGTATCCTCCCATTTATAATACTTTTTATGCTATAACTGTACTGAAAAAACGCGATTCATTCAACAAAAAATTGGCTATATCAGACTCACATCATTGCTGAAATCGCTTCCATAACGACAGAATAGCTCGATCAGAGTATTGAAATGATATTAATCTTATTCGAGGTGGAGGCGTCGTAAGCTGAACTGATCGATCGCGCCGCCATTTCGGATCAAGTGAGCGTGATCAACGCGTGCCGTAAGTTTTCGTGTAGGCTTACGATGCCACGGTCTCGCACCACCCTTTCAAGGAGAGGCTCACATGAACCGTTTTCTCACGTTGGCAGCCGCCGGGGCACTGCTCGGTGCGTCCATGATCACCTCCGCCTGCACGTCGCCTGCAAGGCACGACAATGAAGATTTTCAATATCAGCGCGATACTTCGATAAACCCGGCATGCGCGGGCGGCTTCAGACCCGGCAATGCCCGCTCGTGCAGTTATTGAAGGATCCAGACGTCCGACATTCGTTTGGCCCGCGGCAACGGGCCACGTCGGCATCGGCTCGACGGCGCAGGCCACCAAGGATTTCGAACTTATCTATTGAGGCATATGGTGAGAGCGTCGGGGTTCGAACCCGAGACCTACTGATTAAAAGTCAGTTGCTCTACCGGCTGAGCTACGCTCTCCCTCTCCGCGGGTGTGATGCACCCCGGCTGGAAGTGGGCGGAACATAGGCAGGCGACCCATTGCGGTCAACCGAAAAATTTGTCTTTTCCAAACGTTCGGCACATTTCTTGCGAGCACAAAGCGCATTTCTGCCAAGCGCAAAAAGGTGATTGGCAATCCCGGGCCTGGAAAGCTAGGAACATGACGCAGATTGCAGCCGGAGAGAATGCGTGTCGATTGCCGATATTTCCCTGTGGAGCGCGCTGATTGCCGGGGCGCTTTCCTTCCTGTCGCCCTGCGTGCTTCCCCTCGTCCCGCCCTATCTCTGCTACATGGCCGGCATATCGGTCGAGCAGTTCCGCGGCGGCGGCGAGATTGCAGTGGCACCTGACATCAGGCGCGGCGTCTTTTTCTCCGCGCTGCTGTTCACACTCGGCTTTGCCACCGTCTTCGTGGCGCTCGGCGCCGGCGCTTCCAGCATCGGCATGGCGCTTCGCCAGCATCTCGACCTCTTGTCCAAGATCGGCGGGCTCATCATCATCGTCATGGGTCTGAATTTCCTCGGCCTCTTCCGAATCGGGCTGCTTGCTCGCGAGGCGCGCTTCCAGGGCAACGGCAAGCCGGCGACGCTGACGGGCGCCTATGTCATGGGCCTTGCCTTCGCCTTCGGCTGGACGCCTTGCATCGGCCCGGTGCTCGGCGCGATCCTGGGTGTTGCCGCTTCGCGCGAGACGGTCGGCTCCGGCGCGGGGCTGCTTGCCATCTATTCGCTCGGCCTTGCGATTCCCTTCTGGATCGCCGCTGGTTTTTCCGGCGCCTTCATGCGGTTCCTGTCGCGCTTCCGCCGCCATCTCGGCACGGTGGAAAAGGTGATGGGCGTTTTCCTCGTGCTTACCGGCCTCGCCTTCCTGTTCGGATGGATCAGCAACGTGGCGATCTGGTTCCAGCAGACCTTTCCGATTCTGATGCAGATCGGCTAGTCGCATTCGCTGCCTCTGATCGATTGCTCGATCATCCGCGTTCATCAGCACGCCGCCTGCGGTAAAAGAGGCCGGACCTATGCCGTGGTATGGCTTGCCCTGTCCATCGAGGCCACTCGCCCTTATCCCTCGACCCAATCGATCGCCAACACGCCTCCATGTAGCGTCGTCGATGCCGCGTTTAAGGCGGCGGTCAGAAGGAGACGAACATGAACCTTGAGACAAAGATGAGCCTGGAAAACGCCGCACACCCCGGAAAACCTCGGCTCGACGAGTTGGTTCCGTCGCGCTACGCGCTCAATATCGGCGAGATTAAGGTGCTTGTGGTCAGCGATGGGGTGCTACCGCTCCCAACTGCGATGTTGGGCCACAACGCCGACCCGGCCGCCCGGGCCGCCTGGCTGGGCGACATGTTCCTGCCGCAGGATGCCTTCGACTGGGCGCTGAACGTGGTCGTGGTGCGCAGCGGCAAGCAGACCATACTCATCGACGCTGGGCTGGGTCTGGACCCGGACTTGAACTTGCCGCGGGCCGGGCAGTTGATGAAGCGACTGGAAGCCGCCGGCATCGATCTTGGATCCGTGACCGACGTCGTGCTGACGCATTTGCACATGGACCACATTGGCGGGCTGCTCGTCGACGGGGTGAAGGAACAGCTGAATCCGGAGCTGCGGATCCATGTGGCCGCGGCCGAGGTCAAGTTCTGGGAAGCGCCCGATTTCTCGCATGTCTCGATGCCGGCGGGCTTTCCTGACGCGCTGCGGGCGACCGCCAAGCGGTTCAGTAAAGAATACCGGAGCCAGCTGCAGCTGTTCGAGGATGAGCATGAAGTGGCGCCGGGCGTGGTCGTCTCTCGTACCGGCGGCCACACCCCCGGGCACAGCGTGGTCCGCGTGGCCTCAGGCAACGACCGTCTGATGTTTGCGGGCGATGCCGTGTTCGCGGTCGGGTTCGACCACCCCGACTGGTTCAACGGCTTCGAACACGACCCCGAGGAGGCGGCACGCGTTCGGGTCCGTCTGCTGCGGGAACTAGCGGCGACCGGCGAACTGCTGGTGGCAACTCATATGCCGTTTCCTTCCGTTGGCCATGTCGCGGTCGACGGCGACGCCTTTCGTTGGGTCCCGGTCTTCTGGGACTACTGACCGCTTGTTGGGTTGGCGCCTCAATGGAATTAGAGCGTTTCCGTCTTTTGACGAAAACGCTCTATCTCTTTGTTTTCACGCAATTCCAGCAAAACCGCTGTGCACTTTTGCTGGAATTGTTTTAAGTCAGATCCTTACCCGCCTGTAATCCCCGTGCACTGGAAGACCTCTTGGCCGATATCGTCAGCCTGCTATTGCCGTTCTTCGGCCTGATCCTGATCGGTTACATCGCCGCCAAGGCGACCAAGCAGCCGGCCGAAGCGCTCGGGTGGCTCAACACCTTCATCATCTACGCCGCTCTGCCCGCCTTGTTCTTCAAGCTCGTCTCGCGCACGCCGATCGAAGAGTTGACGCGCGTCGATTTCATCGTCACCGATATCGCGGCGACCTATGCGGTCTTCATCCTGCTGTTTGCTATCGGCCGCATCCTGCGGGGCAATTCACTCGCCGATTGCACCATCCAGTCCTTTGCCGGCGCTTACGGCAATATCGGCTATATGGGACCGGGTCTGGCGCTGTTGGCGCTTGGCGAAAGGGCTGCCGTGCCGGTGGCGCTGATCATCTGCTTCGAGAACGCGCTGCATTTCATCGTGGCGCCGGCGCTGATGGCAGCGGCCGGTGACGACAAGCGGTCAGCCGGCCGGCTTGCCGCCGACATCGTGCGCAAGGTCACGCTGCATCCCTTCATCCTGTCGACGGCGCTGGGCTTTGCCGTGGCCGCCTTGCACATCGACCAACCGCCGGCGTTTCAGCGCCTCGTCGACTACCTCGCCCAAGCGGCCGCTCCCTGCGCGCTCTTTGCCATGGGCGTGACGCTGGCACTCCGGCCGCTGAAGCGGGTCCCGATTGAGATCTCATATATCGTGCCGGCGAAGCTGATCCTGCATCCGATCCTGGTCTTCATAGCGTTGACTGGTGTCGGCGGTTTCGAGCCGGTGTGGATCCATGCCGCAGTGCTGCTCGCCTGCTTGCCGACGGCAACAAACGTCTTCGTCATCGGCCAGCAATACGGCGTCTGGCAGGAGCGCGCCTCTGCGACGATCCTGATCACGACGGTGCTTTCGGTGATGAGCGTTTCGCTCTGGCTGATCGTGATCCGCTCAGGCTTTCTTCCGCTTCAGCTTTTCCCGTAGGGCAGCCGGAATATCGCGCAAGCCCCGGCCCGGCTCGATGCCCTCACGCATGACGATGCCCCGCAGCGGCGGTATGGCCGAGAGGATATGCAGGCCGGCGGCGCGCAGCATCTGCACGGGCAGGAAATCCGAGAGCAGCGAGCGATTGAGAAGGTCGACACTTGCCGTGCGCGTCATGATGTCGGCGCGGCGTCTGCGGTCGAAGCTGTCGCCGGCATCGGCCGGCACCGGCAGTTCCGCCCTGTCGCAGAGGATTTCGGCCAGCGCCATGACATCACGCAGGCTGAGGTTCAGGCCCTGCGCGCCGATCGGCGGGAAGATGTGGGCGGCCTCACCGATCAACGCGATCCGCCCCTTGCCGAAGCGATGCGCCATCATGCCGGAGAGCGGCCAGACCTGGACGCCCTCTTCGACGCTCACCTTGCCTAGCATGGACTGCATGCGCGCCTCGACGAGCGCACCGAGTTCAGCAAGCGGCAATTCGATGCGGGAAGTCGCCTCAGTGGGGTCCTGCACCCAGACCAGGCTGGAGCGATTTCCGGGCAGCGGCACCTGCGTGAAGGGGCCGTGTTTCGTGTGGAATTCCGTCGAAATGTTCTGATGCGGCAGCGAATGGGCGAAATTCAGCACCATGGCCGATTGCGGGTAGGACCAGTTGCGAACGCCGATGCCGGATGTTTCGCGCAGCTTCGAGCCGCGGCCATCGGCGCCGACGGCAAAATCGGCCGAAAGCGTCTCGCCGTTGGCAAGCGTAATCGAGACGGCCTCGCTTGATATTTCGATCGATTCGGCCATTTCGGGGAAGCGGGTGATATTGCCCTCGCCGGCTGCCGCCTCTTCGAGGATATCGATCAACACCTTGTTGGGAAAATTATAGCCGAAGGCATTAAGGCCGACCTCGGCCGCGCGGAAGGTGGTGGTCGGTGCGCGCAGCAGCCTGTCGGTGCCGTCGACGATGCGCATGCTGGTCAGAGGAGCGGTCGCGGGGCGGAGCTTTTCCCAGAGCGCCAGCCGGTCAAGGAGGCGGATCGACTGGTCCATCAGCGCCGTTGTACGCTGATCCTCCTTTGGAGCGACCGGGGCCACCAGCGCCACATCGCGGCCGCCGCGGGCAAGCGCGATTGCGGCGATCATGCCGGCGAGACCGCCACCGATCACCGCCACTTCGAATGTCTTCATGCTACTGTTCCGCCATCGTAAAAGGGCGGACCGGCCGCTTTATGCGGCCGGCTTCGCCTGACGGCGCCAACTATAGCCCTTGCCGGCTTCGGCGTCACGCACCGCCGGCTGATAATGATGGGGAATCGCGGGAAGACGGTTTTCGGCAAGCCGCTTCAGCGCCGTGGCGTTGGTGACGGCAAAGCTGTCGATGCCGACGCGCAGCATCAGCGGAACCTGATCGATCAGCACGTCGCCGACAGCGCGCAGCTCGTTGGTGTAGCCCAAGCGCTGGCGCAGCAGCGAGGCATGGCTGAAAGCGCGGCCATCGTTGAACGCCGGAAAGGCGACGGCGACGATCTCAAGGCGATAGAGATAGGGCTCCAGCTTACGCACATCGTCGGCCGGCTTGATCAGCACGCCGAGGCCGACATCGTTGCTTTCATCCGCCTTGGCGATCAGTTCGTCGAGACTGAGCAGCGGCTTCTGCTCCTCGGTCGCCTTCACCTCGTCGGTTTCGATCACCCAGGGATCGTTTTCGACAAAACCGGTTTCTCTCCAGATCTTCGTCATCATCCCCTCCTTATGCCGCTTCTGCGGCCGAGCCGTAGAGCGCGGTCTTGAAAGGCTGCGGTCCGACGCGGCGATAGGCGGCGAGGAAGGTTTCGGAATGATCCAGGCGCAGGCCGAGATAGGTGTCGACGATCGTCTCGATCGCGTCCGTCACCCGGTCCGGCTCGAAGCCGCGGCCGATGATTTCGCCAATCGAGGTATGTTCGTCGCCGGAGCCGCCGAGCGTGATCTGGTAGAGTTCGGCGCCCTTCTTCTCCACACCGAGCAGGCCGATATGGCCGACATGGTGATGGCCGCAGGCATTGATGCAGCCGGAGATCTTGATCTTCAGCTCACCGATTTCGGCCTGGCGATCGGCATTGCCGAAGCGGCGGGAGATTTCCTGTGCCAGCGGAATGGAGCGCGCATTGGCGAGCGCGCAGTAGTCCAGCCCAGGACAGGCAATGATATCGGTGATGAGACCGGCATTGGCTTCGGCCAGATTGATAGCGACGAGGCCGCGATAGACGGCTTCGAGATCGGCAAGCGCCACATGCGGCAAGATCAGGTTCTGCTCATGGCTGACGCGGATTTCGTCGAAAGCGTATTCCTCAGCGAGATCGGCGATCGCATCCATCTGCGAGTCGGAGGCATCACCCGGAATGCCGCCGATCGGCTTCAGCGAGATCGTCACCATGCCGTAATCCGGGTTCTTGTGCGGCTGCACGTTCTGCTGAACCCAGCGGGCGAACTCGGGATCGGCTTTCTTCCAGCGGGCGAGGTTTTCCCAGCCTTCGGCGCGCTCCGGCAGAGCCGGCGGTGCAAAATAGGCAGCGATCGTCTCGACATCCTTTTCCGGCAGCTTGAGTTCCGTATCCTTCAGCGCGGCGAATTCGACTTCCACTTGGCGCGCCAGTTCCTCAGCACCCGTTTCGTGTACGAGGATCTTGATGCGAGCCTTGTACTTGTTGTCGCGGCGGCCGTGCAGATTGTACACGCGCATGACCGCTGTCGTGTAGGAGAGCAGGTCTTCCTCGGGCAGGAAATCGCGGATCAGCTTGGCGATCATCGGCGTACGGCCCTGGCCGCCGCCGACATAGACGGCAAAACCGATCTCGCCCTTGTCGTTCTTCTTCAGGTGCAGGCCGATATCGTGGACCTGGATCGCGGCGCGGTCGCGCTCGGCGCCGGTGACCGCGATCTTGAACTTGCGCGGCAGGAAGGAGAATTCCGGATGGACCGACGACCACTGACGCAGAATTTCGGCATAGGGACGCGGATCGGCAATCTCGTCGGCGGCAGCGCCGGCGAAGTGATCGGCCGTGACGTTTCTGATGCAGTTGCCCGACGTCTGCAGCGCATGCATCTCGACGCTCGCAAGGTCGGCGAGCGCATCGGGAATGTCCGACAGTTTCGGCCAGTTGAACTGCAGGTTCTGGCGCGTGGTAAAATGGCCATAACCGCGGTCGTAGGTGCGGGCGATATGGGCGAGCATGCGCAGCTGGCGTGAGCTCAGCGTGCCATAGGGAATGGCGATGCGCAGCATATAGGCGTGGAGCTGCAGGTAGACGCCGTTCATCAGGCGCAGCGGCTTGAACGCGTCCTCGGCGAGCTCGCCGGAAAGGCGGCGCTGCACCTGATCGCGAAACTGCTCGACGCGCTCGCTGACAAAGGCATGGTCAAATTCGTCGTAACGGTACATCGTCTTCCTCAGACTGCAATAAATTCGGGATCGGCGGGAGCGTAGCCCGGGGCGTATTCCATGGTCGGACCTTGTGCGCGGATGCGCTCGCGAAGGCGAAACGGCCAGAGAATACCGTTGGTTTCCTGGACTTCGACGACGGCCACGTCAACGACCTCGTTGTCGGCATAGGATTTCTTGCCGATAGCTTCCAGCGCCGCAACGGCTTCATTGTGGCGGGCAACGAGCGCCTCCTGCAGCGAGGTGGACCACTTCCCGTTCGCATCCAGCCATACGGCAATGCCGTCTGTCAGCCGGTTGGCGGTCAGAACCTTGTCTACCATATTCAGCTCCTTGCAAGTTCCTCGAGCCGGGCGTTCGCGCGCACCAGCGGCTCGGACAGTTCGAAATTGGCACCGGCGACCGCATCGCCGATAATGACCATGACAGGTCCCGTCAACTCGTCGCGGTGCTGCAGATCAGGCAGATCGGCGAGCGTGCCATGCAGCAAGCGGCGCTCAGCGCGGCTGGCATTTTCGATGACGGCGACGGTGGTCTCGGAAGGAATGCCCGCCTGCATCAGACGCTCGGCAACGGAGGCGGCAACCGTGCGGCCCATATAGACGGCAATCGTTGCGCCAGACACGGCAAGGCTTGCCCAATCGGGCAGCACGTCGCCTGTGAGATCATGGCCGGTCGTGAAGACCAGCGAGGAGGCAACGCCGCGCAGCGTCAGCGGCAGCTCGAAATCGGCAGCGGCGGCGAAAGCCGAGGTGATGCCCGGCACGACCTCATAGGTGATGCCGGCAGCGCGCAGCGCCGCCATCTCTTCCCCTGCCCGGCCATAGACCAAGGGATCGCCCGATTTCAGACGAACGACGCGTTTACCCTGGCGGCCGAGATCGACCAGCAGGTCGTTGATCTCTTCCTGAGACTTCGAATGGCAGCCCTTGCGCTTGCCGACCGAAAGCCGCTCGACATCCCGGCGGCCCATATCGACGATCGCCTGCGGCACGAGGGCGTCATAGACGATGACGTCGGCTTCCATCATCACGCGCTGGGCCCGCAGTGTCAGCAGGTCCTCAGCACCCGGACCGGCGCCGACCAGCCAGACGTGACCGGCGACCCTGTCCATCGCCCGCAACAGCCCATCGGCGGCATGGCGAGCCTGCGGCAGGTTGCCGTTGGCGACCGCATCGGCAACAGGGCCGGAGAAGAACCGGCGCCAGAAGACGCGGCGGGAAACGCCTCGCGGCACGAGCTGTTCGACGGCTTTACGATAGCTCGTTGCAAGCCCGGCGAGCCGGCCGAGCGAGGGCGAAAGAAGCTGGTCGATCTGCGCACGGATCATCTGCGCCAGAACCGGCCCAGCCCCTTCGGTGCCGATCGCGACGGCGACGGGCGCACGGTTGACCAGCGCCGGCGTGAAGAAATCGCAGTAATCGGGCTGATCGACGGCATTGGCCGGAATTCTCGCGGCACGGGCGGCATCGACAATGCTGCGGTCGTCAGCTTCATTGCCGGTTGCTGCAAAGACCAGCGCAGATCCCTCGACTTGGTCGGCGGAAAAGGCAGAGCGCACGGTTTCAATGCGGTTGGCGATCAGGAAGGAATGATAATCGGCTTCCGGCCGATCGGCATAAGCGACGATCTGCGCCCGAGTGTTCAGCAACAGCCGCACCTTGGCAAAGGCTTCATCGCCATTGCCGAAGACAGCCGTCTTCTGGCCTTCCACGCGAAAGAAGGCGGGAAATACCGAGAGCTGTTCAGTCTTGGGAGGCATCATCAATCCACTTCGAAGTTGCCAGAATATGCCCGTGATCGACAAGGGATTGAAGGAACAGAAATTCGAAAGCCCGAGCAAGCGCGTATTCTTTTGCTCGTCCGATCAACGATTTGAGAAAAGTCAACCGTACTGACGGAAACCGTCCTACCCCACTCTTTTTGTTGCGGTGCAGTATAAAGCCTGTGACAAACGGCGTCCACCGGCGATTCGCGCATTTCACTCCCGCCATCCAGGCGATAGACTGGCGAAAACCGGAGAGTCTCATGCCCGACAAGACCATCGCCCCCCGCCTGCTTTCGGTCATCGAAGACGACATCCTGCCTTTGACGGAGCGTGGTGTTTCGCTTGGCAACAAGGTGTTCGGCGCGGCGATCCTGCGGAAATCCGATCTTTCGCTCGTCATTGCCGAGACCAACAACGAGCTGGAAAATCCGCTCTGGCATGGCGAGGTGCACACGCTCAAACGCTTCTACGAGCTCGGCGAGAAGCCGCCGACCAAGGATCTGATCTTCCTTTCGACGCACGAACCCTGCACCATGTGCATGTCGGCGATCACCTGGGCGGGCTTCGACAATTTCTACTATTTCTTCAGTCATGAGGATTCCCGGGATGCCTTCGCCATTCCGCACGATCTGAAGATCCTGAAGGAAGTCTTCGGGCTTGAACCCGGCGGCTACCGCAGGCAGAACGCCTTCTGGAACAGCTCTGCCATCGCCGACCTCGTCGAAACTGAAGAGGCTGCGCTGAAAACCACCCTCAAGGCACAAACCGCCCGCATCAAGGCGCGCTACGACGCGCTGTCCACCACCTACCAGTCGTCGAAGAGCGCCAACGACATTCCGCTCAACTGAGGCAACATGGAACCTTCCAAAAACATTTCGCGGCTGATCGAGATCATGGCAGCCCTTCGCCATCCCGAAACCGGTTGCCCCTGGGACATCGAGCAGAACTTCCAAACGATCAAGCCCTATACGATCGAGGAGGCCTATGAGGTATCCGACGCGATCGAACGCGGGGATATGGACGACCTCTGCGATGAGTTGGGCGACCTGCTGCTGCAGGTCGTCTTTCACGCGCGCATGGCCGAGGAAGCCGGCGAATTTTCCTTCGGCGACGTGGTGAACGCCATCACCACCAAGATGATCCGCCGCCACCCGCATGTCTTTGACCGTTCGGAGGCCGATACGCCTGACGCGGTGAAGAGGCAGTGGGACGAGATCAAGCAGGCGGAGAAACGCGAACGCGCCGAGCGGCGGTCAATGCGCGGCATCACCGAGGATTTCAAGAGCGGATTCCTCGGCTCCGTGCAGCGCAGCTTCCCGGCTTTGACGGAAGCGCTGAAGCTGCAGGAACGCGCCGCCAAGGTCGGCTTCGACTGGTCGGCACCGGAACCGATCCTCGACAAGATCGAGGAGGAGATCGGCGAATTGCGGGCAGCGCTAAAGGAAGGCGACCGGGCAAAGGTCAGCGACGAACTCGGCGACCTGATCTTCGCCGTCGTCAATATCGGGCGGCATGTGAAGGCCGATCCGGAGCAAGCACTACGTGGCACTAATACGAAATTCCGTCGTCGCTTCAGCCATATAGAGCATGTTCTTGAAGCGGAAGGCGAGACGCTGGAGAATGCAACGCTCGAGCGGATGGAGGAAATTTGGCAGGCGGCAAAAGCGATCGAGCGGGCTGTGACAGCTGGCTGAGTGAGCACAGCGTTGCCACATCTCCCTTCTCCCCGCGGGGAGAAGATGCCGGCAGGCAGATGAGGGGGTGAGCGGCAAAGCCGCGAATGCGCTGAGCGTAAGCGAAGGGCAACATGAAGGTTGCACCGTGCGGGCCCCTCATCCGACCCTTCCACCTTCTCCCCGCTGGGGAGAAGAGGGAGCAAGAAACCCCGCTTACCGTTCCCAATCTTCCTTTGAAGATTTCGGGCCATTGCCGATGCGGCGCTCGAGTTCGGTCGCTTCGGTTTCGGATAGGCGCAGATCGAGCGTAATCGAGCCGTCCTCATTATCCTCGCGGCCGTCGACGATGGCGTGGTCGTAAAGCCATGGCAGCAGCGCCAGCTTGTCGACAGGAAGGCGGATCGTCGTCTCGGTCATCACGCCTGACAGTCTGCGGCTGATCTCTTCCATAAGCGTATCGACGCCCTCGCCGCTGACGGCGGAAACCGCGACCACGTTCCCGGCACCGGCGGCTTTCTGCACCATGGCGTCGTGGACCTCCGGCTCCAGCCGGTCGATCTTGTTCCAGACCTCGATGAGCCGCTTGCCGGCTTCGGCCTCGTCGATGCCGAGATCGCCCAGGATCTGCATCACGTCGGAGCTCTGCGCCTGGTTGTCGGGGTCGGACATGTCGCGGACATGCAGGATGAGATCGGCTTCCAGCACCTCTTCCAGTGTCGCACGGAAGGCGGCGACGAGATGGGTCGGCAGGTCGGAGATGAAGCCGACGGTGTCGGACAGGATGACGGTGCGGCCGTGCGGCAGCTTCATGCGCCGAAGCGTCGGGTCGAGCGTCGCAAAGAGCATGTCTTCGGCCAGCACGCCGGCGCCAGTGATGCGGTTAAACAGCGTCGACTTACCGGCATTGGTATAACCGACCAGCGCCACGATCGGGTGCGGCACCTTCCGGCGCTTGGCGCGGTGGAGCTGGCGGGTTCGCACGACCTGCTCCAACTCGCGTTCGAGCTTGATGATGCGGTCCTGCAACAGCCGCCGGTCGGCTTCGATCTGGGTTTCGCCGGGGCCGCCCATGAAGCCACCACCGCCGCGCTGACGCTCAAGGTGGGTCCAGCTTCGGACCAGGCGGCCCTTTTGATAATTCAGGTGGGCGAGATCGACCTGTAGCGTGCCTTCCTTGGTGGAGGCGCGGCGGCCGAAGATTTCGAGGATGAGGCCCGTCCGGTCGATGACCTTGGCGTTCCATTCCTTTTCGAGATTGCGCTGCTGCACCGGCGTCAGCGGATGGTCGACAATGACGAGACCGGAGTCGCGCTCGTTCAGCAGCGCCTTGATCTCCTCGATCTTGCCGGTGCCGAGCAGCGTCGCCGGCCTTGGATCATTGACCGGTACGATCTGGCCGTTGACGACGTCGAGGTCGATTGCCTGGGCAAGGCCCGTCGCTTCTTCAAGCCGGCTTTCCGGGGTGCGGGTGGAGGCCGATTCGGTCTGGCCACCGCGACTGCGGGATTTCAGAACAGGCACGACGACGGTCGCGCGCATGTCATCCCTGTGCTTGGCGGCCTCAGGGATGATCGAATCGTTCTTGGTATTGCGTGTCGAAATGACGGCTGATCCTGTTAGGACGCGGCTTCTTCGCTCTCGAACATCTGCATGGGCTGGCCCGGCATGATCGTCGAGATCGCATGTTTATACACGAGCTGCGAATGGCCGTCACGGCGAAGAAGAACACAGAAATTGTCAAAAGACGTAACAACACCCGTGAGTTTCACGCCGTTGATCAGAAAGATTGTCAGGGAAATCTTTTGCTTGCGAACAGTATTGAGAAATAAGTCCTGCAGATTCTGAGAACGTTCCGCCATCGCGCCGCTTCTTTCTTTATTGCCGACCTGATCTGGCCGGTAGAATATCAATCAACCTCACCATGCAAGACCGGCGGCACCCTCATTCCACCCGTCCAGCAAATCTTGGTATCAAATCGCAATCTTTTCCGCAACGTCGAAAAAGGCTTCGCGGACTTTCTGCGAGACGCTGCCCGGATGACCGTTGGCGATAGGCTGGCCATCGACGGAAACGACCGGAAAACAAATGCTTGTTGCTGCAGTGAGGAAGACTTCGCGGGCCGCGAGCATCTCGGAAACGGAGAAGTTCCGCTCCGTGATCTTCAAGCCGAGCTTGGCGCCGACATCCATCAATGTGGTGCGGGTAATACCGCGCAGGATGCCGTGTTCGGCCGGGCGCGTCACCAGCGTTCCATCCGAATCTACCATCCAGACATTGGTCGCCGCCCCTTCCTTCACCATGCCGTCGCCATCGACATAGATCGCCTCCTGGGCGCCGGCTTCCTTGGCCTGCTGACGGGCCATGGCGTTCGGCAGCAGGCCGACGGATTTGATGTCGACACGGTCCCAGCGGTTGTCGGCGACGGTGATCGCCCTGATGCCGTTGGCATTCTTGGCCGCGATGATCTTCGGGTCGGTGCTCTTGGCTGTTATCACCAGGGAAGGCGACGTTCCCTCGGCCGGAAAAACATGATCGCGCCGGGCGACGCCGCGCGTCACCTGCATATAAAACAGCCCGTTGCGGACATGGTTGCGGCGCAGCGTCTCGCGAATGACCTGCGTCAGCGCCGCCCGGCCCATCGGCCAGGCGATGCGCAATTCGCTCAGCGAACGGTCGAGACGGTTCAGATGGCGCGTGAGGTCGACGATATAGCCGTGGCGCACCTCGCAGACCTCGTAGACGCCATCGGCAAATTGGTAGCCACGATCCTCGATATGCACGCTCGCATCGGAATGCTTGACGTAGCGGCCGTTCACATAGGCAATTCTCGGCATGGGTAACCTGGTTTTCCGGGAAGCAATAAGGGATGTGGCGCGGCTTCGGCCGCGCCTGGCATAATCAGACGCCGAGCGACTTCAGTTTGCGGTGCAACGCCGAACGCTCCATGCCGACGAATTCCGCGGTGCGCGAGATGTTGCCGCCGAAGCGGTTGATCTGGGCGATCAGATAGTCCTTCTCGAACATCTCGCGGGCTTCGCGCAATGGCAGCGTCATGATGTGATAGTCGTTCTTGGCGGAAACCTTCGGCAGCATGTCGCCGAGGTCGGTCGGCAGCATGTCGGCGGTGATCGGCGCATCCGGCCCATCGGTGCGGGCCAGGATCATCAGCCGCTCGATATTGTTGCGCAGCTGGCGGAGATTGCCCGGCCAATCATGCGCCTGCAGCACGGCCATGGCGTCGTCGCCGATGCGGCGCGGACGGATGCCGGCCTGCTCGGAGATCTGGCGCATCAACTGGTCGACCAGGAAGGGAATGTCCTCGCGCCGCTCGGCAAGTGCGGGCACACGCACCGGCACGACGGCGAGGCGATGATAGAGATCCTCGCGGAACCAGCCTTCGGCGATGCGGCTTTCGAGATTGTAGGCGGTCGACGAAATGATGCGGACATCGACCTTGACGCGCTTGGAGCCGCCGACGCGTTCGAACTGCTGATCGACGAGCACGCGCAGGATCTTGTTCTGCGTTTCGCGCGGCATCTCGCCAACCTCGTCGAGATAAAGAATACCACGATGGGCTTCCTCGAGCGCGCCGATCTTGCGTGCCTGGCCGGGCGTGCCCTCGGTTCCGAAAAGAGCCACTTCCATCCGGTCGGGCGTGATGTTGGCGGCGTTCAGCGCGACGAAGGGGCCGTTGGCGCGAGCCGATTTCTTGTGGATCATCCGCGCCACGAGTTCCTTGCCGGAGCCGGATGCGCCGAGGATCATGATGCGGCTGTTGGTCGGCGCTACCTTCTCGATCGTCTGCCGCAGCTGCGAAACGGCGACCGAGGTGCCGATCAGTTCCAAGGCGTCGCCGGTGCGCCGTTTCAGCTCGGACACCTCCCGCTTCAGCTTGGAATTCTCCAGTGCACGCTCGGCGATCAAGATCAGCCGGTCGGCCTTGAAGGGCTTCTCGATGAAATCGAAGGCGCCGCGCTTGATCGCCGAGACGGCGGTCTCGATGTTGCCATGGCCTGATATCATCACGACGGGCAAATCAGGATGGCGGGTCTTGATCTCGTCGAGCAGCGACAGACCGTCGAGCTTGCTGCCCTGCATCCAGATGTCGAGGAAGATCAGCCGCGGCACGCGGTCGGAAATCGCCGCCAGCGCACTGTCGCTGTCATGGGCCGTGCGCGTCTCATGGCCCTCGTCCGAGAGAATGCCGGAAACGATCTCGCGAATATCGTGCTCGTCATCGACGACGAGAATATCAGAGGCCATAAACGCTTTCCTTGTCATTGGCTGCGGGAGTGGCAGGCGTCGGATCCCGGCGTGGCAGATGCACGCGGATCATGGCCCCTCTTCCCCGGTCAAAATCGGCGGGCGCATCGTGCAGCTCGAGCTGCCCGCCATGTTCCTCGATGATCTTCTTGACGATGGCGAGGCCGAGGCCGGTGCCCTTCTCGCGCATCGTCATATAAGGTTCCAGGATGCTGTGACGGTTCTCCACCGGCAGGCCGCGGCCGTTGTCGATCACGTCAACGGTGAAGCGGTCGCGGCTGGTATCGAGTGCTGCGCGCACGAGAACCTTGCGCTCGTCCCGTTCATCGCTCGGAACAGCTTCCAGAGATTCCACGGCATTCTTGATGAGATTGCCGAAGGCCTGGCCGAGCATGCGGCTGTCGAACAGTCCATCCAACGGCTGGTCGCCGAAATCCTGCTCAAAGGTGACGTGATGGTTGCCCATCTCCCGCAGGAAGATCGCGTCGCGCAGGATGTCGCGCAGGTCGCTCGGCTCCTTGGTCGGCTTCGGCATGCGGGCGAAAGCGGAGAATTCGTCGACCATGCGGCCGATATCGCCGACCTGGCGGATGATGGTATCCGTGCACTGGTCGAAGACGGCCCGATCGCCCTGGTCGATCTGCTTGCCGTAGCGGCGCTGGATGCGCTCGGCGGAAAGCTGGATCGGCGTCAGCGGGTTCTTGATCTCATGGGCGATGCGCCTTGCCACATCGCCCCAGGCAGTCGAGCGCTGGGCAATGACGAGGTCGGTGATGTCGTCGAGCGTGATCACGTAGGATTCGCTCATATCCCGCACTTCCTCGCGGGTGACCTGCACGCTCAGCGTCCTGACCGTGCCGCCGCGCACGAGCGCGATCTGCTTGCGGAAATCGCCGCGATGGCGCTGCGCCGCTTCGGTCAGCACCTGATCGACCTCCGGCGCGATATCGGCCAGCTGCTTGCCGAGCATGTCGTCGGCCGACATCGTCATCAGCGTCTCGGCCGAACTGTTGACGATGGCAATGCGGCGGTCCTGCTCCACACCGATGACCGCGGCGGTGACGCCCGACAGCACCGCTTCGATGAAGCGGCGGCGGTCGTCGACTTCGTCCTTGGCTTCGAGGATCTCGTCGCGCTGGGTGCGGATTTCCGAGATCATCTTGTTGAAGGTGCGCGAGAGATTGGCAACGTCACCATCAACGGCATGCACCGGCACGACGATGTCCATATTGCCTGATGCAACGCTGTCGGCCGCCGTGATCAATAGGCGGATCGGCCGGACGATGCGGTCGGCGACCGCAATCGCCGTCCAGATTGCCGCCAGAAGCACGATTAGCGCGAAGCCGATGTAGAGCACGGCGAAGGCGATCTGCAGCGAGAAGCGGTTGGCCTCCATCGAACGGTATTCGGTGGCGTTCTCCTCCATCATGCGCATGGCGCCCATGACCTTGGGATCGACGGCGCGCACGGTATAGAGGAACGTCCCCTGGATAGCGTCGAGCTTGATGATGGCGCCGACGAGGTTGGTGACGCCGGGCGGAATGAGCGTCGGCTGGCCGGCGGCAGCCTTTTCCAGCGCATCCTGCGGAATGGCCGGCAACGGCTTTTCGGTGGAGATGTCGGCCTGAACGATCACCGATCCGTCGCGCTCGACGAGGAAGGCGCCGAGCAGGCCGCGTCCCCTCGCCTGACGCGTCATCAGTTCGGCGAAACCTGTTCTGTCGAGGCTGTAGAGGGCGCGGTTACGCTCCAGGTCGTTGGCCATGGAGACCGTCTGTCCCTGCAGGTAGCTGGCATTCTCCATCATATAGGCTTGGCCGATATTGCGCGACGAACTGACGATCGACTGGGTGCGCAAGGCAAACCAGCGGTCGAGGCCGGCATTCAGCGTGATACTGGCGAAGATGGCGACAAGGATCGCCGGCGTGATCGCGACGATCGAGAAGAGCACGACGATGCGGATATGCAGGCGTGCTGCCGCGCGGCCGCGGGTGCGCGCCTTGAGCAGCCTTGCGACCTCGCGGCCGATCAGGGCAATCAGCGTCAGGACGAAGAAGGAATTGACGATCACCGAAGTAATGACGACATGCGAGTTCGGCGCGATCGGCGTCAGGCCGAGCAGCACGAAAAGCGTGATCGTGGCACAGAGAAGCGCGCCGCCGGCGAGCACGAGGCCAGGCACGGCAAAAAGGGCACGACGGTCGGTCACCGTCGTCACCGCCTCGCCCGCCGTCGCCGGCGATACCCCATCCTGCGTCATTCGGCCTCTCTTCAGGCGGCACCTGCCGCCCTCGCCTCCGATTGAAACCAAGCAACGCCGGCTCAAGAAGCCAGCGCAGCAACGACTCGATCGGGAGCGAAATGTCCAAAACCCTAGCGTGACCTTTAAGCAACGCATTGTGGCGAAAATGCAACGCACTCGGTCACATTGTCAAGCCGGAGGAGCCCGTCGCTCAGGCTGTGCGTGAGCTCCTGTAGACCGAAACGCCAAGTTCCCGGATCTTCTTGCGCAGGGTGTTGCGGTTGAGACCGAGGAGATCGGCGGCCTTGATCTGATTGCCGCGCGTTGCCGTCAGGGCGGCGAGGATCAGCGGATATTCCATTTCCGTCAGCACTCGGTCGTACAGGCCGGGGGGCGGCAGATTTTCGCCGAAGCTTGAGAAATAGCTGCGCATATTCTCTTCGACGGCTTGCGCGATCGTCATCGAGCCGTTGCGGATCGGCCCCTTGTCGATCGGGCTGTCGGGCACGTCGGAGCGCAGCTCGGCATCGATGATCTCGCGGGTGATGACGTCTTGCGGATAGAGCGCCATCAGACGGCGGATGAGGTTTTCCAGCTCGCGGACGTTGCCCGGCCAGGCATAGGCCTTCATCAGTTCCAGGGCTTCCTGATCGAAGCGCTTGGAACCGAGGCCTTCCTTTTCGGCCTGCTGGATGAAATGGCGCACAAGATCGGGAATATCCTCGGCGCGATCGCGCAGCGGCGGCAGGCGCAGTGGCACGACGTTGAGGCGGTAATAGAGATCCTCGCGGAAGAGGCCCTGATTGATCGCCTGCTTCAGATCCTTGTTGGTGGCGGCAACGATGCGCACGTCCGTGCGGATCGGTGTGCGGCCGCCGACGGTGGTGTATTCGCCCTGCTGCAGGACGCGCAGAAGCCGGGTCTGGGCATCCATCGGCATGTCGCCGATCTCGTCGAGGAACAGCGTGCCGCCTTCGGCCTGTTCGAAGCGGCCGGTCGAGCGGGTCTGCGCGCCGGTGAAGGCGCCTTTCTCGTGGCCGAAGAGCTCAGATTCGATGAGGTCGCGCGGGATCGCGGCCATGTTGATCGCGACGAACGGGCCGTTGCGGCGCTTGCCGTAATCATGCAGGGCGCGGGCGACGAGTTCCTTGCCGGTGCCGGATTCGCCGGTGATCATCAGCGTCAGGTCCGTCTGCATCAGCCGGGCGAGCACACGGTAGATTTCCTGCATGGCCGCCGAGCGACCGACGAGCGGCATGCCGTCCTGCATATCCTCTTCGAGCTTGGCCGGCTTGCGCTTCGGCTCGGCGAGCGCACGGCCGATGATGCCGATCAGCTCGGTGAGGTCGAAGGGTTTCGGCAGATAGTCGTAGGCGCCCTTCTCCGACGCCTTGATGGCGGTCATGAAGGTGTTCTGCGCGCTCATGACGAGAACCGGCAGGTCGGGGCGCGCCTTCTTTATGCGCGGCAGCAGATCGAAGGCGTTCTCATCCGGCATCACCACATCGGTGACAACAAGATCGCCCTCGCCCGCCGAAATCCAGCGCCAGAGGGTTGCGGCGTTGGAGGTGATGCGAACGTCATAGCCGGCGCGGCTCAAAGCCTGGTTGAGCACGGTCCGAATGGCCGCATCATCATCTGCAACGAGGATCGTAGCTGTCATCGAGAAGGTCCTGTCGAGCTTACGGTAGAGGCGTCTTCCAGCGAGGCATCCTTCGATGCCGGCATGAGAACGCGGAATGTCGTGCGGCTGTTCTGGCTGTCGCATTCGATGATGCCGCCGTGATCGCCGATAATCTTGGCGACCAGCGCCAAGCCGAGGCCGCTGCCGTTCGTCTTGGTGGTGATGAAGGGATCGAAGAGGTGCGGCAGCAGATCGGTGGGAACGCCCGGGCCGTTGTCGTGAACGCAGAATTCCAGCGGCAGCGAAATCTTTTCGCGCGTGCCGGCGACCGAAAGGCGAATGCCGGGCCGATAGGCCGTCGTCAGCACGATCTCGCCGTCCGGCCGGTCGCCGACCGCTTCGGCGGCGTTCTTCACCAGATTGAGGAAGACCTGAACGAGCTGATCGCGATTGGCATAGACGGCCGGCAGCGACGGGTCGTAACTCTCGGTGATGCGAATGTTGCGGGCAAAACCCGCCTTGGCGACGGCCTTCACGTGATCGAGCACGGAATGGATATTGACCGGCATGCGATCGACAGGGCGTTCGTCGGAAAAGACTTCCATGCGATCGACCAGCGAGACGATGCGGTCGGTCTCGTCGCAGATCAGCCGCGTCAGCGCCCGATCATCGTCGATCACGGATTGCTCGAGCAGCTGGGCAGCACCACGGATGCCGGAGAGCGGGTTCTTGATCTCATGGGCCAGCATGGAAGCGAGACCGGTCACCGAGCGAGCGGCGGCGCGATGCGTCAGCTGCCGGTCGATCTTGTCGGCCATCGAGCGTTCCTGAAAGACGATGACGACGGCGCCGGGCTCGCTGAGCACCGGGGCGACGTAGAGATCGACGAGCTTGTCCTGGCCGAGACGAGGCGAGCTCAGGTCGACGCGATATTCGTTGACGGGTGCCTTGCGCTCACGCACCTGATCGATCAGGGCGAGCAGCGGGCTGCCGAAGGGAATGAAGGTCGAGATCCGGTAACGCGCCAGGTGCGAGGCGCTTGCGCCGAAAAAGGCTTCCGCCTCCCAATTGGCGAAGGCGACAAAGCCGGATTCGTCGACCATGACGACAGGGTTCTGGATGGCGTTCAGCACGGCCATGGCGACGGTTCCGCCGGCGTGATCGGGCGGAGATGTCATATCCTTCGTCATGCCGCCTCCCGGCCATCGAGAGCATTTTCCGCCAGCGCATCGTAGAGACGGGCGGCCACCTCGCGCGGATCACGCGAGGTCATGATCGCTGCTTTTTCACTGCCTGCAAGCGCCGGGGCGAAACGCTCCAGATACCAGCCGAGATGTTTGCGGGCATGGCGGATCGCCACCGCCTCGCCGTAGAACTCCAGCATCATCCCGTAATGTTCGACGGCGATGTCGGCTATCTCGTACGGCGGCGGCTCGGCGCCGCCCGCAATGACGCCGGCATGCCACGGCCTGCCCTGGCAGCCCCTGCCGATCATGACGGCATCGGCGCCGGAGCGGCGCAATATTTCCTGTGCATCGTCTGCGCTCTCGACATCGCCGTTGGCGATCAGCGGAATGGAGATCACGTCACGAACGGCGCGGATCGCATGCCAATCGGCGCGACCTTCGTAGAATTGCATACGGGTACGCCCATGGATGGTCACGAGCTGGATGCCGGCCGCTTCGGCGCGGCGCGCGATATCAGGCGCATTGATGGTATTTTCGTCCCAGCCGAGACGCATCTTCAGCGTCACGGGGATATCGACGGCCTTGACCGTCGCCTCGATGAGGCCGAGTGCGTGATCGGGATCGCGCATCAGCGCCGAGCCGGAATAACCGCCGATTACCTTCTTTGCAGGGCAACCCATGTTGATGTCGATGATATCGGCGCCGTGATCGGCAGCGATCTTCGCTGCTTCGGCCATCCAACGCGCCTCGCGCCCTGCAAGTTGCACCATATGCGGCCGAAAGCCCGCAGCCCGCAGCCGCGACCAGGATTCGGCTGTGTCGTTGACCAGTTCGCGGCTCGCCACCATTTCGGTGACGACGAGGCCCGCGCCGAAGCGCCATGCAAGCTCGCGGAAGGGCATGTCCGTGACGCCGGACATCGGCGCCAGCACTACGCGGTTCCGCACGGACACGGGTCCGATTCGGAAAGGCGCTGCGAGGTCCTTGGAAATCAATTGATTATCTTTCAGGCACACCATGGAACTGCATTATTTTTAGCCATTGTTCTGTAGCTTGCCAAGGGGGCTAGGATCGAAATCGATATTTTTCGGGCAGATGCTGGAAAACGCCAAAGCAAGACGTTAGAGCACTCGGGTCAATTTCGGATATTTTTAGGGATTTATGCTGCAAATGCCTTCCAAGCAACCGATATCGGCCGGAATTGTTATCGTCGCCGCCGGCCGCGGCGAGCGCGCAGGGTCCTCCAAGGAAGGCCCCAAGCAATATCGCATGATCGGCGGCAAGCCGGTTATCGTCCATACGCTTGAAAACTTCATGACATGGGAACTGGCGACGCAGATCGTCGTCGTCATCCACCCCGATGACGAGGCGCTGTTTGCTAGGGCGCTGCGCCATATCATCTCGGCAACGCCGATCGAAACGGTGCATGGCGGCGCCACCAGGCAGCAATCCGTGCTTGCCGGCCTCAAATATCTCCAGGACAAGCACGTCAGCCATGTGCTGATACACGATGCCGTGCGACCCTTTTTCGATCATGTGCTTCTCGACCGCATCGCCGAGAGCCTCGGCGCCGGCGCGCCGGCCGTTCTCCCGGCCATGCCAGTGACCGATACACTGAAACGCACCGACAGCGCCGGCACGGTGCTGGCGACAGTCTCGCGCGAAAGCCTCTACGCGGCACAGACGCCGCAATCCTTCGCCTTCGAAACGATCCTCGACGCGCATGAGAAGGCAGCTGCCAGCGGACGAAGCGATTTCACCGACGACGCTTCGATCGCCGAATGGCTCGGCATCCCGGTAACGATCGTCGAGGGCACGCCCGATAACGTCAAGCTGACGGTCAGGAGCGATATCGCCAAGGCCGACGACAAGCTGTCGGCATCGCTGCTTCCCGACGTGCGTACCGGCAACGGCTACGACGTGCACCAGCTCGTGGCGGGCGACGGCGTCACCCTCTGTGGCGTGTTCATTCCACACGACCAGAAGCTCAAGGGGCACTCGGATGCCGATGTCGCGCTGCATGCGCTGACGGACGCGCTGCTCGCCACCTGCGGCGCCGGCGATATCGGCGATCACTTCCCGCCCTCCGACCCGCAATGGAAGGGAGCGGCCTCGAAGATCTTCATCGAACACGCGGCCCGGATCGTGCGCGAGCGGGGCGGCACGATCATGAATGCCGATGTCTCGCTGATCGCCGAGGCGCCGAAGATCGGTCCGCATCGCGACGCCATGCGGGCGAAATTGGCGGATTATCTCGGAATCGATATCGAGCGCTGCTCGGTCAAGGCGACGACCAACGAGACGATCGGCTTCGTCGGCCGGCGCGAGGGTATCGCGGCGATTGCGACTGCGACCGTCGTTTATCGCGGGAGGAAATGATGAGCCTTTTTCCGCAGGATATCATTTCGGCTGCAGAGGCGATCATCCGCGACTTCACCGCTGCCGGGCTGATGCTCTCCACAGCCGAATCCTGCACCGGCGGACTGATCGCCGGCGCGCTGACTGAGATATCGGGTTCGTCAGCCGTCGTCGACCGCGGCTTCGTCACCTATACGAATACGGCGAAGATGGAGATGCTCGGCGTGCAGGAGGCAACGCTTTCGCGTTTCGGAGCGGTCTCCGAGGAAACCGCGCGGCAGATGGTGCACGGCGCCCTCTTCCGCTCGCGCGCCGACATCGCCGTCGCCGTCACCGGCATTGCCGGCCCCGGTGGCGGATCGGCTGAAAAACCCGTCGGTCTCGTCCATCTCGCCGCCAAATCGCGCACCGGCGCACTCGTTCTCCGGAAAATGCTCTACGGCGATATTGGCCGCAGCGAAATTCGGCTGGCAACAGTCAGGACGGCGCTGGAGATGATAGTTTCGCTTCGCTGACGGCGCTCCGTCAGGCCGCCGCATAAATTTTGCCTGCGCGCGTCTCGAAGGCCTCGGTGAACATGCGGAAGGCGCGATCGAACATCGTGCCCATCAATGCGCCCAGGATACGGCTCTTGAACTCGTAGTCGATGAAGAAATCGACGGTGCAGCCGCCGCCCGGCGCCTCGGCGAAGTGCCAGCGATTGTCGAGATATTTGAACGGACCATCGATATATTTGACCTCGATGACACGCTCGGCCCGGTTCAGCAGCACCTGTGTCGTGAAGGTCTCGCGGATCGCCTTGTAGCCGACCGTCATGTCGGCGATGAGCAGGATCTTGCCGTCGCGCTCCCTACGGCTCTTGATGGCCAGCGCTTCACAGAGCGGCAGAAATTCCGGATAGCGCTCGACATCGGCAACGAGGTCGAACATCTGGTCGGGCGTGTGCGGGACAGGACGGTGTGTTTCGAATTGCGGCATAGGCGGCAATTAAGCGGGCCGGCCGAGAAGATCAAGAAGCTCACGCATCTGGCGGCGGGATTTTAGCTGGAGGACGGGCACATCAGGGCCATGCTCGGCGATGCCGGCAACGATGCGCGGCGCGAATTTCTTTTCGAAGGTCCAAATGAAGCGGAGGAATTCCCAATCGACCTTCTCGATGCAGCCCGGCGCCATTTCCGGCCGGGTGCGGCCGAGGAATTTCATCCATCGGCTGATCGCGCCCCAGACGCAGAGAAGCCGCGGCATGCGTACCCAGACGACGACCTCGGTACGCGGCAGCCGAATGTCGAAAGTCGAGGGATTGGTGCCGTCCATGATCCAACGATCTTCGAGGATTCGGCTGGCGATAATAGCTCTCTGCTCGACCCTGTCGCGCTGCATCCAGCCGGGAAGCCAGCGAACATCGCGATCGAGCGAAAAATAGGAAAGCCCGAAGCGCGCGGCGATCTTCAGCGACAGAGTGGATTTGCCGCCGCCCGAGCAGCCCACGACGAGAATGCGGCGAGCTCTGCGGATATGCTCCGCAGCCCGTTCCAGATCGGTGATCTGCTGACGCAGCGGCAGCTCTGCTCTCAAGTCCATCGTGCAACTCCCTCGCGCCCGTGCGCGCACTTTCCGTGCATGCTCCTAAGCGCCAAAAGCGGCGAGTTGGCTAGCTGCTTCGCGTGACCTGATGATGACGGTAGCGAACGCTCTTGAGATTGCTCCCCCGAGTCAGACGAAGCTGGCCGCGCAACATGCCGTATCAGATATCCCAAGGTTGTTGCCCCCGCGTCATGGCGACAATGGAAATAAAGTGAGCGCCCAGACGATACTCTTTACACGCTATCGAAAATCAATATTTCTGACATATTATAATTATATATATCCCGCACTTATCTAATAATATTTCTTGTTGCATCACAAATAACAACCTATACATTGCCGGAAAATAACGAGTATTGGCGCAAATGAGCTTCCTCACAGAGCATTTTATCAGAAATGCACAAGATATACTTTCAGCCGGGAGCATACAGCTAGACTGGAAATTTCTACGGGCTGAATTTTTCTCTGACCACCGCCTGAAGAGCAGACAGTTCCTGTGTGATTTGTTCCCTAAAGGTGGTGTCGGCGCCGAGTTCGGTGTGTTCACCGGACTATTCTCGACCATTCTGCTGAACCAGGCTAAACCGAAATCCGCCTATTTCGTCGATCCTTGGTGGTTGATTTTCGGAAATCGCTACCCTGACTGGGGCATCTATACCGCCAATGGCCGGCTATCGACGAGCCGCGCCCACAATGTAGCCTCGCAGCGTATTAAAAGGTCTGCGCAAGGCGCAAGCGTGTCGGTCCATGTCGACTATTCAGTGTCTTTCCTTGAGCAGCTTCCCGACGACCATCTCGACTGGGTCTATCTGGATTCTTCGCACTCCTATGAAGGCACGGCCGAGGAACTCAAAGTGTTGAGGCGTAAGGTAAAATCGGGCGGCATCGTCGCCGGTGACGATTGGCATGACGCCGTCGATCATCCCCATAGCGGCGTAGCGATCGCCGTTCGCGAAGCAGTCGGCGCTGGCGCGTTCGAGATGATCGGCAGCTATCCCGCGCTGCAATGGGCGATACGCCGGCCCTGAGCGAACAAATCGCCTCGGTTCCTTGAAAAATTGAGTGTGGCTATTCGGCGGCGATCAGCAGCTTCTTTTCGCGTGCGGCCTTAAGCCGGGCGAAGTCATCGCCGGCATGGTGGGAGGAGCGGGTCAGCGGGCTGGAGGCCACCATCAGGAAGCCCTTGCTGTAGGCGACCGTCTCGTAAGACTTGAATTCGTCGGGCGTGACGAAGCTTTCGACCTTATGGTGCTTGCGGGTCGGCTGCAGATACTGGCCGATCGTCAGGAAGTCGACGTCGGCGGTCCGTAGGTCGTCCATCAGTTGGAGAACCTCATTCCGCTCTTCGCCGAGGCCGACCATGATGCCCGATTTGGTGAACATGGTCGGGTCGAGTTCCTTCACCCGCTGCAGCAGACGGATGGAATGGAAATAACGGGCGCCAGGGCGAACCGTCAGATAGTTGCCAGCAACCGTTTCCATGTTGTGGTTGAAGACGTCGGGCTTGGCGGCGACGACGCGCTCCAGCGCACCGGGCTTCTTCAGGAAGTCGGGCGTCAGGATTTCGATGGTCGTCAGCGGTGAAGCGGCGCGGATCGCCCAGATCACCTTTTCGAAGTGTTCGGCGCCGCCGTCTTCCAGATCGTCGCGGTCGACCGAGGTGATGACGACGTGGCTGAGACCCATTTCCCTGACGGCCTTGGCGACATTCTCGGGCTCCGCCATATCGAGCGCATTCGGCTTGCCGGTTGAGACGTTGCAGAAGGCGCAGGCGCGGGTGCAGATCTCGCCCATAATCATGAAGGTTGCGTGCTTCTTGTCCCAGCACTCGCCGATATTCGGGCAGCCGGCCTCCTCGCAGACGGTGACGAGCTTATGCTCCTTCACGATCGCGCGCGTCTCGGCATACCCCTTCGACGTCGGCGCCTTGACGCGGATCCAATCCGGCTTGCGCATGACTTCCGTGTCCGGGCGATGCGCCTTCTCGGGATGGCGCACACGCTTGGCGTCGGGATTGATCGTGTCGAGGATAGTCACCATTGCAGTATCAGCCTTCCGCCGCCCCTATGCGGCAAACCATCTAAAGCGCATCGCGTCAAACCGCATCCATGCGACACGCTTTAATTCTTTGATGCATGCAGTCGTTATCCCAAAACGCTGCGCACGTTCGGACGACATGCATTAGCGCCGCACCAGCCGCGCAAGGAATATCAACAAGCAGGCGCCGAGAAAACCCGTCACGAAATAACCGAGCCGTCCGCCGACCACCTCGACATGAAACTGCGCGAGGACGGCGCTGGCGACGACCGAACCGACGATGCCGAGCACGATGTTCAGGAAAATCCCGTATCGCGCTTCCATCAGTTTGCCGGCGAGCCAGCCCGCAAGTCCGCCGATGATGATTGCCGAAATCCAGCCGACGCGTTCCATTCCTGCTTTACCCCTCAGTTGCGCCTCAGGCGACCGCCCTTGCAATCAGCACCACAACGATGGCGCCGACGGTGGCGTGGATGATCTGCACGACCAACGCGTTTTCAATGCCCAGCGAGATGCCGAGCGCACTGAACAGATAGCCGCCGACGAAGGCGCCGATGATGCCGCTCAGCAGACACCTTATCAGCCCGCCGCCACCGACGACCAGACTTGCGAGGAAGCCCGCGACCAAACCAATCAGCAAAAATACCAGCAACGCCTGCGTCTCCATAGACATGATGATTTCCTTTCGTTTTTTCCACCCCCGCGAGATGACTTAGGTCATCCGGGGATGGCTCTGGCCACCCAGGGGATGGCTTTGCCACCCCGGGATAAAGGGCGGCCTTGGAAATTATCAAGCGTTCAGCACGCGGCCATAGGCATCGAGAACCGCTTCCTTCATCGTTTCGGATACGGTCGGATGCGGGAAAATCGTGTGCATCAGTTCTTCCTCGGTCGTCTCGAGATTCATCGCGACGACGAATCCCTGGATGAGCTCGGTGACTTCGGCGCCGACCATGTGGGCACCAAGCAACTCGCCGGTCTTCTTGTCGAAGATCACCTTGACCATACCCTGGTCTTCACCGAGCGCGATCGCCTTGCCGTTGGCCGCGAAGGAGAAGCGACCGACGCGGATGTCGCGGCCCTGCTCCTTGGCCTTGGCTTCCGTCAAGCCGACGGAGGCGACCTGCGGATTGCAGTAGGTGCAGCCCGGAACCTTGCCCTTATCGGTCGGATGGACATTCGGAAGGCCGGCGATCTTCTCGACGCAGACGACACCTTCATGCTCCGCCTTGTGCGCCAGCATCGGCGGGCCGGCGACATCGCCGATCGCGTAGATGCCCGCAACATTGGTCTTGCCGTAACCGTCGGCAACCACGCAGCCGCGATCGGTCTTGATGCCGAGCGCCTCAAGGCCGAGGTTCTCGATGTTGCCTTGAACGCCGACAGCCGAAATCAACCGGTCGGCGGTGATCTGCTGCACCTTGCCGTCTGAAGTCTCGACATGCGCGGTGATGCTATTAGCGCCCTTCTCGACCTTCGAGACCTTGGCGCTCGTGAAGATCTTGAGGCCGCGCTTTTCAAGCTGCTTGCGGGCGATGGCGGTGATTTCGGCATCCTCGACCGGCATGATGGTCGGCATGACTTCGACGACAGTGACGTCGACGCCCATCGAGCGATAGAAGCTTGCAAATTCGATGCCGATCGCGCCCGAGCCCATGACGATCAGAGACTTCGGCAATACATCCGGCTTCAGCGCCTCGAAATAGGTCCAGATCAGCTTGCCATCAGGCTCGATGCCCGGCAGCGCGCGCGGACGGGCGCCGGTCGCGATGATGATGTGCTTGGCGGTATAGGTGCCCTCGCTGCTCTTGACGTTCTTCGGCAGCGGATGCTGCGGCTCGACAACAGGCTTCGACGACTTGCCGACGACGATCTCGCCGGGCTTGGTGATCTTTGCCTCACCCCAGATGATGTCGATCTTGTTCTTCTTCATCAGGAAGCCGACGCCGGCGTTGAGACGGGCGGACACGCCGCGCGAGCGAGCGACGACGGCCTTGGCATCCGGCTTGACCGTGCCTTCGAGAACGAGGCCGTAATCCTTGAAGTGATTTGCATGGTCGAGGACTTCGGCCGAACGCAACAACGCCTTTGTGGGTATGCAGCCCCAGTTCAGGCAGATGCCGCCCATATGTTCGCGCTCGACGATCGCGGTCTTGAGGCCGAGCTGGCTGGCGCGAATGGCGGCGACATAGCCGCCGGGGCCGGAGCCGATGATGATGACGTCGTAGGATTCAGCCATGTGTTTCCTGCCTTTGTTACGCTGCGCTGCGGGTCATGAGCACCCACGCGTGTTTTTTGCTGTTTTCGAAGAGCGGCACGGCATCGGCGCGCGCAGCCTCCAAGAATCCGTTTCTTCCATAAAGCGACAAAGCCGCTTCGTTATCGCTTGCGGTGATCAGACTGACGGGCCGCCGATCCGCTCTTTCAATCTGATCGTCCAGCAGCCTGCGTCCGATGCCGATGCCGCGCAGGTGGCTGTAGACGCCGAGACTGCCGATGAACCAGCTTCCCACAACCGTCTTCTGCAAGGCCAGCATCGGCCCGGTCGCCGGGACTGTCGCCTCGATATCGCGTATGCCTTCATCCAACTCATGGCCGATCGCCACACCTGCGACCTCGCCATAGGCCTCGGCGACGACGGCATCCCTCCAGCCGCCGACAGCCTCCTCCTCGCTCATCTTCAGCCTGCCCCGCTCGAGCGGCGTGTCGCTCACGCCGTTCGCCATATCGGCGAACCAGAGCCAGGAGGCGAAGCCGTGCGATGCGATATCCGCCAAAATCGCCAGCTCCGAGGCATCCCGTCGTGAGGCCTGCCGGAGGGCGATGAAGGAGGTCATGCTTAAATCCCCAGCATCATCCGCACGATCGACTCCAGCCCCCGCCCGAGCGCACGCGTATTCTCGGCATCGAGGTGAATGCCATCGAGCGGCGTGGTCTTGGCGACGGAATTGCCGTCGAAGAAGCCACAACCGAGTTCGTCGGCAAGATCACGGTAAAGCGTTGCAAGCTTTGCCGATTCCTCTATGCCTCCCGGGAAAGAAGCCGCGAAGGGCACATTGGCCGTCGCGCAGATTGCCGGCGGCGCCACGATCAGGATATCCGGCCCATCGAATTCGAAGGGCCAGGCATGATTGCGGATCAGCCGCACGAGCCGGCCGATCCCCTGGCATGCGGCAAAGGCCGAACCGGCGACAACCGGCTTCATGTCGTTGGTGCCGAGAAGAAGAATGACGAGATCGAGCGGTGCGTGCGTCTGCAGGATCGTTGGCAGGACGCGCGCTCCGTTACGGTCGCAATCGGCGAGATGGTCATCGAAGGCGGTCGTTCGGCCATTCAGGCCTTCGGCAATGACGCGCGCTTCACTGCCGAGCGCGGCCTGAAGCACGCTCGGCCAGCGGTTCTCATAGTCATGACGGCCGATCGTCTCGGCGTCATAACCCCAGGTCAGCGAGTCACCATAGCAAAGAACGGTCTTGGTCATTTCCGCCTCCGTTTCGCTATCAGACGAGCATGCCCATCGGGTTCTCGATGTAGCCCTTGAAAGCCTGGAGCAGCTCGGCGCCGAGCGCGCCGTCGACGCAGCGATGATCGGTCGAGAGCGTGACGGTCATGACGGTGGCGATTGCCATTTCGCCCTTCTTGACGACGACCCGCTGTTCGCCGGCGCCGACCGCGAGGATCGTCGCATGCGGCGGGTTGACGACAGCTGCGAAGTTCTTCACGCCCATCATGCCCATGTTCGAGACCGAACTCGTGCCACCCTGATATTCCTCGGGCTTCAGCTTGCGGTCCTTGGCCCGCTTGCCGAGATCGCGCATCTCGTTGGAGATCGCCGACAGCGTCTTTTGCTCGGCCTTACGGATGATCGGCGTGATCAGGCCGCCCGGGATCGAGACCGCGACGCCGACATCGGCGTACTTGTGCTTGACCATGTTGTTGTCGGTCCAGGACACGTTGGCATCCGGAACATCGCGCAGCGCCAGCGCCATGGCCTTGATGACCATGTCATTGACCGAGAGCTTGTAGGCCGGGGCATTGTCCTTGCGCGGCGCCGCATCGTTCAGCTGGGCACGGAGCGCCATAAGCGCATCGAGTTCGCAATCGACGCTGACGTAGAAATGCGGGATCGTCTGTTTGGATTCGACCAGGCGCCTGGCAATCGTCTTGCGCATGCCGTCATGCGGCACGAGTTCGTAGGAACCCGGCTCGAAAAGCTTGAGCACGGCCTCTTCGGAGGCGCCCTTCGGTGCAGCAGCGGCCGGAGCTGCGGCGGCCTGCGGGGCTGCGGCGGGTGCGGGCGCAGCAGCAGCCTTGGCGCCGCCACCGGCGACGGCGGCTTCGATGTCGCTCTTGACGACGCGGCCGTGCGGACCGGAGCCGGCAACGGCCGACAGATCGATACCGGCTTCCTTGGCCAGACGACGCGCGAGCGGCGAGGAGAAGGAGCGGTTGCCGTCAACCGAAACCGCTGCGGTTGCCGGTGCAGCGGCCGGAGCCGGTGCGGACTGGGCTGGCGCGGCATCGGCCTTCGGAGCAGGTGCGGCTTCGGCCTTCGGAGCAGCCGAACCGGCGCCGCTTGCGGCGGCAGCGACATCCTCGCCGTCGGCAGCCAGAACCGCGATCAGCGCATTGACCTTGACGCCTTCGGTCCCGGCCGGCACGACGAGCTTGGCGACCGTGCCTTCATCGACGGCTTCGACTTCCATCGTCGCCTTGTCGGTCTCGATCTCGGCGATCACATCGCCTGACTTGACCGTGTCGCCTTCCTTGACCAGCCATTTGGAAAGATTGCCTTCTTCCATGGTCGGAGAGAGGGCGGGCATCGTGATATTGATCGGCATCGAAATACCCTCCCCTTATTTGTAGCAAACGGCCTTCACCGCATCGACGACTTCGCGGACGTTCGGAAGCGCCAGCTTTTCTAGGTTTGCAGCGTAAGGCATCGGCACGTCCTTGCCGGCGATCGTCAGGATCGGCGCATCGAGATAGTCGAAGGCCTGCTGCATGACGCGGGTGGCGATTTCGGTGCCGACCGACGACTGCGGATAACCTTCCTCAACGGTGACGAGACGGCCGGTCTTCTTCACCGATTCGATAACGGTCGGCAGATCCATCGGGCGGATGGTGCGAAGGTCGATCAGTTCGACGTCGATGCCGAGCTTTTCGAGTTCGGCGACCGCCTTCGTCGCATAAGTCATGCCGATGCCGAAGGAGACCACGGTAACGTCCTTGCCCGGACGATGGATGCGCGCCTTGCCGATCGGCAGGACGAAATTGTCGAGCTTCGGCACGTCGAAGTGCTGGCCGTAGAGAATTTCGTTTTCGAGGAAGATGACCGGGTTCGGATCCCGGATCGCGGCCTTCAGCAGGCCCTTGGCGTCGGAAGCCGTATAGGGCATGACGACCTTCAGGCCGGGGATCGCGCTGTACCAGGCAGCATAGTCCTGGCTGTGCTGGGCGCCGACGCGAGCCGCCGCACCGTTCGGGCCGCGGAAGACGATCGGAGCGCCCATCTGGCCGCCGGACATATAGAGCGTCTTGGCGGCCGAGTTGATGATGTGGTCGATCGCCTGCATGGCGAAGTTGAAAGTCATGAATTCGACGATCGGGCGAAGGCCGGCCATTGCGGCGCCTACGCCGACGCCGGCAAAGCCGTGTTCGGTAATTGGCGTGTCGATAACGCGGCGAGCGCCGAATTCCTGCAGAAGACCCTGGGTGACCTTGTAGGCGCCCTGATATTCGGCAACTTCCTCGCCCATGACGAAGACATTGTCATCGGCGCGCATTTCTTCGGCCATGGCATCGCGGAGCGCTTCGCGCACCGTCATTGACACCATTTCCGTACCGGCAGGAATTTCCGGATCGTTCGGCACAAATGCCTTCGGCTCGGCCGGGACCGGGGCGGAAGCCGACGCTGCCGTCGGCTTCTCTTCCTGGGCAATGGGTGCCGCGGCGGCCGGAGCCGGCTGCGAGGCAGCCGGAGCGGCGGAAATCGCATCGGCCGACTCGCCGTCCTGCAGCAGCACGGCGATCTTGGTGTTGACCTTGACGCCTTCGGTGCCGGCGTTGACCAGCAGCTTGCCGATGACGCCTTCGTCGACGGCTTCGACTTCCATCGTCGCCTTGTCGGTTTCGATTTCGGCGATCACGTCGCCGGAAACGACCTTGTCACCTTCCTGTTTCAGCCATTTGGACAGCGTGCCTTCTTCCATCGTCGGAGAGAGGGCGGGCATGAGGATATCGATAGGCATGGGTTCCCTCCCCGATTAGAGCAGAATGTCGGTGTAGAGCTCGGATGCATCCGGCTCCGGATCGGCCTGGGCGAAGTCGGCGCTGTCGGCAACGATATCGCGGACATCCTTGTCGATCGCCTTCAGATCGTCTTCGGAAGCCCAGCCCTTTTCGATGAGGCGTGCCTTCACCTGCTCGATCGGGTCGTGCTCGGAGCGCATCTTCTGCACTTCGTCCTTGGAGCGATACTTCGCCGGATCGGACATGGAGTGACCGCGATAGCGATAGGTCAGCATTTCGAGAATGATCGGCCCCTTGCCCGAGCGGCAATGTTCGAACGCCTCGTCGGCAGCCGCCTTGACGGCGCGAACGTCCATGCCATCGACCTGGATGCCGGGGATGCCGAAGCCGGATCCACGGAGCGAATAGTTCGATTGCGCAGTGGCGCGCGCGGTCGAAGTGCCCATGGCGTAACGGTTGTTTTCAACGATATAAACGATCGGCAGCTTCCAGAGAGCCGCCATGTTGAAACTCTCGTAGACCTGGCCCTGGTTGGCGGCGCCATCACCGAAATAGGCGACGGAGACATTATCGTTGCCGCGGTAACGGTTTGCGAAGGCAAGACCGGTTCCGAGCGAGACCTGGGCGCCAACGATGCCGTGGCCGCCGTAGAAATGCTTTTCTTTCGAGAACATGTGCATCGAGCCGCCCTTCCCGTGGGAATAGCCGCTGCGGCGGCCCGTCAGCTCCGCCATGACGCCGCGCGCTTCCATGCCGGTCGCCAGCATATGGCCGTGGTCGCGATAGGCGGTGATGACCTGGTCACCTTCCTTCTGCGCCATCTGCATGCCGACGACAACAGCTTCCTGACCGATGTAGAGATGGCAAAAACCGCCGATGAAACCCATGCCGTAAAGCTGACCGGCCTTCTCCTCGAAGCGGCGGATCAGCAGCATCTCGCGATAGGCCTTGAGCTCCTCATCGCGGTCGAAGTCGGCTACCGGGCCGCCATTCGATGCTTTCGCTGTAGGTTTTGCTGCTGTCTTGCGGCTGGAAACCGTCGCGGTCTTTCGCGGCGCCATTCAACCCTCCCTATGGTTTGTCGGTTCTCGGTGCCGCGTACCATAGGGAAGAAATATGACCACAGCAATGCCATAATTGCATGGCTCATATTCTGAGTTAAATCATTGAAATACATATGAGAATTAGAATTAACCTAATTCCAGTTAATTTGAATAGTGATTGAATATGACGATCTCGTCTGCGCGCGACATATTAAGCTGGTAACGCGCCTTTTCGTCCAGCATGTCCTTGTCGAGCGAGCCGTCGCTGAGCAGCGCGACCTGACTTTCCAGATGTTCGCGCTTCGCCTTCAGGACTGCAAGCTCTTTTTCGCGCGCGATACGCTGATGCTCGAACGCCTCCGTGGCGCGCAAGCCGTAATCGCCATGGATGCAATGATAGCCGAAGTAGGAAAGGAAGGCGACCGTCATGGCCGGAATGACGAAGCGACCGATTCTTCTCTTCTTATGATGCTTTGTCCACATACACGCATGCTCTTGAACGCATTACCAATTCGTTCAATCTACCGCGCAGAGATTAACCGTTCGTTGACTCTAAAAAAGAGCAACAAAAAACCCGCGCCGATGGACGGCGCGGGTCAAACTTTTGAAAATCAGATTCGATCAGCCGCGGATGATCGAGCGGCCGGCGTACTGGGCCTGGGGACCGAGGCCTTCCTCGATGCGGATCAGCTGGTTGTACTTGGCAAGACGGTCGGAACGCGACAGCGAGCCGGTCTTGATCTGGCCGCAGTTGGTGGCGACCGCGAGATCGGCGATGGTCGAATCTTCCGTTTCGCCGGAGCGATGCGACATGACGGCGGTGTAGGCTGCCTTGTGCGCCGTGTTGACCGCGTCGAGCGTTTCCGTCAGCGAGCCGATCTGGTTGACCTTGACGAGGATCGAGTTGGCGACGCCCATGCGGATGCCGTCGCGAAGACGGGCGGAGTTGGTGACGAAGAGATCGTCGCCGACGAGTTGGGTCTTCTTGCCGGTAAGGTCGGTCAGGGTCTTCCAGCCATCCCAGTCGTCTTCGGCCATGCCGTCTTCGATCGAGATGATCGGGTACTTGGCGGCGAGTTCGGCCAGATATTCGGCCATGGCGCCCGATTCGAGCGTGCGGCCTTCACCTTCGAGAACGTACTTGCCGTCTTTGAAGAATTCCGTCGAGGCGCAGTCGAGGCCGAGGTAGATGTCTTCACCCGGCTTGTAGCCGGCTTTCTCGACCGACTTCATGATGAAGTCGAGGGCCTCGGGCGCGCTCTTCAGGCCTGGTGCGAAACCGCCTTCGTCGCCGACATTGGTGTTGTGGCCCTGTGCCGCAAGTTCCTTGCGCAGCGTATGGAAGACTTCCGAACCCATGCGCACGGCTTCGGCGATCGTATCGGCGCCGACCGGCAGGATCATGAATTCCTGGAAATCGATCGGATTGTCGGCATGGGCGCCGCCGTTGATGATGTTCATCATCGGCACCGGCAGCAGGCTCGCGGAAGCGCCGCCGACATAACGGTAGAGCGGCAGGCCGGAGGCCTGGGCGGCAGCCTTGGCGACTGCGAGCGACACGCCGAGGATGGCGTTGGCGCCGAGACGCGACTTGTTCGGCGTGCCGTCCAGCTCGATCATGATATTGTCGATCTGGATCTGGTTTTCGGCATCGATGCCGCCGATCGCGTCGAAGATCTCGGTGTTGGCGGCATCAACCGCCTTCTGGACGCCCTTGCCGAGGTAGCGCTTGCCGCCGTCGCGCAGCTCGACCGCCTCATGCGCGCCCGTCGAAGCGCCCGAGGGAACCGCCGCGCGGCCCATGCTGCCGTCTTCGAGATAGACATCGACTTCGACGGTGGGGTTGCCACGGCTATCGAGAATCTCGCGGGCAATGATATCGGTGATTGCAGTCATGGGTTCTTCCTGCTCGGGTGGGTGATAAGTCGTTCGGAACCTGTCTTAATCGAAGGTGCGCAAATTACAATGCTGCAATGGGCACCTTCGATTGCGTATCCAATCGTGGCTATAGCACGATCATGTCAGGCTTTTGACTGTCAGCTCTTGGCGACGGCGTCGAAGGCAAGGAGCTTTTCGAGGAGCCGCGGCATGTCCTTGAGATAGACCATGTTCGGTCCGTCGGAAGGCGCATTGTCCGGATCCTGATGGGTTTCGAGGAAGACGCCCGCAATGCCGGCGGCCACCGCCGCGCGCGCCAGCGTTTCGACGAATTCCCGCTGACCACCGGAGGAATCGCCCTGCCCGCCCGGCTGCGCCACGGAATGGGTCGCATCGAAAATCACAGGCGCACCCATCGCCGCCATGATCGGCAGCGAACGCATGTCGGAGACCAGTGTGTTGTAGCCGAAGGAAGCGCCGCGCTCGCACAGAAGCACATTCGGATTGCCGCTGGCGTTGAGCTTCTTCAGGACGTTCTTCATATCCCAGGGGGCGAGGAACTGGCCCTTCTTGACGTTGACGACGCGGCCGGTCTTGGCGGCGGCGATGAGAAGGTCGGTCTGGCGGCAGAGAAAGGCCGGGATCTGCAGGACATCGACGGTCTTTGCCACCTCCGCGCATTGCTCGGCGGTATGGACGTCGGTGATGACGGGAAAGCCGAATTCCTTCTTCAGGTCGGCAAAGACCTCCATGCCCTTTTCAAGCCCGATGCCGCGTTCAGCCGAGAGTGACGTGCGGTTCGCCTTGTCAAAGGAGCTCTTGTAGACAAGGCCGATGCCAAGCTTTCCGCAAAGCTCCTTCAGCGTGCCTGCCACCATGAAGGCATGGTCGCGGCTCTCCATCTGGCAGGGGCCGGCGATCAGCGAGAGACGGCCGGTATTGGAAAAGGTGACCTGGCCGTCGCCTTGGCCGATCTTGACTTCGGAATTGGTATTCGTGCTCATCGTGTTTCCTCGAAGGCGAAGAGCGCGCCCTGGCCGGGCGCGGGCTTCACCAGAATGCGATTGTTCTTGCGCGTATAGGTCACCCCGTTAGCAGCCAAATGCGCTTCTGTCACGGCAAGATCGCTGACATTGAAGAGGATCGCCCGACCGCGCAGGCCGCGCTCGGCCGCTGAGACGGCAATCTCGAAATAGGCTTCCAGCCCTTCCGGCGTCATCAGGCTGATTTTGGCATTCGACGCTGCGATATTGACGCCGAAACCCGTCTTCTCCACAGCCGATTGCGCCACCGCGAGGTTGACATAGGCGGAGAATGCGGCGGGCTCCGGCGCACAGAGCGCCACCTCGGCAATGCCGGTCACGCCATTGGCATGCGCCTCCAGCACACTGCGGTCCGACGGCAGCGGATTGACGCGTTCGACGGCGAAAAGGAAGAAATCGGGCGCGCGCAGATCGCCGGCAAAAGCCAGCTTGAAGCCGGCAATACTCTCCGAACCATCAGGCATCGTCATCGGCCGGCTGAACTGCAGCATCTCGCCGGCGCTCGATCCGTTGCCGACAAAATTCCGATGATCGAAACCAGCATCCTTGGTGGCGAAGGCCACCGCCGAAAGCCCCTCCTCGCCGCAACGAAAGCGGAAGGCCCGGTTGCGGGCGGTGAAGACGTTGCCGCGCCGTGCCGACGCCTCGCTCTCCTCAACGCTCGCAATCCCGAGCGGCTCCAGATAGGTCTTGTCGGCAAAGAAGACGCAGGCATTCTCCGTTCCGAAGGGATGGCGCGCATCGGCAGCGACGGTGAAGCCGAGCTTGCCGAGCCTCTCGCGCGCCAGATCGATATTGACGACGGACAGCACGACATGATCCAGCGGATGCGGTTTGGCGGAATGCGCGTTCATGAAACCCTCCCTGACACGGCAGAGATGTGTGACACCACTGCCTTCTAGGCAAGGCCTGCCTGCCAATCCGGCGAAGTCGAAAACTTGCTACAAGGCCGACTTGGCCCTCTACCAAGACAAGTCGAGCGGACGCAACGAATGCAAGATTTGATCCTACAACGCCGCAGCCGATGCTCTTGTAGGCCGTGCATCATGTTCACACCAAGGAGATTTGCTTAGCCACCGCTAGGCGCTTGCCTCACCTAGCGCGCCCAGCACCGATTCAGCGTGGGATGCGGTATTTCAAATATTCGCGCATCTGATTGAGGGCTATATCTCGGGTCAGGCCTTCCGATTGCAAGCCGGCCCGCAGCCAGAGCCCATCGATCAGCGCTGTGATCGCCAGCGCCACGGCCTCGCATTCGGCACGTGGCAGAAGATGGACCAGCGCCGACATCAGGTTGGAACGCATGCGGGCATGGATCACCTTCTGGATGCGGGCGAGCTGCGGCTCGCGCGGAACCTCGGCGCAAAGAGAAAGCCAGGCGTGGCAGATAGAAGGTCGGAAGAAACGCTCCTCGAAATTGCCTTCGATGATCGCCTCCAGTCGCTCGCGAGGCGTCGTCGCCTGTTTCAGCCGAGCGTTCACCGCTTCACTGAGTGAAAGATTCGCCTCGCGCATCGCATGCTCGAAGAGCTCCTGCTTGCTTCGAAAATAGTGCAGCACGATGCCTTTGGAGGCACCGGCATGGGCGGCCACCTTCTCCAACGTCGCGCCCGCCATGCCTTCTTGCTGCAGCACCTCGAAGGCCGCCTGTCGTAGCTCCTTGCGCCGGATCGCGCTGATCTTAGTCAGTTTCATGCTCGTGCCCGTTCATCTTGTCTCCATCATTGACAATTCTTCCGTAAAGATCAATTATTGACCTATGGGACAATTAAATAACCCAAAGGTCAATAAAAGGGGACATGCAATGATTCAGCATCTGAAGACAGGCGTTCTTTCCATACTCCTCAGTGCCGTAGCCATGCCGGCTTTCGCCGCCGATCCGGAAAGCTGCAAAGTGATCCGCATGGCAGAGCCCGGCTGGAACGATCTCGCCTTCACCACTGGCGTCGGCCTCACTCTTTTGAAGGCCCTGGGATACGAGCCGCGAAGCTCGCTGCTCGGCATCGACGTCATCTATCTCAGCTTGAAAAACAAGGATCTCGACGTCTTTCTTGGCTATTGGGACCCTGCCATGGTCGCCTACTACAAGCCCTACAAGGAGGACGGCTCAGTTGAGAACGTCGTGACCAATCTGAAGGGCGCGAAATACACCTTTGCCGTCCCGACCTACGTCTGGGACGCCGGCGTCAAAGATTTCGCCGACCTGCAGAAATTCCCCGATCAGTTCGAAAAGAAGCTCTACGGCATCGAGCCTGGCTCGAACCAGTTGATGCTGGACGCGGTCCAGGATCAGACGCTCGGTCTTTCCGGCTGGGATGTTGTCGAATCCAGCGAACAGGGCATGCTCGCCGAGGTCAAACGCCACGCAAAGAACAAAGCCTTCATAGTCTTCCAGGGTTGGGCGCCGCATCCGATGAATACCGAGCTGGATATCAAATACCTGACCGGTGGGGACAAGTTCTACGGACCGGATTTCGGCGCAGCCACGGTCTCGACGCAGGTACGCAAGGGTTACCTTCAGGAATGCCCCAACGTCGCAAAACTGCTGCAAAACCTGACTTTCGACGTCGATTTCGAAAACAGAGGCATGGGTTATCTCATGGCGGATGGGCTGGCTCCGGAGGAGGCTGGCCTGAAAGCCATCGTCAGCGAACCGCGACGTCTCGATGCCTGGCTGGATGGTGTGACGACCCTCGACGGCAAACCGGGGCTTGAGGCTGTGAAAGCTAAGCTCGCGCTGTGAGCCCGTTTTTGATGAGTGTCGTCGATCAAAACGGCTGGACGGCCCGCAAGCGCATGCTGCCCCTTACTGAGGGGCAGTCACTCGCATATATTGATACCGGTGGTTCGGGGCCGACGCTACTGCTGCTGCACGGCTACTCGGATTCCAGCCGTAGCTTTTCGCTATTGGAGCCGTGGCTTTGCGGCTACCGACTTATCATCCCGGATTTGCCCGGCCATGGAGGCTCCGTGGTCGGGGCAGGCATGACCGTCGCGGATTTCACCGATGCCATCGTTGCGCTGATGGCGGCTCTCTCTGTTGAGCGCTTCGCGGTCATTGGCCATTCGATGGGAGCCATGATCGGTATCGACCTTACTGCCCGGCTGCCCGACGTTGTTGTCGCACTGGTCACGATTTCCGGCACGGTGCGCCCGGCCTTTCCGCAGCGCGATCCAGTCACGGACGGAATCCTTGGGCTTTGCGATCCGATCGATCCCGGCGATCCATTTTTCGATCTCTGGCACGCCTGCCCGCATCCAGTCGATCCAAGTTTCCTCGCCCCGATCAGCCGTGAGGCAGCAGCCATTTCGGCAGAGATCTGGCATGGTATTCTGGCCTGTTTTTCCACACTCGATCTGACGGAGGCCGCGGCACAGGTCAGAATGCCCGTGCTTTGCATCGGTGGTAGCGAGGATGCGCTGTTCGACGCGGGTCACCGGCTGGCGCTCGAAGATGCGCTCTCGAAAGCACAATCGGTCCTGATGGAAGGATTTGGACATAACCCGCACTGGGAGGATCCCGAAAAGGTCTCGGTGGTTCTCCGCGATTTCTTTCACGTCGCTTTTGCCTGAAAAGCTTCCTCTCTGAGAATGCGCGGCTTGAGCAATCAAGTGGGATCGTCCCGGAAGGTTCAGCAGGCGATATTCCAGTCCGCTTCCTATCCTTCACGAACCGAAATATGCTCGACCGCAAAGGTGTGTCATCGCCAAACTTTGCTAGGCAGGCCGCCATGCAACTATCAGTTGCCAAAGAATGACGCATTACCTGACTACATTCTCGAATAATTCTGAATTGCCGTCTCGTCGCCATTCCAAAGCAATTTTTTGCCTCCTGTTTTACGGAAATTTAGCTACTTGCGGAACACATATGGAACATATAGTGTCTGTTCTGGATTTGTTTCAATCACGGGGTCTGACGTCGATGCTCACGCGCAAACAACAGGAGCTTCTCCTTTTCATTCATGAGCGCATGAAGGAATCCGGCGTTCCTCCGTCTTTCGACGAAATGAAGGATGCCCTGGATCTCGCCTCCAAATCCGGCATCCACCGCCTGATCACGGCGCTCGAAGAACGAGGTTTCATTCGCCGCCTACCGAACCGGGCCCGCGCGCTCGAGGTCATCAAGCTTCCGGAGGCCTATAGCCCCAGCATCCAGCCTCGGCGCGGCTTTTCGCCGAGCGTCATCGAGGGCAGTCTCGGCAAACCCCAGCCGGTCGCCCCTCCCGCTTCCGTGAAGCCCGTCGCCGAAAACGGCAACTCGATCTCCGTACCGGTCATGGGTCGAATCGCCGCCGGCGTTCCGATCTCGGCGATCCAGAACAACACGCACGACATCACCGTTCCGGCCGACATGCTCGGTTCCGGCGAACATTATGCGCTGGAGGTCAAGGGCGATTCGATGATCGATGCCGGCATCTTCGATGGCGACACCGTGATCATCCGCAACGGCAGCACCGCCAGTCCCGGCGACATCGTCGTTGCCCTCGTCGATGACGAGGAAGCGACGCTGAAGCGCTTCCGCCGCAAGGGCGCCTCGATCGCGCTGGAAGCGGCCAACCCGGCATACGAGACCCGTATCTTCGGGCCGGATCGCGTCAAGGTTCAGGGCAAACTCGTCGGGCTCATTCGCCGCTATCATTGAGATCAGCTTTGCCGGAATCTGCAAAGCTGTCGCTGCGCCAATCATAGGCGCGGTGGCGCATCCAAGGTCGCAGCAATGTGTCGAATGCCGTTGCAACCTCGATCCCCCTTTCGGTAAAGCGAAGCTCGACCGCCCCTGTCTTGCGCAGCGTCTCGCCCGTAAAGAGCAGCGCGCCGGAACGGCAGCGGTCAAAGCGCAAGCGGACCGGTGTGACGACGATATCAGCTGTATCACAAGCCGGTCCGAGATAGGCGACATTGTCGATGACAGTCAGTGTCTTTCCATTATCAAGTAGGGTGGTGCACCAGGCGGCCTTCAGGCAGGAAAAGTGTGACGGTGGGTTGGTGGCGATCGCCTGTCTCATCGCCTCTCGGGCGTCATTCTGCTGATCCGGCGAGAGTTGCAGCCTTTTGCCTTGAGGCGCAGCAGGCGCGTTGCTCATCCCAACCATCACCGGCTGGCGGTGTTCTTCGATGGCAAGCGCGCGTTTCCATTGTTCGAAGATAAAAGCTGGTGGCTTCGTGCGGTTCGAAGCCATCGTCTCGCCATCGACGATAGCGACCAGACCGCCGTCTTCGGCAATGGTGACGTTGGGGGCCGCCTCTGACGGCAGCATCACGACAGCCAGCGTGGAAATCGCGACGATTGCCGTTCCAATGTGCCGCAGGCGGGTTTTGAGCAATGTCAGCAAGAGAAAGCCGAAGACAGCCGTCGGGAAATACCAACCGGACAAACGGCCCACGTCTACATTGCCGCCCCAGCCGGATACCGTGTTTGCAATTGCGATCACCAGATCGAGCCCAGTGCCTGCGACCTGCCATGCCCAACCGTCCAGGCCAAAGGGCATCAGCAGCATCGCGATCATGCCGAATGGCATGACAACAAAGGAGATCACCGGCATGGCTGCGAGATTTGCCGGCAGCCCATAGGCGGTCAGGCGATGGAAATGCTCGATGGAAAACAGCGCGGTCGAGAAACCGCCGATCAATGAGGTCAGCAAAATTCCGCCGAAGAAGCCGCCAACCATTAAGAAGGGTTTCATGATCGGCAGCTTGGCGAAGGCGTTCTCCCGCATCGGCCGCATTTTCCAGAGGTCGTAGCCCGCAACCAGCGCAAGCGTAGCGGCAAAGGACATCTGGAAACTCGGCCCCAGCACCTCTGATGGCGAGACGGCAAGGATTACGAGAGCGGAAAGCGCGACGTTCCTGAGACTGATCGAAGGCCGGTCGAAGAAGACGGCGATCAGCATAATCGCCATCATGATAAAGGCGCGTTCGGCGGAGACGGCAAAGCCCGAGATCATATAATAGGCCGTCACAGCTAGGAGCGCGCCGGCGGCGGCGATCTTCTTTGTCGGCCAGGCTTGAGCAATGCCCGGAATCAGGCTGAAGATCATGCGCAGGCCGACGAAGAAAATGCCGGCCGACAGTGCCATGTTGAGGCCGGAAATCGCGATGATGTGCGCAAGGCCAGACTGCCGTAGGGCTTCCGTAGTTTGGTCCGAGATCGCCCGTCTCTCATCGGTGACAAGAGAGGCGGCAAAAGCGCCTGTGTCGCCGGGCAGAATAGAGCGTATGCGGTCGCCGATGCGGCTGCGCAGCCGATAGAGCCATTCGAGCAGAGCCTCCGACGTCGATCGCGCAGCCGCAGGCCCCGTCGGCAAATCGACCCTGTCAGGCGCGCCGTAGAAGAAACCGTTGGCGCCGATGCCGTCGAAATAAGCCCCGAAGGAGAAATCGTTGAGCGCGGGAAGTGCGGGACCTGCCGGCGGCGTCAACCGCGCCCTGCCAGTTATGATATCGCCGATCTCGAAAGGCGTGTCCGCGCCGCGGACGATCGCGGTGATCCGTTCCGGCGGTCGCTTCACCTCGGGCGCCTCAGTGCGCATAACTGCAAGAATGTAGCGGTACCGCCCGCGACCGTCGCCTTCGCGTCGTTCGACCCGGCCGGTCACTGTCGTCGTTACTGATGAATCGAGGATCACCGTCGAGGCACGCCACGTCTCGAACTGTGCTGAGAGCATGCCGCAAACCACGAGCGCAAGTGCGACGAACGTTGCCCGCAATGCCGCCCGGCTATGAGTGGTGACAAGCACCGCGATCGCCAGCACCAGCAGACAGAGCAGCAATGCGACGACCGGAAAATCCGATGCCGCGAGAAACCAGAAGGCCGCCCCGGCGCCGAGGAAGACCGGCGAGAAAAGCAGCAGGCGACCATGGTCCGCTTCCTCTCCCAGCATGCGGACGGAGGCACGCATCGATCGGGCAGTTATAACAGGCAGCCGATGACGCAACGGCGTCGCCGACTGCGTCCTTGCCGGTAGCGTCGTCTCGACAGGCGCGGAAAGACCCGAGGAGCCGGCAATGCCTGCGCCTGTTTCCCGCCGCAATTCGACTGTCGTCAAGTCCTGCATGCACCGCCCAAGGCATCCCGAAGGCGGCCAGAATGCAACCTCCAATCAGATCCGGCAAGAATAATCGATTGAAATATGAGGGGAAATCACGGGCGCCAAAAGTCCAGTCGAATCATCGGCTTCCGTTATGCGTGCGGCTCATCGCTGCAGTGCCTAAAAGGTGATGCCGCAATGCACAAAATGCCATCACGGTAACTTGGCATTAGCCTCGCGATCATATAGCTATCGGTGAGGACGCTTAACCCCTATGGCGCTTTTAAGGCGCTACCGACATTTCGGAGGATCAGCATGACGGATCAAAGCGCTACAATAAAAATCGGTGACAAATCAGTCGACCTTGCCGTCAAGAGCGGCACGATCGGCCCAAGCGTCATCGATATCGGTGCCCTGTACAAGAACACCGCTTCCTTCACGTACGATCCGGGTTTTACCTCGACCGCATCCTGTGAATCGAAAATTACTTACATCGACGGCGACGAAGGCGTGCTGCTGCATCGCGGCTATCCGATCGAGCAGCTCGCCGAGCATGGCGACTTCCTCGAAGTCTGCTACCTGCTCCTCTACGGCGAACTGCCGACGGCCGTGCAGAAGAAGGATTTCGATTATCGCGTCACGCACCACACCATGGTGCACGAGCAGATGAGCCGCTTCTTCACCGGTTTCCGCCGCGATGCGCATCCGATGGCCGTCATGTGCGGCTGCGTCGGCGCGCTGTCGGCCTTCTATCACGACTCGACGGATATCACCGATCCGCACCAGCGCATGGTCGCCAGCCTGCGCATGATCGCCAAGATGCCGACGCTTGCCGCCATGGCCTACAAGTATCACATCGGCCAGCCCTTCGTGTACCCGAAGAACGACCTCGACTATGCGTCGAACTTCCTGCGCATGTGTTTTGCCGTTCCGTGCGAGGAATATGTGGTCAATCCGGTACTCGCCCGCGCCATGGACCGCATCTTCATCCTGCATGCCGATCACGAGCAGAACGCCTCGACCTCGACCGTCCGCCTCGCCGGTTCGTCGGGCGCCAATCCGTTCGCCTGCATCGCCGCCGGCATTGCCTGCCTCTGGGGGCCCGCTCACGGCGGCGCCAACGAAGCAGCGCTCAACATGCTGCATGAGATCGGCACGGTCGACCATATTCCGGAATATATCGCCCGCGCCAAGGACAAGAACGATCCGTTCCGCCTGATGGGCTTCGGCCACCGCGTCTACAAGAACTACGATCCGCGCGCCAAGATCATGCAGAAGACCACGCATGAAGTGCTCGGCGAACTCGGCATCAAGGACGATCCGCTGCTCGAAGTGGCGATGGAGCTGGAGCGCATCGCGCTCACCGACGAATACTTCATCGAGAAGAAGCTCTATCCGAATATCGACTTCTATTCCGGCATCACGCTGAAGGCGCTCGGCTTCCCCACGACTATGTTCACCGTGCTCTTCGCGCTCGCCCGCACCGTCGGCTGGATCGCGCAGTGGAACGAGATGATCGAGGATCCGGAACAGCGCATCGGCCGTCCGCGTCAGCTTTATATCGGCGAACCGAAGCGTGATTACATCCCGGTTTCGAAGCGCTGATCGCTTAACACTTTGAATTCACGCATCGGTCCGAAACTCTCTGATTTTCGGACCGATGCGATCGCAAAAAAAGAAAACCCGGTCAGAAACGGCCGGGTTTTTTCTTTTTCAGGACGTCGAGAAGAATTTCGGCGGCATGCTCGCCGGGCGGCTTTTCGGTCTGCATCCGTTGCCAGACGAGTTCGTAGCCTTCCGTCATCGCCTTGAGCTGGCTGGTGTCCGCTGACAGCCTTTCCATCCAGCGTGCCAGGCTTGCGCCGCGGACGACATCGTTCAGATATTCCGGCACGATCGCGTAATCGGCAATCAGGTTTGGTAGCGCGCCGGTCCAGGTCTTGATGCCTGACGTCAGCATGCGCATGATCCAGTCGACCTTGTAGGCGGAGACGACGGGAACCTCGGCAAGCGCCAGTTCGAGAATAACGGTTCCAGACGCCGCCATGGCTGCATCGGCTTCAGCGAAGGCCTTCCATTTTGCCTCTGCACCGATAACGATCTCCGGCTTTACCGCCCATCCCGCGGTCATTTCGCGGACAAGCGCCTGTTTGTGCGTCACCGTCGGCAGAATGAAGCGCATCGGCCCATTGCGGGCGACAAGTTCATTCGTGGCAGCCTCGAAATAAGGCATAAGCTTCTTGATTTCGGAAGAACGCGAGCCGGGAAGAAGAAGGATCGCACCGTTGCCGGGCTGTCTCCCGGCACGCAGGCGCCGGGTCTCCAGCAGGGCCGGGTCGGCGATCAGGCGATGCCCCACATAGGTCGTTGCCGGGCCGCCGAGTGCGCGCATCGTCGCCGGCTCGAAGGGAAGAACGGCGAGCACGTGATCGACATAGCCGAGCATGCGCGTGGCACGGTATTCCTTCCAGGCCCAGACGCTCGGGCAGACATAGTTGACCACCGGCAGATCAGGCAGCGCGGTGCGAACTCGCTTTGCGACGCGATGGGTGAAATCGGGGCTGTCGATGATGAGAAGGACATCCGGCCTTGCGGCGACGATTGCCGCCGCCGTTTTGCGGATCAGGCTAAACAGCCTCGGCAGCCGGCTCAGCACCTGGGTGATGCCCATGATAGACAGCTCGGAGAAGTCAAACAGGGATCTCAAGCCTTCGGCCTGCAGCCCCTCGCCGCCGACGCCGACGAGTTCCACCGGTCCAGCATGAATGCGCTTCAGGGCGGCAATGAGGTCGGCACCGAGCAGATCGCCCGACACCTCACCGGCGATGACGGCAACCTTCAGCGGCGTCCCGTTCATTCTAGCCCCCATGCTGGCAGGCCGCGATCGATGCCGCAGACGAAAAGCCCGGCCTCGTTGGCGGCCCGGATGACGCCGGCGCGATCGAGCACCAGCGAGCGGCCGGCCTCGACGGCGATGCCGGCAAGACCAGCCTTTTTTGCATTGAAGACGGTGGAAGCGCCGATCGCAGGCAGATCGGCGCGGATATCCTGCTGCGGCTTGCAAAGCTTGACGAGCGCGCCCCGGCGGCGCGGCGAGATCCGCCCGGCTGCTCTGAGACCTGTCACGCGCTCGAGCATCTCATCGGTACCTTCAAGACCCTCCATCGCAACGACCCGCCCGCCGATGCTGACGGCGCCCTGCCCGACATCAAGCCGGCCGAGCATCTCGGCGGCTTCGGCCGCGCGAGCGATATCGCGCCGGTCTTCCTCTCCGGGCGCCACTGCGCCAAGCGGGCCGACGGCAGCCAGAAGGTCGGGGGCAATCTCATGGGCGCCAACGACGCGCCGGCCATTTCCTTCGATCAGCCGGATCACCATCTGCAGAACCGTATCATCGCCACCGGACAGCAGAGTCCGGATGGCAGCCGGCACCTTCATGAGAATGCGCAGCGTCGGGCGTACCTCGCGCCATTCCGGCCGCCGGCGCACGCTGCCCGACATCACGACGCGGCCGACGCCATAGCGGTTGAACAATCCATCGAGGGCTGCGAAATCCCCGATGCCGACAACGGCATGGTCATAGCCTTCCCAGCGCCGATCGCTTTCGTCCTTCAACGCGACGATAACAGGATTTTCGCCGGCAGCACGCGCAGCCTCGGCGACATAGGAAGGCAGAAGGCCACCGCCGGCGATGATCGCCAGCCGGCCTGCAGCGGTGTCGCCCGATAAAGTCACGGACTAGCCTTTCTGCCCCCGGGTGGGTGAGGACAGAGCGCGATCGCTATCGGAAGCGATGAAATCGAGGATCTGGATCACCTGCTCGCAATCGGCATATTCCTCGCGAATGGCGGCGGCGTTTTCGCGGACGGAGGCCGTCCCTTCAAAGATCGCCTTGTAGGCGCGGCGCACTCTGTGGATGACGGCGCGGTCAATCCCGGCGCGCGTCATGCCGACGACATTGAGGCCGCTCAGCAGGCCGGGATTGCCGTTCAGCATGCCATAGGGAATGACGTCGTAGCTCACGGCCGAAAGACCGCCGACGAAGGCCTGGCGGCCGACGCGGGTGAACTGGTGAACGGCCGATCCGCCGCCGAGGATGACGCGATCCTCGATGACGACATGGCCGGCGAGCATGACATTGTTCGACATGATCACGTGATTGCCGACACGGCAGTCATGCGCGACATGGGAATTGGCAAGGAAGAGGTTGTTGTCGCCGACGATCGTCTGGCCGCCAAAATCGGCCGTCCCGGTGTTCATCGTCACGCCTTCGCGGATCGTGCAGTTGGCGCCGACCGTCAGCGTCGTCTCCTCGCCGCCATGATGCACGCTCTGCGGATCGCCGCCGATGACGGCCATCGGGAAGATACGCGTGCCCTTGCCGATTACAGTGCGGCCGGTGACGACAGCATTCGACAAGAGTTCGACATTCGCATGCAGGACGACATGCGACCCGACATGGCAGAAGGGACCGATCTTGACGCCCTCACCGATAACAGCACCGTCATCGACGGCGGCCATCGGATGAATACGGGCGCTTTCGGCGATATTGCTCATGCCTGATCCTTACGAACGATCATCGCGCCGATATCGGCTTCGGCGACAAGCGCACCGTCGACTTTGGCGTCGCAATGGAATTTCCAGATGTTGCCGCGCTGCTTGTGCTTCTTGACATGGAATTCGACGCGATCGCCGGGCACGACGGGCTTACGGAAACGCGCATTCTCGATGGTCATGAAGTAGACGAGGTTGCCCGGCTGGCCTTCCTTCTTGGCACAGATTGCGCCCGCAGTCTGTGCCATGCCCTCGATCAGCAGGACCCCCGGCATGATCGGAGATTCCGGAAAATGGCCCGTGAAATGCGGTTCGTTCACTGTCACATTCTTGATGCCGATCGCCGCGTTGTCACCGTCGATCTCGATGATCTTGTCGACCATGAGAAACGGATAACGATGCGGCAGCAGCTTCATGATTTCAATGATGTCAGCCGAAGAAAGCGTTGTCGTGGCTTCCTCAGTCATTTTCCTTGCCTCCAGGGTTCCTCCCGCGCAGCTTGCTCTTCGACACCTGCTGCGCGGCCTCTCTCAGATAGTCTTTTAACGGACGTGCAGGTACACCGCCATATTGCCCGCCGGCGGCAAGATCGGTCATGATACCGCTTTTGGCGGCGATCTGCACGCCGTCACCGATCGTAACATGCCCCTTGATGCCAACCTGGCCGCCGATCTGCACGCCATTGCCGATCTTCGTGCTGCCGGCGATGCCAACCTGGGCGACGATGGCGCAATGGCGGCCGATCTGCACGTTGTGGCCAATCTGCACCTGGTTGTCGATCTTGGTGCCCTCGCCGATGACCGTGTCGTCCATGGCGCCGCGGTCGATCGTGGTATTGGCGCCGATCTCGACGTTGTCCTGAATGATCACCCGGCCGATCTGAACGATCTTGATCATGCCGCGCGGACCTGGCGCATAACCGAAACCATCCTGGCCGATGCGGACGCCGTTGTGGATGATGACGCCATTGCCGATCAGCGCGCAGAGAATGCTCGCGCCGGCAGCGATCGAACAATCCCGTCCGATCTTGACATTCGGGCCGATGACAGCGTGCGCGCCGATGCGCGTACCCTCGCCGATCTCGGCATGCGCACCGATAATGGCCATCGGCTCGACGATCACGCCCTTTTCGAGCTTTGCGCTCGGATCGATCACTGCACTTGGCGCGATCTCGTTTTCACCCGGCGAAAAGACTTGAGGGCGCAATGCGGCGGGATAGAACAGGCCACCCGCCATGGCGAAAGCAGCATGCGGATTAGACGACAGGATGACCGGGATATGCTCGGGCACGAGGTCGGTGAGCGCCTTGTCGCAGATCACCGCCGAGGCCTCGCATGTCGCCAGCTCATCGCGGCTGCGACGCGACAGGATATAACAGACATCCCCCGGCCGTGCCCGACTGATAGGGGCCACGGACCTGACGATGACATCGGCATGGTCGGAATTGACAAGTTCCGCCCCAAGAAACTCTGCCAGCTCAGCGAGCTTCAGACCTTCATGGGGCAGAAAAAATACGTTTTGCTCCATCGGCAATGCTCCAGAACGGAATTGAGTCTTACAGTTCCGGACTGCCGATATCAGAATTGGTTGTTGATGCCAAACTTGAAGTTCTGCGTCTTGTCGAAGTCTTCCTTGAGAACCGGGATCGCGTAATCCAGACGCAATGCACCGAAGGGAGACTGCCAGACGACACCGACGCCGACGGAAGCGCGCAGGGAGGCATCTTCGCCATCGATGCCGTCGCCCCTCAGGTCAACGTCGTTGCCGAACAACGTGCCGGCGTCGGCGAAGACCGCGCCACGCAGGTTGAAATCGCGCGGGAAGCCGGGCATCGGGAAGGTCGCTTCAGCCGATGCCGTGAAATAAGTCGTACCGCCCAATGGATCGTCGTTGTTGCCCGAAACACGCGGGCCGATGCCCTTGTTTTCAAAGCCACGAATATCGCCGTTGGTCAGCGTGAACTGGTCGAAGACATTGAGGTGCTCGCCGAAGCCGACGACATAACCGGCACCAGCGGAGAGCGAGCCGATGATATCGGCATCGTCGGCGAGCAGACGATAATAACGAGCCTTGCCGTAAATCTTGTAGAATTGCGAGTCGCCGCCGAGGCCGGCAATTTCCTGTGTCGCCGTCGCATAGATGCCTTCACGCGGCAGGATCATATCGTCAAGCGTGTTGTAGGTCAGCGTCTGCGAGACGGAGGAACGTGTCCACGGGCTATCCTCGACGAGGTGCTGATATGGAGCGGACAGGTCGGCAAGATCGCTGTTGCTCGCATCATACTTCATCTGCTTGTAGTTATAACGGAAGGTCGTCGCCAGATCTTCGGTGATCGGCGCAGTGACGCGCAGGACGACACTGGTTTCCTCATAGTCATAATTGCTGTTGCTCGACGTTTCGCTGCGGTTGACGTCGAAGCCTGCCGCGAGACGATAGCCAAGGAAATAGGGCTCGGTGAAGCTCACGCCGTAGCTGCGCGAACCTTCTTCGCCGCCGCCGGCAGAGATGCGGATGTACTGGCCGCGGCCGAGGAAGTTCTTTTCCTCGATCGATGCTTCGAGCAGCAGGCCGTCACCGCCAGCCGCATAACCCGCGCCGACACCGAACGAACCGGTCGACTGATCCTGCACGTCGACGACCACGACGACGCGGTCCGGCGAGCTGCCCGGCTGGGTGGTGATATTGACGGACGAGAAGTAACCGAGCGCTTCAAGGCGACGCTTGGCCTTGGTGATCATCTGCTGATTGAAGGCATCGCCTTCGCTCATGTCGAATTCGCGGCGGATGACGTAGTCGCGCGTGCGGCTGTTGCCGCGAATTTCGATACGCTCGACATAGGCGCGTTCGCCCTGGTCAACCAGATATTCGACGCCGATCGTGTTGTTGTTGAGGTCGCGGTTACCGCGCGGCGTTACGCGCGCGAAGGGATAACCGGCAGAGGCCACCTGATCGGAGATCGCTTCGATCGACTTCTGCACCTCCTTGGCGTCGTAGACATGGCCCTCCTTCGTGCGCACGAGAGGCTGCAACTGATCCGAGCCGACGCCCTCAACGGTCGACTGAACGGTCACCGGCCCGAAGTCGTAACGCTGCCCTTCCTCGATGTTGAAGGTAAGCGTGTATTTGTTGGTCGCCTCGTCGAAGGTGGCATCGGAAGAAACGATGCGCATGTCGGCATAGCCGCGATTGTAATAGAACTGGCGCAGCGCTTCTTCGTCGGCGTGGAGCTTGTCATCGTTGTAGACGTCCTTGCGGGTCAGGAACGAAAGGAAGTTCGACCGCTTGGTCTGGATGACGGCAGCCAGGCGGCCGGCGCTGTAAGCGTTGTTACCGACGAAATTGATCGCGTCGATCTTGGTGCGGTCACCCTCGTTGATGACGAAAGCGAGGTTGACGCGGCCTTCGCCGAGCGGCACCACCTGCGTCGTCACTTCGACTTCGCTGCGGCCGGTGGCGGCATAGGCATCCTTGATCGCCTGGATGTCGGACTGGATCTGGGTGTCGCTATAGGGGCCGGCAGCATGGGTCTGGACGAGCGTCGCGAGCTTGTCGTCCTTGATCTTGCGGTTGCCGTTGAAGACGACCTGATTGACGAGTTGGGCTTCCTGAACGTTGACAACGAGCGTGCTTCCCGAAACCGAGATCTTCACGTCGGAGAAGTAACCCGTTCCGTAGAGCTGCTTGACGGAGTTATCGATATCGGTGTTCGAAAAACTCTTGCCGGGAGCGATCGTAAGGTTCGACCGGACGGCTTCCGCGCCGACACGGCTTGCGCCGCGCACATCGATGCGCTGGATGACCGCGGCCTCAGCGGCCGTAGCGGAAACGAACGTCAAAGCACCTGCGCCCGAAGCAACAACACTAGCAGACAGCGCAACCGCCGATACTGCGTTCAAAAACTTTGAACCAGCCTTCATTTCACCTATTACCTTTTTTCCCTCGTCCCCGTCCCCGGGAAAACCCGATTCCGGTCACGTGTGTCGTTTTACCCGCTTTTGACATACAAGCAAGGGAGGTCGTTAATTTCTGTTTACTTCATTTCCAAGCGTGACCCATTCGCCACTACAGCCTTGAAACATCGTAAATAAATAGTAATTCCCTCACCCTGCGCGTTTATCCTATGAGCGCGCTAATGTCGTTCCAAGTCGCAAAAACCATCAATGTAAGTACCATGGCCAAGCCAATGCGAAATGCAATTTCCTGGGCCGCGGAGCCCAGCGGTTTTCCCCTGATCGCTTCCACCGCATAGAACATCAGGTGGCCGCCATCAAGTACCGGAACCGGCATCAGGTTAAGCAATCCTATCGAAACTGAAAGCACCGCAGCGAGCTGCAGCACCGCACCTATACCAAGCGTAGCCATCTGGCCCGAAGCTTGCGCCACGCGGATCGGCCCGCCCAATTGATCGGCCCGCATCGATCCGGTGAGGAGATTGCCGATATATTTGAAGGTGCCGGTGACGATATCCCGGGTCTGGATCACGCCCTCGCGCAGCGCCTGAAGCGGCGTATAGGTCTGCAGACGGAAGTGGCCGACCTCCTGATTGGTGACGATGCCGATCAGGCCTACCTCGATCTTGTTGCCGAACTGGTCGGTCATGTCGGTGCGTTGCGGCACCATCGGCAGGTCGAGCTTCTGACCGCCGCGCTCGATCGTCACGACGATCTTCTGGTTCGGGCGGATGCTGACATAGCGGCGCACGTCGTCGAAAGTCTCGACCTTGCCGCCGTCGATGGCGACCAGCAGATCGCCGGGAAGAATACCGGCGGCGGCAGCCGCGCTCTCCGGCTTGACCTCGGCTACGACGGGGTCGGCGACGGTGCGGCCATAAACCGCGAAAAGAATGGTGAAGATGGCTATCGCCAGCAGAAAATTGGCAATCGGGCCTGCCGCGACGGTTGCCGCACGTTTCCACAGCTTTGCGCCGGCAAAGGAGCGCGCCCTGTCCTCCTCGGACATGGCCGCGAGCTTATCGGCGTCGGGTTTGCTCGATGCATCCTCGTCGCCGAAGAACCGGACGTAACCGCCGAGTGGGATCACCGAAATCTTCCAGCGGGTTCCATGGCGGTCGGTGAAGCCGAAAATTTCGGGACCGAAGCCGACTGAAAAGGCGAGGATGCGGATGCCGCTCCAGCGCCCGACGAGATAGTGGCCCATCTCATGCACGAAGACGAGCAGCGAGAGCACGAGGACGAAGGGAACGATATAGCCCGTCAGAAATCCGAATATGCCAGTCACCGCTTCCATGTGTTTCTTCCGTCAGGCTGCCGCGTCATCAGAGGCCGAACAATGCCGCACCGAGCGACGTCATCCCGCTTCCCTTTATCAGGGAAAAAAGCCCAGCAAGCAAGAACGCCGAAAAACAGGCAAAAATCAGTCCGTCGACCCGGTCCATGACGCCGCCATGCCCCGGAATGAGACGGCTCGAATCCTTGACCCCGAATTTTCGCTTGATGAACGATTCGAAAAGATCACCCGACTGACTGCAAACCGACAAAACGAGCGCCACGCAAGCGGCGATGATTTCAGCGCCGGGAAGGAGAAAATGCACGAGAACGACGCCGGCTGCGACCGCCGAAACGGCGCCGCCGATTGCGCCCGACCATGTCTTTCCAGGTGAGATCGAAGGCGCCAGCTTCGGCCCGCCAAGAGCCCGGCCGACGAAATAGGCCAGGATATCGGTTGCCCAGACGACGGCAAAGACGAAAAGCATGGCGTAGAGGCCGGGCCGATCATCGCTTCTGATCGCGGCGAGCGCCAGGCCGGTAGCACCGGCATAAAACAAGCCCGCCGGAAACCAGCGGCTCGTGCCGTGCAGGATGATCAGGGCGATGCCGACGGCGGTGACGCCGACCAGCATGCCGGTGGCGAATTCGAAATTGCCGACGAGCACGAGAAAAGCGATCGCCGCCTCGCCGATCCAGCCGACGACATTGGCGACCCAGTCACGCGCGATGCCGGTAATCCTGGACCATTCATAATAGATCAGCAGCCCGATTACGGCCGCCAGAACGCGGAAGGCAAGGCCGCCATACCAGGTGGCTGCAAGAACGATGACAGCAAGAACCAGTCCTGAAACGATGCGGAGGTTCAGTTCCCTCTGCATCAGGTGCCGACCGCAGCCGCCTGCGACGACAGGCCGCCGAAGCGCCGATCGCGAGAGGCAAATTTTTCGAGCGCCTGGCGGAAGATCTCGGGGCTGAAATCCGGCCAATACTCCGGAAGAAAGATGAATTCCGAATACGCGGCCTGCCAGAGAAGGAAGTTGGAAAGCCGCTCCTCGCCGCTGGTGCGGATGATAAGATCCGGATCGGGGATACCCGCCGTGTCGAGCCGGGCGTTGATCAGCGCGGGCGTGATGTCCTGCGCCCTCAGGCGACCGTCTTCGACGTCTCTCGCCAGGCTCACCACAGCGCGTGAGATTTCGTCGCGCGAGCCGTAGTTGAAGGCGATGACGAGCGTCAGCGCCGTATTCTCCTTGGTCGTTTCCTCGGCTTCGAGCAGCAGGCCGAGAATGTCGCTTCGCAGACTGTGACGGTCGCCGATCACCTTGATCCGCACGTTCTGTCGATGAAGCTCGGCAAGGTCGCGCCGAATGAATGCCTTGAGCAGACCCAGCAGATCGGAGACCTCGGCTTCGGGCCGGCGCCAGTTCTCCGAGGAGAAGGCAAAGAGGGTCAGATATTTGATGCCCACGGCCCCAGCGGCGCGCACCGTCTCACGCACGGTCTCGACACCCTTGCGATGGCCCATCGTGCGCGGCAGGCCGCGCTGCTTGGCCCAACGACCATTGCCGTCCATGATGATGGCAACATGCTCTGGCACAGTTACAAATGCAGATTCCGACATTTCCCGTCCGGTCTTTCTCGGCAAAGGCACAGATCCCTTAGACCTGCATGATTTCCTTTTCCTTCTCGGCAAGCAAGCGGTCGATCTCGGAAATCGTCTCGTCCGTCATCTTCTGGACGCGTTCCGACTGCGCCCTGCCCTCGTCCTGGCCGATCACGCCATCCTTTTCGGCTTTCTTGAGGCCGTCCATGCCGTCACGGCGGACGTGGCGAATCGCTACCTTGCTCTTTTCGGCATAATCGTGAGCCACCTTGACGAGCGACTTGCGGCGCTCCTCGTTCAGTTCCGGCAGCGGAATGCGCAGGTTCTGGCCGTCGACGATTGGGTTGAGGCCGAGATTGGATTCGCGAATTCCGCGGTCGACAGCGCCGACCATCGACTTGTCCCAGACGGACACCGACAGCATGCGCGGCTCCGGCACGGTGATGTTGGCGACCTGGTTCAGCGGCATGCGCGAACCGTAAGCCTCGACCGTCACCGGATCGAGAATATTGGCCGAGGCGCGACCGGTGCGCAGCGATGCAATGTCGCTCTTGAATGAGGAAATCGCACCGTCCATGCGGCGCTTCAGTTCCTTGATGTCGATACCTTCACTCATGTCTATGCTCCCGTCTGGCGAGGGCTGCGCCGGAAACGCGGCGCAGCTCATATCAATTGTCGGAGACGATGGTCTTGAGGCCACCGCCCGTCAAGATTTCAGCAAAACCGCCCTTCTCGTGGATCGAGAAGACGATGATCGGAATGGAATTCTCCCTGGCGAGCGCCACGGCGGCAACGTCCATCACCGCAAGCCCCCTGTCCAGCACCTCCTGGTGCGTCAGGCGGTCGAGGCGGGTCGCATCGGGATATTTCTTCGGGTCGGCGGTGTAGATGCCGTCCACCTGCGTGCCTTTGAAGATCGCTTCCGCGCCCATTTCGGCGGCACGGAGTGCCGCGGCGGAATCGGTGGTAAAGAAGGGGTTGCCGGTGCCGCCGGCGAAGATCACCACACGTCCCAGCGACAGATGATAGAGGGTCGCGCGCTGCGAGAAGCTTTCACAGATCTCGGGCATCGAGATCGCCGAGAGCACCACCGTGTCGATGTTCAGCTTGCGCAGCGAGGTCGCCAGCGCCAGCGCGTTGATGATGGTGCCGAGCATGCCCATGTGGTCGCCGGTGACCCGGTCGCCGCCCTTGGATGCAACGGCGACACCGCGAAAGATATTGCCGCCGCCGACGACGACGCCGACTTCCACGCCCATATGCCTTGCTTCGGCGATATCAGATGCAATCCGGTCCGCCACCGTGACATCGATCCCGAAACCCTGGCTACCCATGAGCGCTTCGCCGGAAGCCTTGAGTAGAACGCGTTTATAGACAGGCTCTAAAGACATCTTGGCTCCTCGTAAATTGCCGTGAATGCCCGATACACGAAGGGCATCGCGTTGTCACGCGATGCCCTTCGTGTTTTCCCAATTATGGGTGGAAGATCAGCCCTTGGCGGCAGCAGCAACTTCGGCTGCGAAATCGGTCTCTTCCTTCTCGACGCCTTCGCCGAGCAGAAGACGCGCCATGCCGGTGACTTCGATCGGCGCGCCGACAGCCTTTTCAGCTTCCTTGATGGCAGCTGCGACGGTCAGGTCAGGATTGATGACGAAAGCCTGCGAGAGAAGTGCAACTTCCTCGAAGAACTTGCGCATGCGGCCTTCGACCATCTTCTCGATGATGTTGTCGGGCTTGCCCGAAGCGCGCGACTGCTCGATGAAGACGTTGCGCTCGCGTTCGGCGACGGCGGCATCGACTTCTTCCGGGCGGATCGCCAGCGGCGCGGTCGCAGCGATATGCATGGCGACCTGACGGCCGATCGCGTTCAGGGCTTCCTTGTCGCCGGTCGACTTAAGAGCGACGAGAACGCCGAGCTTGCCGAGACCGTCGGAAACGGCATTGTGGATGTAGGTAGCGACGACGCCGTCTTCGACGGAGAGAGCGACTGAACGGCGGAGGTTCATGTTCTCGCCGATCGTTGCGATCGCATCCTTGATCGTGTCGGAAACGGACTTGCCGGATGCCGGGTATGTCGCAGCAGCAACAGCTTCTACGGTGCCGTCTGTGGAGACGGCGACCTTGGCGATGCCGCGGACGAGATCCTGGAAGGCATCGTTACGGGCGACGAAGTCGGTTTCGGAATTGACCTCGACGACGACGGCCTTCGTGCCGGCGCTCGCAACGGCGATGAGGCCTTCGGCAGCGGTGCGGCCGGACTTCTTGTCGGCCTTGGCGATGCCCTTGGCGCGCAGCCAGTCGATCGCCGCTTCCATGTCGCCATTGGTTTCAGCAAGAGCCTTCTTGCAGTCCATCATGCCTGCGCCGGTCTTCTCGCGCAGTTCCTTCACCATTGCAGCCGTAATCTCGCTCATTAGCTTCCTCTTGTCGGTTCACACGGTGGGCCGCAAAGCGCGGCTCGGCACCGGATTGACGCACGAAATGTACTTGTATGTATGACAGCGTGATGAAGACGCGCCATAACGAAACTTATCTGGCGAAGCGCCCGATGCCTTCGCCCTGAAACAGGCAAGGCCGCCGAACTTCGATGAGTCGCGAGCGGCCTTTCCCAGTCTCTGCAAGCTTTGGCGGATTTTTCGGTCCGCCCGCTTTCATCAGCCTTCGGCTGCTTCCTCGAGAGCCGGTTCGACCGGAACTTCGGAGGATGCGCCGAGATCGCGGCCGGAAGAGCTCTGCTGACGCGCGATGCCGTCGATGGCGGCGCGGGAGATCAGCTCGCAGTAGAGAGCGATCGCACGCGATGCGTCGTCGTTGCCCGGGATCGGATAGTCGATCAGGTCAGGGTCGCAGTTCGAATCGATGATGGCGACCACCGGGATGCCGAGGCGCTTGGCTTCGTCGATCGCGATCTTTTCCTTGTTGGTGTCGATGATGAACATCAGGTCGGGAGTGCCGCCCATATCGCGGATACCGCCGAGAGCCTTGTCAAGCTTTTCACGCTCGCGCTCGAGGTTCAGGCGTTCCTTCTTGGTGAAGCCCTGGGCTTCGCCACCGAGGATTTCGTCGAGCTTGCGCAGGCGCTGGATCGAGTTCGAGATCGTCTTCCAGTTCGTCATCATGCCGCCGAGCCAGCGCGAGTTGACGTAATACTGGGCCGAGCGCTTGGCGCTGTCGGCAATGATCTCCGACGCCTGGCGCTTCGTGCCGACGAAGAGAACGCGGCCGCCGCGGGCAACGGTATCGCTGACGACCTGAAGGGCGCGCGACAGCATCGGAACGGTCTGTGCCAGGTCGATGATGTGAATGTTGTTACGATCGCCGAAGATGTACGGCTTCATCTTCGGGTTCCAGCGGTGAGTCTGGTGACCGAAGTGAACGCCTGCCTCGAGAAGCTGGCGCATAGAAAAATCAGGCAATGCCATGCCTTTATACTCCTTTTCCGGTTGAACCTCCGCAAGGCGAACAGCATCCTCTTCGAGAATGCCACCGGCGGAACAGCCCGGATTTCTCCCGGACGATCCCATGCCTTACGTGTGGAATGCCGGTGCCCATACATTCGATTTGACGCAAAAGCAAGGCTCATGCCAAAAAATCGACTTTATTCGACTGAGGCGGCGACTATCCGCTCCCCTCGGATGCCGCTCAGCTTGCCAGCGTCGACAGCAGCGACAGCATGACACCGGCATCGGGCATCGGCAGGACGGCATCGACCTCGGCGGGAAGCAGGCCCGATACGGCGCTGTCCGCATTGCCGGTGGCGGTCCCGAGCGGACCGCGGAATCCATGCCTCGTCCAGGCGAGCTCCTGCAGCCGCGGGCTGGTCAGCGCCTCGATCAACCGGTTGGCGGTCTCGTCGACGACGATCAGCGGATGCGCGGAATAGACGGTCGGGCGCGGATAGAGCACCACCGGCTTTGCGCCGGCGCTTGCCTTGATGCGCTCCCAGCGCGTGGGATCGGCGAGGATCCATTCGACCAGCTGATTCTCGTAGCCGACGATCATCGGCTCGCCGCCGAGGCCGCCAGCCAGATACTGGTCGAAAAGCTTGCCCGATGAAGGCGATTTGAATCCCATGTTGCGGAAGATCGCCTGTACCTTGCCGCCGAACGTGGCAAGATCGGCTGATGTCGCGACATTGCCGCTGAAAAGGCTAAGCACGAGGCCTGCGAACATGAAGCCGGAATTGGAGCGGTTCGGATCGGTCGAGACGATGCGGGCGCGGCCGTAGAGCGAATTGACGCCGAGCTTCGACCAGTCGGCGCCGGCAAGGATGGCGTCAAGCAGCGCCTTGAGGTCGAGCTGGTGATGCCCTTCGTTCGTTACCGTCACCAATCCCGCTTTCATCAACCCATCGACCACGGGCTGCCAGGAATAGACGACGATGGGCGTGTTCAGGACGACGCGGTCGTTGCGAATGCTGACGCCATTTTGCCTGGCTATATCGACCATGATCGAGGAGGACGGCCAGAGGAATTGCGGATGCTGCGACAGCAGCGCCTGTTCGCGTACCATCTCCACCGAGCCCGCTACGCGGCTATCCACCGTCAATCCGTATCCGCCGAGCGCTCTGACGACATCAGGGTCGGCCAGGAAGGCTTCCTTCTCGCCGCCGACGAAGCCGAAAAACGTTGTGCGGCTGCCGAGCAGGCCCTGCAATTCCGGCCGGTCCCGGACGGCGAAATAACCGCCCGTGCCGACGATGCCGGCTCCGAGCAGTCCCACTCCAAAGGCGCGGCGAGAAAGGGCCATCAGCGTCCGAGATCCTCTTTGAGCGATGCCTGGATGAGGCGGAGATCGGTGTCGAGCGTGCCGAACTCTTCATCGACCAGGCTGTCGGCATAATGGACGAAGGCCTCCTCAAGCTTCACCAGCACGGCGCGCACCTCCTCCAACTGCCTGGGATCAGGAACGCGCTTGGCCTCGATGACGGCAAAACCTTCCGCCACCTCGGCGGCACGCGGCAGATAATAGGAGAGGAACCGCCGCACCGCGTTGGCGTTTTCGGGCTTGGCCTCGACCTTGCGGAACACGTCGGCGGCGATTTCGGCGAGGTGCAGGACAGCGGCCGCGGCCTGCTTGTCGCTTATCCCTTCAGCGGCAGTCTCCAGCCGCTCCGCAGAGGGAACGGCGGCCTCCAGCAGGTCACGGGCAAAGGCGACGCGCCCGCGGCCGATATTCTTGATATCGAGGCCTTCGAACAGGCGGCGTGGCGTCAGCAGAATGACGAGGCCGGCAAAGATGAAAAGGGCGATGATGGCGGCGATCCAGAAGGGCATGCCGGCGACAAAGCTCAGGAGCGGCACGGTGATTGCCGCCACCAGTCCCGCAGCGATCCAGTTGCCGTCATTGCCGAGCCAGTTGCGCATGCCTGTCCTAATTATAGCCGCGCGCGGTGCGGAAGGCGGTGGCAAGATCCGAGCCGCCGTCGAATACCCGCGCCGCGGTCAGCTTGGCGAGGCTGTCGAGCTGGGTTTTGTCGGCATCGCCGAATGTGATGCCGAAGATCGGCACATGCGGCTCCATCGCGTTCCATTCACGTGTGAAAGCCTGGCTTTGATCATCGGACTTCCCGTCGGTCATGATGACGATGGCGGGCAGATAAGTCGAGAGCCTGTCGGTTCTGGCGATCTGCTGCAAGGCGCGTTCGGCGCAGGCATACATGTTGGTGCCGCCATTGGCCCTCTGTTGCGAAATCTCGTTGAGCAACCCTTCCTGCTCCAGCGGATTTCCGCTTGCCATGAAGGTGTTGCGCACGCTGCCGTCGAAAGGAATGACGATGATCTGGTCGGCGGGCGACCATTGCACCAGCACCTTGCTCGCCTCGTCTGGTGTCAACAGGAAACGCATCGCCTTCTGCAGTTGATCCTCGCCGTTCCCCTGCATCGAGCCGGAAAAATCGAGGCAGAGCGCGGTCAGAGACGGCTTGCGCAGCGCGGCCTGATAGAGGGTGAGCGCCTGGCGGATGACGCCCGGCTCCGGCATGCGGATGGCGGTTACGAGCCGGGTGGGATCGAAATTCCAGTTCGGTTCCGGTTTGGCGGCAACGTCGGTCAATGGAATGCGCCGGCCGGTATCGGCGATGCGCTGCTGCACGGGGGCTGACCTGAGATAGGCGAGCAGATCGTTGAAGAAGGTCTGGACCTCGGGCCCGCGCCCGTGATCGACGAAGCCGATCGGCGAATCCGCCATGGCCACGCCATCGGCCGGATAAATCGCGTAAAGCGGCTCCTGCGACAGGGCGGCAAGCTTGTCGTTGGTCTCCTTCAGCACCGCCTCGTAGTTCCACATCGCGTCGTAGAGAGTGCCCTTGCTGGCGGCGCCGATGTAAAGGTCGGCGAGCCAACCCGAAGAACCTGAGGAACGCTCTACTCCTGAGAGCAGCGAGCGGACACTCTCCTGGGCGCTTTTGTTGTCGAGATCGCCAGGTTCGATCACCGGCCTGTTGCCGAGTGCGCTCGACAACATGGCGAGATAGGCGCTGGCGCCCGAGTTGGATTGCGTCGCCGATGTCATCAGGAATTTCAGCGATCCGCCTTCGACAGCGGCGAGGATGTCCTTCATGAAGACGTCCTTGCCGATCCAGCCGAGCTGCTGTGCCTTCGACCTGCGCACGCCCAATACCACCGGCGTTTGCGCGACCGAGGTCAGGCTCTTGACGCGACGCCTGGTGTCGAACATGTCGACCCAGACACTTGAGGCCGGCCAGACCGCGTCCTGCTCGACGCCCTGCTCATTCTGCAGCGCCAGGCCGATATCGAGCGTGCCTTCGTATTTGAAAGTGCAGGTGGCGTTCTTCTGCTTGCAGAATTCCTCGACGATCGGTTGCAGGACGGTGTTCTCCGACCCCGAGACGATCGAGAAATCCGGACCCCGGCTGAAGGAATCGCAGCCCGCAAGGGAAAGTGCGGCAAGAAGTGCCAAGCCCGAAAGCAGCGTTCGCATCGTCGTCTTGCCGATCACGCTTGGGTCATCGCCTTCTTGAGTTCAATCGTCATCTGCTCCATCTGCTGCTCGGCGAGCGCCCGCTTCCGGCGCCCCTCCTCCTGAACCTGAAGCACACCTGATATGGTGTCGATCAGATCCTTGTTCGCCTTGGCGAGCGTGTCGATGTCGACGATGCCGCGCTGCGACTGCTGTTCGATCGCGATCGCCTGGTCCTTCATCATTTCCGATGCCTGGCGGATCATGTCGTTGGTGGCGTCGGTCACCGCCTTCTGCAGGTCGAGCGCCGATTTCTGCCGTGTCAGGCCGAGCAGGATCACCATTTTCTGCTTCCAGGCCGGCACCGTCAGCGCCGAGGTGGCCTGCAGGTTCTCGATGAGTGTTTCGTCGCCTGCCTGGACGATGCGGATTTGCGGCAGCTGCTGGATGCCGAGCTGGCGGGCCTGCTGCAGGTAGAACACCCGCTTCTCCAGTCGGTCAAGCGCCTGCAGGCTGTCCTGATAGGTCTGCGCCTCCAGCATGCCGCCGCCGGGACCGGTCGCGGCGGCTTCGGCCTGCGCCTTCAGCTTCGGCAGCTCGACGCTGCGGAAACGCTCGGCAAAATTCTTGCCGGCCTGCACATAGGCGTCAAGGCGCATGATCGACTGCCTGGTTTCCTCATGCAGGTCGTCGAGCAGCGCGATGTCGCGCCTCAGCGTATCCTTGTGACGGTCGAGCTCCAGGCCGATCCGGTCGATCTGGCCGGCCACATCCTCGAATTCCTCCTTGAAGCGTTCGAGTTGCGCCTTGGCGGAGAGGAAGATGCGGCTGAGGAAACCCTTGTCCTTCAGCGATGCCGGATCGAGGCTCTTCGACTTGAGGATGATGTCGGTCAGCAGGCGGCCTACCTCGCCGAGATCCTTGTTGCGGACCTCGCGCAGGATCCTGTCTGCATAATCGCTGACCGTCTGCTGGGCACGATCGCCATAGACGGAAATGCCGGCGCGGTCGGTGATGCTGATGCTATCGGAAATGCGGGCAATTTCCGCCGGATCGGCGACAACAACCGGCAGGGCGGCATTCTGAACAGTCGCGACGTCGGTATCTGCCATAGGTCGGGCTTTCCAAGCTTGCGGCGCGCAATGGTCTTCGAGGCCTATCTTCGCAATAAACAGGCCTGGTCGCAATGGCTTGGCAGCAAAGATCGCGACCTCGAAGAGCACGACGACGCGCCAGCGACTCAGCCATTGCTGGTCGCCGAACCATAGTGAATTTTATGATACAGTTTTATGACGGCGCAGAAGCCCCGCCTACTTGCAGACCTCGGCCTTGCGATCGAGCAGCTCCAGCTTGGCGAGCTTTCCGGTTAGAACGAAATCGCCATAATCCATCGTCAGATCGCGGGTGATGCCGTTCTCATAAAGCTTGAAGGACATGCGATAGACAGGCAGCGCATCCGATTTCGCATTCTCGTTGAAATAGGCGATGGTCACCGGCCAGAAAGCAGCCTTTGAGAAGGCGCCGGCATTGCCGGCATCGGCCTCCTCGGCAACAGGGACTTCCTGTTTACCGACGATCGTTGTCGTTACCAGCGACTTATCGCCGTCATCAGAGCCGTCGAAGACACGGGCCTCAAAGAAGCGCTTGCCGTCCTTGGCATTCTGGATCACGTCGAGCATGTGCTCGGTCGGAAAACGGCTTTCGGCAAGCTGAAGTTCGCGGCTCGCCGGCTGCGTGAGATCAACCTTGACGCCGTCCGGCTGATCCTGGGCCGCGCCGTTGACCTCCTTGTCGAGCTGGTCGTCGGTGAAGGATTTGGTGTCGAAGGTGAATTTGCCGTCCTTCAGATTTTCGAAAGTCTTCGTCTGCTGGTCGCTGACGCGCACGCTGTCACCGGTGTTGATCTGCGTCACAAAACGGAAATTGGTGGTGAAGCCCTTGCAGTAGCTGCCGTCGAATTCATAGACCATGCGACCGTACATGCCGGCGATGCCGGAGCGGTCCGAGGCGTCCTTCAATTCCAGATCGTAGACCGCGCGATGTGCGACGAGGCCGGTCGCGATCGCAGCGCTTACCGCGGGCGCAGCCGCCCATGCACTGGCGGAAACGCTGGCGAAAAGCAGAGCGACAAGACTCGATCGGAACATTCATTAACTCCTGTTGGACTCGGTCGCGATGTTATAAGAACGCTTTCGGCCAAATCGAGGCTCGAACCTGTCATATTAAAGATTCCAGTCTTGATGCATAATTTTTGAAGAATTGACAACAAAAGCGGAGACGAAAATGTCCAATGAAATTGCAGCGCGCCTGACTGAGATGGGGATAACCCTGCCGGAAGCCGCAGCACCTGCTGCAAATTACGTTCCCTATGTCATCAGCGGCAATCTTCTCTACATCTCCGGCCAGCTGCCGCTCGAAGGCGGCAAGGTTGCAGTATCCGGCCATCTCGGCAAAACCGTCGATGTTGCCGCGGGTCAGCGTGGCGCCGAACTCTGCGCCATCAACATCCTTGCTCAGGCGAAGGCAGCGCTTGGCGGCGATCTCGGCCGCATTCGTCGTGTCATCAAGCTGAACGGCTTCGTCGCCTCGGCGCCCGACTTTGTCGAGCAGCATCTCGTCATCAATGGCGCCTCGAACCTGATTGCCGGCGTGCTCGGCGAAGCCGGCAAACATGCTCGTGCCGCCGTCGGCATGGCCGCCCTGCCGCTGAACGCCGCCGTCGAGATCGATGCTATCATGGAAATCGCAGAATGACCAATGCCGACTGGATCAAGGACGTGCCGGTTGCCCATCGCGGCTATCACGACCTCAACAGGCTTGTCTGGGAAAACACGCTTTCGGCCTTCTCGCGCGCCGTCGAAGCGGGCTTTGCGGTCGAATGCGACCTGCATTACGCCTCGGACGGCGTGCCGATCATCTTTCACGACGAGGATCTGCAGCGCCTCTGCAATCTCAACGGCGACATCCGCGAGCGTACCTCCAGGGAACTCGGACTGATCGCCATCGGCGGCACCAACGATAAGGTGCCGACGCTGCGCCAGCTCCTCGATCTCGTCAAGGGCAAGGTGCCGCTGGTGCTGGAGCTCAAGGGCCGCGAGGCCGATGACGAGGGATTTGCCGAAGCCGTGCTCGAGGTGCTCGAAGGCTATGAGGGCAAGGTCGCATTGATGAGCTTCGACCACTGGCTGCTGCGCGACCTAAAGACGCTTGGCTCACCCTATCCGCTCGGACTGACCGCCAACGGCAACACGCCGGAGGAGTTCGAGGCTCATGCGAAAGCGATGGCGATCGGTCTGGATTTCATCTCCTATTATTATGACGACCTGCCGAATGCCTTCATCACGGGCGAACGCGGAAAGGGTCTTCCCGTCATCACCTGGACGGTGCGTGACGAAGAAGCGCGCCGGCGTACATTCGCAAACGCCGACCAAATGACCTTCGAAGGCTTCGATCCGCGCGTGGTGGTTTGACGCTCGCTTTTTGGCCAAGATCATGCGCAGACTGACGTAGAGCCGAACCATCCCCCACAGGCTTCGCATTTGCCCCATGACCGATGAATTATCCATTCGCGTAGAACGCTCCTTCACCGCGATTTCCCCGGAGAGCTGGTCCAGACTTTCCGGGGCGTCGAAGGCTTGCAGCACGCTTGCCTATAATCCCTTCGTTTCGCACGCTTTTTTGTCGTCGCTGGAAGAATCCGGCTCAGCCACCGCCGAGACCGGCTGGCTCGGCCATCACCTGCTGCTCGAGACCGATCGCGGCGAACTGATCGGCGCCCTGCCCGGCTACCTCAAGAACCACAGCCAGGGCGAATATGTCTTCGACCACGGTTGGGCCGACGCCTTCGAGCGGGCCGGCGGACGCTATTATCCCAAACTCCAGTGCTCGATCCCGTTTACCCCGGCCACAGGTCCGCGTCTTCTTGTCGCCGAGGGCTTGCCGCGGCTGGCGATCCAGAATGCGATCGCCGAAAACCTGAAGGAGGTCGTGCGCCGGCTCGGCATCTCCTCGGCCCATATCACCTTCGTGCCCGACGAGGAGATCGGGGTCTTCGAGATGGACGGGTATCTGCACCGCACGGACCAGCAGTTCCATTTCATCAATGACGGCTATGCCAATCACGAGGAGTTTCTCGAAACGCTTGCCTCGCGCAAACGCAAGGCATTGCGCAAGGAGCGCCGTGCCGCCCTCGAAAACGGCATCAGCATCGACTGGCTGACCGGCAGCGATCTAACGGAGCGCATCTGGGACCAGTTCTTCAAGTTCTATATGGATACTGGAGGCCGTAAATGGGGCCGACCCTACCTCACCCGCAAGTTCTACTCGCTGATCGGCGAGCGCATGGCCGACGACATCCTGCTCGTCATGGCCAAGCGCGACGGCCGCTATATCGCCGGCGCGATTAATTTCATCGGCGGCGATACGCTTTACGGCCGTCACTGGGGCTGCATCGAGGATCATCCGTTCCTGCATTTCGAGGTCTGCTATCATCAGGCGATCGACTTCGCGCTGTCGAAAGGGCTGAAGCGAGTCGAGGCAGGCGCACAGGGCGAACACAAGCTCGCCCGCGGTTACCTGCCGGTGACGACGCATTCCGCCCACTACGTCGCCCATGCCGGCCTTCGTCGAGCGATCGGCGATTATCTCGCGCGCGAGCGCGCCGATGTCGAACATATGAGCGAGGTGCTGGGCGAGCACAGTCCCTTCCGCAAGGGCGAGCGTCAGCAGGAGGATTGACGCCGCCCTGCCGGCCGCGCTACCCGATCAACAGGAACTGAGGAGATTTCGCGATGACCAGCCCGGCCGCCTATGACGACAACAATATCTTCGCCAAGATCCTGCGTGGCGAAATCCCCTCGCATCGAGTCTACGAGGACCAAAATACGGTCGCCTTCATGGATGTAATGCCGCAGGCGCCGGGCCACGTGCTCGTCGTTCCGAAGGCGCCGTCCCGCAATATCCTCGATGCCGATCCCGCCACCCTCACTCATGCAATTATCGTCGTCCAGAAGGTCGCTAAGGCGCTCGAGGAGGTCTTCGATGCCGATGGCGTATTCATCGCCCAGTTCAACGAACCGGCCGCTGGGCAAACGGTGTTCCATCTGCATTTCCACATCATCCCTCGCCATCAGGGCGTGGCGCTCAAGCCGCATTCCGGCAGGATGGAGGACGGCGCCGTGCTTGCAGCCAATGCCGAAAAGATCAGGGCAGCGCTGGCGTAGCACCGGCTTTGGCCAATGCCCCAAAACAAAAAAGGCCGCTGTTGAGCGGCCTTTTCCAATTTAGTGATGATATCTCACTTCTTGCGCGGAACCTTCGGAACCGTGCTTCCCTTTTTCGGAGCGTCGCGGACCTCAGGCTCGGCCTGCGGGACTGTCTTGGCGCGGGCCTTGGGCGCCGCTTTCGTCTTCAGCTCGCCATCGCCCTGGTCATCGGCTTCGGGATGGACGACTTCCGCTTCCGGCTTCGGCTTGATCGGAGCCGTATCCGGAATGGCTTCCAGCACGATGCCCGGCTTGCCGTCTTCCTTCGGACCGACGGTGACGTTGACAACGCCGCCCTTTTTCAGCTTGCCGAAGAGGATCTCGTTGGCAAGCGGCTTCTTGATCGTGTCCTGGATCACGCGGGCAAGCGGGCGGGCGCCCATCTTCTCGTCGTAACCCTTTTCCGCCAGCCAGGCGATCGCATCCTCGTGCAGGTCGAAGGTGACATTCCTTTCGGAAAGCTGGGCCTCCAACTGCATGATGAACTTCTGCACGACCTTGTGAATGACGGCCGTCGGCAGCGCCGCGAAGGGAATGATCGCGTCGAGACGGTTGCGGAATTCCGGCGTGAAGAGACGGGTCAGCGCCTCCTCGTCCTCGCCGGTGCGCTTGGACGAACCGAAGCCGATCGCGGCCTTGGCCATTTCCGAAGCGCCCGCATTGGTCGTCATGATCAGGATGACGTTGCGGAAGTCGATCTTCTTGCCGTTATGGTCGGTCAGCGTGCCGTGGTCCATGACCTGCAACAAGATATTGTAGATATCGGGATGCGCCTTCTCGATTTCGTCGAGCAGGACCACGCAATGCGGATGCTGATCGACGCCATCTGTAAGAAGACCGCCCTGGTCGAAACCGACATAGCCGGGAGGTGCACCGAGCAGGCGCGAAACTGTGTGCCGCTCCATGTACTCGGACATGTCGAAGCGCAGAAGCTCGACGCCAAGCGACGACGCCAGCTGCTTAGCAACCTCGGTCTTGCCGACGCCGGTCGGACCCGAGAAGACATAGGAGCCGATCGGCTTGTTCGGTTCACGAAGGCCGGCACGCGCCAGCTTGATCGAGGTCGAGAGGGCTTCGATCGCGATATCCTGGCCGTAGACAACCGAACGCAGTTCCTGCTCGAGATTGGCGAGCACGGCTTCGTCGTCCTTCGATACGGTCTTCGGCGGAATGCGGGCCATCGTCGCGATCGTCGCCTCGATCTCCTTTTCGGTGATCAGCTTGCGGCGCTTCGACGGCGGCAGCAGCATCTGAGCCGCACCCGTCTCGTCGATCACGTCGATCGCCTTGTCGGGCAGCTTGCGGTCGGAGATGTAGCGGGCCGACAGTTCGACGGCCGACTTGATCGCATCGTTCGAATACCTGAGGTGGTGATACTCTTCGAAATAGGGCTTCAGGCCCTTCATGATCTCGATCGCATCATCGATCGACGGTTCGCTGACGTCGATCTTCTGGAAACGCCGGACCAGCGCCCGGTCTTTCTCGAAGAACTGGCGGTATTCCTTGTACGTGGTCGAACCGATGCAGCGGATCGCGCCCGACGAAAGCGCCGGCTTCAGCAGGTTCGATGCATCCATCGCGCCGCCCGACGTGGCGCCGGCGCCGATCACCGTATGGATCTCGTCGATGAAGAGCACGGCGCCCGGATATTCTTCCAGCTCCTTGACAACCTGCTTCAGGCGCTCTTCGAAATCGCCGCGATAACGTGTGCCGGCGAGCAACGTGCCCATGTCGAGCGAGAAGATCGTCGCATCGGCGAGCGCTTCGGGAACCTTGCCTTCGACGATGCGCTTGGCAAGGCCTTCGGCGATCGCCGTCTTGCCGACGCCGGGATCACCGACATAGAGCGGATTGTTCTTCGAACGGCGGCACAGGATCTGGATGGTGCGGCTCACCTCGGCGTGACGGCCGATCAGCGGGTCGATCTTGCCACCCTTGGCCTTCTCGTTGAGATTGACGCAATAGGCCTTGAGCGCATCCTGCTGCTTCTTGGGGCCGCCTTCCTCTTCGCCGCCGCGCGCCGTCGGCTTGCTTTCCGATTCGTCCTCAGCACCGCGCGGAGGACGAGCCTCCGAAACGCCAGGCCGCTTGCCGATGCCGTGGGAGATGTAGTTGACGGCGTCGTAGCGGGTCATCTCCTGCTCCTGCAGGAAATAGGCGGCATGGCTTTCGCGCTCCGCGAAGATCGCGACGAGCACGTTGGCACCGGTTACTTCCTCGCGGCCGGACGATTGCACGTGAATGACGGCACGCTGGATGACACGCTGGAAGCCGGAGGTCGGCTTGGAATCCTCGTCATAACCCGTGATCAGATTGGAAAGTTCGTTATCGACATATTCGACGAGCGTCTTGCGGAGCGCATCGAGATCGACATTGCATGCACCCATAACCGCTGCCGCATCGGCATCGTCGATCAGGGCGAGCAGCAGATGCTCGAGCGTCGCATATTCGTGGTGCCGCTCGTTGGCAAAGGTCAGTGCCTGATGGAGCGCCTTCTCTAAACTAGGCGAAAATGTTGGCACGTTCAGATCCTCACTTCTTTTCCATGACGCATTGCAGCGGATGCTGGTGCTGCCGGGCGAAGTCCATCACCTGGCTGACCTTCGTTTCCGCTACCTCGTATGTGAATATTCCGCATTCCCCGACGCCGTGATTGTGGACATGGAGCATGATGCGGGTGGCACTTTCACGATCCTTCTGAAAAAAACGCTCCAGAATATGAATGACAAATTCCATGGGTGTGTAGTCGTCATTCAAAAGCAGCACGCGGTAGAGATTAGGCTTCTTGGTCTTCGGCTTCGTGCGTGTGATGACCGAGGTTCCGCGATTTCCGTTGTCCCCGTTCCTTTCGCTGTCGTTCTGCATCCGGATCGGCTTTGCGATCATTGTCATTCATTCCTCGATCAATCCGGCGGAGCATGGGAGGGTGCTTTTCCCGCCGAATATCTGAAACACTAACTTAGTTCATAATAGGCTGATTTTAAGCCCCCTGTCAGACACTGCAATCAAGAAATGCCCGGCATTCACGGGAAAGACCAAAAAAGTCCCTGGCCAATCCCATGCAGGCGTTGCAGCAAAAGCGGAAACAAAAAAGACCGGCCACAGATGAGTAGCCGGTCCCTATTTTTCAATATGTAGCGCAGGTTGCGCTGTCAAAATCGCCTTATGCGGCGACGGATGCCGTCGGCTGCGCCGATTTCGGCGCCTTGGAGACGGCAGCAGCGATCGGAGCCTCGTAGGGCTTGTAGGCGGACTTGGCGAGATCGGCATACATCTCGCCGAGCTTCGTCGTTTCGGAGACGAAGCCTTCGAAATACGACTTTACGTAGCTGGTCTGCAGCTCGAAGGCCGCCTCAAAGCTTTTGGCGCCGGCCAGCGTTTCGAAATGCGTTACCGCGTCCTGAAAGGATTTCTTCGAATATTCAGCGGCTTCGGCGGCGATCGCCTGAAAGCCCTTGGCTGTGTCGGAATAGGTTCTCAGCGCCGTATCGACGGCTTCCTTGCTCTTCTTGTTGGCATCGTCAAAGTTGAACATGGCCGTCCTCCGTTGGGGCTGTTGGTGGCGGCAGGGTAGCTGCAACGCACAAATAGTCAAGTAGTCTTGTGCGCCGCAAAACACCCATTGGTTGCATTACAATTATATAACAAAGTAAGCGCGCTGGGGCACGTACGTCTTTAATTGATTTTGCTAATATATATCACAATGCCACAACCGGAAGCTTTAAATAAATTTTGGCCCGGGAGCGAAAAAACAAAAAAGACCGGGCGGATCGCGCCGCCCGGTCCTCTTGGAGCTTTCGAGGACGATCAAAGATCGACGTCGAGGATCGCCATCGAAAAGTTGTAGGAGCGATCGCCGTCCTCGTCATCGATATAGACGACGCCCAGAAATTCTTCGCCGAGGTAGACTTCCGCAGAATCATTCTTGCGCGGACGCGCCTTGACGATGATCTGTGGGTTGAACATGCGTTTGAAATAGGCGTCGAGCTTCTTGATTTCTTCTGGCTTCACTCTGTCATCTCCGTGAACGGTCTTGATGAGCCGCTTCTTGCACAGCAAAAGCAGCGGTGTAAAGGCAGAGTTGCCGCTTGGAACAGCTGTCCCCGCTCCAATCCTGCCGACTTCTCCTACCCTCTTCCAACAGGCGCTCAGATATCGGCGCCGATGACCTGGTCCATATTGCGCGACGGCTCGGAACAACCAGCCTCGCCGACAACCTTGGCCGGAACGCCCGCGACCGTCTTCTTGGGCGGCACGGCCTTCAGGACGACCGAACCGGCCGCGACACGCGAGCAATAGCCGATTTCGATATTGCCAAGAATCTTCGCGCCGGCGCCGATCATGACGCCGCTGCCGATCTTCGGATGGCGGTCGGCGCCCTCCTTGCCGGTGCCACCGAGCGTGACCCCGTGCAGGATCGAGACGTTGTCGCCGATAACGGCTGTCTCGCCGACGACGAGGCCGGTCGCATGATCAAGGAAGATGCCTTTGCCGATGCGGGCGGCCGGATTGATGTCGGTCTGGAAGACGCTGGAGGAGCGGCTCTGCAGATAGAGCGCGAAATCACGCCGACCGCGGTTCAGCAGCCAATGAGCCAGACGATGCGTCTGCAGCGCATGGAAGCCCTTGAAATAGAGCACCGCCTCCATGAAACGCAGGCAGGCGGGATCACGGTCGTAGATGGCCTGGATGTCGACGCGCAGGATGGAGCCCCACTCAGGCCAATCGAGGAGCATTTCCTCGAAGGTCTGGCGAAGCAGGTTCGCCTGCATATCCGGATGGTCGAGACGTTCGCAGATGCGGTGAATGACGCATTCCTCGAGCGAATGGTAGTTGATCACCGTCGAGTAGAGGAAAGCGGCGAGAACCGGGTCACTTTCGGCTGCGATCCTTGCTTCCTCGCGCAGGCTGTCCCAGATGGGATCCATCACCTTCACGGGATGGCCTGTCTCAAAAGCACGAATGTCTGTCTTTGCGACCATCGCCGCTCTCCTCGCTGCCTTCAGGAATGCCGTTTTCGGAATGCCGATATATAGAGGAAAACGCCAATAACATAAATGGGTGCCATCGCCATGGTTTTTTAGCATGGCTTTTCGGCTTCACGATGATGTCACCGACGATGTCACCCCTTGGCGACTCTCGCATAAAAGGCCAGCACCGCCTGCTTGAAAACCTTGTCGCCGACGGCGAGCATATGATCGCGGCCCGGAATATCGAGCGCTTCGGCATTGGGCATCAGCGCCGCCAATTCCTGCGGCGAACCGGCAATATCGTCCTTGGTGCCGACACCGATCAGCGTCGGCATGTCGAGTTTGCCCATATCCGAGCGGGCGACGAGATCGCGCGAGCCGCGGATGCAGTCGGCAAGGGCGATGCGGTCACTCTTCGTCTGCTCGGCGAAGGCGCGGAACATGCGGCCGCGGGCATGTGTCACCTCGTCCAGCGAGGGAGCAAGCAGCGCATCGGCAATCGGATCCCAGTCGCCGACGCCATCGGTCATGCCGATGCCGAGGCCGCCGAGCACCAGCGAACGGACGCGATGCGGATTGGCGAGTGCTGCAAAGACGGAAATGCGCGCGCCCATGGAATAGCCCATGACATTGGCTTCCGGGATGCCGAGATGGTCGAGCAGCGCTATTGCATCGCCTGCCATGACCCAAGGACGATAGGCTTGCGCATCGTGCGGCTTGTCGCTTGCACCATGGCCGCGATTGTCGATGGCGATCACTCGGTAACCGGCATCATCAAGCGTCTTCAGCCAGCCCGGATGCACCCAGTTGACGTTTGCCGTCGAGGCAAAGCCGTGGATCAACAGCACCGGCACACCGGACGGATCGCCCTCGTCGAAAAAGGCAAGCCGCAATCCGTCATGGGTGAAGCTTGAAAATGCAGGCGTATTCAGGTTCATCGGACCTTCCTTTTTGGCGCGACCATAATCGAGCCGCCTGTCAGCGTGAAGCCAAAAACTGTGGCTGGTACAGCGCTTTGGCTCTACACATTTGCGACGAAGGCTTATAAGGTCCGCGCACGTTTCAAAGCATTCGGAGAGCGACATGGCCGGCCACAACATTCCCCACTTCCAGAACGACGGCGGTCACCGCGTCATCGAGGTCGGCGTCAAGGAATTCATGTGCACCGGCGCTTCGGCTCCCTTCGACCATCCGCACATCTTCATCGACATGGGCGACGACGACGAGAAAGTCTGCTCCTACTGCTCGACGCTCTATCGCTTCAATTCCGCGCTCAAGCCCAGCCAGACCAATCCGGCCGGCTGTGTTTTCCACGTAAAGGCGGCCTAACCCGTCCAGCTTGGGATCGGACGGACAATGCCGGTCGAACATGCCGCCATCATTGGCGCCGGGATATCAGGGCTGACCGCTGCCCTTTCGCTTTCGCGGCGTGGCATCAGCTCTGATATCTTCGAGCAGGCGGGCGAACTCACCGAAGTCGGCGCCGGATTGCAGGTGTCGCCGAACGCCTCCCGCATCCTTGCCGAACTCGGCATCCTGGAAGGGCTTTCGAAAGTCTGGCTGGAGCCGGACGCGATCCGGCTAATTTCGGGCAGTTCGCTCCGCCAGCTCGCGGCCGTTCCGGCAGGCAATTTCGCGCGCGAGCGCTGGGGCGCTCCTTATGGCGTCCTGCATCGCACCACATTGCAGAAGGCTCTTCTGGCCGCCGTCGAGGCCGATCCGCTCTGCCGGCTTCATCTCGGCGTACGGATGGAGACGGGTCTGCCGTCATTCGAGCGGCCGGCCGATCTCGTCATCGGCGCGGACGGCGTGTGGTCGAAGCTCCGGCCATCCGTTCCCGGCAGTCCCTCGCCGCGCTTTTCCGGCAATGTCGCCTACCGCTTCACCATTGCCGAAGACGAGGCGCCCGGTTTTCTCGACCGGGCAAGCGTTTCCGCCTTCCTCGGCGGGGCGGCGCATCTCGTCTGCTATCCCTTAAAAGAGACCGGCAGCTTCAACATGGTGGCGATCACCGCCGGCAACCTTGCGCCGCAGGCCTGGCAAAGCGAACCGACGGAAGAGCAGCGCGCGCAGTTGCGGGCGCGCCTTTCCGGCTGGAACGCTGCGATCCTCACATTGTTCGAAAGACAGGGCAAATTGACCTTCTGGCCGCTGTTCGAAACCACTACAGGGGCGTGGCAGGACGGCCGCAAGACGGTTCTGATCGGCGACGCTGCACATGCGATGATGCCCTTTGCCGCGCAGGGAGCGGCGATGGCGATCGAAGACGCTTACGAGCTTGCCGCATTTCTTTCCGATCGTCCCGTTGCGGAAGCGTTGGCGCTCTTCGAAAGACATCGCGCGCCGCGCATTGCAAGGCTCCGCCAGCGCGGCGCCTTCAACCGGTTCGCCTATCATGCGAAGGGACCGATCCGGATCGGCCGCGATCTCGTGCTTGGCCTCAAGCCGCCGCAAAGTCTCGCGGCGGATCTCGACTGGATCTACGGCTATCGCGCCCTCCATCTGCCGTAAGGTGCAGCGGGCGACGGCGGCGCCCCGTCTCTCTTCTCAGGCGAGACTTGCAGCCGCAAAACCCCGCTCGATATCGGCCTTGAGGTCGGCCACGTCCTCGATGCCGATCTGCAGGCGGATGACCGGGCCCTCAGTCGGGGCCTTGGCAACCTTGCGGTCGTTGAGATTGGCGTGCAGCGCGAGGCTTTCAAAGCCACCCCAGGAATAGCCGAGACCGAAAATCCGGAGCGCGTCGAGGAAGGCATGCGCCTTTGCCTTGAACTTCTCGGGATGGTCTGCGGCAAGCACGAAGGAAAAGATGCCGCTCGCGCCCTTGAAATCGCGTTTCCAGATGGCGTGAGAGGGAAAACTCGGAAGAGCCGGGTGCAGCACGCGGGCGACATCCTCCCTGCCCTCCAGCCATTCCGCGATTTCAAGCGCGCTTTCGTAGTGCCGCTCGAGGCGCAGTCCCATGGTGCGCAGTCCGCGCAGGATCTGGTAAGCATCGTCGGGTGCGCCGCAGATACCAAGCACGCCGTTGGCTTCCTTCAGCCTTGGCCAATACTCGGCATTGGCCGATACCGTCCCGAGCAGGATATCGGAATGGCCGGACGGGTATTTCGTCGATGCGTGGATGGAGATGTCGACGCCGTAATCGAGCGGCCTGAAATAGAGCGGCGTCGCCCAGGTATTGTCCATCATGACGACGGCGCCGTGGCGGTGCGCAACCGCAGAGATCGCCGGAATATCTTGCATTTCGAAGGTATTGGAACCGGGAGCCTCGGTGTGGACGAGCTTCGTGTTCGGCCGAAACAGCGTCTCGATGCCGGCACCGATCGCCGGATCGTAATATTCCACCTCGACTCCCAGACGCTTCAGCATCGTATCGCAGAAATGGCGCGTCGGGCCGTAAACCGAATCGACGACGAGTGCATGATCGCCGGCGGCGACGAAACCCAGGAACGGAATGGTGACGGCCGCCAGCCCCGAGGGTACGAGGATCGTGCCGGCCGAACCTTCGAGTGCATCGATCGCCTCGCAGAGCGCGTCCGTGGTCGGTGTGCCGCGCGTCCCGTAGGTATATTTCTGCGCATGCGTTTCCATCGTCCGCGCATTCGGAAACAGCACCGTCGAAGCATGCACGACCGGCGGATTGACGAAGCCGTGATAGTCGAACGGGTCATTGCCGATATGGGTCAGGCGGGTATTGATGCCGGCATTCTGCAGCAAGCTGTCTTTGTCTTTCATGTCGGAAATAGCCTTTGGCGAAGGGTCGCGAAACCAAACCTTTGGACGCCTCGCCGTTTCCGGTCAACCCCTTGGAGGCTGGTTGCCGGTGACGTCGAGCACGACGGAATTTTCGATTTTCGCGTTATTTTTCCGCAACTGGACGCCTATTTCATAGCCAATCGCCCATGAATGCAGCCCAATCTGCCAAAATGCTAAATTTTGCCGCAATTATTGATGGCGACACTTGACCATGGTGACATTTGCGACTGTGATAGACCCACTCGCGCCGGGAGGGTGTCGAGGCACATTGGGGGCGGCAGGTTTTCCGCCGGGACTTCCCCACAAGAAAATATAAGACAACGGAAAAGGTTGGGAAAAATGAAGAACAAGCTCCTGTCCGCCGCTCTCGGCGCAGCAGTTTTGGCACTTGGCGCCTCGGCCGCCTCGGCCACCACTCTCGGAGACGTAAAAGCGAAGGGTTTCGTGCAATGCGGCGTCAATACCGGTCTTCTGGGTTTCGCACAGCCTGATGCTTCCGGCAATTGGGCCGGTTTCGACGTCGACTTCTGCAAGGCCGTCGCTTCCGCCGTCTTCGGCGATCCGACCAAGGTGAAATACACGCCGCTGTCGGCGAAGGATCGTTTCCCGGCACTGCAGTCCGGCGAAATCGACATCCTGTCGCGCAACACCACCTGGTCGATCAACCGCGATACCGCGCTCGGCTTCAACTTCCGCCCGGTCACCTACTATGACGGTCAGGGCTTCATGGTTCGCAAGAGCCTGAACGTGAAGTCGGCACTGGAACTCTCGGGCGCCGCCATCTGCGTACAATCGGGCACCACCACCGAACTGAACCTCGCCGACTATTTCAAGGCGAACAACCTTCAGTACAATCCGGTCGTCTTCGAGAAGCTCGAAGAAGTCAACGCCGCTTATGATTCCGGTCGTTGCGACGTCTACACGACCGACCAGTCCGGCCTTTATTCGCTGCGTCTGACGCTGAAGAACCCCGACGAGCACGTCGTCCTTCCGGAGATCATCTCCAAGGAGCCGCTCGGCCCGGCAGTCCGCCAGGGTGACGACCAGTGGTTCGACATCGTGTCGTGGACGGCCTATGCGCTGATCAACGCCGAAGAATTCGGCATCACCCAGGCGAATGTCGACGAAATGAAGAACTCGCCGAACCCCGATATCAAGCGCTTCCTCGGCAGCGAGGCTGACACCAAGATCGGCACCGACCTCGGCCTGACCAATGACTGGGCCTATAACATCGTCAAGAACGTCGGCAATTACGGCGAGGTCTTCGAACGCAACATCGGCCAGGGCAGCCCGCTGAAGATCCAGCGCGGCCTCAACGCTCTCTGGAACAAGGGCGGCATCCAGTACGCTCCGCCGGTTCGCTGATTGCGCACCGCTTGAAAAGCCGGGAAAGGCGGTAAAACGCCTTTCCTCTTCCAAAAAAGAAAAGCCCAAAAACGGGCTCACAGGGGAATGGCGCGGTATGACGCAAGAGGCTTCTGTACCTTACGATACCGGCTGGAGCTTGAGCTCAGCCATGTACGACCCGAAAATTCGGGGCATCTTCTTCCAGATCGTAACCGTCGTGGTGATTGCTGTGCTGACCATATGGGTCACGCACAATACGGCGGTAAACCTCGCCCGCAGCAACACGGCATCCGGCTTCGCCTTCCTGCGCGGACGCGCCGGCTTCGAGATCGGCCAATCGCTGATCGGCTATTCGAGCGATTCCACCTACGGACGCGCACTGCTCGTCGGGATCCTGAACACGGTCCTGGTCGCCGTCACCGGCATCATCACGGCGACGATCATCGGCTTCATCATCGGCATCGGCCGGCTGTCGCACAACTGGCTGATCGCCAAGCTCTGCACCGTCTATGTCGAGGTGTTCCGCAACATCCCGCCGCTGCTCGTCATCTTCTTCTGGTATTCCGGCGTTCTCGCCGTGCTGCCGCAGCCGCGCGATTCACTGCACCTGCCGCTTAACATGTTCCTTAACAATCGCGGCCTCGCCTTCCCCAAGCCGATTTTCGAGACCGGCATGTGGGCCGTCGGGATCGCATTGTTGATCGGGATCGTCGCCACCGTCTTCACTGCGCGCTGGGCGCACAAGCGCCAGGCGGCAACGGGCAAGCAGTTCCACACGATCTGGGCGTCGGTCGGCCTGATCGTCGGGCTTCCGATCGTCGCCTTTCTGTTGAGCGGCCTGCCGCTGTCGTTCGACATGCCGGTCGCCGGCAAGTTCAACCTGACCGGCGGCAGCGTCGTCGGTCCGGAGTTCATGTCGCTCTTCCTGGCTCTCTCCTTCTATACCGCCTCGTTCATCGCCGAGATTGTGCGCAGCGGCATTCGCGGCGTGCCGAAGGGCCAGTCGGAAGCGGCAGGCGCACTCGGCCTGCATCCATCGAGCATCACGCGCCTCGTTGTGGTGCCGCAGGCTCTGCGCATCATCATTCCGCCACTGACGAGCCAATATCTGAACCTGACGAAGAATTCCTCGCTGGCGATCGCCATCGGTTTCGCCGATTACTTCGCCGTCAGCGGCACAATTCTCAACCAGACCGGTCAGGCCGTCGAGCTGATGTTCCTCGTGGTGATCGCCTACCTGCTGCTCAGCATCGTGACATCGCTCTTCATGAACTGGTTCAACGCCAAAATGGCCCTGGTGGAGCGATAAGATGTCTGTATCCAACCAATCCTTCGTCAGAACCACCATACTGGCACCGGAACCAGCCCCGCGCGGCGAAAGGGGTGCGCTTGCCTGGGTCCGCAAGAACCTGCTTGCAACCCCCAGGGATGTGGTGATGACGGTGCTTGCGCTCGCCGTTCTCGCCTGGGTGCTGCCGCATATGATCAACTGGCTGTTCATCCAGGCCGTGTGGAGCGGACCGGACCGGACGTTCTGTGCCACAACAGTGCAGGGCGGCATCCAGCCGGATGGCTGGAGCGGCGCCTGCTGGGCCTTCGTCAACGCCAAGTTCGACCAATTCGTCTACGGCCGTTATCCGCTCGCAGAGCGCTGGCGGCCGACGATCGTCGGCATCCTCTTCATCGCTTTGATGACGCCGATGCTGATCCCGCGCGCGCCGCGCAAGGGGCTGAACGCCATCCTGCTGTTCATTGCCCTGCCTATTCTGTCCTTCTGGCTGCTCTGCGGCGGTTTCGGGCTCGAGCCGGTCGAAACCTCGCTCTGGGGCGGCCTGATGGTGACGCTGGTTCTCTCCTTCGTCGGCATCGCCGTCTCGCTTCCCTTCGGCGTCATCCTGGCGCTCGGGCGGCGCTCGAACATGCCGATCATCCGCACCGTCTGCATCGCCTTCATCGAAATCATCCGCGGCATTCCCCTGATCGCCGTGCTGTTCATGGCAAGCGTCATGCTGCCGCTGTTCCTGCCGACCGGCTGGAATGTCGACAAACTGCTGCGAGCGCTGATCGGCGTTGCGATCTTTACCTCGGCCTATATGGCGGAGGTTATCCGTGGCGGCCTGCAGGCTATCCCGAAGGGCCAGTTCGAGGGCGCCGATTCGCTCGGTCTCAGCTACTGGCAAAAGATGCGGCTGGTCATCCTGCCGCAGGCCATCAAGCTTGTCATACCGAGCATCGTCAACACGTTCATCGGAACGTTCAAGGACACGTCGCTGGTCTCGATCATCGGCATGTTCGATCTGCTCGGCATCGTCCGCCTGAACTTCAGCGACGCTTACTGGGCCAGCGCCGTCACGCCGCTCACCGGCCTGATCTTCGCCGGCTTTACCTTCTGGCTGTTCTGCTTCGGCATGTCGCGCTATTCAAGCTTCGTGGAACGCCATCTCGATACCGGCCACAAACGATAAGAACGCCAAAACGATAAGAATGAGGGAAAGTAACATGGCTGAAGCTCCAGCGAAAAAGCTCACCGTTTCCGCAACGGAAGTGGCGGTCGAGATCATCAACATGAACAAGTGGTATGGCGATTTCCACGTGCTGCGCGATATCAACCTCAAGGTCATGCGCGGCGAGCGCATCGTCATCGCCGGCCCGTCGGGCTCGGGCAAATCGACGATGATCCGCTGCATCAACCGCCTGGAGGAACATCAGAAGGGCCAGATCATCGTCGACGGCACCGAGCTCACCAACGATCTCAAGAAGATCGACGAGGTCAGGCGCGAAGTCGGCATGGTGTTCCAGCACTTCAACCTCTTCCCGCACCTGACGATCCTCGAAAACTGCACGCTGGCGCCGATCTGGGTGCGCAAGATGCCGAAGAAGCAGGCGGAAGAGATCGCCATGCACTTCCTGAAGCGCGTCAAGATCCCGGAACAGGCCAACAAATATCCGGGCCAGCTTTCCGGCGGCCAGCAGCAGCGCGTGGCGATCGCCCGCTCGCTCTGCATGAACCCGAAGATCATGCTGTTCGACGAGCCGACTTCGGCGCTTGACCCCGAAATGATCAAGGAAGTGCTCGACACCATGGTGGGTCTTGCCGAGGAAGGCATGACCATGCTCTGCGTGACCCATGAAATGGGCTTTGCCCGCCAGGTCGCCAACCGCGTCATCTTCATGGACCAGGGCCAGATCGTCGAACAGAATTCACCGGCCGAGTTCTTCGACAATCCGCAGCACGAACGCACCAAGCTGTTCCTCAGCCAGATCCTGCACTAAGAGAGCGAAGCGAGCTTGTTGAAGACCCGCCGAGCCTGGCTCGGCGGGTTTTTGATATTTAACGGGAGGCCGTTATCCGCAAGAGCTGGCAGAGACCGGCAAGACCGGCATCGGAGCCGCCCGAGGCGGAAATATCGACGCAACGAATGAGGATCTTGCGCCGTTGATCGGCAGGCATGCTGCGGAAGGCATCGAGGGTGCGAGCCTCAGCCGCATCGGCGGTGGCGTCCGGCGCAGCCGCCGTAGCGCCCTCACCGCTCGCGCCGCCAACGGAAGCTGTGGCTTTGGTATCGATCCCGCGGAAGCCGCCGGTGCGTGCGTTGATATCAGCATTGACTCCGCGCCCGCCGCCGAGCCCGGCATTGGCGTTTGCGCCGAGGCCATTGCTGTCGCCGGCATTGGCAGTTGCATCCGCATTGACGCCATTCGAGCCGCCGACGGATGCGTTGGCTGTTGCATCAACACCGCCTCCGCCACCGAGCGAAGCTCCAGCATTGGCGCTGACGGCATTGCCTGCATTCGTCGTCACGCCGACGTCGATCGCCCGTGCTTGGCCTACCGGCATGGCAAGGACGGCACAGGATGCGAACAGGACAAGCGGCAGTCCAAGGTGCTTATGAGTCATGATCTTCCTCCGTTTCCATAGGCCGAACGACCGGTCCGGCGGCAGAAAATCGAGGAACGCGCGTGCCTTCGATCGATTGGGCGCCTGCACCTGCAGGACGCTCATGCAAGGCAACGTGATGGGCTTGCGAATGTTTCCCCTCGCCGTGCCGCAAGCGGGCGTTGCGACCGGCGATAATGATTCATGCTTAACGCCATATGAGTAGGAGGCGGGCCGACTGTACCAAAAGCGGGCACCAGGCCGATCACTCTGCCAAGGGGTCCTGGTTTTGCTATCCTTGATTGAAGAGCAAAAATAACCCTTCGCCCGTCTGGATATGCCTGCGGCGAACTCCATGTTTCAGCATGTTCTCATCTACGGAGTTGGAGGTTCACGCATGGGCATTTTCGACAAGATCAAACATGCAATTTTCGGAGAAGCAAAAGCAACCGAACCCGTAGCGACAAGCGCGCCGAAGACAGAGCCCGCACAGGCTCCGGTCTCCCCATCGGCAGCGCCCAGCCCGGCGCCCTCGGCCTCTCCCGCTCAAAGCAAACCGACGACAGTCGATATTGTCCCTGTTCTCGACGCGGCCGTGAAGAAGAACGGCCAGAAACTCGACTGGCGTCACTCGATCGTGGACCTGATGAAAGCAGTCGGGATGGATGCGAGCCTGGCCGAACGCAAGGAGCTCGCCGCTGAACTCGGTTATACCGGCGACACCAACGACTCCGCGAAAATGAATATGTGGCTGCACAAGGCGCTGATGAAGCGGCTTTCGGAAAACGGCGGCAAGGTTCCCGCTGATCTCCTGGATTGATCGAACTGGATCGCATCGCCGCTTCTGGGCGCTAGAGCCTTTCCGGGTTAGATTGAAGCATTCTGCCGGAGCAGATTTTCGTCAGGGCAAAGGCGATTGGCGATGGGCATACCCTAAGGTACGTCCGAGCCGATCGCCTTTGATCCTGGCGGAAATATGCCCGGCCCTGCGGGTTGGCTGAAACGGGCCGGCTGATCGACCGGCCGGCTTGGCCGCAGAGCTGGGCTACGACGCGCGCCGGCCGGTCGACCATTCGACTCCGTTTGAGCCAATAGAATGCTTCAATCTAACCCGGAAAGACTCTAACGTAGGCGTTTCGCGACATGGCTTCTTGAGCGCCCAGGCGACGGATGTGCTACCGCGAGCGCCAACCCTGCCGGCTCTGTGAAGTCACGGGGGCCGCTTGCCTGAAGGCGCGGGAAGCAATAATCTCGCATCGATTACTTCGGATAATCGACCATGGGAGATTTGCATCCAATGAGATTGATGGCGGTAGTAGGTCTTGTACTGAGTGTAGGCTGCATTTCGGCGGCGGAAGCCCCCTCGAACTATCAATCCTATCATGGCGGCATTCGGGTCGATACCGATCCGGTTCTGCTGGCGCGATACGATAGAGCGCTTCAGCACTGCCTGCCGGAGGCGAATTCCTGGCGCAGAGGCTCGCCGGACTCGCAGAGCCTGCTATACAACACGGCTCTCAGAAGCTGCCTCTCCAGGCAAAGCTTCCTTGACAGAGGGGTCTACGCCTATCCGATCCCCAAGGTCTACTTCGATCACTTCCTGGATCGCTGATAAGAGCAGCCTATCATTTCTGTCAGCGGGGAATGCAACGCATTCTCCGGCGTCGCTTTGACGAATGCGTTGCCCAGCAAAGCGTTCCTACTTCCGGTTTGCCCACATTTTCGTGGCCGGTCTTTCCGGCGGATTTGTTGCAGCCGTTGTTTCCGGCCGCATTACCTATGACGATGTCGTCGACGTCAAACAACACCGCTTTACTCCGAAAATCATCAAGATTTTCCAAGGCCGTTAAGACAGGATCGCTCGTCGGCTTGCGGTCTCGTACTTGCAAGCCGTCGGTGACCCGTTCGGCACGCGGTTATCAATCATGCCTTAGGTATGTCTCGTTACCGTTCGTATCGACGACAGCGCCGGCAAAGCCGATGCTCTGGGAGACGGCTGATATTGCGTTCTTGTCGGATGGCATCGTCGTTGCAATCGACCAGTAGGCGGGTCTCCCGGGAGGCAAAGCGACCGCTTCCATTGATCTTCCACCAGGACTGCCGGCTGCAGAACAAGGTCGAATCAGCGGCCATCGCCGGTGCCATCCGAGCTAAATTGTTGTCCACATCCGGCAAAATCTATCCAAAAATTGCTGAATTCAGAAAAAAATGTCGATTCCGCTCTTTGGTGGGAAGATTCCAGTCACGCCCATCAGTTTTTCTAATGTTTTCAATGGATGCATATCTCTGTAGTTGCAGAAAGAATAATTCGCGGCATGCGAGATATATATATTGCCCCATTTTGGGCGACTCGAAATTCACCAAGTATTTCAAAACGTAACTTCGGATCGTTTTGGATAATGTGGCAGCAATATGGCTATGATTCTCAAGCACTTACTGTCGCGTTGCTGTTGCGCCCTCCAAAACGTGGCCTTATAACCCGCCGCCGTAACGACTGATTAACTAAAAATGGTAATTGGTAAAGACAACGCTAAGGTTGAGGAACAAGACCATGACGACATACTACGTATCGGCGAGCAGCAGCGGCGGTGGTAACGGCAGTGCCTCGTCTCCTTTTCACACGATCAGCGAGGCAATGGCAGCGGACCTTAAGCCCGGCGACGAAGTGGTGGTGAAGCCAGGGACCTACAACGAGAGCATCAACTTCGACAAGGACGGCTCGGCGGCAGCCGACATCACGCTACGCTCGGAAGTGCCTGGCGCAGCGCTGATCCGGGCGCCCGCGGGCTCGTACACCGGGATCAGTGTCAACGCCAACTACGTGACAATCGACGGCTTCGACATCAAGGGCGGCACCGGTGACGGCATCGAAGCGAACAACGTCCATCACGTCTCAATTCTCAACAACAAGGTCCACGACAGCGGGGAGTCGGGCATTCAGTTCAACTATTCTGACTTCGTCAAGATCATAGGGAACGAGACCTACAATAACGCGTCGACGGGCTGGTTCTCGGGCATCTCGATCTACGAGAACCGGAACATTACCGGCGATACCTCGACGACCGGCTACCGGAATATCGTACAAAACAACATCTCGCACGACAACGTCACGAAGACGGGTGCGCACACCGATGGCAACGGCATCATCATCGACGATTTTCAGAGCACACAGACGGATGGTCATCCGAACTACACGTTCAAGACCCTTGTCGACAACAACCTGGTCTACGAGAACGGCGGCAAAGGTATCCAAGTTGCCTGGAGCGACTCCGTCACGGTGCAGAACAACACGGCATACCACAACAATCAGGACCCGCTGAACGACGGCACCTGGCGCGGCGAGCTCAGCAACGCGCAGTCGAGCAACAACACCTGGGTCAACAACGTCGCCGTAGCCGACCCATCGGTGAACCAGAACAACACCGCAGTCGATAACACGTCTTACGGTGGCTACACCAACGCCAACACCGTCTGGGCCAACAACATCACTTACAACGGCACGGCCGGCCAGGACTCGGTCAGGACCGATGGCGGCAACGCGATGCCGAGTGCGACGAACGGCAACAAGCTCGGCGTCGACCCGAAATTCGTGGGGGCAGCGAGCGGTGACTTCCACCTTGGCTCCGGCTCGTCGGCGATCGACGGTGGCACCACCAAGTACGGTGTCGGCTCGGTCGATCTGGACGGCCACACTCGTGTCGTTGGGACTGTCGATATGGGTGCCTACGAAACAGGCTCCAGCTCGGCACCGGGAACGCCAACTACGCCGACGCAACCGGGGACGCCAACCACACCGACGCAACCGGGAACGCCGACCACGCCAACACAACCGGGAACGCCAACGACCGTATATACCGGCACCAACGGCAACGATATCATGCCACACACCGGTCAGTCCAACGGCGGCAACGAAACCTTCAAGGGTCTCGGCGGTAATGACGTGTTGAAGGGCGGTGCCGGCGCGGACGTGCTCGACGGCGGTTATGGCAACGACACGGCCAGCTATGAGGGCTCCTCCGGCGGGGTCAACGTCAACTTGGCCACTGGGGCCGCATCGGGCGGGCATGCCACCGGTGACAAGATCGTCAGCATCGAAAACTTGACTGGCTCCAGCTACGACGACGTGCTGACCGGCGGCAATAACGGCGGCAACGTTCTCAATGGCGGGGCTGGCGCGGACAAGCTGGACGGCGGCGCCGGCGCGGACACGCTGAACGGCGGCGACGGCGCGGACGTCCTCATTGGTGGTGCCGGAAAGGACATCATGACCGGTGGCCTCAGCTCGGATACGTTTGTCTTCAAAGCAGCGACGGAATCCGCGCCCGGCTCGAACCGCGACATCATCACCGACTTCCAGCACGGCGTCGATAAGATCGACCTCTCGGCGATGGATGCGAATGGCTCTGCGCTGGGCAATGGAGCCTTCCATTTCCTGGCACAGGAGAATGCCTCGTTCGACCATAAGGCTGGCGCGGTCACTTGGCACTATGAAGACAAGGCTGATGCTACCGTTATCCAGGGCGACCTGAACGGCGACGGCGTTCGCGACTTCCAGGTTCAGCTGCATGGCCACATCCAGCTGGGAGCAGGCGATTTGATCCTGTAACTATGTCAGTTGTGGCGGTCGTCCGATCGCCACAACAATCGTGCTGACGGCGCGCGGATGATCCCGCCGGGAGGGCTTAGCCTCACCCGCGGGATCATCCGCGCGCTGCGTTTTTCGACGGGTGTCAGCCGGCCTTTCGTGGCGCGGCTTTGCGAGGCGATAGCTGTCGCGGTTCATCTCGAGGATGTTGACGTGGTGGGTGATGCGGTCCGGCAGAGCGCCAGTCAGGCACTCGGATCCCAAGGTCTTCGTCCATTCATCGAACGGAAGGTTGCTGGTGATCAAGGTGGGACGCCCGTCCTGCCGCCGTACGCTGGATTGGCTGGACGGCGATCGAAATGTAAGGCCCCGTGACCAGACCTCCTCGGGCTGGTCACGGGGCGGCTTCAAGTCACTGAATTTGTGGCGACCCCTGCAGGAATCGAACCTGCGACAACCTGCTTAGAAGGCAGGTGCTCTATCCAGCTGAGCTAAGGGGCCGTCTGCAGGCCGCACCCAAGAAGCGCGGCCGGATGCGGCATATGTGGACGAGAAATCTCAGTGCGTCCAGGGCTGCGTGCGGGTATAGCGGAAATTATCCGGATAGGCGACGACCTGGCGGACCGGATCCTTCGGCGCGATGACACGGTATTCAATGCCGTTGCGCTGGGCATAGGCTTCAGCCAGCGCCTGCGTTTCGAAAGTGAGTTTCACCTGCTGGCGCATGTCGCCGGAGGAGGTGTAGCCCATGATCGGATCGATCTTGCGCGGCGACTCCTGATCGAATTCGAGCACCCAGAGATGGGTCTTGGCCTTGCCGGACTGCATGGCGGTCTTGGCAGGACGATAGATCTTGGCGGACATGACTGCGCGTCTCCGAATATATGGTCTCAATCCCGTCACCGGGCCTTTGCTGTATCATGATGGGATAAAGCAAAGAGATGAATTTTGCTTATCCGCGAATCCCTCGCTTTTCAAGAAAAAAGGCGGTGCATGCGGCCGTTGCCGGCTCCATGCCTGGGACGAGCGACATCAAGGGAACAGGGGTATCAGTGACCGACGCGGCTGTGGATATACCCTGCCCGCCAGCTTTACCGCAGTTTGAAATACAAGGGATTTTCGGTTGGGTTGCGCAATATTACCGATTGTCTCATGTTGTGATTGCAACCTGATTGCCGCATGCGGCGCGCGGCACTAGTTTACGGCCCAATCAGGTTTAGTGGATTTGCGGTCATGACGAGACGTTCGGCAGAGTTCAATGCCATTGTGATCGGGGCCGGCATTACGGCTTTCTTCTACATTGCCATCAGCTATGCCCAATATGTCGGCCTGCTCGGCCAAGGCTGAGCAACGCTTGTTCTCACGCCAGTTGTGCCCGGCAGGGCAAACCGGCGGCACATCACGTTTTTTGGACGTATCCACATAATCTCCTGCAACGACCGGATTATGGGGTTGCGACGGTGGAGTGAACCGTGTATTCCCCCTGCCATTCACGGCACGGAGTGTAGCGCAGTCTGGTAGCGCATCTGGTTTGGGACCAGAGGGTCGGGAGTTCGAATCTCTCCACTCCGACCATTCAATATCCCGATATTGCTAAATTTATTGAGATCAGCGCGATCGCTCGTATGCCGATCGCATCCAGCCGTCACTTCGCCTTGCTTGTCGTCGTGGCGCTCACGATCTTGTCGCCCGGCTTGATTCCGAGCTTGGCCACGATGCCGGCGTTGAGTTCGACGACATATTTCACCTCCCCCATCGAATCGATGATGTCGCGCGAATAGGGCTTGGCGTTTTCCTTGATGTGGCGGATCGTACCGGTGTCGTCGGCAAAGAGCATGTCGAGCGGCAGGATGGTGTTTTCCATCCACATGGCAACACGCCGCGATTGGCCGAAATCGAAGATCATGCCGGCATCGTCGGCCATCGTCTTGCGGAACATCAACCCACGAGCACGCTGTTCCTCGGTCGCGGCGATCTCGACGGTAAAGTGCAGCATCTTGCCCGCGACGCTCTGGATGAGCAGCGGCTCCTTGTCGAAGCGCACCTGCTCCTCGGCCAAGGCGGGCAGCGCAACCATGAAAAAAAGCGCCAGGATGGCGCTTCTGATCGCATGAAACAGGACGAGGCCGCGCATGTCAGTGCGACCGGCTTGCCGGACTCGGAACGTCTGGATGGATCTCTGCGGCCATCAGGCCCTTTTCGCCGTCGCCGAAGCGCACGAGAACGACCTGGCCGGGGCGCAACTCTGTCAGGCCGAAGCGGCGAAGCGTTTCCATGTGCACGAAGATGTCTTCCGTGCCCTCACCGCGCGTCAGGAAACCGAAGCCCTTGGTGCGGTTGAACCACTTGACAAGCGCACGCTCGAGCCCGCTCGTCGCGGTAACCTGCACATGTGTGCGAACCGGCGGCAGCTGCGAGGGATGAACCGCCGTCGACTGGTCCATCGAGAGGATCTTGAAGGCCTGGTAGCCGCGTTCGCGGCGCTGAACGAGAGCGACGATGCGCGTTCCCTCGAGGATCGTCTGGTAACCGTCGCGGCGCAGGCAGGTCACATGCAGAAGAACATCCTGCATGCCGTTGTCGGGCACGATGAAGCCAAAACCCTTGGCGACGTCGAACCACTTGACGACGCCGGTGATTTCAACAAGATCGACCGCCTCTCCCGATAGCTCGTCGAGGTCGGAATATTCGTTCGATGAAATCCTATCAGCCATTTCGCCAGCCCCTCGAATACGCGTCACACTGTTACGGTTAACTGATTCTTGAAATCAAGATTAACATCTTGGTAACGGATAAGCGCAAGTCCTAGTTTTCGGTTATTCCCAACTGCACATTCTATAAAGATGACTTGCCCGAAGCTGACCTCGGCTCGCTGAAAAAGCCAGCCCCAATAAAGGAGTAGATAGAATGCGTTATCTCCACACGATGGTTCGCGTCAAAGACCTGGATGCTTCGCTCGCTTTTTACACCACGTTGTTCGGGCTGGAGGAGATCCGCCGACACGAAAACGAGAAGGGCCGCTTCACCCTGGTTTTCCTGGCCGCCCGCGACGATCTCGACCGCGCGCGCAGCGAAAAGGCTCCCTGTCTCGAGCTTACCTACAACTGGGATACGGAAGATTATAGCGGAGGACGCAATTTCGGCCACCTCGCTTATGAGGTCGACGACATCTACGCCACTTGCCAGAATCTGATGGACAACGGCATCACCATCAACCGGCCGCCGCGCGACGGAAACATGGCCTTCGTGCGCTCGCCTGATGGAATCTCGATCGAAATCCTGCAGAAAGGCAACCCTCTTCCGGCCGCCGAACCCTGGGCTTCCATGGGCAATACCGGCGCCTGGTAAGCTTTCCTGCCGCAAGGCTTTTGCGAGGCTTGCGGCTTTTTCGATTTCGGGTCCGGCCGGCGCCTTGGCGCTTGCCGCGATCCGGCCCCGCAGGCAATCTCCAACCGACTCGAAGCGGAAGATGGCGTTTTTCGTGCATTTTCCGCATCCACTGGAGACGGCTCGCTTGCGTAATACTGAGATGCGGATGCCCCTGACGGGCGCTTTGCTGATCGCCACCTCGATGCTGGCACTGTCCGGCTGCGTGTCGAACAAGAAGGCGCTCGATTCCGCCGCAGCCGCTCCGGCGGCGCAGGCCGCAACGGTCCCGACAGCTCAACTTGCAACGGCTGCGCCCGCAAAATCCGGCCCGCGCTCGGTCTATAGCGATCCGCAGGTCGTCAATGTTTCCGGCGCGCAAGCCGCGCCTCAGGTCGTTGCACAAAACCCGAATGCTGCCGTGCCGGCGGCAGATCCCGCGACGGCAGCACCTGCCAATATCGGCGGGCTCGTCATGCAGTCGACCCGGATCAACGCGCAGGCGATGAGCATCTTTTCGGATCATCAGCCGGGGCCTCAGAACAACAGCACATCCACCGTCATTCAGCCACAGGCTTATGCGCCGGTGGAAGAAGGTGCTGCGCCGGCAAGAAGCAGCGTCTACAGCCAGCCTGCCGCACCAGGACAGCCGGCGGAGCCGGTGCTGCCGCAGCAATCCTCGCAAAATAACAGCACGCAGGTTGCGCCCGTTCAAACCGCGTCGTTGGCGACGGGCAGCATTCCGACCTCGACGGCGAACGCGCTCTACAGTGCTCCGAAGCAGAACCTGCTCGGCAGTCTCTCCGGCCTCTTGCACAAGGTGGCCCTTCCCGGCATGACGCGCATCGCGCCGAACGGGCTGCATCTCCAGAACGACAATGTCGAGGTCGGCTGTTTCAAGCCAGACCTGTTGAAAGTGATCAAGACGGTCGAAACTCATTTCGGCCGGCCCGTTGTCATTACTTCGGGCTATCGCGACGAAGAGCATAACCGCCTGGTCGGCGGCGCTGACGAATCGATGCACAAGAGCTGCGAGGCGGCCGACATCCGGATCGACGGCGTGCCGAAATGGGATATCGCCGCTTATATCCGCTCGCTGCCGGACCGCGGCGGTGTCGGCACCTATTGCCACACGGATTCGGTCCACCTCGACACCGGCAAAACACGCGACTGGAACTGGGGTTGCGGTGGCAAACGCGCGCCTGTGGCGACGGCAAGAGCCATCTGATCCCATAGGCCAAAACGGCGTGACGCTACGTCAGCCCCAACCGACGGACTTCCAGCAACGCCCACAAACCGTTGATTCGGCTAACCTAATCCCAGATAACTGACCAGCCGAAATATCTGTCATTTTTTTGATAAAAATCGAATTTGCCGCTTGCGGGATCGAAAGGGCCTGACTATAAGGGCGCCACCACGAAGGAAGCGCCCTTCGTCTATCGGTTAGGACACCAGATTTTCATTCTGGGAAGAGGGGTTCGACTCCCCTAGGGCGTGCCACTTTCTCTTCTTATAGAACCCATCGCATCCGCTTGCAGAAGCCTGTGCGCGCGCCTATTTTAACGAAATCGGTTCGCGCGCCCTTCGTCTATCGGTTAGGACGACAGATTCTCATTCTGTAAAGAGGGGTTCGACTCCCCTAGGGCGTACCATAATTCCTCTCGTCTCAATCTAGCCGGACGCAATTTTGCGGAATTTTGACATGAGGTTGCGGAATCTTTGAAAAAGCCCATCAGGTTTTAAGGGCGGCTCAAAGGAGCGTTTAAACCGTTCTCAAAGGGCCGAAAAATATCCTCGCACAGATGCTTCCAGCAGCCGCTCGGGCGAGCACGGGGCACGCGAAAGGCGCTTTATAGATCCTCGCGGATAGAAAAGACGTAGTTATAGGGCGTTCCCGAAGAGCCCTTCTGGACCTCGTCGATCGACAGGGAACGAAGTTTTCGATCTTTCAGGCAATATACGGAATATCCAAACGGCTTGAGATAGTCGATCACACTGGCGACGGCGTTGGGTCGATGTCGGTCTTCCGCTTCGATGAGCAGGTTTGGGCGATCCCGGTTCAATATAGCCTCCGCGCCTTCGAGTACTTTTAGTTCGTGCCCTTCAACGTCGATCTTGATGAAGCCTACAGTGCCGAACTGATAGCTGTCCAAGCGTCGGGTTGGAACGGAAATTTCTTCGACATTTTGCGTCGAAAGCGTATTCTGCTCCTCAATTGTAGCGCAGCCATCCATGAGCTGATCACTAGGGATCCGCATCGTTGCAACGCCATCGCTGTCGGAAAGTGCGACCTGCTCGACCCGAACCGACGAACCGAGCGCAGCCTTCAGAAAAGCTACCATGTTAGGCTGAGGTTCGAAGGCGACGACATCGCGCGCATACTTGGTCAAGAACCAGGAATAGACACCGTAGTTCGCACCGATATCGATTGCAGTCTGGTTCCGACGGCATAATCTATCGAGGATCCGAAGCTCGGGCTCGCCACGGCGCCATTCTCGTGAAGCGCGCGTCCATAGCCTGAACCGAGGTGGCGCGATATTAGCGATATGAAGCATGTAGGTTCCCCCCAACACGAACGCGTTCGCTATCCGCTCGTCGAGCGGCGTGCCTCTATTTCTCCATCTTCAGTGAATTGGCCAACAGTGGCTAGATCATCGATAGTTGATGCCTTGCGCGGCCATTCGCCAAGCCTAGTTCTTTAGGTGAAGCCGAGGTAGCCGAATCCCTTCAATCTCACCAGTTGATGATGGGGGCCGTGGGATTAACTATCTGGCGTCTCAGAGCGGCAGCTTCTCCCGGTAACAACCGCCGATCGACGAAGTCTGGTCGAGGCTTCCGGACGACGTGCAGGCCGAAGTGATCGTGGTTCCTCTGGATTTGCATTAGAGCGGAACCCGTGCTGCGGGAACCATTGCTCCGGCACCCAAGCGCCTGTAGCTCAATGGTTAGGACGTCAGATTCTCAGTCTGTAAAGAGGGGTTCGACTCCCCTAGGACGTACCATCTTGCTGTGTGAGGCTATCAACCCGTCCCCGTCGCTCGAGCTTTTTCGGTTTCGCTGCAGTGCGAAACCGTGATTTTCCACAGCAGCAAAAAAAACGGCGAAAACGATGATTTTTTCGCGCCTTGGCGCTTGCGGCTTTCGAAGGTGCTGACTATAAGGGCGCCACCACGAAGGACGCGCCCTTCGTCTATCGGTTAGGACACCAGATTTTCATTCTGGGAAGAGGGGTTCGACTCCCCTAGGGCGTGCCAGTGTTTTCCCGCTAAATCCCTTATTGGTCAGCGCTTTTCGCGGTCATTCATTTTGCCGGTGCTGCATCGAAGACACGCAGCTGAATGCGGCGTGCGCCCTGGTAATGATCGGCGCCGAGCGCGCCTGCGACATGCAGGTTCGCGCCCCGTGAATTGAGCAGAAGACCGCCGAGAGCGGTATCGGCGGCGCGGAAGGCGATGCCGTCGAGTCGCGATCCGTCCATTGCCTCCAGCGTCACCTTCACGTGTTTCTCACCGACCAGGCGCGCGTCGCGCACACGATGCGCCGGCACGGCAAAGAGCGGCTGCGCGTGGCCTGAGCCATAAGGGCCGGCAGCCTCCAGGCGGTCGATGAGTTCAAGAGTGGCGCCGCTTGCGCCGATTGCGCCGTCGATCTTCAGCGTCTCGTTGGCGACGAGGCTCGCCACCGTCCTTGCCGCCTTTTCCGTGAAGAAAGTCCTCAGCCTGCCCAGATTGTCGCGTTCGACCGTCAACCCCGCGGCCATTGCATGGCCGCCCCCCTTGACGAGTATCCCCTCATCAACGGCGGCCCGCACCATCTTCCCCATGTCGAAACCGTTGATGGAGCGGCCCGAACCAGTGCCGCGGCCGGAGGGATCGAAGGCAATCGCGAAGGCCGGTCGTTTGAACTTCTCCTTCAGCCGCGCCGCGATCAGCCCGACGATGCCGGGATGCCATTTCTCATGGGCGGTGACGATAACGGACGCGCCCTCGCCGTCGCCATACTCGGCGAGCGCCTCGGCTTCCGCCTCCTGCAGCATCATGGCCTCCATCGCCTGACGTTCACGGTTGAGCTCGTCGAGGCGCTGCGCGATCACATCAGCCTCTCCGGTATCGTCGAGCGTCAGCAGGCGGCTCCCAAGCGCCGCGTCGCCGATCCTCCCACCGGCGTTGATGCGCGGGCCGATCAGGAAGCCGAAATGATAGGGCGTCACCGGGCCGGCGAGCCCGGCCTTGCGGAAGAGTGCGGCAAGGCCGGCATTGCTCTGGTGCCGGGCGGCGACCAGCCCCTTCACGACATAGGCGCGGTTGAGGCCCTTCAGCGGTACGACATCGCAGACGGTCGCAAGCGCCACGATGTCAAGCCACTGCAGCAGGTCGATCGCCAGGATGCGTTTGTTGCCGGCCGCACGCAGCAGGCGCAGCGTCGCGACCAGCACCATGAAGACGACGCCCGCCGCACAAAGATGCCCCTGCCCCGAGAGATCGTCCTCACGGTTCGGGTTGACGAGCGCATGGCAGCGCGGCAGCTCATGTGTCACCTGGTGGTGATCGATGACGACGACATCGATGCTGCGCGCGGCAGCGGCAGCAAGCGCCTCGTGACTGGTGGAACCGCAATCGACGGTGACGATCAGTTGGGCGCCGTTGTCGATCAACTGATTGATCGCCGCCGGATTGGGACCGTAGCCTTCGAAGACGCGATCGGGAATATAGATGTTCGCCTTGACGCCGAAATGGCTGAGAAAGCGGAACATCAATGCCGAGGATGCCGCGCCGTCGACGTCATAATCGCCGAAGATCGCGACGTTCTCGCCGCGCTCGATCGCGCTCACAAGGCGGACGGCAGCTTTTTCGCAATCGGTCAGGGTATGGGGATCGGGCATCAGGCCCCGGATCGTCGGATCGAGGAATTCAATCGCCTCGTCCACCGTCACGCCGCGCCCCGCCAGCACGCGGGCAATCAGATCCGGCATTCCGTGGATCTGCGACATGGCCAGCGCACGATTCTGTCCGGCCTGATCGAGCCGCGCGACCCAGCGATTGTCGAGCGCGGATTTCTCCACGCCAAGGAACGCGCGCTGTACGGGATCGACGAGATCTGCCATGCCAAACTCCGCTGACTTCATCTGCTCTTTCTACAGGAGCAGCGGAGATAACATAGCGACGGGTTTGCAGACACGGATTTTTACCAAAGCATGTCGCGCGATAGCGACATGCGTAAAAATAAATCCCGTAAAGCGCGAACGAATCTGGAAGATCGCGATGCTAGAGCACGGCCCAGACGATCAGGGCGATGCCGGCGAGCAGCACCAGCAGGAACGAAAACAGCGTCAGCAAAATGGCCCAGTTGCGGCCTGCCGTGTATTCGTCGCCGTCAGCCCCATCTTGAGCCTCTTCGAGAATCTCACGGTGGACCGGCTCGAGGATTTTCTCAAGCACATCGGGATGGTTCGGCGGCACCTCGCTCGGGCGGCCATACCCCTTCCCGGCATGGCTGTCCTTGCTCATGAAATTCTCCACGCCGACGACTCACCATCTCCGGTTTTATTTATATCAATATTTTCGCATCTGTTAATATAGACTTCCGTTAGGGAAGGTTGAACAGATAATAAAAAAACCGCCCTGCCAGAGACAGGGCGGCGTCCGTCCCGTTTCGGGAAAAGAAGGTCAGCCTTCCTCTTTCGGCCGTTCGATACGAATGACCTGCGGCTCGCCGAAGAGATAGCCCTCCGACTTGATGGAGGCGACGGCCTTGCGCACCGACTCTTCCATCGTCGCGTGGGTGACGAGAATGATCGTCTGATGGTGCGAGGGCGCCAGATGCTGCTTGGAACGCTGGACGATCGATTCAAGCGAGATGTGGTTTTCGGCCATGCGGGTTGCGACGCTTGCAAAGACGCCGGTGCGGTCGAGCACGGTGAGACGGATGAAATAGCCGCCCTCGTGGCTCTGCATCTGCGCCTTGCGGTAGGGTTCCAGCGCCGCGGCGGGATGGCCAAGCACCGGTACGCGCTGGGCGCCCGGCTGGCTCTTGGCGATATCAGCAATATCGCCGAGCACCGACGAGGCCGTGGCATTGCCGCCGGCACCGGGGCCGACCATCAGCAGTTCGCCGAGCACGTCGGATTCGATCGCCACCGCGTTGGTGACGCCGTCGACCTGGGCGATGACCGAATCGACCGGCACCATTGTGGGATGGACGCGCTGCTCGATGCCGGTATCGGTGCGCTGGGCGACGCCCAAGAGCTTGATGCGATAACCGAGTTCGGCGGCGGCGTGGATATCCTCGATCGAGATATTGGTGATGCCTTCGAGATAGATGTCGTCGGCCGCGATGCGATTGCCGAAGGCGAGCGTCGTCAGGATCGCAAGCTTGTGGGCGGTATCGTTGCCCTCGATATCAAAGGCCGGATCGGCTTCGGCATAACCCAGCCGCTGCGCTTCCTTGAGGCATTCGGCGAAGGAAAGCCCCTCCTTCTCCATCTTGGTCAGGATATAATTGCAGGTGCCGTTCATGATGCCGTAGATGCGCGAGACGGCATTGCCCGTCAGCGATTCGCGCAACGCCTTGATGACGGGAATGCCGCCGGCGACCGCCGCCTCGAAGTTCAGCAGCGAGCCTTTCTCCTCAGCGATCGTCGCAAGCTCGACGCCGTGATAGGCAAGCAGCGCCTTGTTGGCTGTCACCACGTGGAGACCACGTTGGAGCGCCGTGCGCACAGAGACGTTGGCAGCCCCCTCGGACCCGCCCATCAGCTCGACGAAGACGTCGATATCGCCTTTTTCGGCGAGATCTTCGGGCCGGTCGAACCAGGTGACGCCGGAAAGATCGATGCCGCGGTCCCGCGTCCTGTCGCGCGCGGAGACCGCCGTGATGATGATCGGACGCCCGCAGGTGACGGCAAGCTCGTTGCTCTTCTGCTGAATGATGCGGACAAGCGAGGCGCCAACGGTGCCCAAGCCCGCAATGCCGATTTTGAGGGCATCTGCCATGGATCGATCCTGAAATGTCTGTGTGGCGGCAGCCGCATGACGCGGCTGCCCAACGGTTGGATTAGCGGTGTGCGTTCAGCGAAATGACGTTATGCATCGTTTCGTCGGCCGTCGACATGAACTTCTTGATGTTGCGCGCAGCCTGGCGGATGCGGTGTTCGTTCTCGACAAGCGCCAGACGGACGTAGTCGTCGCCCATTTCGCCGAAGCCGATGCCCGGGGCAACGGCGACGTCGGCCTTCTCGACCAGCAGCTTGGAGAACTCAAGCGAACCGAGATGACGGAACTTTTCCGGGATCTTCGCCCAGGCGAACATGGTAGCGGCCGGCGGCGGCACGTCGAAGCCGGCCTTGCCGAAGCTTTCGACCATGACGTCGCGGCGACGTTTATAGACGTTGCGGACTTCCGCAATGTCGGAACCATCGCCGTTCAGAGCGTGGGTCGCAGCCACCTGGATCGGCGTGAAGGCGCCGTAATCGAGATAGGACTTGACGCGCGTCAGCGCCGCAATCAGCCGCTCGTTGCCGACGGCAAAGCCCATGCGCCAGCCGGGCATGGAGAAGGTCTTCGACATCGAGGTGAACTCGACCGTCACATCCATCGCACCCGGCACTTCGAGAACCGACGGCGGCGGAGCGCCATCGAAGTAGATTTCCGAATAGGCGAGATCCGAAAGCACGATGATGTCGTGTTTCTTGGCGAAGGCGATGACGTCCTTATAGAAATCGAGCGTCGCGACGAAGGCCGTCGGGTTCGAGGGGTAGTTGAGAATCAGCGCTAAGGGCTTCGGGATCGAATGCCGGACTGCGCGTTCAAGCGGCGGGAAAAAGCTCTCGTCCGGTTCAACCGACATGGAGCGGATCACGCCACCCGCCATCAGGAAGCCGAAGGCGTGGATCGGATAGGTGGGGTTCGGGCAGAGGATCACGTCGCCGGGGGCAGTGATTGCCTGCGCCATGTTGGCGAAGCCTTCCTTGGAGCCCAAGGTGGCGACTACCTGCGTATCCGGGTTGAGCTTGACGCCGAAACGGCGGGCATAATAGGCGGCCTGGGCGCGGCGCAGCCCGGGAATGCCCTTGGAGGAAGAATAACGGTGGGTGCGCGGATCCTGCACGACCTCGCACAGCTTGTCGACGATCGCCTGGGGAGTGGGAAGGTCAGGGTTTCCCATGCCGAGATCGATGATATCGGCGCCGCCCGCTCGCGCGCTTGCTTTCAAACGGTTGACCTGTTCGAAAACATAAGGCGGCAAACGCCGGACTTTGTGAAACTCTTCCATTTCATTCCCCATGGAAAGGCGGCCTTTCGGGCCGCAGTCGAAGTTCGTTCCGTCTCCCGGCGGCTGCGACACGAACTTCAGAATCGCAACGCCGTATTCATCAGACCTAAGCCAAGCGGCAAATCTTTGACGAAAAGGCCGCGCAGCGCGCATTATCAGGAAAATTGCATCTTCCGATCCACCCGGAAGGCTTTGCGTCCAAATCGCCTGAAAGGCAAGGTTTATTTGGAGATTTCGGAGAGCGTATCAGCGCCGTGTTCGGCGGCAAGGCGGCGCATTTCTGCGACCTTGGCCTGGTATTCGGCTTCCGAGATCGCGCCGGCCTTGCGCCGGGCGGCGAGTGCCGTCAGTTGATGCTGCAGTTCGGCCGCCTGTTCGTCGCTCATCTGAACATTGGCGGCCGTCAGCGGCGCACCGAAATTCGGATAGCCGTCCGGGTACTTCGCAAGGCCGCCTTCGACCGCCTCGCCCTTGGTGGCCGGCATGACGACGGCGGTCGGCGCCGCTCGCTTGGCGGCGGCCGCGGCCTTCTGTTCCGCCGTCAGATTGCACCCGGCAAGGGCCATCGCCGCCGCGGCGCAGATCAATGCGGTGCGGTTGAAGGTTGCGATGCGCCGAATGCCGTTCTTCGTCATGCCTCAAATTCCAGTTCTGACTGCTTCGACTGTTAAATTTGTCGCGGACACAAAGCAATAGCATGAGCGGATGCTGGTGGAACTTGTTTTCTCGTTCGGTCGCGATGTACAACGAACTGATAAAAAGAGTGCTGCCGCCGGAGGAAATGGTGACCGACAGCAAGCAGGAGAATGGCGGCAAGGCCGGTTTCGATGCGACCGATCTCGATCCTTATCTATTGAAGGATCCTGAGGCCATGACGATGAATTTCGCCCGGGCGCTCGAAAATCTCGGGAAAGCCGCCTCTGCCTGGCTTGCGCCGCGCGAACGCGGCGAGATCGCCGACAGCGTCGTCGACCCGATGACCGACATGGTCAAGACACTGTCCAAGGTTACCGAATACTGGATTGCCGATCCGCGCCGCACCTTCGAGGCGCAGACGCAGCTGATGTCCTCGTTTTTCGGCATCTGGATGCGCTCGATGCAGCGGATGCAGGGCTTGCAAGGCGAGCCGACGTCAGCCGAGCCGGACACCCGCAAGGACAAGCGCTTTTCGGACGAGGACTGGCAGAAGAATCCCTTCTTCGATTTTCTGCGCCAGGTCTATTTCGTTACGTCAGACTGGGCGGAGAAGCTGGTGTCGGAGACCGACGGCCTTGACGAGCACACCAAGCACAAGGCCGAGTTTTATGTGAAGCAGATCACGGCAGCGCTTTCGCCGAGCAACTTCGTCGCCACCAATCCGCAGCTCTACCGCGAGACGATCGCAACCAGTGGTGAAAACCTGGTGCGAGGCATGAAGATGCTGGCCGAGGATATTGCAGCCGGAAAGGGCGATCTTCGCCTGCGCCAGACCGACATGACGAAATTCGCCGTCGGCCGAGACATGGCGCTGACGCCTGGCAAGGTGATTGCCCAGAACGACATCTGCCAGATTCTCCAATACGAAGCCTCGACCGAAACGGTGCTGAAGCGGCCGTTGCTGATCTGCCCGCCCTGGATCAACAAGTTCTATATTCTCGACCTCAACCCGCAGAAATCCTTCATCAAATGGTGCGTCGACCAGGGGCAGACCGTCTTCGTCATTTCCTGGGTCAACCCGGATGCGCGCCATGCCCACAAGGACTGGGCGGCCTATGCTCGCGAGGGCATCGATTTTGCGCTTGCAACGATCGAGAAAGCGACCGGCGAGAAGGAGGTCAACGCCGTCGGCTACTGTGTCGGCGGCACGCTGCTGGCGGCAACGCTGGCGCTGCACGCCAAGGAAAAAAACAAGCGCATCAAGACCGCGACGCTCTTCACCACACAGGTCGACTTCACCCATGCCGGCGATCTCAAGGTCTTCGTCGACGAGGAGCAGCTTGCAGCGCTTGAAGAGCATATGCAGGCGGCCGGCTACCTCGACGGCACGAAGATGTCGATGGCCTTCAACATGCTGCGCGCCTCCGAGCTGATCTGGCCTTATTTCGTCAACAACTATCTCAAGGGTCAGGAGCCCCTGCCCTTCGACCTCCTGTTCTGGAACGCCGATTCGACCCGCATGGCAGCTGCAAACCATGCCTTCTACCTGCGCAACTGCTATCTCCGGAATGCGCTGACGCGGAACGAGATGATCCTCGACGGCAAGTCCGTGTCGCTGAAGGACGTGAAGATCCCGATCTACAATCTCGCCACCCGCGAGGATCATATCGCGCCTGCCAAATCCGTCTTTCTCGGCAGCCAGTTCTTCGGCGGCAAGGTGGAATTCGTCGTCACCGGATCGGGACATATCGCCGGCGTCGTCAACCCGCCCGACAAAAAGAAATATCAATACTGGACGGGCGGCCCGGCCAAGGGAGAATACGAGGACTGGCTCGAGCAGGCGAACGAGACGCCAGGATCGTGGTGGCCGCATTGGCAGGCCTGGATCGAAACGCATGACGGCAAGCGCGTACCGGCACGCAAACCCGGCGGCGACGCGCTGAATGCGATCGAGGAAGCCCCGGGAAGTTATGTGATGGAACGCGCCTGAGAAGGCGCGCGCATCTCTTTTTGGGACGTCCAGAAAAAGAGCGACGACGCGTAAACAAATTAGAAACCATAATTCGTCATCCTTGCGAAACAAGCCTGAAGTCGCACTTGGTCCAAATTCGGCCCATTTGCGCCTTTACCGGCCCCGGCGAAGTTTATTCAGTCAGTGCCGCCGGCCTGCGTAGCGAGTTTGAAAGACGAGTGTAGTATGGCGTTAGCGGTAGGGACGTTCAATGACGTCACCCCTCTTAGCGGATCTGCTTTGCGTTCGCGCAGATCTCGCGGCTTTCTTTACGGTGTCGTCGGCGCCGGACTTCTGACCTCCACATGGCTGATCGCGACCTTCGCGACGATGCACTCGATCACCGCACCCGTTTCCTCTGCCGACGGCTTACCGCAGGTGGCATCGGCGCCGAAGCTCAAGCCGGCGATGAACCATGAACGGCTGATCCATGTCGGCAAGGCTGACCGGCTGACGGCCTTCGACGCCAAGCCGGTCGTGGCCCTGACGGCCGAGCTCATCCATTCGCATGCGAAAAAGACCAACGCTGCCGCAATGGCATCGCTTGCGCTCGCAAGGAATAACCGTCTCGTCACGCCGGCTGAACCGCCGGTAGCCGTTGCCGCCGCAACGCCGGCCGCCCCCGCCGACAGCGTAAAATTCGCCAAGGACGATATCGTCACGCCCTCGACGGAGGTTGCCCAGGTCGGGGCGGACGAAGAAAACCAAGACCGCATCATCATTCCCTCCAAGGAGGCCGTTGCGGCCGTCCAACTCCCCGCCCTGCTCGCACTGGCCGATGCCGGGCCGCAGCAGATCGCTCCGGCCCCGGTCGAGCCGGCCGCTCCCGCGGCCAAGATGGCGTCGGTGCCTGCAGAAAAATCGGCGCCCGTAGTCGTCGCAGAGGCCGAAGAGCAACCGCCCTTCGATCTCGTTCTGGCGCCGGACGCAGATTCGGTGCCGCTGCCGATGGCGCGGCCCGATGGCCTCGTCGGCAAACCGGCTCCGGCTTCCAAGGGGCAACAGCGCTCCGCCGAGCCTGTCCTCGCCTATGCCAAGCCGAACTCGGCGATCGAGGATGACGAAGACGATGCGGTGCCGCGTTACGACAAGCCGGTCTTCTCACCGAAGCTGCGCGCAGGTGTTGCGATCTACGACATCGAGAACAGCACCGTCTATCTGCCGAACGGCGAACGGCTCGAAGCGCATTCCGGTCTCGGCAAGATGCGCGACAACCCGCGCTATGTGAACCAGAAGATGCGCGGACCGACACCACCGCACACCTATGCCCTCACCATGCGCGAGAGCCTTTTCCATGGCGTCGAGGCGTTGCGGCTGACGCCGGTCGAGGGCGCGGACGCCATCTATGACCGTGTCGGCCTGCTGGCTCATACCTACATGCTCGGCAAGAATGGCGATTCCAACGGCTGCGTCTCTTTCAGGGACTACAAGCGCTTCCTCGCAGCTTACAAGCGCGGCGACATCAGGCAGCTCGTGGTGGTGCCCAGGCTGAACGGCAAACCGGCTTCAACGCTCGCCTCGCTATTTTCGTCGCGCAGCTAAGCGACAGGCGTGGATCGCCGGCCTGGAAGGCTATTTCAGCCAGGCTGCGATTCGCTCCACCGCCTCGGCGATCTCTGCTTGCGAGCCGGCGTAAGACAAACGCAGCGTGCGATGTCCCTCCAGCGGATCGAAATCCATTCCGGGTGTTGCGGCGACGTTGATTTCAGCGAGCATGCGCTTGGCAAACCCCATGCTGTCATTGGTGAAACGCGAAACGTCGACATAGGCGTAGAATGCGCCATCCATCGGCGAAGCCGGCGCAAGGCCGATCCTCGGCAGACGATCGAGCAGCAATTCACGGTTTGCGGCGTAACTTGCCTTGACCCGATCAAGCTCTTCGCCGGCACCGAGAGCGGCCGCCGCGGCGATCTGCGAGAGTTCCGGCGGAGAGATATAAAGGCTCTGCGCCACGCGCTCGATCGGCCGCACCAGGCGTTCCGGCAGCACCATCCAGCCGATTCGCCAACCGGTCATGCAATAGTATTTGGAGAAGGAGTTGATAACGATCGCCTCGTCGGTCAGCTCCAGAGCGCTCGCTTCCTCGCCGGCGAAGGTCAGCCCATGGTAGATCTCATCCGAGATGAAGGCGATGGAATGGGCCTGACAGTAATCCGCAAGCGCCTTCAGCCCCTCGCGGCCCGTCACGGTGCCGGTCGGGTTGGCGGGGCTTGCGAGCAACACGCCTTTCAGCTTCACGCCGCTTTCCTTCTGCGCCGCTTCCAGGCTTTGCGGCGTCAGAGTGAAATGGGTCTCGGCCGTCACCGGCACCTCGAGAACCTTCAAACCCAGCGCGCCGAGGATATTGCGATAGGCGGGATAACCGGGCCTTGCGATCGCCACTGCATCGCCGGCATCAAAAAGCGTCAGGAAGGCGAGATTGAAACCCGCTGAAGACCCGGTCGTGACGGCGATACGCGCAGGATCGATCTCCAGTCCGTGCCGGTCCCTGTAGTGCCACGCAAGCGCGGATTTCAGCCGCGCTGTCCCCAGCGCATCGGTATAACCGATCCGGCCTTCGGCAAGTGCTTCGCGGGCCGCTGCGAGAGCGGCCTGAGGTGCGGGATGCGAGGGTTGACCGACGGCCATCGAGATGACGGCATGGCCGTTTGCACGCCGTTTCGTCGCCTCCGCCAGGACATCCATGGCGTGAAAAGGCTCGACTTCGCTGCGTTTCGATATGGAAAACAAGATCGCTTCTCGCTCGACTTCTGAATAACGGCCCGACAATTGCCGTAATAATCGGCTCATCACAATCCCGCGAGGGGCGCGCGAGGATGAAAAATCCTGTTTGAGGAGCAGAGAACGCGCCGTACCTTGACGCAACGCTCTCAAGTCCATTAACCCGACGACGAGACGATCATACCGCTGATAACGAGGATATCATGGCCTTCTTCCCCACCTTTACCGCAGTGGCGCTTGCCGCATCGATCGCCCTTCCGCTTTCGGCGGCAGCGCTCGACGACCAGCAGAAGAAGGAGTTCGGCGAATTCATCAAGCAATATCTGATCGAAAATCCCGAGATCATGCTCGATGTCCAGGACGCACTGCAGAAGAAGCAGGAAGCCCAGCGGCTGGTGAAAGCCAATATGGCGATCGAAGAGAATAGCACCAACATCTTCGATTCGAAAAACGACGTCACGCTCGGCAATCCCAAGGGCGATGTCACCGTCGTCGAATTTTTCGACTACAATTGCAGCTACTGCCGTCACGCGCTTCCCGACATGCAGGCGATGCTGAAGAAGGACAAGAACGTCCGTTTCGTGCTCAAGGAATTTCCGATCCTCGGACCGGATTCGGTCGCCGCCCACAAGGTGGCCGATGCCTTCCGCAAACTCGCACCGGAGAAATACGCCGATTTCCACGTCGCCCTTCTCGGCAGCGCAGGCCGCGCCTCTGACGAAACAGCGATCGCGGTCGCCGCTTCGCTTGGCGTCAGCGAGGACAAGATCCGCGCCGAGATGGCAAAGAGCCCGAATGACGGCATCGTTCAGGCGACCTATCAGCTCGCCTCCAGCCTCGGTATCAGCGGCACGCCCTCCTATGTGATCGGCAACGAGCTGGTGCCTGGTGCCGTCGGGCTCGACGATCTCGAAGCCAAGGTCAAGAACATGCGCAGCTGCGGCAAGACCGCCTGCTGAGCAGCGAGCTGCCAACCGGGCAACCCATCAAATCGCCAAAATCGAAGCGTTTCAGCCATGTGGACAAATGTGGCACGATTCCCGCCGGCCAATCCGTAAGGGCTTTCAATCAGCCTTCGCGGAGTCTATAGGTTGCCGTCGTGCATTTTACGGAACATTCGATGACGCAAACAATATTTGTTCTGAACGGCCCCAATCTGAACATGCTGGGCAAGCGAGAGCCTGGCATTTATGGCGGCAAGACGCTCAAGGACATCGAGGCGGACTGCAAGGCGGCCGGCCGCGAACTCGGTTTTGATATCGATTTCCGCCAGAGCAACCACGAAGGCACGCTTGTGGACTGGTTCCATGAGGCGGGCGAAAAAGCTGTCGGTGTTGCCATCAATGCAGGCGCCTATACCCATACATCGGTCGCGCTGCATGATGCGATCCGCGCTATTTCAGTTCCCGTCATCGAGCTCCACATATCCAACGTGCATGCACGGGAAGAATTCCGCCACAAGTCGATGATCGCGCCGGCATGCAAGGGCGTGATCTGCGGCTTCGGGCCTCACAGCTACATCCTGGCGCTCCACGCGCTGAAGAACATCACGGCATAAGAAGAAGACAGGGCAACACCATGGCTGAAAAGAAATCGGGTATCGATCAGGCACTGATCCGCGATCTCGCCAACATTCTCAACGAGACGGATCTGACGGAGATCGAGGTCGAGCAGGACGATCTGCGCATCCGCGTTTCGCGCGCCGGCACGACGCAATACGTCCAGGCACCGATCGCAGCACCGGCCTTTGCCGCGCCCGCAGCCGCCGCACCGGCAGCAGCCGCTGCCGCCCCTGCCGCAGCTCCCAGCCGCAACCCCGCAAACGTCGTCAGTGCACCGATGGTCGGCACCGTCTACATGGCCCCGGCCCCGGGCGCGCGTCCCTTCATCGAGATCGGCGCGACCGTCAAGGAAGGCCAGACGCTCATCATCATCGAAGCGATGAAAACGATGAACCAGATCCCTTCGCCGAAGTCAGGCAAAGTGACCGAAATCCTCGTCGATGACGGACATCCCGTCGAATACGGCCAAGCCCTCGTCGTCGTCGAGTAGACCGATGCCCATGATTTCGAAAATCCTCATCGCCAATCGCGGGGAAATCGCCCTTCGCGTGCTCCGGGCCTGCAAGGAGCTCGGCATTGCCTGCGTCGTGGTTCATTCCACCGCCGACGCCGATGCCATGCATGTGCGCCTTGCCGACGAAAGCGTGTGCATCGGCCCGCCGTCCTCGCGCGAGAGCTATCTCAACATCCACCAGATCGTCGCCGCCTGCGAGATCACCGGCGCCGACGCCGTGCATCCGGGCTACGGCTTCCTGTCCGAGAATGCCAAGTTCGCCGATATCCTCGATGCACACGGCATCACCTTCATCGGGCCGACAGCGGACCACATCCGCATCATGGGCGACAAGATCACCGCCAAGACGACTGCGCTGGAACTCGGCATTCCCGTCGTTCCAGGCTCGGACGGCGAAGTGAAGACCGAAGAGGATGCGCTGAAGACGGCCGCCGAAATCGGCTATCCCGTGCTGATCAAGGCCACGGCCGGCGGCGGCGGACGCGGCATGAAGGTCGCCAAGAGTGAGGCCGATCTGATCGAAGCCTGGTCGACGGCGCGCACGGAAGCGGCAGCCGCCTTCGGCAACGACGCCGTCTACATGGAAAAATATCTCGGTAAGCCGCGCCACATCGAGATCCAGGTGTTCGGCGACGGTGAAGGCAATGCCATCCATCTCGGCGAGCGCGACTGCTCGCTTCAGCGCCGCCACCAGAAGGTCTGGGAAGAGGCGAATTCGCCGGCTCTCAACGTCGAGCAGCGCATGAAGATCGGCCAGATCTGTGCCGACGCCATGAAAAAGCTGAAATATCGCGGCGCCGGCACGATCGAATTCCTCTACGAGAACGGCGAGTTCTATTTCATCGAAATGAACACCCGTCTGCAGGTGGAGCATCCGATAACGGAAGCGATCACCGGCATCGACCTGGTGCATGAGCAGATCCGCGTCGCCTCCGGCGGCGGTCTCTCGGTGACGCAGGACGAGGTGCATTTTTCCGGTCACGCCATCGAGTGCCGTATCAATGCGGAGCACCCGCGCACCTTCGTGCCCTCGCCCGGCACGATTACGCATTTCCATGCGCCGGGCGGCCTTGGCGTGCGCATCGATTCCGGCGCCTATCAGGGCTACAAGATCCCGCCCTATTACGACAGCCTCATCGGCAAGCTGATCGTGCACGGCCGCACGCGCGTCGAATGCATGATGCGCCTACGCCGGGCGCTCGACGAATTTGTCGTCGACGGCATCAATACGACGCTGCCGCTGTTCCAGGATCTCGTTTCCAACCAGGATATCGCCAATGGCGATTACGACATCCACTGGCTGGAACACTACCTCGCCAACACACCGACGGCATAGGACAGGAATGGCAGGATCGCGCAGGAAATCACCAGGCATCACCCCTGACATTCTCCTGCGCGCCTATTCCATCGGCCTTTTTCCGATGGCCGAATCCGCCGACGACCCAGAGATCTTCTGGGTCGAGCCGGAACTGCGTGGCGTACTGCCGCTTGACCATTTCCATGTATCGAAGAGCCTTGCCAAGACGGTGCGCAGGCAGCCTTTCGAAATCCGCTTCGATCACGCCTTCGATCAGGTGATCGCGGCTTGCGCGGAAGAGACATCCGGGCGCCCGAGCACCTGGATCAACACGACGATCAGATCGCTCTATTCGACGCTCTTCGACATGGGGCATGCCCATACCGTCGAGGCCTGGGACGGCGATGAGCTGGTCGGCGGCCTCTACGGCGTCTCGCTCGGCTCGGCCTTCTTCGGCGAAAGCATGTTTTCACGCCGTACCGACGCCTCGAAGATCTGCCTCGTGCATCTGGTCGACCGGCTGCGGGAAAAGGGCTTCACCCTGCTCGACACACAGTTCACCACCGAGCATCTGAAGACGTTCGGAGCAATTGATGTTCCGAAGGCAGACTATGCCGCGATACTCGCCGCGGCGATGGAGTCGCCTAATCTAAAGTTTTAAGCCAAATACTGCGTGCTTCGGCATCGCGCGTTAACGGGCTGGCGCCTTCGCGTTATCGGGAGCCGGGACATCCGAGCTTGTCTTGCAGTCCTTCAGCCAGACGTCGTAGATCGGGTGCTCGACGGCGTTGAGGCCGGGGCTGGCGGCGAACATCCAGCCGGTGAAGATGCGGCGGATCTTGCGGTCGAGGGTGATCTCGTCGACTTCCACGAAACCGTCGATCTTCTGCGCTTCGGTCTGGTCGCGGGAATAGCAGGCCTTCGGTGTTACCTGCAGCGCGCCGAACTGTACCGTTTCGTTGACATAGACGTCGAAAGTCGTGATCCGGCCGGTGATCTTGTCGAGACCGGAGAAGACGGCAACCGGATTTTCGATGCGGGCGGCATTTGCCGCTACCGTCGGAAGCAAGGCCGAGAGCGCCAGTAGCGATCCGGCGGCACGCAGGACCATGTTCCGCGTGAAGAGCTTCATGTACCCGTCTCCAGAATTTTCAAATAAGGCCGCGGTCAAGCGCGGCCAACCTGCGGGTAAAGGTCAATTGTGGCTAAAAGCCGAGCCTGAGGATCGGCCCAGTCGCGTCGTCTCAAGTCGAGCCGTCTCAGTTGCCGGGCGTCCAGGCGTCGTAATCGCCGGTGACGCGCGGACGTTCGCCCGGAACAGCAATAGAGCCCGGCGGGCGATAGGCCTGCGGCGAACCGGTATGGTTGGGACGGTGCGGCTTCTGCCATTCCTTGGCAGTGTAGTTTTCCTTGGACGGCGGAACATCGGTGCGATGATGCATCCAGCCGTGCCAACCCGGCGGAATAGCGGAAGCTTCGGCATAACCCTTGTAGATCACCCAGCGCTTCGGCAGACCGTAGGAAGACATGCCGCCTTCATAATAGACGTTGCCGAATTCATCCTCACCGACGCGCTTGCCGAAACGCCAGGTCGCAAAACGCGTGCCCATCGTCTGACCGTTCCACCAGGTGAAGGTTTGAACCAGAAGATTCCACATGTCTTTTCCTTGTGCCCGTCAAAACACGAGCGAAACCAGAATTCATTTCTTCGCTTATGCCGTCGCAACGCCGAATTGTCCAGCGATTCCACGAGAGCCGCGGGTCATTTCAAGGCCATCTTGAAGCCCAGATGCGAGGGCTTGAAGCCCAGCCTTTCATAGAAACGATGGGCGTCCTTGCGCAACGCATTCGAGGTCAGCGCTACCCGCCTCATCCCGCGGCCTTTTGCCTCGGCAATGGCAAATTCGATCATCGCGGCCCCGATCCCCTGCCCGCGCATATCGCCACGCGTCTGCACCGCTTCGATGATCATCGCCGAGGAGCCGCGGCCGGTCAGTGAGGTGGTCACCATTGTCTGAAAGGTGCCGACGACCTCGCCGCCACACTCTGCGATATAGAGCGTCTGGTCGGGCGAAGCCTCGATGACCGCGAATGCCCTGGCATAATCCGGAAAAGCCTCGGGATCGGTCGTATCGCCGTGACCGCCGAGCGCATCGGCGGCAAACAGCGCGACGAGTGCCGGCAGATCGTCTTTACGCGCCTGGCGAATAAGAATCTCTGACGATTCAAGCACCACGACCTCAACGCCCTTCGAGCGGTTTTTCGAAAATCAGCGCCGGAATGCCGGATTGTCCGGGCGCGGCATTCTCGTTGTGGCCGACCTCGGTGAAGCCGTGTGCGCGATAGAAGGCAATCGCGGCCGCATTCCGCGGTTCGACTTCGAGACGCATGATCTCCGCATCCGGGAAGCAGGTTTCGAGTTCGGCGAAAATATCCCGGCCGATGCCCTGCCTCTGCAGCGTTGGGTTGACATAGAGGAGATGCAGCATGACCGTTTTCGTCAGCGCCTGCGACATTGCAGCATAGCCCATGCCGCCGATGCTGCGGCCGTCGTCGGCAACGAGGAATTCGGCATCCTTGCGCACCAGGCGCGCCTTTAGCGCAGCCGGCGTAAAGAGATGGGCGATCAGATCGTCCACCCTGGCCTTGCCGTGGAGGCCGTCATAGGTGGCGTGGAAGCTCTCCGCCAGAAGGGCGCGCACCTTCTCCAGGTCGCGCGCTCCAGCGGTGCGGACGAAATACACCGCTTATTCCTCGATGCCGAGCTTCGCCTTGACGAGCGCCTGGACGGCCTGCGGATTGGCCTTGCCACCGGTCGCCTTCATCACCTGGCCGACAAACCATGCCGCCATGGTCGGCTTCGCCTTGACCTTTTCGACCTGATCCGGATTGGCGGCAATGATCTCGTCCACTGCCTTTTCGATCGCGCCGGTATCGGTCACCTGCTTCATGCCGCGCGATTCGACGATCTCGGCGGGATCGCCGCCCTCGGTGAGCACGATCTCGAAAAGATCCTTGGCGATCTTGCCGGAGATGGTTCCCGCCTTGATGAGATCGATGATGGCGCCGAGCTGAGAAGGCGAAACCGGCGTCTGCTCGATATCCTTGCCGGTGCGGTTCAGCGCGCCGAGCAGATCGTTGATCACCCAGTTTGCCGCGGTCTTGCCGTCGCGGCCTGCCGCCACGGCCTCGAAATAATCGGCGATCGCCTTTTCGGAGACGAGCACGGAAGCGTCGTAGATCGACAGACCGAGCTCGCGCACGAAGCGCTCCTTCTTGTCATCAGGCAATTCCGGCAGGTGGATTTCGAGCGCCTCGATGAAGGCATCGTCGAATTCGAGCGGCAGCAGGTCCGGATCGGGGAAATAGCGATAATCGTGCGCATCCTCCTTGGAGCGCATCGAGCGCGTCTCGCCCTTGTTCGGATCGAAGAGACGGGTCTCCTGGTCGATCGTGCCGCCATCCTCCAGAATGCCGATTTGGCGGCGGGCTTCATATTCGATCGCCTGGCCGATGAAGCGGATGGAGTTGACGTTCTTGATCTCGCAGCGCGTGCCGAAGTCCTCACCCGGACGGCGGACGGAGACGTTGACGTCGGCGCGCATCGAGCCTTCGTCCATGTTGCCGTCGCAAGTGCCGAGATAACGCACGATCGAGCGCAGCTTGGTCATATAGGCCTTGGCTTCGTCGGACGAGCGCATGTCGGGCTTGGACACGATCTCCATCAGCGCAACGCCGGAGCGGTTCAGGTCGACATAGGACATGGTCGCGTGCTGGTCGTGCATCGACTTGCCGGCATCCTGTTCCAGGTGCAGGCGCTCGATGCCGATCTCGATATCCTCGAACTGGCCCTGGCGATCCGGCCCAAGCGAGATGACGATTTTGCCCTCGCCGACGATCGGATCCTTGAACTGCGAGATCTGATAGCCCTGCGGCAGGTCGGGATAGAAATAGTTCTTGCGGTCGAACAGCGAGCGCTTGTTGATCTGGGCCTTCAGGCCGAGGCCGGTGCGGACCGCCTGCTTCACGCATTCCTCGTTGATGACGGGCAGCATGCCGGGCATGGCGGCATCGACCAGCGAGACGTTCGAATTCTGCGGTTTGCCGAATTCCGTCGAAGCACCGGAGAAGAGCTTCGAATTGGACAGAACCTGGGCATGGACTTCCATGCCGACGATGACTTCCCAGTCGCCGGTGGCGCCGGGGATGAAGCGTTTCGGATCGGGCGTGCGGACGTCGACAAGGGTCATCTGATACTCTTTGCAGGCTGTTCTTTTCCACTGGTGAGGTAAAGGAAATGGCGTGCCGGTGCAAGGCTTTCGCCATAGCGTGCAACGCGGTTTGACAGAGGACGGCGACATTTGCCGTGGGTTAACCGAGGCACGATAGAGTCGCCGCATGACGATAATCGATATCACCAAATTGGCCGCACTGTTTCTGACGCTGAACCTCCTCGTCTTCTTGATCTATTTCCTCGACAAGAAGGCGGCGCGTAATGGCGGGTGGCGTATCAGCGAGCGCACGCTTTTGACCCTTGCGCTGATCGGCGGCAGCCTTGGCGCCATGGCGGCGCAGCAGCTCCTGCGGCACAAGACGAAAAAGGAACCGTTCCGGTCAATCCTGGCGGCGATCCTGATCTTGCATGGCGCACTGGCTGCGGTGCTGGCCTTTGCGCCGCAATGGAGCCTGCGCCTTCTTCAGGATTTTTAGCGCGTCAGAATTCCTGCCCGTACCCACCTTGGTCGTCGGAAACAAGCTGCTTCCTCAGCCCGACGGAGGGCACATCACGGTCGAGCTTCGGATTGTAGGCAACCGAGAGCCAGTGGATGCTGTAGCCGTGCTTCCGGAAGAAGCCGATTGCTTCGCTATTGCCCGAATGGGTCTGCATCGCCGCCTTTTCGAAGCCCTGCTCGGCAATGTCCTTTTCTATGCGCTCGAGAAGGGCCGAACCGAGCCCCTGGCGAGTGAAGGCGGGATCGATCCAGAAATCCGAGATGGTTTCGTCCAATCCTTCGCGCGCCGCCCAGCCTGCGACCTGGCCGTTCTGCTCGACGACGGTAATGGTCAGCCAGTCGTTTTCCACGAAATTGCGAAAGGCGTTGCGCGCCGCGTCGATCATCGCGTCCGATTCGCCGATCGCCGCCATCGCCTTCTGCCAGGCCCTCAGCCCGATCTCGCTCAGCAGTTGCGCTTCCCCGTCGCGGGCATTGCGAATGTGGATCAAAGACACCTCCGCGTTACCCTTCAACTAGACCATTGAGTCGCGGATTTTACCAGCACCTGCCATGGAGCGATGCGTCCGAAACTACAATTTTGGACTGGTTTTGATCTGAGCACACACTCTTGACCGGCTTTTCCCGACTGAATAAGAAACCTTATCGAGGTGTTTTATGTTGAGCCTGCCTGAGACCCGGTAAAGGCCCTGCCCGCGAGTTCGCTTGCGCGCATGGGCCCGAAAAAAACGAAGCCCTGACGTTCGAATGAGCGCCAGATCGTTTTTGTGCGCCCTGCCGGGCGCGACACCGGATCTCAACACATGGACATCTCACGCACGGAGCAGCGCATCCTGCATCTTATGGCCCAAGGCGGCCGCATCGAAATTACCCGCGACGACAACAGGAAAATCGGGGCCGTCAGTTGCTTCACCCGCGACGGCTGGCTCTATCCCGGCGTCGACCTCGATCTCTTCCGAAAGCTGAAACGGCTGAGGGCGATCAAGTCCTCAGGCGGCCGGCCCTACCGGATCACCGAAAGAGGGCTGAGGCTGGTCAGGTCGCAGCTGGACAACAGGTAATCCAGGCAGCCACCCTGACCGCTCGTCGAACCGGCGCGGTCAGGGTGAAGTCTCAAGCCTTGGCAGAGAGCTCCGCCCGCATTGCCGACCACTCGTCGGCCATTGCGCCGGTACCGCGCGCCTTGCCGGCGCGGCGATACCAATAGTCGGCATTCCAGTCATCGCGCTCGATGCGATGGCAAAGGGCGTGGCCCCAATCGAAGGGCTGTTCGCCCTCGTGGCGCTGACAGATTTCGTGGACCGCCTGCCACTCCGCGCCCATGGTGAAATCGGCGGCGGCAAGGCGATCGAATGCCTCGATCAATTTCGCAAGATCCTGTTTCGGCATAAGATCTCCTTCTGGTTTCGGCTATCGATCCGTCAAACGCTTTTCAAGATGCACCTTTTCAAGTGGGACGCCCATGCTCTTGGAAAATTCGATGCCGTGCCAGATGATGGTGAAACCGCAGCGTTCGTAAAGACGGATGGCGCCGCCGTTTCTGGCGTGCGTGTCGAGCCGCGCCGTTACCAGCCCCTCGTTCCTCATCGCCTCGCACAGATGGAGCAGAAGCGCCTTGCCGAAACCCTTGCCTTGATGGTCGGGATGCACCCACAAGTCGGAGAGGTAGTTCCTCGCAGTCTGGCGCGCAGCCCAGCCGACAACCTGCCCGTTCAGTTCGGCAATGACGATTTCACCCTTCGTCATACCGGCAAAGGTCTCGAAATCATGCCTGACCCGGGCAATCACACCCGGATCGCGATAGCTATCCTCATAGGGATCGTTCGCCGCCCAGGCGGCAAAACCGACGGTGCCGACCGCCTGGTGGTCGGCTACCGCTATCGGGCGAATGACGAGCCCGCTTACCACCACTTCGCCGGCGTAAACCTGCCGGCGGCCTGCTCGATCACATGGGCGGTCTTGAACAGGGTTTCCTCGTCGAAAGGTTTGCCGATCAGTTGCAGGCCCAGCGGCAGGCCCTTCTGGTCGAGGCCGGCGGGGACGGCGATGCCCGGCAGGCCCGCCATGTTGACCGTCACCGTGAAGATGTCATTCAGGTACATCTTCACCGGATCGGCGGCGAGGTTCTCATCGGCGACGCCAAAGGCGGACGACGGCGTTGCCGGGGTCAGGATCGCGTCGACGCCAGCGTCGAAGGCGAGTTCGAAATCGCGCTTGATCAGCGTGCGGACCTTCTGGGCGCGGATGTAATAGGCATCGTAGTAGCCGGCCGACAGCACATAGGTACCGATCATGATGCGGCGCTTGACTTCCTTGCCGAAGCCGGCCGCACGCGTCTTCTCGTACATATCGACGATATCCTTGCCGTCGACGCGCAAGCCGTAACGGACGCCATCGTAACGCGCGAGGTTCGAGGATGCCTCGGCCGGAGCGACGATATAATAGGCCGGAAGGGCATATTTGGTGTGCGGCAGCGAAATGTCGACGATTTCGGCGCCGGCATCCTTCAGCCAGGCGATGCCCTGGCGCCACAGGGTCTCGATCTCCTCAGGCATGCCGTCGACGCGGTATTCGTTCGGAATGCCGATCTTCATGCCCTTCAGCGACTGGCCGAGGACGGCCTCGTAATCCGGTACGGGCAGATCGACCGAAGTCGTATCCTTGGCATCAACGCTTGCCATCGACTTCAAAAGGATTGCGGCATCGCGCACGTCGCGGGCGATCGGGCCCGCCTGGTCGAGCGAGGAGGCGAAGGCGACGGTGCCCCAGCGCGAGCAGCGGCCATAGGTCGGCTTGATGCCGACCGTGCCGGTGAAGGCAGCCGGCTGGCGGATCGAACCGCCGGTATCGGTCGCCGTGGCACCGGCGCAGAGATGTGCGGCGACGGCCGCGGCCGAGCCGCCGGATGAGCCGCCCGGGACAAGCTGCTGGTTGGAGCCGCCGGCGCGCCAGGGATTGATCACCGGGCCGTAATAGGAGGTCTCGTTGGATGAGCCCATGGCGAACTCGTCCATATTCAGTTTGCCGAGCATGACGGCGCCGTCATCCCAGAGGTTCTGCGTCACGGTCGATTCATAACGTGGCTCGAAACCATCGAGAATGTGGCTGCAGGCCTGGGTGTGGACGCCGACGGTGGCAAAAAGATCCTTGATGCCGAGCGGAATGCCTTCGAGTTCGCCGGCCTTGCCAGCCGCGATACGCTCATCGGAATTCTTCGCCATGACGCGGGCGAGATCCGGCGTGACCTTGATGTAAGCGTTCAGCCGGTCATTGGCCGCATCGATCGCCGAGATATAGGCTTCGGTCAGTTCGAGTGCGGTGATTTCCTTGGCGCGCAGCTTCCGGCGGGCTTCGGCAATGGTCAGGCTGGTGAGTTCGCTCATGATATTTTCGCTTCAGATCTGGAAATGGCAACAGGGGTCGGAAAGAGGCTTCGCAGCCTTATTCGACGACTTTCGGCACCAGGAAGAAATTGTGGTCGGTGACGGGCGCATTGGCGACGACGTCAGCCGCCTTGTTGCCGTCGGTCACCTCATCGGTCCGCTTCTTCATCGCCATCGGGGTGACCGACGTCATCGCCTCGACGCCGTCGACATTGACTTCGGAGAGCTGCTCGACGAAGCCGAGAATGCCGTTCAGCTCGCCAACCATGCGATTTGCCTCGTCCTCGGAGACGGCAATACGGGCAAGTTTGGCGACGCGCTTTACGGTGGCGAGATCGACGGACATGGCATTCTCCGGATGGGATTTTTCCTACCCGCTATAAAGGCCATGTCCGCCTGACGCAACGGGGTTTCGTCAGATCGACAGGCTCTCGGACGGCTTGAGCGCCTTCACCTGCGTCTTCGATCCCTCCATGCCGGCAACAAATTTATCGGCCGTCTGTTCGATGATCGGGAAGGTGCCGTAGTGGCAGGGGATCGCGGTCTTGAAGCCGAAATAGCGCTGGCAGGCAAGGGCTGCCACCGCGCCGCCCATGGTGAAGCGGTCACCGATCGGCACGAAGCCGATATCGGGCTGATGCAATTCGTTGATCAGCGCCATGTCGGAGAAGATATCGGTGTCGCCCATGGCGAAGATCGAGGCTTCGTCGTCGAAATGCAGCATCAGGCCGTTGGCATTGCCGAGTGCATGCGAGACGCCGTCCTCGGTGATCTGCGCGGAGGAGTGCAGCGCATTGGTGAAGGTCGCGGAGAAACCGCCGAGCGCGATCGTGCCGCCGGTATTGCCCATCTCGATCTTGTCGACGCCCTTGGAACCGAGCCATGCGGCGAGATCGGCATTGGCGAGAACGACGGCCCCAGTCTCTTTGGCGAGCGCCACGGTATCGCCGACATGATCGCCATGGCCATGCGTCAGCAGGATATGGGTGATGCCCGAGGAAACGTCCTTGATATCCTGGCCGGAAAAGGAGGCGTTGTAGGTGAGGAACGGATCGAGCAGGATCTTCGCCTTTGATATCTCGATGCGGAAGGCGGAATGGCCAAGCCAGGTGATCTTCATGAAATCTCTCCTTTATTACGTGATGCAAAAACCGGTTTCGATGTTAAGGACATATCTTATGCGGCCGCAAAGGAAAGCGGCGGCGACTTCAATTTCTCTTGACGGGATGAAACGATAATGACGGTGCTGACGATCGAGGAAATGGCTGAGACGCTGGCCCCGGGACAGGCGATCGCAGGCCTTGATCTCGGCACCAAGACGATCGGGCTTTCCATGTCCGATCTCGGGCGGCGCTTCGCCACGCCGCGTCCGGTGATCCGCCGGGTCAAGTTCACTATCGACGCGCAGGCGCTGCTGGATTTTGCCGCAGCTGAAAAAATCGCGGGCTTCGTTATCGGCCTGCCTATGAATATGGACGGATCGGCGGGTCCGCGCGTGCAAGCGACGCGCGCCTTCGTGCGCAACATGGAACAGAAGACGGCGCTGCCCTTCGTCTATTGGGACGAGCGGCTTTCGACGGTTGCGGCGGAACGGGCATTGCTGGAAATGGATGTCTCGCGCGCAAAGCGGGCCGAACGGATCGATTCGGCCGCGGCAAGCTTCATCCTTCAGGGCGCGCTCGACAGGCTTTCCTTGCTGGCAAGGTCTGCTGGAGATGAATTCAACGCCTGACGCGCTGTCCACCAGGAAGCGATCGACTTGCGCTTTCTGAAGCCCATGATTGCGAAGACGACGAGGCTGTCAACGGCGATCGCGCGGGCAACCAGCGGCGGGATGGTTTCCGGCGGAAGGCCGAGCGCCTTGCCATAAACCGCGAAGGTCAGATCATGGACCTGCCGCGTCAGCATGAAGATGCCGAAGTTCATGTCGTAATAGGAAAGCCAGTACCATCCACCCAGAAAGATGATGGGGCCGGCCCAGAAGATCAGAAACCACCTCATGCGGCCTCTCCTCCATGCTTGTGCGCGACGGGCAGATCGAGTGAGACCAACCAGGTCGACAATGCCATGATACAGAGCACCAACGTTGGAACTGCGATGTCCAGCGCCAGGACTGCAAAGAACATCATCGCCATCACGAGAAACACAGCTCTAGCGATTTTGGCTCCCATGGACGTCAACTCGGGACTCTACTCGTATCATCTCTGCTGACCGCCACACTGTCGGGTTAACCGGCGACGCGCAACGTAAACCATTCATTAAGGTTAACATGGCCGCCGCCCCTGTGGATGAGTGTCAGCCGTAGACGCCGCGAACGATGCGCTTCAGCGCTAGTGCCGCCTTCTCCCAGTCCTTCGGCGTCTTCAACGACAGGCCGGCGCACTGCCCGCCGGCCGCACCTGCAAGCACGAGATGCTGGATCGCAGCAATGACGATGGCGTTGACGGCCGCTGCATCCATGCCTTTCGGCGGTGCCAGCGAACCGCGCATGCGCTCCAGCCAGAGCGCGAGCGCCTTCGAGCGCGCTTCGGAGAGCCGCCTCACCTGCTCGGTGTTATCAGATATCTCCCAGGCGAGGATGCGGCGCATCAGCGGATCATTTTTCAAGGCGTCGAGAAGCAGAAGCGCCAGCCGCTCCATCAGATCGCCATAGGTGAGCAGGAACATGCCGCCGGTATCTTCCGGAATGCGATCCCTCACCCATGTGCCGAGATCGGCGCCGATCGCCTCGACCAGTCCGTCGAGGCCGCCATAGTAGCGATAGATCAGCTGCTTGTCGCAACCGGCGCGGCGGGCAACCGCATTGATGCCGAAGTTCTGGAAGCCCTCCTCGGCCAGCAGGCTTTTGGCAGCGGCGAGGATGGCGCGCTCGGTGGCGCCGCGATCGCGCACGCGCCGTTCCGGCTCGGCGCCGGCCTCCGGCGAATTTTCAAGTTTTACCGCTTCAATCAACATGGCCGACCCTTCCCCGCTGTCACCAATCGGTGAGTAGCCGGGAGACCCAGTCCGATCAATCCTATCTCCTTGGGAAGATTGTGGATATTCAAGTCCGGCCGATGATTTGGCACCGGACGGATGCGGAAGGCTGCATGGCCTGCGGATCGGATCCGTTCAGAAATGTCGCGCCGGCGGTTGATCGCGATGGACGAACCCGGCATAGCTGCATTATGAACAATTCTAATATTCTCCACTAAGGCCTTGCAATGGTGAACTATATCGAAGCCTCTTCCGCGCCTCCGAAGAATACGGGCGCCATCCGGCTTTACGACGCGCAAGCATACGAGGGCATGCGCAGGGCATGCCAGTTGACCGCGCGTTGCCTCGACGCGCTTGCCGATATCGTCAAGCCGGGGCTGGTGACCGATGACATCGACCGGTTCGTCTTCGATTTCGGCATGGATCACGGCGCCTATCCGGCGACGCTGAACTATCGCGGCTATACCAAATCGACCTGCACCTCGATCAACCACGTCGTCTGCCATGGCATTCCGAACGACAAGCCGCTGCGCGAAGGCGATATCGTCAATATCGACGTGACCTTCGTGCTCGATGGCTGGCATGGCGATTCCAGCCGGATGTATCCTGTCGGTACCGTCAAGCGCGCCGCGGAGCGGCTGCTCGAGGTTACCTATGAATCGCTGATGCGCGGCATTGCCGCCGTCAGGCCGGGCGCCCGCACGGGGGCGATCGGCGAGGCGATCCAGACTTATGCGGAGGCCGAGCGCTGTTCCGTGGTGCGCGATTTCTGCGGCCACGGAGTCGGCCGGCTGTTCCACGACTCGCCGAATATCCTGCACTATGGCCGCGCCAACGAAGGGCCGGAGCTGCGCGAAGGCATGATCTTCACCATCGAGCCGATGATCAATCTCGGCCGTCCGCATGTGAAGGTACTCGCCGACGGCTGGACGGCAGTGACCCGCGACCGCTCGCTTTCGGCGCAGTATGAACATACCGTCGGCGTCACCTCAGACGGCTGTGAGATCTTCACGCTGTCGCCTGGCGGGCTCGACCGCCCCGGCCTACCGCCGTTCAACGGGTGACCGTCCGATGGCGAAAGGGCCTGTTCCCTCTTCCGATGACGAACTGCCTTTCGAGGAGCCTTTTGCCGCTGACGAGCGCTCGTTCTTCGGGCGGCCGGGAAAACCGTCCGCGCCGAATGCGAGGGCCGTTCTGCCCGCCTCGCTTGCGCCCCAAGAGCATTATCACGGCCATCGCGAGCGCTTGCGAGACCGCTTCCGCGAGCACGGCGATACGGCGCTTGCCGATTACGAAATCCTTGAACTCTTGCTTTTCCGCCTGATCCCGCGGCGCGACACCAAGCCGATCGCCAAGGCGCTGATCGAACGGTTCGGCTCGCTCGCCGGCGTTTTCGGCGCGCCTGCGGCATTGCTGACGGAGGTGAAAGGTGTCGGCGAGGCCGTGGCGCTCGACTTGAAGCTGATTTCGACTGTCGCCCACCGGACCCTGAAAAGCGAACTCAGGAGCAAGCAGGTCCTATCCTCGTGGTCTTCTGTCATCCAGTATTGCCATGCCGCCATGGCGCACGAAACCCGCGAACAGTTCCGTATCCTCTTTCTCGACAAGCGCAACGTGCTGATCGCCGACGAGGTGCAAGGCCGCGGTACGGTCGACCACACCCCGGTCTATCCGCGCGAAGTGGTGAAACGGGCGCTGGAGCTTTCGGCAACGGCAATGATCCTCGTGCACAACCATCCCTCCGGCGATCCGACGCCATCGCGCGCCGACATCGAGATGACCAAGGTGATCATCGACGCCGCCAAGGCGCTCGATATTATCGTCCACGACCACGTCATCATCGGCAAGGATGGTCATGTCAGCCTAAAGGGGCTGAAGCTGATCTGAAAAGCACAGGTCCGGCCGAATCGGCGGCCGTAAAACAATCTGTAACATTGACCGGCTACCGATAGACGGGCGACATTTTTGCGTCGCAAATGATTCCTTTCCAATCCGGGGCTTGATGATGCTTCAGTACGATCTTGTTGTGGTGGGCAGCGGTCCCGCAGGGCGCCGGGGCGCGATCCAGGCTGCAAAACTCGGCAAGAAAGTGCTTGTCATCGAGCAGGGCAAACGCGTCGGCGGCGTGTCCGTGCACACCGGCACCATCCCTTCCAAAACGCTGCGCGAGACCGCGCTCAATCTTTCCGGCTGGCGCGAACGCGGCTTCTACGGCCGGTCTTACCGCGTCAAGGAAGAGATCAGCGCCGATGACCTGCGGCGTCGCCTGCTGATTACGCTCAACCACGAGGTCGAGGTGCTGGAACACCAGTTCGCCCGCAATCGCGTGCAGCATATTCGCGGCAAGGCGAGCTTCATCGATGCGTCGACACTGCAGGTGATCAAGGACGACGGCGAGATCACGCAGGTCACCGCCGCCAGCGTGCTGCTCGCTGTCGGCACCAAGCCGTTCCGCCCCGATTACATACCCTTCGACGGCAAGACCGTTCTCGACAGCGACGAGTTGCTCGACATCCAGGAGCTGCCGCGATCGATGGTGGTTATCGGCGCCGGCGTCATCGGCATCGAATATGCGACGATCTTCAGCGCGCTCGACACAGCCGTCACCGTCATCGACCCGAAGGCGACGATGCTCGACTTTATCGACAAGGAAATCATCGAAGATTTCACCTACCAGCTACGCGACCGCAACATGAAGCTACTGCTCGGCCAGAAGGCCGACAAGGTGGAGACACTCGACAACGGCAAGGTCGAGCTGACGCTCGACAGCGGCCGGCGCCTGACGACCGACATGGTGCTTTTTGCCGCCGGCCGCATGGGGGCGACCGACGCGCTGAACCTTTCGGCCATCGGCCTCGAAGCCGACAGCCGCGGCCGTCTCAAGGTCAATCCGGAAACCTTCCAGACATCGGTTGCCAACGTCTACGCCGCCGGTGACGTCGTCGGTTTTCCAAGCCTTGCCTCGACCTCGATGGAACAGGGCCGCATTGCCGCCCGTGTCGCAATCGGCGCAGTCGCCAAGGAGCCGCCGAAATATTTCCCCTACGGTATCTACGCCGTGCCGGAGATCTCGACCTGCGGCCTGACCGAAGAGGAAATGAAAGAGCGCGGCATTCCCTATGAATGCGGCATCGCCCGTTTCCGCGAAACCTCGCGCGGTCATATCATGGGCCTCGACACCGGGCTTTTGAAGCTGATCTTCTCTCTGAAGACGCGCCGCCTGCTCGGCGTGCATATCGTCGGCGAAGGTGCTACCGAACTCGTCCATATCGGCCAGGCAGTGCTCAATCTCAAAGGCACGGTTGAATATTTCGTCGAGAATACCTTCAACTATCCGACCCTCGCCGAAGCCTACAAGATCGCCGGCCTCGACGCCTGGAACCGGATGGGCGACATCAAGTCCGAACTCTAGGCGCATCGCATAGACGCCGGAGTATGGTTTGATCCGGTCGCCAAACGGAGCCGAATAACATTGCGGATCATTTCGCTGAATGCATGGGGCGGCAGGCTGCATGAAGCCCTGATCAACTATGTCAGGCACGCCGATCCGGATGTGCTGTGTCTGCAGGAGGTGCTGCGTACACCCGGCGCATCTCCAGGATGGGCGGTCTATCGCGACGCGGGATTGGAACTGCCGCAGCGCACCAATCTCTTCGAGGAAATCAGCGCCGCCCTGCCCGGCCACGACGGCTTCTTCTGCCCGACATCGAGAGGCGAACTTTTCGACGGCGATATCGTCACTGCCGCCGAATTCGGGCTGGCGACCTTCGTGCGCAAGACGCACTCCGTCATTGGCCAGGGGCTGGACTTCGTGCACGGCAGCTTTTCAGCCGATGGCTGGGGCGAGCATCCGCGTCCGCGAAATGCGCACTGCATCCGGCTCTTCAGCCGCGACAATGCTTCCACCGTGACCATCGCCCATTTGCACGGCCTGCGCGATCCCGCGGGCAAAGGCGACACGGCGGCGCGCGAAGAACAGGCCGAAGCGCTGGTCAAGCTTATTAAGCGCGTCTGGCCCGGCGACGAAGGGCTCGTCGTCTGCGGCGATTTCAACGTGCTGCCTGACAGTGCAACCTTCAAGGTTCTCGCCAGACTCGGGCTTTCCGATCTCGTCACCGGAAACGGCCTTGTAGATACACGCACCTCCTACTATCTGAAGCAGGGCCGATATGCCGACTACATGCTCGTGACACCGGGAGTGAACATTGCCGAATTCAAGGTGGTCGAGGCGCCGGAGGTCTCAGACCACCGCGCATTGATGCTCGATATCATGTAGTATATTGATGGTTGAGACACTGTGCGGAGTATCGCGCCGCTTTATGCCGTAGTTTGAAGCCGATAGTTCGCATCCTGCGCCGTGCCTGATATGTGCCTTCAACGCCATTTTGTCTCCGGGCAAAAGCTTCTAAAGAAAGATAGATACTCTTGTCCCATTCCCCGGAAGCCGCGCGCAGACGTTTTCAGCTCATCCTGATCAAGCCGTCGCATTATGACGATGACGGCTACGTCATCCGCTGGTGGCGGGCGATGATCCCCTCCAACTCGCTCGCGGCCCTCTACGGCATCGCTGCCGAATGCGCCGAGCGCAAAGTGCTCGGACCCGACACCGAGATCGATATCACCGTCATCGACGAGACCAACACACGGATCGATTTCGCCAAGCTGCTCTCCCAGTTCAAACGCCACGACAATTTCGGCATGGTTGCGCTGGTCGGCGTCCAGTCGAACCAGTATCCGCGCGCGCTCGATATCGCCCGGCCGTTCCGCGATGCCGGCCTGCCGGTCTCGATGGGCGGCTTCCATGTTTCCGGCTGCCTGTCGATGCTCGACGGCAAGGCGGTCGGGCTCGATGCCTGCCGCGACATGGGTATCTCGATGTTTGCCGGCGAGGCCGAAGGACGGCTCGACATGGTGCTGCGCGACGTGGTCGCCGGCGAGCTGAAGCCGCTCTACAATTTCATGAACGACCTTCCCGGCATCGGCGGCACGCCGGTTCCCTTCCTGCCGAGGGACAATATCCAGCGCACGCTCGGGCTCAGCACCAGCTTCGATGCCGGGCGCGGCTGTCCCTACCAGTGCTCGTTCTGCACCATCATCAACGTCCAGGGACGCAAGTCACGCTTCCGCTCGGCCGACGACGTCGAGAAGCTGGTGCGGATGAACTGGGCGCAGGGCATCCATAAATTCTTTATCACCGACGACAATTTCGCCCGCAACAAGGATTGGGAAGCGATCTTCGATCGGCTGATCGAGCTCAAGGAGCGCGACGGCATTCCGCTCGGCCTGATGATCCAGGTCGATACGCTCTGCCATAAGATTCCGAATTTCATCGAAAAATCCAAGCGCGCCGGCGTGACGCGCGTCTTCATCGGCCTCGAAAACGTCAATCCCGATAATCTCACAGCCGCCAAGAAGAACCAGAACAAGATCACCGAATATCGTAAGATGCTGCTCGCCTGGAAGGCGCAAGGCATCATGACGCTCGCCGGTTATATCCTGGGTTTCCCCGCCGACACGCCGGAATCGATCCGCCGCGACATCACGATCATCCAGGAAGAACTGCCGCTCGATGTCATCGAATTCTTCATCCTGACGCCGCTGCCCGGCTCCGAAGACCATCAGGTCCTGTGGAAGAAGGGCGTCGAGATGGATGCCGATCTCAATATCTACGACGTCGAACATGTCTGCACCGCGCATCCGAAGATGAGCAAGCAGGAATGGGAAGACATCTATCACGAGGCATGGTCGCTCTATTATTCGCCTGATCATATGAAGACGCTGCTGCGCCGCGCCGTGGCAACCGGGGTTCCACTGGTAAGGCTCGCCAAGGTTCTCGTTTCCTTTGCGACTACAGTGCCGCTGGAAAACGTGCATCCGCTTCAAAGCGGCCTGCTGCGTCTAAAGACGCCGTCGGAACGGCGCCCGGAGCTGCCGCGCGAAAATCCTCTGGTGTTCTGGCCGCGCTTCGTCTGGGAAACCTTCAGCAAGCATGTCTCGCTCGCCGGCACGATCATCAGCCTGGCAGTCTCGGCATTCCTGATCGCAAGGGACGCCAAGTCGAAGACCTATATGGATCAGGCTTTGACGCCGGTGGCCGATGACGAGGAGGAAACGCTTCACCTCTTCACCCAGACGGCCGGTGGCGCCGCGGCCGTCAGCCATGTCAGGAAAGTCGCGCAACTGACAGGGCATTGATTGCAACGGCGGCCGACGCCCTGTCGGCCGAAAACATGGGCGGCATCAAACTTAAATCAAGTTGATGTCGCGCTTTGAAGCGCTTCGACCTGGATGCCCGTTTAAGCGATTTGGATTATCTGGCTCGTCTCAGCCACCTGCAGCGTGTCGACGAACTCGACGATCTTGACCAGTTTGCCATCCTGGAAATGGATCTTGTCGATGAATTCCGTTTGGAAGCTCACTCCCGATGGGATGTGCCTCACCTCGCCTTCGCGGTGGGCAAAGACCATTTGCTCGTCTTCGTCCACATAGATGGCTGTCCTGATCTTCGATAGGTCCCATACTGTGATAAGCTGCGTTATCGCCTGCCGAAACGCATGCCCGCTTGATTCAGTTGAAAAGGGCGCCAGCCGCATATTGCCGACCATGCGAAAGGTGCAACCCTCGCCGAGCAGCGCCAGCGTGCCCTCGACATCGCCGCGGTCACGCACAGCATACATTTCCTCCACGAGCTTCTTCATGTCGTGCTTTGCAGTCATGTTCAGGTCCTCCCACCGTCAGCGAAATCTGCCGTGAATTATACTTTATTGCAACTCTTTGTTGCTGCAGCTCTATCGTAGAAGACGTTCGGGAATGAACTGCCCCGGATCATAGAAAAAGGCCCCGCACAATGGCGGGGCCTTCCAAACTTTCAGAACGGTCGAGCGATTACTCGGCGCTGTCCTCGGAAGCCTTCTTCTTGGGAGCAGCCTTTTTCTTCGGGGCAGCTTCCTCGCCTTCGCCGGCGTCGGCGGCTTCAGCCTTGGCGGCGGCCTTCTTCTTCGGAGCGGCCTTCTTGGTTTCAGCCTTGGCTTCGCCTTCTTCCTCGGCGAGCAGTTCTTCCTTCGTCACCTTCTTGTCGGTGACGTCGATCTCGGTCAGCAGGTGATCGATGACCTTCTCTTCGAAGATCGGTGCGCGGATCGAAGCGGCGGCGCCCGGCTGGCTGCGGAAGAATTCGAGGATCTGCTTTTCCTGGCCGGGATACTGGCGCAGCTGATCGTAGATGGCGCGCTGCATTTCGTCTTCGCTGACTTCGACACCGGCCTTTTCGCCGATTTCGGAGAGAACGAGGCCGAGACGGACGCGACGTTCGGCGAGCGCCTTGTATTCGTCACGCGCCTTCTCTTCGGTCGTGTCTTCGTCTTCAAAGGTCTTGCCGGACTGGGCGAGATCGTTGTTCACCTGGCTCCAGATGCCGTTATATTCGGCGTCGACCAGCGAAGCCGGGGTCTCGAACTTGTACATCTCGTCAAGCTGATCGAGGATCTGGCGCTTCAGCTTCTGGCGGGTCAGCGAGCCGTACTGCGATTCGATCTGGCCGCGGACGATCTCCTTCAGGCGATCGGCCGATTCGATGCCGAGCTTGGAGGCGAGTTCGTCATTGATCTCGACAGCGCCGGGGGCTGCGACATCCTTGACAGTGATGTCGAAGGTCGCTTCCTTGCCTGCGAGGTTCTTGGCCGGATAGTCGGCCGGGAAGGTTACGGTGATGGTCTTCTCGTCGCCGGCCTTGACGCCGACGAGCTGATCTTCGAAGCCCGGGATGAAGCGGCCGGAACCGATCACCAGTTCGGCACCCTGGTCGGTGCCGCCTTCGAAGGCTTCGCCGTCGACCTTACCGACATAATCCATGGTGATGCGGTCGCCATTTGCGGCCTTGCCGGTCTTGGTCTCGTAGGAGCGCGCGCTTTCGGCGACCTTCAGGACCTGCTCGTTGACTTCGTCATCCGAGATGTCGATGACTTCGCGCGTGACCTTGAGGCCCTTGACGGACTTCAGCTCGATCGGCGGAAGAACTTCGTAAGAGAGCGTGAATTCGAAATCCTGCTCGGCAGCGAGGATCTTGTCGGCTTCGTCCTTGTCCTCAGTCATGGCGATTTCCGGCTGGGTGGCCGACTTCTCGCCGCGGCTGGACAGGATAGCAGCCGGCTGCTCGCGGACGATCTCGTTGACGAGGTCGGCCATGATCGACTTGCCGTAAACCTTCTTCAGGTGAGCAGCGGGTACCTTGCCAGGACGGAAGCCGTTGATGCGGACCTTGTCCTTCACATCGGCAAGACGCTCATTCATCTTGTCTTCCATGTCCTTGGCCGGGATAACGACCTTGATTTCGCGCTTCAGCCCTTCAGCGAGCGTTTCGATAACCTGCATGTCTTCCTACCTTCATGTCGTGGCGGCCGTGCCCAGACGCCGTTCGTTTCTATGAGCACGACGCCGGCAGCGTGCCGCGCGTGGCTTTTCCCAATTCCTGCATCATTCCACCCAAAGGGGAACGGCACTCGCTTCCGGGTATCTGGCCAACCTTACGGTCGTCCGGGACGACTAACTTCTTAGTCTCCCCCTGCAAACAGCCTGGTGCGGGTAGAGAGACTTGAACTCCCACGCCTTGCGGCACCAGAACCTAAATCTGGCGTGTCTACCAATTTCACCATACCCGCGTTCACAAAACCGCATGCCTATGCCTGCGCATGAGGCCTTCCGGAGCGCGCGTCTCTATATCACCCGATTTGGTCGAGGCAAAGGAAAAATGAACGGTAAATGACAGGGGATTTGCGGCCGCAAAGCCGCCGTCCCTCGAAGGGTTCAAGGATCAATAAAGCGGTTCCTCGTAAATCGGCTTGCCGTCAACGAGAAGGCTGCGGATCTGCGTATCTCCGGCTGGCGAGACGCGCACGGCGATCGCGACGTTGCCGTCATTGCGGGCCTGCTCGATGGGCTTGCCCTCGCCTTCGGGAACGTAGTAGCGCTCGATGCCGTATTCGACGCGGATGTTGTCGCCCGCGGCAAGTCCGCCACCATAAAATGGCAGGCTTCGCAGGATCACGGTCTCCGGCTGCGGCGGCAACGCGTTGAAGGACGATTCGGTCACTACCCAGAAACCATCCTGCTGCTTCTTCAGCCGGACCCAGAGGGTTCGCTCGCCGGGTTCGGCCGGAATGCCGCCGGAAATCGTCTGCACCGGCACCGAGGAAATGTCGTAGTTCAAGACGACATAATCGCCGCGCAGGAAATCGCGCGGATCGACGGGGGCCGTTTTCAGCAGCACCTCGGCGCCGTCGCTCAAAATCGACGCCCGGCTCTGGATAATCGTGCCGAGGATCAGGGTCTGCAGGCCGGCGACGATGATTGCCGAGATCAGATAGCCCTTGCCGGACTGCAACCTTGTCATGAACGAGTTCATGCGCGCCCCTCCCGTGCACCTGCGGAAAAGCGCCGCTCGAGCCGGATGACGATCCAGGCGACCAGCGCGACCCCAAGACCGGAAAAGAGAAAGAGACCTGACGTGCCGAGGATCGAGCCGACGGTGACGGAGGCGAGGTAGAGCATCTCGGCGGCAAAGGTCGCATAGGCGAGATAGCGCACCGCTCCATTATCCCTGCCATGGAGCGCGATCGCCAGCACGGACGCCGCAAGCGTCACCACACCGAGCACCGCCAGCTGCCGCCATTCGTCTTCAATCTTGATATGCAGCAATAGGAAACCGATCGCGGCGACAAGAAAGCTGTAGAAGGCGGGGGCCGCACCGGCGCTCCTGACCAGGAAGGCAATCCGCGGGACCGGCAGCGCCGATAGAACCAAGGCCGCCATGCCGCCGACCGCGAAGGCGAGCGCCACCGCGCTCTCTTCATAAAGAGTGTAAAGCCAGGCGAGCCAGCCAACCAGCAGCAGATAGGCCAGATGGCGAGCGCGCTCGGCGCCGGTATACCGCACCAGCGCGATGACGATCGCCGCCATGACGGGCGCCATCCAGGGATCGAGTGCAATCCAATGCGTATCGTTATTCTGCAGATAAACGGCGAAAGACGCCCAGGAGAGGAAGCCCGCGACGACGACGACTGCACCCGAGCGGAACAGGATCGCCGAAATCGTCGCGATCGCGAACCAGAGATACATCACCGTCTGCTCGTCGCCTGAGAGATGATACATCTGGCCGACCAGCGAGATGGCGCCGCCGAAGCTCACCGCGCCGATGACCAGCAAGCCGCTGGCCGCTACTACTGCACCGCGGGCAAGCATCAGGGCGGCGCCGATGTGAACCGCCCAGATCAGGAGAAGGATGGCGCCGACGCGCACGAGACGCGGGATGGCCTCCCAGTTGGAGGCGACGACCAGAAGGATGGCGGCCGCAAGCAGCACCGCCGCCAGCGCCACCAGCACCCTGCCGAGGCTGAAGCTTGCCGGGCGGCTGTCATATTCGGCGAGAAGTGCGCCTGCCGTATCCTCGCCAAGCAGTCCCTTACCCACCCAGAGGGAGAGATCCCGCTCCAACCTGCCGCGATACATGCTCCACCCCTTGATTTGCGCGGCGCTCTTTAAGGCGCTGCAGCTCACGCCGTTATAAACGCAAGCATGGCGGTTCGGAAACGCCCCTGCGACAAATATACAAGATCCTCATTGGTCTAAGTTGGGTCAGCCGTTAACCGTCCGCTTACGTTGGAAGTGCCAATATAAGCGCATACTCGGGAAGCCATGCGCATGTCGCATAGCCCTCATGAGTTTATTGCACTGCAAAATATCCATTAGTCATACTATTTACCAGATATCGAAGCGCGGGGATGGCGCCCCGGCCAGCTCTGCCGATGCCCACGGACGCTTTGTCCGCGACGAGATTCGTAGCTGCGCACTCCTCCTCCCAAGCGCGCTGCGATAGACTGGCAGCAACTCCTCCTCCCAGTTGCCAGTCACTATAACACGCCCGCCGGATCCTCCCCCGGCGGGCGTTTTATTTAGTCAGTGTTTAATTAACGCATTGGCAATCCGGAGTTTTCGCTATCCGGCGCCACGCTGCCGCATTGTCGCCATGTCATTTAACCAAGCCGTGCGATCGAACGGGTAGCTTCCACCAAGGGGTTGGGCGCACAGAATCGCTGGAAACCCCGCGGTTTCGAGCGGCTATAGCCATCCACCGCCACGAACATGGTTACTTTTTTGAGAATCATTCTGCCTATTCCTTGACCACAAAATGGTCAAACCTTGTCGAATAACCCTCGAGCATTGCGTAACCTGCATAGGTGGTCTGAAAACTTGGCTATTTTACTCTTTTGCGCCGCAACATATATTCCGGTCATCAAATAGAGGTCAGCGCCGATCAGTGGCTGCTGGCAGATCAAACCCTCGGAAAGGGGCTTAACATGAACATCACTCGCTCTTTCAATAACTGGCGCAAGTATCGTCAGACCGTTACCGAACTCGGCCGCATGAGCAACCGCGAATTGCACGACCTCGGTATCGACCGTTCGGACATCCATCGCGTTGCCCGTGAGGCTTCCTCCCGCTAATTCAAGGCGATCGCTGCTTCCTCCCAGGCAGCATTGTTCTCGATCGAAACGCCCGCTGGACTCCAGCGGGCGTTTTCTTTTGCCTGCGAGCAACTTGCCAACGGTTGCATGTTTTCCTACCTCGTCAGCCCGCTCAAAAAATATCCATCGCTTAAATCTCGGGCATCACATTGCACAATTGCATGGCAGACGCCTTTTATTTGCACTGCACAATGGGGCTGAGATCACCTATATAAACATCAACCGCAGAGAGACAGGCGATCCCGCCGTCCCGCGGAGATTTGTTCGAGGAAGAAGACAATGAACCCGATCCGCATTGCAAAAAGCTGGCTCAGCTACCGCCGTACGCTCAACGAACTCGGCAACCTGTCCAACCAGACCCTGTCCGACATCGGCGTCAGCCGCTACGACATCCGCAATATCGCATCCCGCTCGTTCCGTTAATAACGAGTGCGATGCTTCCAAGACGGCGCCATGAGGCGCCGTTTTTGATTCCGGGGTGTTGGATCACATCCGCCGACATGATATCAGCCCGGAATGAACACGACCTCTTCCCATTCTCCTATCCACGTCGTCGGCGGCGGGCTTGCCGGTTCGGAAGCCGCCTGGCAGATCGCCAGTTCCGGCGTTCCCGTCATCCTGCATGAAATGCGCGGCGTGCGCGGCACGGATGCGCACAAGACCGACGGCCTTGCCGAATTGGTCTGTTCCAATTCCTTCCGCTCCGACGATGCCACCAGCAATGCGGTCGGCGTCATCCATGCCGAGATGCGCATGGCCGGCTCGCTGATCATGGCCGCTGCCGATCGGCACCAGGTGCCTGCCGGCGGCGCGCTCGCCGTCGATCGCGACGGCTTCTCGGACGCCGTCACCAAAGCAATCCAGGACCACCCGCTCATCACAGTCGTGCGCGAAGAAATCACCGGCCTGCCGCCAAAGGACTGGGACCTTGCCATCGTCGCCACCGGACCGTTGACGGCGCCGTCGCTCGCAAACGCCATCCAGGCGGAGACCGGCGAGGATTCCCTCGCCTTCTTCGATGCCATCGCGCCGATCGTCTACCGCGAGAGCATCGATATGGATATCTGCTGGTATCAGTCGCGCTACGACAAGGTCGGCCCCGGCGGCACCGGCAAGGATTACATCAACTGCCCGATGGATGAAGCGCAGTACAATGCCTTCGTCGACGCGCTGATATCAGGCGATACGGTCGGCTTCAAGGAATGGGAGGGCACGCCTTATTTCGACGGCTGTCTGCCGATCGAGGTGATGGCCGAACGCGGCCGCGAGACGTTGCGCCACGGGCCGATGAAGCCGATGGGGCTGACGAATGCGCATAATCCGACGGTGAAGGCCTATGCCGTCGTGCAGCTGCGGCAGGACAATGCGCTCGGCACGCTCTACAACATGGTCGGTTTCCAGACGAAGCTGAAATACGGCACACAGGCGGAAATCTTCCGGATGATCCCGGGTCTGGAAAATGCCGAGTTTGCCCGTCTCGGCGGTCTGCACCGCAATACCTACATCAATTCCCCTACGCTGCTCGACCCGTCGCTGACGCTGAAATCGCGGCCTGGCCTGCGTTTTGCCGGCCAGATCACCGGCTGCGAGGGTTATGTGGAAAGCGCCAGCGTCGGGCTCCTAGCAGGGCGTTTTGCCGCCGCCGAACGCAAGGGCGAGGCAATCTCCCTGCCGCCGGCAACGACGGCGCTGGGCTCGCTGCTCGGCCATATCACTGGCGGGCATATCGTTACCGACGAGGAGCCGGGCAAACGGTCCTTCCAGCCGATGAACATCAATTTCGGGCTGTTTCCGGAGCTTCAGCCGGGCTCGATCGTCAAGCCCGAGGGCGTCAAGCGCTTCCGCGGCAAGGACAAGACGATCATGAAGCGGCAGCTGATCGCGCGCCGCGCGCTTGCCGACTGCGCTGCCTGGCTCGGCCAGACCGCGCCGCTTGCCGAAAGCGCCTGACCGCCGTTTCTACTGCTTGTTCGCCGCCGAGAGATTGCTCGACGGCAAATCCTTATCCGGCTCGGCGATATAGTTGCCGAGCAGCCAGAGTGCGACTTCCGAGGCCTCCTTGGCGGAGACGAACTCGAAATCGCCGTTGTGAGAGGGCGCATCGAGGAAATCGATCACCAGCCCTCTGCCCGTTGCAGAACTCACGACGCGCACGCGGCCCGGCTCGATCAGATGACAGGAGAAATGGCGCGACATGTTGCGCATGAAGCCGGCCTTGTTGTCGTGCAGACGCACGAAGACGGCCTGGCCGTTTTCCGTCGCCTGCAGTTGGCGGATCGCCTCGTTCGGAAAGGCGCGGCCGAATTCAATGATGGCGAGGCCCGTGTCGTGCAGGCCGTCTTCCTTGTTCTGTGCAGCCATGCGCGTTGCCGCAAAGGCAAAGAAAATGACGATCGCGAAAAGAACGCACCAGACGATAATGCCCACGCCGAATCTCCGTTCCAAAGGGTAGCGGTGAAGTCTTCTAATGCGCGAGACTTGCGCGAATTTGACCGATATCAGATTTTCCTGCGGGCTGCCGAGAGCGCCATCCGGAGCTGGCGGCGCCATTGCGACGGCTGCAGCGGCCGATCGAACAGGAAGACGCCACGATTCTGCGCCTTGAGGAGCACCGGTTCGGCAATCGTTGCCGGCAAGAAGGCCGGAAAGACCGAGGGCGCAATCGGCCCTGCCGCCCTCGCCTTTGCCAGATGCTCGCGACCGAGACCGGCGAAGGCCTCGATGGCGGCAGAGATACGCGGCCTGTCCTGGCCGGCGAGGAAGGCATCCCGGTCAAGACCTGTGGCCGAAAGGATCTGCAGCGGAATATAGACCTGGCCGCGGCGGCGATGCAGCGGCATCAGCAGCAACAGGCCGGCGACCGCCTGGGCGACACCGGCATGGCCGGCGGCACCGGCCGATCCGGCTGCTTCTACCGGCGAAAGCACCAGGCTTGCGAGCTGGATCAGCGCGGATGCGGTTTCACCGGCATACCCTTCAAGAGAAAGCCGCGTCTCCATCGGGTCGTCATAGAGGTCGAAGGTGCGGGCCTCGATCATGTCGATCAGCGTCTTGCGCGGCAGGCGATGGGTTTCGATCGTCGTCAGAAGGGCGGAAGCGACGGGATTGGCGGCCGTCGAGCCGTGCGCGCTGCCTTCCAGCAGATCGCGCCAATATTGCATGCGTACCTCGCCCGGCAAGGGCTCGTGCACCAGGTCACGGATGCGGGCAAGTTCGGCATTGAAGGCGTAAAGGGCTGCAAGGGCGCCGCGCTTGTCCTCCGGCGACAGGAGGCAGGCCAGATAACGGTCGCGGTCGTTGTCGCGCAGCATCGCCAGGCAAATGTCCTGGTTCGTCGCAATATTGGCTTCCGTCATCGTCAGACCGCTATCAACGCCGCAGCGACGGCGCGCTGTTCCGAGAGCATGATATTGAAGGTGCGCACGGCGGCACCCGTGCTCATCGGATCTGAGGAAATGCCGCGCGACTTCAGCGCCTGCTTTAATTCCTCGGGCAGACGGCGAAGCTCGGTTCCGGTGCCGACGAGCAGAACCTCGATATCGGCAGCTTCATCCAGCACACGGCGAAAATTTTCGGGCGACAGCGGTTTCGATATGTCCATGTCCCAGCCGTAGATGCCGGAAGGCAGGCAAAGGATCGAACCGCGATGCGACATATCGGCAAAACGGAATCCACCATTGCCGTAGGTATCGATCGGAGCGCGGCCGGGAAAATGCGCCGCGCGGATTTCTATGCCTTTTGCCATATTTTCAAACCACCGTGCCGGATCTTACACCAGCATCCGTCTTGTTGCTCTCTTCCCCGTCGGGAGCCTCTGGCCGCAGCCGGAAGACGATCAATACTGGAGCGGCGATATAGATCGAAGAGAAGGTGCCGAGAGCGACGCCGAAAAGCATCGTGAAGGTGAAGGAGCGAATGACTTCGCCTCCGAAGAGATAGAGCGCGAGCAAGGCGAGCAGGGTCGTCGCCGCAGTCAAGATGGTGCGCGACAGCGTCCGATTGATCGAGGCATCGATCAGGATCGGCAGCGGCATTTTCCTGTATCGCTGCAGATTTTCGCGCATTCGGTCATAGACCACGACCGTGTCGTTCAGGGAATAACCGACGACCGTCAACACCGCGGCGATGCTCGTCAGGTTGAATTCGATGCCTGACAGTACGAAGAGGCCGAGCATGATGATGACGTCGTGCAGCGTGGCAATGATGGCGCCGACCGCGAACTGCCATTCGAAGCGGATCCAGATGTAGACCAGGATCGCCGCGAGCGCCGCAAGCACACCGAGCGTCGCCATCATCGTCAACTCGCCCGAGATGGCGGGACCGACAACTTCAACGCGGCGGAAATCATAATCCTCCTCGAGCTCGCCGCGCACCAGCGTGGCTGCCGACTGCTCGGCATTCTCGCCCCCGCCCTGGGACTCGATGCGGATCCGTGCACTTGACCGCCCGCCGGTCGGCTCGACCCTGATATCGCCGAGATTGAGATCGTTGAGACGCGATTTTAGATCGGCGACGTCGGCATTGCCCTGCTTCGCCGTCACCTCGATGAGAGAGCCGCCGTTGAAATCGATGCCGAGATGCAGGCCGACGGTGGCAAACGCGGCCATGGCGATCAACGAGATGACCGCCGACACCGTAAAGACATAGCGGCGAATCCCCATGAAACGAATATTGGCATGTTCGAAAAGATGGGTCAGGACGCTTTTCGGCAGATGCCGGGGATGGCGCCGCTTCAGCCAGACGGCGACGATCGAGCGGGTCAGCGTGAAAGCGGTGAAAACCGTCGTCAGGATGCCGACGGCCAGCGTCACCGCGAAACCGCGGATGGATTCGCTGCCGAGGAAGAAGAGGATGACGGCGGCGATGAAGATCGTGACGTTCGCATCGACGATCGTTGCGAATGCGCGTGAGAAGCCGCGGCCGACGGCCTCCGCAAAGGAATAGGTGGTTTTCTCCTCTTCGCGGATGCGCTCGTAGATCAGCACGTTGGAATCGACTGCCATGCCGACGATCAGGACGATGCCGGCAATGCCGGGTAAGGTGAGTGTGGCGCCGGCAAGGCTGAGCGCCGCGACGATGAGGATCAGGTTGAAGAACAGCGAGACGACGGCAATGATGCCGAGGATGCGGTAGAGCGCAATCATCACCGCTGCGACCAGCACGACGGCGACGAGGCCGGCGATGAGGCCGGAGAAGATGGATTCGGCGCCGAAGCTCGGACTGACGCTGCGCTCCTCGACGCTCGTCAGCGTCGCCGGCAAAGCGCCGGCGCGCAGCATCACCGCAAGGTCGCGAACGCCATCCTCGGAAAAATTCGCGGAAACACGGCCCTCGCCGTTCGCAATTGCCGCCTCGATGACCGGCGCCGACATCACCTGGTCGTCGAAGACGATGGCCAGGTGTTTGCCGATATTCTGCCCCGTCATCTCAGCCAGCCGCTCTTTGCCTTGCGCATCGAGACGATAGGCTATCGAGGTGTCCTGCGTCTGCGGATCGACGACGGGCTGGATATCGACCATATTGCTGCCGGTGACGAAAGCAGTGCGATCGACGAGATAGGGAACCGGCGGATCGTCCAGCGAATAGAGGACTTGCGATGTCGCCGGCCAGCGACCGTTCAGCGCCTCCTGCCCCGACATGCTTTCATCAATCAGATGAAAGGAAAGCTTGGCCGGCTGGTTCAGGAGGTTCTTCAACCGCTCCGCATCGACCGATCCCAGCACCTGCACGACGATGCGGTCGGCGCCATCGGGATGGACGACGAAATTGTCGTAGCCGAATCCTGCGATACGGCGGCTGACGATATCGAGCGAGCGGCTCCGAGCGGAGGCGACGTCAGCTGTAATGCCCGCATCGGAAATCTGCAGCGAGAGCTGCCCCTCCCCACCCTGCTGCAAAGCGACATCGGGTCCCGAATGTCCGCCGGCCGCCGTCAAGGGCTTCAGGAGATCGACTGCTTTCTGCGTCTCAGCCGGATCGGTGATCCGCACCGTGACGGTCTGGTCGTTGCCCGTCAGCCCCGTATAGCGGATGCCGGCGCCACGCAGCGCGTTGCGTACATTTGCGACCACCTCTTCCAGGCGGTCCTTGACGATATCGGAACGCTCGACCTTCAGGACGATATGCGAGCCGCCCTGCAGGTCGAGGCCGAGCGTCACGCGGTCATGCCGCAGCCAGTCCGGCAGAGAAGCGCGTTGCGCCTCGCTCAGCAGATTGGGCGCAGCAATAATGACGGCCGCAAAGGCGACGAGCCAAATCAGAAGTGTTTTCCAGCGGGAAAAATGCAACATTCTCTCGACGATCTTCCGATCCGGCGGTCCTGCCGTTATCGTTTGTTATGCCGCGTCGGCCTTGACCGGTTCACCCTTGACACGAACTTCCGAGATGCCGCTGCGAACGATGCGCACGCGAACGCCTTCAGCGATCTCGACTTCGACTTCCTTGTCGTCGACGACCTTCGTGACCTTGCCGACGAGACCGCCGCCGGTGACGACCTGATCGCCGCGGCGGATCGCCTTCAGGGTTTCCTCGCGCTTCTTGGCCTGCGCACGCTGCGGACGGATCAGCAGGAAGTACCAGACGACCATCAGCGGCACGAACAGGATGATCATTTCGAAGCCGGAGCCGCCGAATGCCGATGTGGTGTCGGTCGCGCTCTGGGCGAATGCCGGGGTGATGAACATGCTAAACTCCTAAGGCTTCTACGGCGGAACTCCGCCTCTCTTTTCAGGTTGCCGGACTATAATTACGGCTTCAATGAATGCAACAGAAACAGCCGGAAACCGTACCGATTCCGCTGCCTCATAACCTTTCCGCCGTCAAAACGCCATGCTACCCCGCATCGAAAGATCCAAGCGGATTGCCGCAGCAAGAAATCAGGAGGCCTGCGATGACCGAGGAAATCAACACCGCTCTGCTTATCGAGTTGAAACGGCTCGCAGACGCCGTCGAGCGCCTTGCCGGACCGGCGTCCGCTCTCAACGACTGGGACGCTGCCGATTGCTTCGTCTGGATGCCCCTGCGCCAGCATCTGCAGCCGGTCAAGAGGCCGAACCGCGTGGAACTGAAGCTTATCCGCGGCGTCGATCACGTGCGTGATATCCTGCAGGAGAATACCGTGCGTTTCGCCGACGGTTATGCCGCCAACAACGTGCTGCTCTGGGGCGCGCGCGGCATGGGTAAATCCTCGCTTGTCAAGGCCGTGCACGAGGATGTCAGGCGCGAAAGCGGCATCTCTCTGAAGCTGGTCGAGGTCCACCGCGAGGATATCGCCAGCCTGCCCAACCTGCTCGACCTCCTGAAGGACACGCCGCACCGGGTGATCGTCTTCTGCGACGATCTCTCCTTCGATCATGACGATACCGCCTACAAGTCGCTGAAGGCGGCACTCGACGGCGGCGTCGAGGGCCGGCCTGACAATGTTCTCTTTTACGCCACCTCGAACCGGCGCCATCTCCTGCCGCGTCACATGATGGAAAACGAGCAATCGACGGCGATCAATCCGTCGGAGGCCGTCGAGGAAAAGGTTTCGCTTTCCGACCGTTTCGGCCTGTGGCTCGGCTTCCATAAATGCAGCCAGGAAGACTATCTCGGCATGATCGATGGGTATGCCGATCACTTCAAGCTCGGGCTGGACCGCGAGAAGATGCATGCGGAGGCGTTGGAATGGGCGACGACGCGCGGCGCCCGCTCCGGCCGCGTCGCCTGGCAGTACATCCAGGACCTCGCCGGGCGCATGCGCGTTCACATCGATCGGGCCTAAAGCGCGTCGCGTCAATCCGGAATCATGCGACGCGCTTTAGGTCTTTGATTTATGCATGTCGTTGTCCCAAAACCGCTGCACACTTTTGGGCGACATGCATTAAATGACAAAAGCCCGGCGGGTGGCCGGGCTTTTGCGCTTCCTGGTACGCTGTACCTACTCCAGGAAAGTCATCGGGTTGACTGGAGATGCATCCTTGCGCACCTCGAAATGCACCTGCGGCTGCTTGACGTCGCCGCTCATGCCGGAGACTGCGACGGTCTGGCCGCGCTGGATCTTCTGGCCGCGGGTGACGCTCAGCGTATCGGCGTTGCCGTAGACGGTGACGGTGCCGTCGTCATGCCGGACGAGAACCGTATTGCCGAGTTCCTTGAGGCCGTTGCCGGCATAGATGACGACGCCGTTTTCAGCAGCCTTGATCGGCGTGCCCTGCGGGACCGAGATATCGATGCCGTCATTGCGGTTGCCGTTGACGTTGGCGCCATAGGCAGCAATGACCTGACCGCGAACCGGCCAGCGGTACTTGCCGATACCGGTCGATTCCGGCGCGGCGGAGCTGACGTCGGACTTCTTCTCGACATCGTCGACAGTCTGCGTGGCGGTCGGAGCCTTGTAGGGCGCCGGCTGAAGAGAAGCCGTCTGCTGCTGGGCAGGCGCCGCCTGAGCCGGCTTCGGATCGACCTTCTCGGCCGCGATCGACGCGGTCTTGATCGTATCGGCGCTCGGGATCTTCAGGGCCTGGCCGACGCGCAGCGAATTGGCCGAGAGATTGTTGGCAGCCTTGAGATCGTCGATATCCGCACCGGTCGCCTTGGCGATCTTCGCCAAGGAATCGCCCTGCTTGACGACATAGGAGCCGGCGGGCACCTTTGGATCCTTGCCGGCGCCGGCAGGAAGCTTGCCGGTGGCATCGGCGCTCGCCATCGTCTTGTCGCGGGCGGAATTGGCGCCGGGAACGACGGCGACGTTCTGCTCAGGCGTCTTGGCCGGCTCCGGCATCTTGCCGGGCTTGGAGAGGTCGGCCGTCTGCGATGCCGCCTTGGCGGCATTGCCGCCATTGAAGGTCGGGATCAGGATCGCCTGGCCGGGCTTGGCGGCAGATGCCGTCTTCAGATTGTTGACACGCAGGATTTCGTTTTCCGGAACGCCGAAACGCCTGGAGAGGACCGCGACGCTTTCACCGGGACGCAGCGTCACGGAAGGGGCGTTGGTCGCCGACCAGCCGGAAACCTTCGGCGTCGTGCCCGTCGTCAAAGAATCAGGCGTCATCTTCGGCGCGGCCGGGGCCACCAACCGGGGCTTCTCAGCCTGCGGCGCAGCCGGGAAAGGCTGAGCAAGCGCTACCTCCCTTTCCCGCTGACGGGAGGGTGCCGCAGCCGTCGGCGCAACAAGGTCGGAACGCTGCACCGAGACTGGCGCCGAAGCCAGACGCGCACTCGAATTCGAAGTGCGGATCGGATCATAACTCGGACGCGACGGATAAGACTGACCCATCGCATCACTGCCGCCACCGTAACCAGACTGGCTCGCAACGGCGGAACCACCGAGATCGGCGCGAGGCACAGGATCGGCCTGAGGGCCACCCCTGCGCGGAATGGAACTGGTGGTGATCTGATCCTGCCCTGAGGAGGAAAACAAGTTGCCAAACCGTGTCACATCGGAACTGCAGCCCGTTGCGGCACTTGCCAGCAGACCAACAACCAGAAGATTACCGGCCGACTTCCCGAACTTCGGCGAAAGACTGAAACGCATGACTCGACCCACTGAGAACGCAACCATTTGTGAGTCTATTAAAGCGCGTTAGTATTACCACGCGGTTAAGATGCTGGAATCAGTGCGATAATTTTGAGAAGTTGATAACCATAGCTTACGGGTAAAAAATCGCAGTGCGCAGAGCATGATGCCGAAAAGTGTGAGCGGTTTTCGGGCGACAGCATGCTCTCTTTTTTGGATGGAGATGCGGATTCAGATTTCGGGCCGATCCGGCCTGAAATCATCAGCATCTACAGCAGCGAGGCCAGCCGCGGAACGATCGGCAGATAGGGCGCTTCGAACAGCTCTTCGCGCTCGAACCGGCTGCCGGTTTTCGTCAGCCGCACCATCCGGCATTCATGCTCGGAGATCATCAGCGGCGCGATCATCGAGCCCCCGGAAACGAGCTGGTCGGTATAGAAGCGCGGCATGGAATTGAAGGCAGCCGTCACCAGGATGCGGTCGAAAGTGCCCTCGCCCTGCATCCCGGCGCTGCCGTCGGCGTGACGAATGACGACGCTGCGCAGACCAAGCGTTTCCATCCGCCGCTGTGCGGCTGTCGTCAGCGTCTTGTAACGGTCGATGGACAGAACGCGCTCGGCGATGCGGCCGATAACGGCAGCAGTGAAACCGCTTCCGGTGCCGATTTCCAGGACGCGCTGTCCCGGCTTGAGTTTCAGGTGGTGCAGGATGCGGACGACAAAATCGATGCCTTCGAGGAAGGAACCGCATTCGATCGGTATCGTGCGGCTCGAATAGGCGTCGTCCGCGAATTGCGGCGGCACGAACAGCGAGCGCTGCGTCTGCTCGACCGCCGTCAGCAGGTCGAGGTCGGAGATGCCCTCAGCACGCAACCTGAGGACGAGCGCTGCAAAGCCCTCCTTCTCCGCCAGTCTTGCCGTCAAACCTGTGCTCCGTATCCCAGGGCCCGCGCCACGCGGTCCGTCACGGAATAATCGGTCAAATCCAGTTTCAAAGGCGTTACCGAAATTTTGTTATGCTTCAGGGCATGAATATCGGTGCCTTCAATGAAGGCGCCGGCGCGTTCGCCGAACTTCAGCCAGTAATAGGGAAAGCCCCGCCCGTCGGAGCGGGCGTCGACCTGGAGATTGAAGGCGAGCTTGCCCTGCATGGTCACCTCCGCGCCGTCGACCTCTTCGGGGCGGCAGTTCGGGAAGTTCAAATTGAGGAAGGTGCCGTCCGGCAGATCCAAGACCATCAGCTTCTCGAGGAGCGCCGGCGCATGCGTCTCGCAGACCTCCCACGGCACAAGACGCGCACCGTCCTCGTATAGATAGGCCTGGCTAAGCGCAAAGGAACGCACGCCCTGCATCGTACCTTCGATAGCGCCGGCAATCGTGCCGGAATAGGTTACGTCGTCGGCAACGTTCGAACCCGAATTGACGCCGGAGAGAACGAGATCCGGCTTGATGTCCATCACCTGCCGGATGCCCATGATGACGCAATCGGTCGGCGTGCCGCGTAGCGCGAAATGCTTGTCGGAAATCTTGCGCAGCCGCAGAGGTTCGGAAAGGCTCAGCGAATGGGCAAGGCCGCTCTGGTCCGTCTCCGGCGCCACGATCCAGACGTCGTCGGACAGCGTGCGCGCAATCCGCTCCAGCGCAGCAAGACCTTCGGCGTGAATGCCGTCGTCATTCGTAAGCAGGATGCGCATCGCCTCAAGCCGCCCGTTCGATCTTCGTCAATCCACCCATATAGGGCAGCAAAACGTCCGGAATCGTGACGGAACCATCCTCGTTCAGATAATTTTCGAGAACGGCGATCAGGCAGCGGCCGACGGCGGTGCCGGAACCGTTCAGCGTGTGGACGAACTTATTGTTCTTGTCGTCCTTGCCGCGGTAGCGCGCGTTCATCCGCCGGGCCTGGAAATCGCCGCAAACCGAGCAGGAGGAAATTTCACGGAAGGCGTTCTGCCCCGGCAGCCAGACTTCGAGATCGTAGGTCTTGCGCGAGCCGAAGCCCATATCGCCGGTGCAAAGCGTCATCGTACGGAAATGCAGGCCGAGGCGCTTCAGCACCTCCTCGGCGCAGGCGGTCATCCGTTCATGCTCGGCAACGGCGTTTTCGGCATCGGTGATAGAGACGAGTTCGCATTTCCAGAACTGGTGCTGGCGCAGCATGCCGCGCGTGTCGCGGCCGGCCGAACCTGCTTCCGAGCGGAAGGACGGCGTCAGCGCGGTGAAACGCAGCGGCAGCTTTTCCTGATCGAGGATTTCCTCGCGCACCAGATTGGTCAGCGTCACCTCGGCCGTCGGGATCAGATAGCGGCCATCTGTGGTCTTGAAGAGGTCTTCTTCGAACTTCGGCAGACTGCCGGTGCCGAACACCGCCTCAGCGCGCACCATCAGTGGCGAGCTGACTTCCGTATAGCCGTGCTCTCTGGTGTGGAGATCGATCATAAACTGGCCGAGCGCCCGCTCGAGCTTGGCGAGCGGTCCCGTCAGCACCGTGAAGCGCGAGCCGGAGAGCTTGGCGGCGCGCTCGAAATCCATGTAGCCGAGCGCCTCGCCGATTTCGAAGTGTTCCTTCGGCGTGTGGTTCCAGCGCGGCTTTTCGCCGACGACACGGGTGACGACGTTGTCGTGCTCGTCCCTGCCGACCGGGACGTCGTCGAAGGGGATGTTCGGGATGCGCGAGAGCGCGTCGTTGAGTTCGGCCGTCAACTGCCGATCCTCTTCCTCGATCGCCGGCAGCAGGGTCTTAAGTTCGGCGACTTCGGCCTTCAGCTTCTCGGCGAGCTCGCCGTTCTTCTGGGCCATCGCCGCACCAATCTCCTTGGAGGCGAGATTGCGGCGGGATAGCATGTCCTGGGCCTTCTGCACGGCGGAGCGGCGCTTTTCATCGAGGGCAACGAGACTTTGGGCCAGAGGCTCCGCACCGCGCTTGGCAAGGGCGGCATCGAGCGCTTCGGGATTCTCACGGATCCATTTGATATCGAGCATCGTCGTTCCAGGTCGTTGCAACAGAAATGACCCGGTCAAAGCCTGACCGGGCCTCGACCGGAAGTTGGACGGCGCCTATGAAGGGATTTCCAGGATCGCCGCTTAGACGCTGTCCGTCTTGGCAACGTCCGCGGATTCGGTGTCCTTTTCGAGCGCCTGCCGGGCACGCTGGCGCTCTACGAGTCGCGCCGCATGAATGGAAATCTCGTAGAGAAGGATCGTCGGCAGTGCAAGGCCGATCTGGGACATCGGGTCCGGCGGCGTCAGCACGGCAGCGACGACGAAGGCGAGCACGATGGCGAACTTGCGCTTTTCGGCGAGCCACTGCGAGGTCAGCAGGCCGACGCGGGCAAGCAGCGTGGTGACAACGGGCAGCTGGAAGACGAGGCCGAAGGAGAAGACCAGCGTCATAATGAGGCTCAGATACTCCGAGACCTTCGGCATCAGCGAGATCGCCACCTCGTCATGACCCGGCGCCTGCTGCATCGACAGGAAGAACCACATGACCATCGGCGTGAAGAAGAAATAGACGAGCGCGCCGCCCATCAGGAACAGGACCGGCGAGGCGATCAGGAACGGCAGGAAGGCCTGACGTTCGTTCTTGTAGAGGCCAGGCGCCACGAACTTGTAGACCTGGGCGGCAATGATCGGGAAAGCGACTACTAGGCCGCCGAACATCGCCACCTTGACCTGGGTGAAGAAGAATTCCTGCGGCGCGGTGTAGATGAGCTGAGCCTTCTCGACGTCGAGATGAGCCCACACCACGGCCGTTTTGTAAGGAATGACCAGATAATTGAAGAGATGCTTGGCAAAAAAGAAGCATATGATGAAGGCGACGAAAAACGCGCCGATCGACCAGATCAGCCGCGTGCGCAGCTCCATCAGATGCTCGATCAACGGCTGCGGCTTGTCTTCGATATCACCGCTCATGCCTTGTCCTTCTTCGTCTGCGCCGGCTTCTTCGGCGTTGCGGTCTTCCTGACTGCCGTCGTGCGCTTCGGTTTTTCTACAGGCACGGCAACGGCCGCCGCAACATCGACCTTATCGGCAGCCTTGACGCGCGGCTTGCGCACGACCTTCGGCTTGTCTGCAACCGCAGCGGCCTGGACGGCCGCCGCTGCGACGGGTTCAGGCTGCGCAGGCGCCGGCGCCAGCGGCGGTGTTTCCGGCAGGCTCATCGACGGCGTCGGATCCGATACCGCAGCAGCCGGCACCTCGGTCTTGTTTTCCGTGACCACGGTCGCCTTCTGCAGGTCAGCCTTGATCTCGTTGCCCATCTGGCGAAGCGGGTTCATCGCCTCGCGCAGGCTGTTGACCGGGTTGAGCTTCTGGGCGTCGCTGATCGTCTGGCGAACATCGTCAAGCTCGGCTTCGCGCAACGCTTCATCGAACTGCGCACGGAATTCACCCGCCACCTTGCGGGCGCGCTGCGTCATCTTGCCGAAAGCGCGCAGCATCGGCGGCAAATCCTTGGGACCGACAACGACGATCAGTACGACCGCGATGACCAAAAGCTCGGTCCAGCCAATATCGAACATGCAAGGCTCCTAGACGGGAAGCGCGGGGGCTGCGCTTTTTCCCGGACTTGGTTATTTCGTTTCGTCGGCCTTGTGATCGACGGTCTTTGCGGTGTCCGGCGCGTCTTCGTCCGTCATGCCTTTCTTGAAGCTCTTGATGCCCTTGGCAACGTCGCCCATCAGTTCCGGAATCTTGCCGCGACCGAACAACAACAGCACGATGACCAGAACGATCAGCCAGTGCCACATGCTAAAAGAACCCATTACGTTAACTCCCTGTTTCTATGTTCCCACGATGTAAGGATTTCCGACACCGTTTCCAACATCAAGCCCTTCAAACTGAGCTTAATGTCACGGTATCGCCCTTTGTGACAAGTCATTGACCCATCGAAAAGTGCTGGCTCCATTGTTTTCGCCATGCATGGCAAAAGCAAGACGCAAGCCCCTCAATCTTCAGAGGTGCCGCGTGGCGCCAGCAACCCCAGTTCCTCGAGGTCCATCTGGGTGATCGGGTCCTCGTCCTCGGTCAGTTCGTCGTTCATCAACGGCGAGGGAATATTGAAATTCGCGGGAATGCGGCCCGACAGCAAGCCCGCTCCCTTCAACTCTTCGAGACCGGGCAGATCACGCAGTTCTTCGAGGCCGAAATGGTCGAGGAAATCGCGTGTCGTGCCGAGCGTTACCGGCCGGCCCGGCGTGCGCCGGCGACCGCGGAAACGCACCCAGCCGGCTTCCATCAGCACGTCGAGCGTGCCGCGCGAGGTCTGGACGCCGCGGATATCCTCGATTTCGGCACGCGTGACCGGCTGGTGATAGGCGATGATCGCCAGCACTTCCAATGCGGCGCGCGAAAGCTTCTTCACCTCGTTGTCGTCGCGGCGGATGACGAAGGAGAGGTCGGCAGCAGTGCGGAAGGCCCAGGCGCCCTCGATCTGCACGAGATTGACGCCGCGCGGAGCATATTGCTCCTTCAGGCGGAGCATGATTGCGCGCACGTCGGCGCCCGTGGGCAGGCGCTCGAAGAGGAAAGCTTCGGGAACCGGCTGCGAGGAAGCAAAGACCAGTGCCTCGGCGATGCGTTCGGCCTCGATCTCGGCCTGGAGGTCGCGGCCCTGGTCCTCGAAATCCTCTTCACCCCTGGGATCGATCAAACCGGCTGCTCCTGTTCCACCACCTGCAGGGTGGCGTGTTTAGGACCGCGACGCATGTAAATCGGCTGAAAGGCGCCGTCCTGGCGGATTTCGAGCTTGCCCTCGCGCACCAGCTCCAGCGAGGCGGCAAATGCGCTCGCGATCGCCGTGACACGTTCCTCGGGCGCTGCGAGATAACGCAGCAGATAATGCTCCATCGCCGTCCAGTCGCCGATCTCACCGATCATCTGGGTCAGCAGCTCGCGAGCATCGGTCAGCGACCAGACGGTACGCCTTTCGATCGTGACCTGGGTGACGGCATTACGCTGGCGCAGCGCCGCATAGGCGGTCAGGAGATCGTAGAGGCTCGCCACATAGGCGGATTGCTGCCGGTCGGGAATATGCTCGGGCGCGCCGCGGGCAAAGATATCACGGCCGAGGCGGTTGCGGTTGACGAGGCCCTCCGCGGCCTGACGCATGGCTTCGAGGCGTTTCAGACGGAAGGCGAGCGTTGCCGCCAGTTCTTCGCCGGAAGGACCGTCATCCTTGACCTGCTGAGGAATGAGCAGCCGCGACTTCAGATAGGCAAGCCAGGCGGCCATGACGAGATAATCGGCGGCAAGCTCAATGCGGATGCGCCGGGCGCTTTCGACGAACTGCAGATATTGCTCGGCGAGCGCCAGCACTGATATGCGCGACAGGTCGACCTTCTGGTTGCGGGCGAGATAGAGCAAGAGGTCGAGCGGGCCTTCGAAACCGGCAACGTCGATCACCAGCGCCGGCTCGTGGCTGGCGCGCTCGGCACCGTTATCCTGCCACAGCTTGTCCATCGGCGTTGCCGCCTGGGGACGTTCCGTGCCCTTGACCGTGTTCACTCAACAACTCCCTTACGATCAGACCGTCGCAAACATCGCCTCGAATTCCGCTCTCAATTCCGCTTCGTCGGCCGCATCCGGCGCCCTAAAGCCTGCTTCGACCGCCTTTGCGCGGGCAAGCGACAGGCCGGCAAGCGGAGGAACATTTGCCACGACATCCAGCATCTCGTCCATCTTGCCATTGCAATGCAGCACGATATCGCATCCGCCTGCAATGATATTCGCCGCTCTTTCGCCGATCGTGCCGGAAAGTGCGTTCATCGAGCTATCGTCGGAGAGCAGCAGACCATTGAAACCGATACACTCGCGGATGACGCCGTCGATCACCTTGCGTGAGGTCGTCGCCGGATTGTCGGGGTCGATGGCGGTGAAGACGACGTGGCAGGTCATTGCCATCAGTTCGTCCTTCATCGCGACGAAGGGCGGGAAATCATGGGCCTCCAGCTCGTCGCGCGCAACGGTGACGACCGGCAGCTCCAGATGCGAATCCGCAAAGCCGCGGCCGTGGCCCGGCATATGCTTCATGACGGGCAGCAGGCCGCCGGCCTTCAGCCCCTCGGCGGCAGCGCGGCCCATGGCGATGACCGTCTCGGGATCGTCGCCATAGGCGCGGTCACCGATGACGTTGCTGCTGCCTTCGACCGGCACGTCGAGTACCGGCAGGCAATCGACATCAATGCCGAGGCTCGACAGATCAAAGGCGTGCAGCCGCGACATCAGCCAGGCGGCGCGCAGGCCGAGCGCCGGGTCACGTCGATAGAGATCGCCGAGCGCCTGGCCGGAAGGATAACGCGAGAGGACGGGCGGGCGGATGCGCTGGACGCGCCCACCCTCCTGGTCGATCAGGACCGGCGCATGCCAGCCGACGCTTTCACGCAGTTCGGCGACGAGATCGGAAATCTGCCGCGCTTCGGAGATGTTGCGCCCGAAGAGAATGAAGCCCCAGGGCCGTTCGCCCCGGTAGAAAGCCTTTTCTTCGGATGTGAGGGCAAGGCCGCTGCAGCCAAGGATCATCGCTTTTGATTCGGTCATACCAGAATCTTAGAGCCTTTCCTGGTCAGATTGAAGCAGTCTGCCGAAGCAGGTTTTCGTCAGGGCAGAGACAATTTAGGGCAGAGACAATTTAAGGTCGGGTGCGATGCACAAAAAAGAGCGGCGGACCGATCCGGCCCGCCGCCCTCCTATTCAAAGATCTGACGTTACTTGGAGATCAGGCAGGTTCCGCCCGCTGCGCGATACTGTTCGCACAGTGCCGCGGCCTCATCCTTGGAGCCGGCCGGAATGCGGACACGGTAGAAAGTGCCCTTGCCCGCGATATCGGCCTTGCGGATCTCATGACTGCGACCGGCAAGCACGCTGGCGAATTTCTTCGACAGGCTGGCAAAGGACTTGTTCGCCTCGTCTTCCGATGGCAGCGACGCGATCTGGATGCCGTAGCCGCCGGCCGAAGCGGCCTGTTGCGGCTGAGCGGCAACCGGTGCGGCAGCTGCAACCTGCGTGGTCTTCGGCTGCTGTGCAGGTGGCCGGACATTGCCCTTCTCGGTAACGGTGCCGACGACGTTGACGGGCTGTTCGGCCGGGCGGGCGATCGGAACCGGAGCGGTATCGGTGATCGCCGAGGTCTTGACCGGCCGCGCCGGCGCATCGACCGGGGCGGGATTTGCGGCCTGCGCGTCGGCATTGCCGACAGCCGACGTCTGTGCCGGTGCGGTTTCGACGGGTGCCGCGGAACGAGCGTCGACGGAAGCAACCTCGGCGCTCGTCGGGAAGCTTGCAGCCTTTCCGCCAACCGGAGGCATGGACGGGGCCGGTTGCGCGGACGGAGTTGACGGAGCCGCCAACGCCGGTTGAGCCGGCGATGTCGTCTGGGCAGATTGCGCAGGCTGGGCAGGTTGAACAGGCTGGTCGACGGGTGCCGGTTCGTCGCGAGCGACCAACGTGCCGTCGGGCTTGACGATCATCGTACGGACCTTGCGCGGCGAAACGGACGGCGCCTTGTCGGCATCGCTTGGGGAACTGTTGTCCGCACCGGCCTGGTTCGGCAGCAGACGCGGATCTTCCGTCTCGCCGACCGCAGTCGGCGTGATCTGGTCGTTGGCCCCGGCGTTCTCATCGTCCTCGGGCAATGCTTCCGGCGTCAGCGTGCGCTGGACGACATCGACTGGCGCCTCATCTGAGGAAACGAGCGCTTTCTGCTTCGGCTCCTCGGCGGAACCCGCAACGCGGTCATAGACGGCCTTGTCCTGGTTCGGCACGGTCTTGCCGCCCGGATTTTCCGGAACGACCTTGACCGGCTCCTTGTCGGCCGCGATCACGCGCGGCTCGCCAGACGAGACGATGCCGAGCCCCTCGCCCTTCCAGACGGAGGAATAGATGCCGTAACCGACGCCGCCGAAAACCACGAGCACGACGGCTCCGGCAAGCAGGCGACGCATCGACCGGGCGCGGCTGAAATCAGCGGCCTGGCTTGCCGATTCGATGCGGACTTCGGAGGTCTCGCGACGCTCGACCGGCTCGCGCACGCTGCGGCGGAAATCCTCCTCCAGCGCCCGCTCGAAATCATCGAGGCCGTCGGCGATGGTGGGCTTGACCGGCTTTGCCGCGGCAGCCGCCGTATCCCGGACCGGCACGGGCGTTTCCCGCGGCTTGGCCGGTTCAAAAAAGCTCGCGATTTCCGCATCGAGATCGAAATCGAAATCCGCGGTCTTGGCGACCGGGGCGGGCTGCTCGACCGGCGGCAGCGCCGGCACGTGCATGTCATCGACGGTCTCGGGACGATCCTCCGGGTCGGAGATCATCGCTGGATCGAACGGCAGGTCTTCGGTCGAATCAGCGGCAGCGGCAGGCGCCCAGTTGAAAACCGGAGCCGGAGCTGGGGCCTGCGGCTCGGAAGCGAAGGTAGACGCGGGCCTTGCAGGCGCGATGGTCGCCTGCGGGCGGGCGGGCGTTTCCGGCTGCGGCACAGGCGTTGCCTGTTTGGGCGCGGGGGCTATCGCCTGCGGCTGCTGCTCCGGGGCAGGCTCGGAGAAGTCGAGATCGGCGAGCTCCAGCTCGATGCCGGCAAGATCCAGCTCGAAATCATGGCCGGCGAAGGGATCGTCGGCTTCCTGTACCGGCTGCGGCGCCCGCGAATATGACGGTGCGGCAGGCTGCGGCGGAGCAACCTCGGCAAGCTGCGGCGCGATCGGCCTTGCGGCTTCGGCAGCATAGGCCGGAGCGGGCTCTACCCGAGCGGGCCGGACGGGCGCTTCCGCGACCGGCGCAGACACGATCGCCTCAGGCTGTGCAGGCGCGACAGCAAAGACGGGCGCTGTTTCGACGGGTTCGGGCTGCGGCACAACAGGCGTCGCGAGATTGGCCCGTTGCGGCACAGGATAACGCGATACGTCGGCAAGCAGATCGTCGAGATCGAACGTGCCGGCAGTGTGCGGCACTTCGGGCACCACCTCGGTCAACGCCGCATCGGCCTGGATCTCGCCTTCGACGGCCGCAGCAATGAGATCGAAACCGGCATCGTCCCCGAAATCCTGCAGTTCGTCTTCGATCTCGACGAAATCCTCGGCCTCGGCAGTCTCTTCCGGCGTCGCCACCTCATCATCATGGCGATCGAGTTCGGCGGGATAGCCGAGCGACGGAGCAGCGGATTCGAATTCCTCGGAAGGTTCGACAGCAGCGACAGGCGCAGGCTGCTCGGTCACCGGCTCCGGCTTCACCTCAGGCAGATCTGTAAACGACGTCTCAGCAACCGGCACGGCGGCCGGCTCAATCACCGGCTCTGGTGAAACAACCGGTTCCTCGCGTTTCGCGGCATGGAAATTGGCAAGCGGCAGCCGGATGCTGGCGGCCGACCATTGCGGCGCCTTGGCGGGTTGCGCGATCGAAGAGACCGGGGCTGCGCCGATCGAAAGTTCGAGCTCCTCGATCAGATCGCGCGCACCGCCGAAGGCCGATTGCACCGGCGCCTCGGAGGCGGGCTCGACGGAGAGCTGCTGTTGCGGCCCGGCCGCCCAGTCGGCGGCGAGCGCGTCCCAGCGCTTGTCAGCCGGTGCTGCCGTTTCCTCGACGGGAGCGACGGAAACCGGCTCAGGAGCCTCTGTGCTTTCGGCAACGGGGGAAACATCGAGAACCGGCTCGATATAATCCTCCGCAGAGATATCTTCAGCGAACGGTTCGGCTGGACGATCGAGCTCCGCAAGCGGACGCGGCGAATCGTAACGGTCGAATTCGCGTACGAGTTCTTCATCGAGATCGAGGGCAGGCTCGCGCCGTTCTTCGGTTACCGTGTTTGCCGCAACGCGCGGTTCGAAACCAACGATACGGGCGAGTTCGGCCAACGGATCGTCGTCGGCAAACAGATCGCTTTTTCCGCGCGTATCATACGCAAGTTGTTTCTCAGCCATGCCTATCCCACTCGCAAACGCCAACGCTCAAATGCCAGCGCATTGTGGGGAAATGGTGACGTTATCGCATTTCGTCAGGTGCGGCAGTGCCTGTAATGGCAAGTCCCGACTTCAAAACCGACGCGACGGCGTACACCAGCCCAAGTCTGGCAATACTTGATTCTCGGTTTTTATCATTAACAAATCGTAAGTCCGTCTGATCTTTACCTTTGTTCCAATGCGCGTGGAACGAACTGGCGAGGTCGTAGAGGTAAAAAGCGATGCGATGCGGCTCCTGGGACTGGGCGGCCGCCTCGACGACACGGGGGAATTCGGCGAGCTTGGCGACAAGCTGCAATTCGGCCGGATCGTCAATGCCAGCAACGGCTTTGGCGAGATCCTCGGGTGAAACTTCGAGGTCAGGGAAAGCCTCCCTCGCCTGCCGGAAGACAGACATGCAACGGGCATGTGCGTACTGCACGTAAAAAACCGGATTATCTTTCGACTGTTCCGTCACTTTGGCGAAATCGAAGTCGAGCGGTTCGGAATTCTTGCGGTAAAGCATCATGAACCGGACCGAATCACGGCCGACTTCCTCGACGACTTCCCTGAGCGTGACGAAATCGCCCGAGCGCTTCGACATCTTAACCGGCTCGCCGTTGCGATAAAGTTTGACGAGCTGGCAGAGCAGCACCGTCAGCTTCGCCTTACCGTCCGAGACCCCGCGCGCAACCGCTTCCAGGCGCTTGACGTAGCCGCCATGGTCGGCGCCGAGCACATAGATCATCTCATTGAAGCCGCGGTCGAACTTGTTCTTGAAGTATGCGACGTCAGCGGCGAAATAGGTGTAGGAGCCGTCCGACTTGATCAGCGGCCGGTCCATATCGTCGCCCACTTCGGTCGAGCGGAACAGCGTCTGTTCGCGATCCTCCCAGTCCTCGGCAAGCTGGCCCTTCGGCGGCGGCAGGGTGCCCTTGTAGACAAAGCCCTTGAAGGTCAGGTCGTTGATCGCCGTGCGGATCGCGGCCGCGCCATTGGCATGCAGCGTCCGCTCCGAGAAGAAGACGTCATGATGGACGTTCAGCGCCGCGAGATCTTCGCGGATCATCACCATCATCGCGTCGATCGTGCGATCCTTGACGATCGGCATCCACTGCTCTTCAGGCATGTTGTGCAGCCGCACGCCGTAATCGGCGGCAAGCGACTGGCCGACCGGCACGAGATAGTCACCCGGGTAAAGACCTGAAGGGATCTCGCCGATCTTTTCGCCAAGCGCCTCGCGATAACGCAGGAAGACGGAGCGGGCGAGCACGTCGATCTGCGAGCCCGCATCGTTGATGTAATATTCCTTCTCGACGCCGTAGCCCGCAAAAGCGAGCAGGTTGGCGAGCGCATCACCGACGACGGCGCCACGGCAATGGCCGACATGCATCGGACCGGTCGGATTGGCCGAGACATATTCGACGTTGACCTTCAGCCCGTTGCCAAGCGTCGAGCGGCCGTACTCGGTGCCGGCGCCGATCATCGAGGCGAGCAGCCGCTGCCAGTAACCGACGGACAGGCGAATGTTGATGAAACCGGGACCCGCGACCGAGACATCGGCGACGTCGGCATCTTCCTTGAGCTTGGCGATGATGATGTCGGCAAGCGCGCGCGGATTGGAGCCGAGCGGCTTTGCCAGCACCATCGCGGCATTGGTCGCGACATCGCCATGGCTCGCATCACGCGGCGGCTCGACGGTGATGCGGCCGAAATCGAGCTCAGATCGCTTTTCCCTGACCAGAACGATCTGTTCAAGGGCGGTTTTGATCCTGGCTTCGAAGTCGGTAAAAAGGTTCATCACACTCTTCCATGCATAGGCTGTGCCAAAGGCTCAAATCGGCCCTCGGCGGGCGACCGCTGCCTATCGCAAATCCGGAGTATGGTCAAACAATCGCCTGTGGGCGCTGATCGCATAGGTATCCGTCATGCCGGCGAGATAGTCGCCGACATGGCGGGCTTTCGGCGCATCGGAGAGGCCAGCGATATGATCCACCCAGTAGTGGCTCTGCATTTCCTTCGGGTTGGCCATGTAGGCGCCAAAGAGATCGGTGACGATCTTGGCCGCACCGGCGCGGATGCGCATGATATCGGGATTGCGGTAGATGCGCTTGAAGAGCATCGCCTTGATCTGCCTGTCCGTTTCGGCCATCTGCTCGGAAAACGTGGCGATCACCCGATCGGCTGCGCGCACGTCGCCGGCGCTCTGTGGGCGGATGAGGGAAAGGCGTTCCTGCGCCACGCCGATCACATCCTCGACCATACGCGTGATCTGGCGGCGCATGATCTCATGGGTGAAGCGGCTCGGCTCCAGATGGGGATATCGCTCCCGTACCTCCGCCATCAGCCCGGCAAGGAACGGGATTTCCTCCAGCATGTCGAAAGTCAGGTAGCCGGAACGCAGGCCGTCGTCGATATCATGGGTGTTATAGGCGATGTCGTCTGCGATCGCCGCGACCTGGGCCTCGAGGCTGGCATAGCTTGCAAGCTCGAGATCGTGCAGTTCGCAGTAATCGAGGATCGGCTGGGGAACGGGGCCGCGCGTGCCCACACCTTCCGGCGTCAGAAGCGGACCATTGTGCTTCACGAGGCCTTCGAGGCTTTCCCATGTCAGGTTGATGCCGTCGAATTCGGCATATCGCCGCTCCAGCTTGGTCACGATGCGCAGCGATTGGGCATTGTGGTCGAAGCCGCCATAGGGCAGCAGCACCTCGTGCAGCGCATCCTCACCGGTATGGCCGAACGGCGTGTGGCCGAAATCATGGACCAACGCTACGCCTTCGGCCAGATCCTCATCAAGCTTCAAGGCGCGGGCGAGCGCGCGGGCGATCTGCGCCACTTCGATCGTATGGGTGAGCCGGGTGCGATAATGATCGCCGTCCTGGGCGATGAAGACCTGGGTCTTGTGCTTCAGGCGGCGAAAGGCGGTGGTGTGGACGATACGGTCGCGGTCGCGCTGGAAATCGGAGCGCGTCGGACTTTCGTCCTCCTGGTAGAGGCGCCCGCGTGTGGTCCAGGGGTCCGCCGCATAGACTGCCCTTTCGCTGTTGCCGAAACCCAAAGCACGCCTGTCAATCGTCATTCTTCACCGTCATTCTTCACCGCCATTCTGCCTGTTGCCGCATCTGCCCATTGACGCCGCTTTGCACTCTTCATACCTATAGCCTGGCGAACGGCAAAGAGGCGCTTTCTTAACCGCTTCAGCGCATCATGGCCTTTTCGCGAGGATCATGATAAGTTCCTTAGATATCAGGCATTTGAACATTCGAGTGCCAAAACCCATTCTCTCCGGATCTTGACCCCGGCAGGAGGAAACATGACGGATACGAGTGTAACCCTTTCAGATGCCGCGGCAAAGCGCATCGCTGCGATCGTCAGCGCCGAGGCCGGCAAGAGCGCGTTGCGCGTCTCCGTCGAAGGCGGCGGCTGTTCGGGCTTTTCCTACAAGTTCGACCTTGCCGAAGGCGCTGATGACGACGACATCGTCGTTGAAAAGAACGACGCCAAGGTGCTGATCGACAGTCTGTCGCTCGTCTATATGGCGGGTTCGGAGATCGACTTCGTCGACAACCTGCTCGGTCAATCCTTCCAGATCAAGAACCCGAATGCGGTGGCAAGCTGCGGCTGCGGCACCAGCTTCTCGATCTGAACATCCGACCTACAGCATTGTCCCCATCGAACCGGCGGAAGTTTTGCTTCCGGCCGGTTTGTCGTCTTGTCCTGTTATGAAAGACCGCGATAAAAGAAGCGCGCTAAAGCGTGTCGCGATCTTTCAGATTCGCTTGCCACGCTTTAGGTCTTTTGTTTTCCGCATGTCGTCATCGCAAAACCGCCGCACGCTTTTGCGCGACATGCTTTAAGCCAACAGGACGAAGAGATGAAGATCGCGACTTGGAACATCAACGGCGTCAAGGCGCGCATCGACAATCTCACGCAATGGCTCAAGGATTCCAATCCCGATATCGTCTGTTTGCAGGAGATAAAGACGGTCGACGAAGGGTTTCCACGGCTGGAGATCGAGGCGCTCGGCTACCACGTCGAAACGCACGGCCAGAAGGGCTTCAACGGCGTGGCGATCCTTTCCAAGACTTCCCCCTTCGAAGTCAATCGCGGCCTGCCTGGCGATCCGCTGGATGAGCAGGCACGTTTCCTCGAAGCGGTGTTCACGCTGGCCGACACGCGCATCCTGCGCGTCTGCTGCATCTATCTGCCGAACGGCAATCCCGTCGAAACGGAGAAATATCCCTACAAGCTTGCCTGGATGGAGCGTCTGCGGACGTTCGCCGCCGAACGGCTGGCCTATGAGGAGATGCTGATCCTTGCCGGCGATTACAACGTCATCCCCGAACCGCACGACTGCTTCGACCCCAAAGTCTGGGAAAACGATGCGCTATTTCTGCCGCAGACACGGGAAGCATTCCGCAGGCTCGAAAACCTCGGCCTGACGGATGCGGTGCGCGCGACGACGGACGCGACGCAGCTCTACTCCTTCTGGGATTACCAGGCCGGCGCCTGGCCGAAGAACAACGGCATCCGCATCGACCATCTGCTGCTGTCGCCGGAAGCCGCCGACCGCATGACGTCAGCGGCGATCGAAAAACATGTGCGGGCCTGGGAAAAGCCATCTGACCACGTGCCCGTGATCGCCTATTTCGACTTCGCGGCCTGAGGTTTTTTCTCAAGCTCTGTTTTAAGCATGTCATTATCCTGGAACCGCTGCGCACGTCCAGGCGACATGCATTAGTCGTCGGAGCCGCTTGCGATCGTGTGTGACAGCGATATGGCCGTGCGGCGGTCGGCTTCGTTGGCAACCGAGAAGGCCTGCTCCTGCAGCGCTTCCATCCAGTTGCAATCCTTGGGCTTGCAGCGGTCGAGTGCTGCCGTCATCAGCGCCAGACCGCGCGCGGTCTGGCCTTCGTCGAAAAGAATATTGCCAAAGACGGCCATGGCGCCCGGATGACCGCTCTTGCGGGCCTGGTTCAGCCATTTCTTCGCCTGCTGCGGGCTGGCTGAACCGCCCTCTCCCGCCAGCATCATCTGGGCCAGCTGGAATTGCGCCTCGGCGACGCCGAAGGTGGAGGCGACCTGGAAATAGAGCTGGCGGGCCTGGGTAAGGTCGATCTTAACAGGGCTGCCGGTAATCCCGTGCTTGTAATAATTGGCGAGCGAGAGCAGCGCGTTGACGAAGAAGCCGGTATCTTCCGAACCGGGTTCGACACCTTGCTGGGCGATCTCGCTATAGATCTTGAAGGCTTCGAAATCGTCCTGCGCGACGCCGTCGCCGTCGGCATACATGTTGGCGAGCGCCCAGCGCGACCCGGTATGGCCCTTTTCCGCGGCGTATTTATAGGCTTCGACCGCCTCTTCCTTCTGCCCGTTCTTATAGGCCTTGAAGCCGAACTTGAAGAGATCGAAAGGACCGGATTCCTTGTTGACGCCGGCCTTGATGTCGAATGCACGGGCTGGACAGGTCAGTGCCAGCGCAACGGCCATCGACATGCCCATCAGCATGAACTTGAACAATTTGAACTCGGACGTCACCATTTCAACCGATTTCTTTCGTTCATCCCTGGCAGGTAGCGGCGGCGTTTACGCCGTGCATCCCGCGGATGTAATCCTTCGAGGCGAGCGATCCCGCGGCAAGCTCCATGGCTCCTTTGCCCGCGTCGCATCCAGCCCATTGGCCTTTTCTCAAAGACCGTATTTCCAGCATGTCATCCAGAACCACCCGGCTTCCGGCATGGTCCGACTGCAATCTCTGTGGCACTCTTTTGGTGGGCGCGGCATCCGCCTTCCCGCCTTTATCGCATTCGTAAATAGTAAATGTGACCAAACCGGTATCGACTTCTCCGGCGAAGTTCGGCCGTGCATGTGAGTGGACCGAAAACAACGATCGTGAGTGGATCGACGACGTCATCGTGGGGCCGGATTTGCCGCCGGAACAGCCTTGTTCGGAGGGAGAAACGGCGGCAATCCAACGATTGTCGCCAATCGCGCCGTACGATCTGGTGTTACCGGAAAAAATTCGACCCATGCTACTAGTTACACGCACCGTAAGTCTGCCATCTCCTCGCCTGCAAATACCGCTGCGCTCTCTTTGTGGCGGGAAATGGACAAATTCGCCCCATCGCCACCATACGCCAACCGTCGTAAAAAAGTGTTGCTGAATCGTCACAAATCAGAACGTCGTTTGTCTTGCCGAGCGCCCAAAGAAAAGCCCGGCAGACTGCCGGGCTCGGAGACTTCTACTTGGGGCGCAGGATCAGAACTTGATCTTTACGCTGGTGGAGAGGGCCGCGACCAGATCATCCCCGAAGGAATAGGAGACGTCGTCGCCGTAGGTCTTGCCTTTATACACGAAGGTGCCGGATTCACCGCTGGTCATGATGCCGAGCGCGCCGGCAAGACGCCATTCGACATTTTCGACCGGCGTGTAGGAAACGCCTGCGCCAAGCGTCCACGTGTCTGTCTGGGAGCCATAGCCCTGGCTCGTGCCGCGATCCCAGGTCAGGCTGACGGCGCCCGCCCACTGGTCGTTGAACTTGTGCCCGACGCCGCCACCGATCGTCCAGCCGTCGCGATAGAAGAGATCGAGCGAGGTGAGCTGGGTGCTGCCGTTGCAGGCGACGACGCCCTTGTTGGCCTTCGGGCAGAAGGCGATCGACTGCAGCACGCTCCAGTTCGTCCACTTGACCGAACCGAAGGCAAGCCAGTCGGGCGCAATGCCGCTCTGCAGCTTCAACTCGACAGAATCCGGGGCCTCAGCCGAACCGTAGACCGGGGTGACGACGCCAAGATAGGGATTCCTGGGATTGACGGCCTTCGGCACCTCGGTCAGGTCAACCGTGCCCGTGAGATCGTCATACTTGACCTTGCTGTTGTAGAGCAGGCTGGCGCGGAATGCGTATTCCGGGATTTCGTAGGCGATGCCCGCCCGCCATCCCCAGGCCTGGTCAGAAAGCTCCAGACGACCGGTGCCGTCATAGATCAGCGAGGCCGGCGGTGTGGTGATCGGCGCGACAAGGCGGGTCTTGAAACCCTCGACGGTCTGGTAGAAGCCGCCGCCGATCAGGCGAAGCTGGCCGGGTCCCATATCGAAACGATAGGAGCAGGTCAGGCCGTAGTTGCGGGTGCTGATCTTGGTTTCGATGTTGTTGTTGACGCCCAGCCAGTCAGTGCCGGGATTGGTATGCGCGCCGAAGGGTGTGGAATAGTCGCCCAAGCAATCGATCGCATCGCCGAAACCAACCTTCACGCCGAGATAGGGGACCCAATAATTCTCGGTATCGTCGGCGGTGGTCGAACCGTCACCGATACCATTGGTGCCGAGACCATCGCTCGCCTTGGTGTCCTTGACATTCTTCAGCTTGCGCTGCGGCATGACATAGGTGGCGCCGGACTGGACGGAAAACCGCGAATTGTCGAAGAGAAGGTCGACATTGTATCCGCCGCGCTCCAGACCGCCGGCGAAGGACGGCGATGCAAGCGACGAAAGAAGAACGAGCGACGTTACGCCCTTGGAAAACATACGCGATGCCATTGTGTCTCCCCCACTCCAGCAATTGATGTGGCGACACTCTAGTAAGTGTTCGCCTGATATGGCAACGCGCGCCCTGACAGCGCTTCCCATCGTTCCAGCGGCTAATTTACGTAAAGAAATTGACGGACACGTCAAAAAATCTGGTTAATAAAATTTTATTCCGAGACGGATCACTTTTCGGGCAGCTTTTGGGTATTCATTCCAAACATTGCAGAAGCTGTATCAATCCGACAACAGTGGCAGTTTTCGCCAGCCAGAGGCTCCCAAGACCACAATCCACAGGCTGGAAGCCCGAAATCGGCCGTTTTCAGGACCGAATCGCTCACTCCACGACAGCAAAAAAGACGCGCCGGCGAACGGCGCGTCTTTGAAATAACTTACCAAATGGGCTTGAGAAGCTTAACCGGCTTCGCTCACCCTCGAGAGTGCAATCCTCAAGCTTGCGATCTGCCCCTCCAGTTCCTCGAGCCGCTCCCGTTCGGCCTCGACCACCTCGGGATTGGCATTGGCGACGAACTTCTCGTTGGACAGCTTGCCGTTGATGCGGGAGATCTCGCCGTCCGTCTTGGCGATCGCCTTTTCCAAGCGAGCCTTTTCGGCGGAAAGGTCGATCAGATTGCCGAGCGGCAGGCAGATGGTGGCCTCTGCGACGACGATCTGAGCGGCGCCCTTTGGCGCATCGTCGGCCAGCGATATGGCTTCCACACGCGCGAGCCGTTTGATGGCCGCGTCGTGGCGGAACAGCCTCTCGCGCGTCAGGTTGTTGGCCTTGACGACGACGAGCGGCGCGGTTGCCGACGGCGGCACGTTCATTTCGGCGCGCACAGAGCGGATACCGGAGACGAGGTCGATCAGCCAGTTGATCTCGTCAGCAGCCCCATCGTCGGCATAGGACGGCGCCGGCCATTCAGCATGGCAGACCAGCGTGTCGCGCTCCTTGCCTTCGCCCGCCGTATGCGCCCAGAGCTCTTCGGTCATGAAGGGCATGAAGGGATGCAGCAGCTTATAGATCTCTTCGAGAATATAGGCGCTGCAGGCCTGAGCCTCAGCCTTGGCGCCCTCATCCTCACCATTGAAGACCGGCTTCAGCAGTTCGAGATACCAGTCGCACACTTCGTTCCAGACGAAACGGTAGAGCGCGCCGGCGGCGTCGTTGAAGCGGAAGGCTTCAAGCGCTTCCGTAACGTCACGTTCCGTACGGGCAAGTTCCGTGAGGATCCAGCGGTTGATGGTGAGCTCGGCGGCTTCCGGCACGAAATGCGGATCGCTCTTCGCGCCGTTCATCTCGGCAAAGCGCGTGGCGTTCCAAAGCTTGGTGCCGAAATTGCGGTAGCCGGCGATGCGGGCCGGATCGAGCTTCACGTCGCGGCCCTGCGCGGCCATGATCGCCAGCGTGAAGCGCAGCGCGTCAGCGCCGTATTCGTCGATCAGTTCCAGGGGATCGATGACGTTGCCCTTCGACTTCGACATCTTCTGCCCGTTCTTGTCGCGGACCAGTGCGTGAATGTAGATCGTATGGAAGGGCTCGACGGGATCGCCATTCTCGTCCTTCATGAAATGCAGACCCATCTGCATCATGCGAACGACCCAGAACGGGATGATATCGAAGCCGGTCACCAGAACATTCGTCGGATAGTAGCGCGCGAGTTCCGGCGTCTGGTCGGGCCAGCCGAGTGTCGAGAATGGCCAGAGGGCTGAGGAGAACCAGGTGTCGAGCACGTCCTCGTCTCGCGTCAGGATCTCACCCGGCTTGAAGTTTTCGAGCAGGTCTTCGACATAGGCCTTCATCGGCCCTTCATGCGAGAGGTAGTGCTGGATCGCAGCCTGCAGCGCCTCTTCCTCGGTCTTTTCGACGAAGACCTGACCATCCGGGCCATACCAGGCAGGAATCTGATGTCCCCACCAGAGTTGGCGGGAAATGCACCACGGCTCGATGTTCTCCAGCCAGTTGAAATAGGTGTTTTCCCAGTTCCTCGGAATAAACCGGGCTCTTCCCTCGCGGACAGATTCCAGCGCGGGTTGCCCCAAAGTCTTATTGTCGACAAACCATTGTTCCGTCAGCCGCGGCTCGATCGGCACACCGCCACGGTCACCATGCGGGACCATGTGCTTGTGCGGCTCGATCTTGTCGAGGAGACCGGCCTCTTCGAAAATCTCGACGATGATCTTGCGCGCATGGAAGCGGTCCTGCCCTTCCAGACGGTCCCAGGCGCCATGGAGCGCCGCGGGATGGTCGAGACCTTCGAGGAAATCCTCGTTGTCCTTGATAGCGATCGTACCGTCGATATTCATGACGTTGATCGCACGCAGGCCGGCCCGCTTGCCGACGTCAAAGTCGTTGAAGTCATGTGCTGGCGTGATCTTGACGGCACCGGTACCAGCCGTTGGATCAGCATAGGAATCGGCGACAACAGGGATCTTGCGGCCAACGATCGGCAGGATGACATGCTTGCCGATGATCGGCTTGTAACGCTCATCTTCAGGGTTCACGGCAATGCCGGTATCGCCCAGCATCGTTTCCGGCCGCGTCGTCGCGACGACGATATAGTCACGCGTCTCGAATTCGGTCGGCTTGCCTTCCTCGTCGAAGGCAACCGGATACTGATAGGTGACACCAGGCTCGAGCGGATAGCGCAGATGCCAGAGATGCCCCTTCACCTCCTGCTGTTCGACCTCCATGTCGGAAATGGCAGTCAACAGTTTGGGGTCCCAATTGACGAGGCGCTTGTCCTTGTAAATCAGGCCTTCCTTGTAGAGCGTGACGAAGACTTCGAGAACGGCCTGCGACAGGCCTTCGTCCATGGTGAAACGCTCACGAGACCAATCGCACGAGGCGCCCAGGCGCTTCAGCTGGTTGAAGATCAGCCCGCCCGATTCAGCTTTCCACTCCCAGATCTTGTCGATGAAGGCTTCGCGGCCCATTTCGCGGCGGCCCGGCAGTTGCTGTTCCATCAGCTTGCGCTCGACGACCATCTGCGTGGCGATGCCGGCGTGGTCCATGCCCGGTTGCCAGAGCACGTCCTTGCCGCGCATGCGCTCGAAGCGCACCAGGATGTCCTGCAGCGTGTTGTTGAGCGCGTGGCCCATGTGCAGCGAACCGGTGACGTTCGGCGGCGGGATCACGATGGTGAAGGTCTCGGCCCCCGGCTTGGCGTTCGCGCCGGCGCGGAAGGCGTCCGCCTCATCCCATTTCGCGGCGATTTTCGGTTCGACGGCAGCGGAATCATAGGTCTTGTCGAGCATTTTCTGACCAATTTCGAGGTTCGAGGATGGGCGTTTGTAAATAGGATGGGCACGGCCAAGTCAATAAAAAAGCCGCCCCGGAGACCGGAGCGGCTTTTCAGGAAAAAAGCAATCCGATCAGCGGCGCGGGCCGCGCGCCACGCGCTCGATTTCCTCGCGCACCAGCCGCTCGACCAGCGTCGGCAGATTATCATCAAGCCATTCGCGCAGCATCGGCCGCAGCATGTCCTCTGCGATCTCGTCGAGCGAGCGGCGCTCCGCGCCATCGATCGCCGCGGCGAGTTCTTCGAAAGAGCGGCTGATCTGCAGGCCGGCATCTTCCGAAAGCAGCGTCGGCTGGACCTCCTCCATGACGCTTGGCAGGAAACGCTCGGTCGACGACTGCACGGCCGGTTCCGGTGCCGGCGGCGCTGCTTCGACAGCAGGCGCCGGCTCGGCGACCGCAACTTTCGGCGCTTCCGCGAACATCGGCTCGGCCGGCTGCTGTTGGACCGGAGCATGCTGAACTGGCGCCGGAGCGACGGGGAAAACAGACTGAGCCGGCTGAGGCTCCGGCTGTGGCGCTTCGGCGCGCGGCGGCTCCGGCATCAAGGCCGGCTGCGGTTCGAGCTGACGGAAGGCGCTCGGAATTTCACGCAGCGCCTGCCCGGCCTGTGCGGCGCTGCGCTCGGAGGCGGCGCGCACGCGGGCGGCGACATCGGCCAGCGACAGCGCGCGGGCCGGCACTTCAGGTTCGGGAGCGGTGCCGGCGGAATTGGCGGCGACGAAACGCGGATCGGAGGAGCGCAGGGCCGGTTCGGGAAATTCGACGCCGGCATAGGTGTCGTCAACGGTCAGATGGATTTCGGAACCGTTCTCATCTTCGTCGGTGCCATAGACTGGCGGCAGGGATGCTGAAATCGCCTTGCCGGCACCGGGCTCATTGCTTTCGATGATCTGGCGGATGGAGGCCAGAATTTCTTCCATGGACGGTTCACGCGCTACACTTGGCTGAGCCATATCTATCCCCGTTATCCCAAAACAACGACCGGATGGTGTGGAGAGCGTTCATCCGAATCACCACGACCTTAGAATACCCCAGGCGTGAAAAAAATCATCGCGAATCAAATGAATGCGGCCATGCACAGTTTTGTTACCCAATGTTTGCCGCCGAAAAATCTATAGCGATTTCAGGGTGACGACAGACATGAAACGGAAGTCCCTGTGCGTCGCAGCCATCCGGTCCGACGCGGCGGATTCAGGATAGAGAATGTTTGTGAAGGCTTTCCAGCGGCGCTGACAAAAAAGGGCGCCGATGGCGCCCACAGACTGCTGACAAACCCGTCGATTTTTTCGGCGGGTTTTGCTTTTTTGGCGATTGGATTTTTTGCCGGTTGTGTTTTGGCGGAGGGCGAAGAGAGGTTTCGGCTTACGCCGTGGCCGGTTTTGGTGGTTTTGTCAGGGCCATTGCGATCTTCTTGATGTTTTGGGCGGCCGCAGCCAACAGGCACTGGCATGCGACGCGGGTGCGACTTCGGAAGCGGGCATAGCGATGCCCGTGAAGCTGCTTGGCATCGGCA